>CAZNKT010000014.1:0-53296 GCA_964573605.1 uncultured Pirellulales bacterium
CCGGGCCGATACACCCGCCATCGACCGGCTCGGCCTGTCCGGCGTACGCTACCGGAACTGTTACTCTCCGGCTCCGCTCACCCAGCCGGGCCATGCGTCGATCCTGACGGGACTTTGGCCACCGCGCCACGCCATTCACGACAACGGTCCGGAAGCACTCTCCCCACAAGTCGACACTCTGGCAGAACTTCTGGCGCGACAAAACTACGAGACTGGAGCCGTTGTGGGCGCGTTTGTGCTCGCTCGGGATTTCGGATTTGACCAAGGGTTTGACCATTACGACGATGATTTGTCGCAGGGATCCCCGGCTGGAGACTTCCGCTATGCGGAGCGCGACGCGGGCCAGGTGACCAACGCGGCCCTGCGATGGCTTACTCGGCGCGGAGACCATCCGTTTTTTCTGTGGGTGCATTACTTCGACCCCCATGCCCCTTATGCACCGCCCGAATATAACCCGAAGTTCGCCACCAGGTCGGCATACGACGCCGAGATTGCCCACGTCGATTCGCAACTGGCCAGGCTACTGGACGCAGTCGACGACCCTCGCGGCCGACCGACGCTCATCGTCCTGACCTCGGACCACGGCGAAGGCTTGGGGCAGCATGGCGAACCCACGCATGGCCTGTTCGCCTACGACTCCACCCTGCGAGTGCCGCTGATCGTACGGCTGCCCGACGGTCGCGGAACCGGACAGGTCGTCGACAACCCGGTCAGCGTCGTCGACATCGTGCCGTCGGTTCTCTCCTGGTTGACGCTGGAAGTTCCGCCCGGCCTGGACGGATGGCAGCTCCCCGTCGGCACCGACTCCCGCAGTCCCACGGAGACGACAGATCGGGCCATTTATCTGGAAAATCGTTTCGTAACGACCGAGTACGGTTGGGCCACGCTGTCCGGAATCGTGCTGGGACGCGAAAAATTCATCCATGCGCCGCGGCCCGAAGTGTATGATCTTGAAGCGGATCCCCACGAGCGAAACAATCTTTATCGACAAGGCGATGCACGGTGTCTCGAACTGGAGGTTCGCCACAAGGACCTGCTCGCTTTCCTCGAGTCTCAACCCGGTTTCGCTCCTCAAGAATTGACTCTCGATGACAGCGATCTGGAAAAACTAAACGCGCTGGGTTACGTGGCACGCGCGACACCACGAAGCCGACAGCCGAAGCCGGCGACCGCCGGACGGCGCGATCCGAAGGACATGGTCGACATCTATAACCGCATTCAAAACGTCACAACGGCGATGGAGCGCGAACGCTATGAAGAGGCCAGCCGCGAACTGATCGACATAATCAAAAAGGACGATCCAACGAATCCCCGCGCACTGAGGCTGCTCGCGATGCTTTGCGGCAACGGTTCGGAACCGAAAAAGTCCGTAATTGATTTCCTTCTGGAAGTCGCCGACAGCCCTCGACGCGATTTGCTGGATACCTTTGCCTTGGGCAGGCTCGGCGAAGCCCTCGTGCTCAGCAGACGCTATGATGCGGCCATCGATGTTTTGCAGCGGCTCATCGACCTGCAACCCCAACACGCGGCCGCCTTCCGTTACCTGGGAGATGCCCATGCAGCCGCCGGCCGTCCCCGGGAAGCGCTGCGCGCTTATCGGAGCGCCCTGCAACTGACATCGACGCTTAGCAAGCCGCCGCCGTGGGTCGATCATGTGCTGGCCGAGATGCAACGGCTCAGCAGGTAGCCGCCAGCCATCGCCGTGTTGCACGAACGGACGTCCAGCACCGCAACCCGTTGTCATCATTCAACTTGAACGTTTCGTCCGGCTGCCGATCATCGACTCAAATAAGTGCCCGGACCAGCCCGACCATCGACTCGCAACCGAATTCGTGGCCGCCGCTGCCGTTGTCATTTATCCTAAGAGAGACCAGTACAACGGATACACCCTCGACGATCTTACTGATTGGCTTACTGATTGGCTGTCTGACTGAATAATGGGGCACTCATGAAACGGCTACTCTCAGGCGTATTGTTCGCCGCCATGGCATCCGGCACCTGGTTCGCCTCGGCACAAGGAGCGCTTGTCATTACCGAAGTCCTGAGCCAGAGCGCGCACCCGCCGGGCTCGGCCAACGGCGACTGGTGGGAACTGACCAACGACGGTGCATCGTCCTTGAATCTACAGAACTACTCGTGGGACGATGTCGATGCCATACCGGGCACATCCGTTTTTCCCAATGTTACGGTCGGGCCGGGAGAATCGATCCTTGTTGTGGACGAGAGCAGCGCCAACATCGGTGGTTTCGCCAGCGCGTGGGACCTGCCTGCGTCTGTGCAAGTTGTCTCGCGCGAATTGTTCACCGGACCGATCAATTTCTCCGGCCTCTCCGGCGGCGGTGACCAGGTAAACCTGTTTGATCCCAGCGATTCGCTGTTGTCGAGTGTCAGTTTTGGCGATGCCGACGGTGGCGGAAAGACGTTTCAATGGGGAACAAGCGGAGCCTTTCTCGGTTTCAGCAACGCCGGCACAAACGGTGCGTTCGTGGCTGACGGAGACGGCGCCGGAGGCGACGGAATAGACGTCGGGAGTCCGGGACTAAGTGTGGCCGGGCAAATCCAAACCTCGCTGGTCATCACCGAAGTGATGAGTGAAAGCCGTCATCCCGGCGGACCCGCCAATGGAGACTGGTGGGAATTGACCAATAAGGGCCCAGGCGACATCGACCTCGGCGGCTTCTCGTGGGATGACAACGACGCGGTGCCAGGTAATACCATCTTCCCCAACATTACGATTGGTGGCGGCGAATCGATCATCCTTGTGGACGAAGCCGATGCCAATTTGGCGGATTTCAAAAACGCGTGGGGGCTCGACGGCGCGGTACAAGTGCTGGACAGGGACCGTTTCACCGGAAGCGTTCAGTTTTCGGGCCTGTCCGCGCTCGGCGACGAACTTTATCTATATGATGCCAGCGGCGTCGAGCTAACCTCGGTGACGTTCGGCGACTCCGCGGGCGGAGGCAAGTCTTTTGAATGGGACGTGGACGGCACGTCGTTGGGCTTCAGCGAGGACGACGAAAACGGGGCGTACGTCGCTCTGAACGATGGTGCTGGTGGATCGGGAATCGATGTCGGAAGCCCGGGGATTGCGATAGGTTTTGAAGCCATCGTTGTGGGCGACTTGGATTGCGACGGCGACGTCGACTTCGATGATATCGGCGCGTTCGTATTGGGTCTCACCGATGCGGCCGGCTATGAAGCGACATACGGCGTTCCTCCCGATACGAAGGGAGACATCGACGACGACGGCGATCTGGACTTCGACGACATCCCCGGATTCGTTGACATTCTCACGGGTCAAGCCACAACGCGCAGCGTACCGGAACCCTCCACGCTGTTGTACGTAGTCGCGGCCGTACTCGCCTGCCTGGCGGCGGCGCGCCGGTCGCTTAGACGCGGCTGAAGAGCGTCGTCGTGTGTCCGTCGGCCGGACCGCATGAGGACCGTCCCGTTTCCGGTCCTCGGGAGTGTTTCAGGGAACGGGTTGGGCAGGAGCATCGACCGGGCTGTTGCCCGGATTGCTGTTGAGATCCACGCCTCGCCCGAGGAACGCGATCGCTTCGTCCTCCCGCGATCCGTCCTGCCAAACGGAATCATTTGCGGCGTCCCCGCCCGGGTAGATATCCCGGCCGGAGAGATCGATGAACACGCCGGCCCCGTGCATCGCCCTTCGCATGGTCCGCGACGGTGGGGCACAGGAACCGAGGCTCATGCGGCCCACGGATTGGTAATCGTCATCGCCGGCGTGGTCGATGCACAGGGCCACGCCGGCATGGACCGACGCCCCCAAGGCAAGGTCGGCGGCTGGGTACGTGTCGTTGCCGGAATGGTCTTCCAGAACGCCGACGGACAGATCATGTGCCGAGCCGCACGCGTTCTTTCCGGAAACATGGTAATGATCGTCGCCGGCATGGTCGACGAGAGCGCCGGCGGAAAAATGGACGCCCGCTCCCTGCACATGCTGGTGCCCTTCGTAGCAATCACTTCCGGCGGCGTCGATCAACAATCCGAGCCCGTGCCAGTATCCGACGCCCTGGCCGAAGACCTCCGCCCGGTAGTGATCATCGCCGGAAGCGTCGTACAGCAGCCCGATCCCGCCCGCAGCGCCGTGACCGTAACGACGGTCGGCCCGAATGCCCCGCCCGCATCCCTGCGCGTAGCATGCGGTGTGCCTCGGCGATTGGTAAGACGGATAGGTCTTCCCTTCGTCGCCGGCTTCGTACTCGTCGTTCCCGTGCATGTCGACCAGCGCGGCGGCGGCCGAAGGCCCCGCGTGCCCCTGTCCCGCGGTGGTGATGCGGTAGCGATCATGACCGGCCAGGTCGATGAGCAACGCCTGGCCGGCGACCGCGGCCCCCTGCCCTCCCGCGCGAGCCAGATATTGGTCGTCTCCCGCGGCATCGTAGAGCAGTCCCACGCCCAGCACGGCAAATCCTTGGGACTGATCCGCGGCACGGTAACGGTCGTCACCCTTCAGATCGAATAGCAGTCCGATGCCGCACATCCCGGCACCGAAACTGTGGGTGCTCGGCTCGGCGGCCGAATACGTATCGTTCCCTTCCACGTCGATCGACATGGAGACTGCCTGCAGAGGCCAATGGTTCTGTCCCGCCGCGCCGTAATGATCGTTGCCGCCCAGGTCGATCACCAGTACGGCGGGCCGACCATCGTAGCGGTCGTTGCCCGTATTTCCAACGACCACCCGGCCGAGCGGCGTTTGGACGTCCAGTGATCCTCCATCAGGCTGTCGCGCCGCGTGCTGGATCAGGGGCAGAACCAGTTGCGCGGCATGGATCACGTTCTGAGCTGCGCCGCACACAATGCGATGATCGAAACCTGCCAGGCAATCGCGCAGTTCTCGATATTCGTCTTGCCGGTCCTTCGCGATGCCTTCCTCCAAGGCGGTCTGCTGGTTGTACAGGTACCGCTCAAGAAAAGAGACCAGGCGGCGGTGATCCTCGATGCCCAGACTTGCAAGTTCCGACGCACACATCTGGTGGGCGTCCAGCAAGGCGGACAGCAGAACCGCTGTGGCCGTTTGTAATGGCGCGGAAAGTCGCCCGACCTGTTGGCGTACCTGTACTTCCCGATCGCTCGTCCACCCGGCGTCGCGGAGTTCGAACAGATGTCGCAGCGACGCGGTACATTGCGCCTGTGGGCTCGGCGCTCGCGGCCTGTAACGGAGCGCCACCGCGCGTCCTGAACGAATTACGGTCGCGCCGCAATAGCGGCTTAGACGCGAAATCGCGCTGGCCGCGTGATGCGGAGCGGACGGGCGAAATTCGGTCGTGATATCCATGGCCAGCTCTCCAACGCGCAGCGGCTGCGCCCGGGACCAGCGAACCAGCGGCAGTGCCTGAACCTGTCCGTCGAACAAGGCGACGTCGCCCTCATTTATCACGAGCGTGCGTAACGGCACCCGCCCCCGTCGCAGCGCCTCCCTGGTGCGGTGATCATCCGCACGCGCTGACGCAACTACGGTCGTGGCCACGGCCAGTGCCACCAGGCGGGCCTTCGCCGTCGGGAATCTCCACCGTGCCACTGCAACCGATTTATCCATCACGGAGAAGGCTCCTCGGCATCAAAATATTGCCCGAGATGAAGACTTCGGAGGTAGAGCCAGATGTCCTTGTGATCGGAACCGTCCCATCGCTCGCGGAACTGTTCTATTTGTTCGGCGGCTTCCTTGCGCTTTTCCTGCTTGTCGAGCAGATGGGCGAGTAGCAGACGCTGGCGATGGTCGTTAGGACGGGCCAGGACAATATGCCTCAAATGGCTTTCTGCTTCCGCGTAATGTTCGGCAGCCGCGTGCAGTTCGGTCAACTGCAGCCGGATACCCAATCGACTCGGGGCCCGTCGCACGGCCCGCTCCAGCAGTTCAATGGCCTCGGCCTGCTCACCCTCCACCCGCTTGGACGAGGCCAGGGCCACGAGCACTGCGACGGGCGGCGATTCGCAGTTCGCCAGTTCTTCGAGCAATTGATCGCTGCGACTGGTCATGTGCCGAGCACGGTATCGCGAGGCGACATCCATCACAAATCCGGCAACCGCGTACACGTCGCCGCTGTCCTCCGCCAGCCTCTTTGCCAGGCGGAATTCCGATTCGAAGTTATGATTGCGACGGGCCGCGTTGGCATCCGCGATGCTATCCGCTGTCTGCATCACCTGTTCGATCGGGCGTCCCATTTGCGGAACGTCTGTATAGGCCCACGTTCGAGGCCTGAGCGATTCGAGCAGCACATGGTGTTCGGCCAGCAACTCATACGCATCACGGCGCGCGGTGGCCGGACTTGAAAACTCAACGATCGGGCGCCGATCGGAATTGATCGGTACCTCTGCGGCCCACCTTCGCAACGCGGTGTCGCCGCACAGGTACAACAGTGCAATTGATTCGACGTCCGCAAGCAGAGGATCGGCAGATGGTGTCGCCGCGGCCAGCCGTCGGCAACGAGTTTGCAAGCCCTCCGCGTTAAACACGAGCTTGTCTCGATAAGCGACAAGGGCCCATAGCGGTTGCACGGAATCAAAATCACATCTCCAGAGTGTGATCGCTGGAAACACGGCGGCCAGCGACGCGGTTATGGAACGCATCTGATCGCTGGAGAGCTGGTACATCGGCAGCCACTGCACGAACAACCCGTCCGGAGCCAGCCGCTGGCGGACGACCTTGAAATGCTCGACGGTGTACAAGTCGCCGGTGCCGGCGTGCCACGGGACAAATAGATCGCCGACGATGACATCGAAGCGCCGGGCGGTTCCCAGTAAATGATTTCGCCCGTCGGCCACGACGATCTCCACCCTGGGGTCTTTGAAAAACGATCGGTTCCAGCGAGTAAACGACGGCAGCGCGTCGACGACACCGGGCACGAGTTCCATGGCCACTACCTGCTGAACCGGAAAATCGAGAGCAGCGCTGGCCGTCATGCCCGTCGCAATACCGATGAACCCGATCGTCCGGGCATGGCAATGGAGCAGCATGGGAAGACGGCCTTGCCGAATCTCGCGATCGGCCGCCACGCTGGAGCCGAGCAAGTAATCGTGGTTCATCCTCAGCATTCGGTGGCCATCGGAGCGCTGGACGACCGCCACGGCAGCCGTTTCTCCGTCGTGGTACGAGACGAGTGTTTCTCCAGGGAGCAATGGCTGGGTCGCCAGCGAGGCAAACCCCGCCAGGTGCCACGCGACAACAATCGCCAGGGCGGCGATGCCTCCCCCATACCGCGCGATGCCCTTGTATCCGCGATGAAACGCCGCGGCGGCCAGGGTCGCATACAGGGACGCCACGACAACGGTGCTCCCGCCCAGTCCAAGAAGAGGCAGCAGGAAAAAGCCCGTGGCGAGCGAACCGCAGACAGCCGCCAGCGTATTGGCGGCGGTCAGGACGCCCACACCCCGCCCAATGTCCCATCCGCTCCGCGCGGCAATCTTCCACGTGGCTGGCAAGACAACGCCGGTCAGTAGCACCGGAGGCCCCAATACGGGGAGGGTGGCCAGCACCATTTTTACCAGCCGCTGTCCGAGCGTATCGTGCGCGGCGAACAGTCCGATGGCGGGCGTCTGGGTGTAAAGCAGCGCCGAGACCAGGATGGCGGGCACGGCGGCCAGTTGCGTCCAGGCCAGAAAACGCCACGGGTTGACACGGTCTAGCCAGCAGGCCACGACCAGAGAACCGGCCGCCAGAAACAGCAGGAACAGGGAGAGCATCGCTCCAAAGCTGTACACCGAATTCTCCGATACCTGGCTGAGCAGGCGCAGGTACACGACTTCCAGGGCGAGCGTTCCGAACCCGGACACTGCCGCGGCCGTCACCAGCAGCGGCGCCGATGTCGTTGCCGTGCGGCAGCTCGCGTCGGGAGGCTCGAGCACTATTTCGCCGGCAGGCGACGCCGCTTCCTCGGTCAGCAGCAGCGCACCGACACCCACGGCAAGGTTCATGCCCACGGCGAGCCAGACGCTGGATGGAACGCCGACGGCCACCGGCAGAAAGAAACCGGCCAGCAGTGCGCCCGCGGTCGCGCCCAGCACATTGAGTGCATACAGCAGTCCCGTTCTGCGGGCCACATGTCCGCTGTGCGTGACGACGGCGCGGGCCACGAGCGGAAGTGAAATTCCCATCGCCAGCGTGGGCGGTCCCATGGCCAGAAAGGCGAGCAGCCATTTGGCGGCCAGCAACTGCGACGGCCGGCCATCGGTCCACGCGTATAGATCGGGATAGACGGACGCGTACGCCGCCAGCCAGGGACCAACCAGCAACGCGGACAGCCCGACGCAAATCTCCGCCAAACCATACAGGCGAAGTGGACGACCGCGTTTGGCGAGTGATGCGCCGATCAGACTGCCCAGGGCCATGCCGCCAAAATAGGCCGCCAGAACGACCGCGGCCGATCGAGTGGAACTGCCAAAAACAACCCGAAACCCCCTCATCCACATCACTTCGTAGACGAGCGCGGCGAGTCCACTGAAAGCGAACAGCAGATAAATGACCAGCCTTCGCAACGGCTTCGGCTCCTTCACTCTTACAACTCGGTTTTATGACCCTAGCGAGTATACCATCCTGCCAAAACGCCGCGGGGTTTCGCGAGTCTGCGTTGCAGACGCACCGCACCAGGCACGTGGCTCCGACGCTCCCCTTTCCGGTGGAAGACCGGCTGCCTATAATCGCGCGCTGCGTCGATGACCCGATCAAGAGGCAAATCCGTGCGAATTGGTGCCGTTACCTACCTTAATACCAAGCCGCTCATCTACCGGTTTGAGCGTCATTGCCCCCGTGGAGAGCTGGTGTTTGATCTGCCCAGCCGATTGGCCGACCGGCTCGCCGCGGGCGAACTGGACGTGGCGTTGATTCCATCCATCGAGTGCCTGCGGCACCCGGATTATCAAATCATTTCGGATGCATGCATTGCCTGCCACGGACCGGTGCTGAGCGTCAAGTTGTTGATGCGGGTGCCGCCGGACGCGATTCGCACGTTGGCGTTGGATGAGGGATCACGCACCAGCGGAGCGCTGGCGCGCATTCTGCTAAAGCAACGCTTTGGTCGGACACCGGACGTCATTCCGTTGCCGATGAATACCGACCTTTCCGACTGCCCGGCGGACGCCATCCTGCTGATTGGCGACCGCGCGATTCATTCTCCGCGCGGTCAGTTCGCAGAAGTGTGGGATCTGGGCGATCAGTGGTGCCGGTGGTCCGGACTGCCGATGGTCTTCGCCATGTGGGTGGCCCGCAGAGACCGCCGGATTGGCGGCCTGGCTGACGTGCTGCGTGCCGTGCGTGACGACGGCGTGGACCATGTGGAAAAAATCGCCGAGCGAGAGGCGCCCTGTTACGGGCTGACCTTTCCCGAATGCCTTTCGTATCTGCGGGACAATTTGTATTTCCGTCTGGGCCCGCGGGAACGCGAAGGATTGCACTTGTTCTACAATCACGCGCGGCGGCAGGGTCTAACGCCGGACAATGCGCCGAGTTCTGTCACCAATTGCTCCGTCGTACCATGATCGCAGATCCTTCGTTCAGCGCCGTTCTGGATAAGGCAGCCGCGGGCAATCGCATCTCGCCGAAAGAAGGCCTCCGCCTGCTGGAGTCGGGCGACCTGACCTCGCTGGGGATTGCGGCGGATCACATCACACGCCGCCTGCATCCCGAAGATTACCGGACGTACAATATCGATCGCAACATCAACTATTCGAACGTCTGCACGGCGGTGTGCGACTTTTGTGCCTTCTATCGGCCTCCAAAACACGCCGAAGGGTACGTTCTGGACCGCGACGTGCTGCTGCAAAAGATCCAGGAACTTGTGGAACAGGGCGGCGACCAGATTCTGCTGCAGGGTGGCCTGCATCCCCTATTGCAACTGTCCTGGTACGAAGAACTCCTGCGTGACATCAAGCGACATTTCCCTCATGTCAACGTCCACGGGTTCAGTCCACCGGAGATCCACCATTTCACGAAGTTGGCGAAATTGCCGCTCAGGCAAGTTCTCGAACGACTTAAAAACGCGGGCCTCGGAAGCCTGCCCGGAGGAGGTGGTGAGATTCTTGTGGACCGTGTGCGAAAAGAGATCACACGGGGAAAGGTGCTCACCGACGACTGGTTGAACGTACATCGCGTGTGGCATCAACTGGGAGGCAGAAGCACGGCCACGATGATGTTTGGCCACGTGGAAACCTTGGCCGATCGGATCGAACATCTGGAACGCCTGCGACAGTTGCAAGATGAAACGGGAGGATTTACCGCCTATATCTGTTGGACGTTTCAGCCGGATCACACGGATATGTCCGACGTTCCCGCCGTCGGATCGTTCGACTACCTCAAGACCAATGCTGTAAGCCGCCTGTACCTGGACAATTTCGCGAATATTCAATCGAGTTGGGTGACACAGGGCCGCAAGATCGGGCAAGTCGCGCTGTTGTACGGCGCCAACGACATGGGGAGCCTGATGATCGAGGAGAACGTCGTGGCCGAGGCTGGAACGGTGCATCACCTTACGCTGCAAGAGATCCGTGGGGCGATCTCCGAGCTGGGCTTCGTGCCCCGCCAGCGCGACGTTTTCTACGAACTTATCGACGAGCGTTCGGCTCCGTCCCCGCCACCGTAAGGTACGCTCTGGTATAGAGTTTCAACGGCAGCCCTTCGTGACCGGCCCGGGTCGCCATGATCAAAGTCCGCTCGCTCACCAAGACCTACTCCGACCTGCGCCGCGGTGAGTTCCGGGCTCTGGACACGGTCAGTTTCGAGGCCCATGCCGGCCAGGTATACGGTCTTCTGGGTCCCAACGGAGCGGGCAAGACGACGGCGTTGCGGATCCTCAGCACCGTTCTCCGGCCCGACGCCGGTATGGCCACCGTGGCAGGCTATAACGTCGTCACCCAGCCGTCCCTGGTGCGCCGCCGCATCGGTTTCATGTCGGCCAACACCGCCGTGTACGATCGCATGACGGCCTCGGAAATGGTGGCATTTTTCGGACGCCTGTACGGCATGAGCGAACCGCATCTGGAAGAACGGATGCGGGAACTGTTCGCGCGTCTGCAGATGGAAGACTTTCGAGATGTGTTGGGCGCCAAGCTCTCGACAGGGATGAAACAGAAGGTCTCGATTGCCCGCGCCATCGTGCACGACCCGCCAGTGCTCATTTTCGACGAAGCCACATCGGGTCTTGACGTCCTCGTGGCACGGGCCTTGTTGAAGACGATCGCCGAACTGCGCGATCACGGCAAATGCATCATTTTTTCCACGCACATCATGCGGGAAGCCGAACGGCTATGTGACCGAATTGCCATCATGCACCGCGGACGTTTTCTGGCTGAAGGCACCATGGATGATCTTCGGCAACAACACGCCGAAGGTGATCTGGAGGAACTGTTTTTCCATCTCATTTCGCAGCACGACGCCGAGCTCCGCTCCCGTGCAGCAGATGACCCTGCATCATCGTACGAGATCGGCCTGACGTCATGAACTGGAAAAATGTGCGGTTGATCCTCGCTCGCGAGATACGCGACCAGCTGCGCGATCGACGCACCCTGTTCGTGATTGCCGTCCTGCCTTTGCTGCTTTATCCGCTGCTGGGCATGGCCTTCTTCCAGATCGCCCAGTTCATGCGCGAGCACCCGTCGCAGGTTCTCGTCTTGGGACTTCCGGATATCAGCAAAGTTTCCGATTTGCCCCCGTTGTTTGAAGACGGGCACTTTGCCACGGAACTATACGTCACGCCTCGCGAATCCAGGCTCTTGGAGTTGACGTTCGGGAGCCTGGCAGGCACCGGCGGCGAGCAGGCCCCGCCGAACGCTTCGGAAGCCGCCGAAGACGGTCTGTCCAGTATCGACGTGTCCGCCGCGAAAGAGCTGGTCCAGGAGGGCACGTTCCAGGTACTGGTCTATTTTCCTCCACGCTTCGGCAAGCGGTTGCAGCAACTCAAGAACACCCTCCTCAAACACCGATCCAGGAGCACCTCGGACGGCGCGGAGCCGACGCCGAAAATTGACAACCTCATACAACCACACATTTACCACAATACTGCCAGCGAAAAGTCCCAGATCGCTTACACGCGCGTGTCCCGCGTTTTGCTGCGGTGGCGGGAATCGGTTGTGGAAGAATATTTCGAACAGTTGCGCGTCCCGAATGTCGTGACCAAACCGTTCGAATTCGAAACCGAGGACCTTGCCGAACAGGGACACCGCGACGCAGCGGTCTGGTCGAAGGTGCTCCCCTTTGTGCTGCTGATCTGGGCACTGACGGGAGCGTTTTACCCCGCGATCGATGTCTGTGCGGGTGAAAAAGAACGGGGGACCCTGGAAACGCTGCTGTCCAGCCCCGCGGAACGCAGCGAGATCGTGTGGGGGAAACTGTTGACAATCATGATCTTCAGCGTGGTTACTTCCGCGTTGAATTTATTGAGCATGGCCGTGACGGGGGCGTTCATCATTGATCAGGTCAACCGGTTGCCGGGAATGACCGAAGCAGCTTCCCTGACCGCACCGTCTCTGGGATTTGCCGTGTGGCTCTTCCTGGCATTGCTGCCCGTCGCCGCCCTGTTCAGCGCGCTGTGTCTGGCATTGGCGGCATTCGCGCGAAGCACGAAGGAGGGCCAGTACTATTTGATGCCGCTGCTATTGATCATCATGCCATTGATGATCCTGCCCATGGCGCCCGGCGTGGAATTGACTCTGGGCAACAGTCTGGTTCCCGTGACGGGCGTGGTGCTGCTGTTGAGGGCGTTGCTGGAGGGCAATACGGTCGACGCCCTCCTGTTCAGCCCCTTGGTGATTTGCGTGACCTTTTTCTGCTGTTTGTTAGCCATTCGCTGGGCCGTCGATCAGTTCAACAGCGAATCGGTACTGTTCCGGGAAAGCGAGCGCTTGGAACTTGGACTGTGGATGAAGCACCTGGTACGCGACCGGCGTGCAACGCCGACCGTGGGCGAAGCCGTGTTCTGTTTTGTGCTCATCCTCCTGATTCAGTTCTTCCTGAATCTGGCGCTCCCCGCACCCCGACTGGACGCTTTCAGCGACCTGGCGCTAAGGATTGTCATCAGCCTGGTGGTCATGATTGCCCTGCCGGCAATGTTGATGACGATCCTGCTGACCCGCCGCCCGGCCGAGACGCTGCTGCTTCACCAACGTCCGTCGGTAGCGTCGCTGCTGCTGGCGATCCTGCTGGCCCTGGCGATGCATCCGGTGTCCCATGGCCTGCAAGCGGTCATCCAACGACTGTACCCTGTTACCGATGCCGTCGCGGCGCACACGGAAATGCTCGTCTCGCTGTTCGAGCGAGCGCCGAACCCGTGGCTGCCTTTGCTGCTGGTCGCCGTCCTGCCCGCGATTTGCGAGGAGATTGCCTTCCGGGGTTTCATCCTGTCCGGGCTCAGGCATCTGGGACACAAATGGTGGGCCATCGTGCTGAGTGCGGCATTTTTCGGCCTCGCGCACGGAGTCTTGCAGCAATCCATCATGGCGTCGCTGCTGGGGATCGTGTTGGGGTTACTGGCGGTACAGACGGGCAGCCTGATTCCCTGCGTGGCGTTTCACATCGTGCACAACGGCGTGATGCTTGCCACGGCCCAGATCACCGTGCACGCACAGTGGTTCACCCGCTACCCGTGGCTTCAGGCCTTTCTGGACGCATCCGCGGACGGGCAACCGGGACTCCATTACCGCTGGACTTCGGTTGTGATCTGCGCCATCATCGCCGCGGCGATACTGCGTCGCCTTTACCGTCTTCCGTATCAGCCCACCGAGGAAGAACGGTTTCAGGACGCGCTGGAACATCAGACGGCCGGGTCGCTGGACAATGCCGACCCGATGGACAGCCCCACATAGAGAAGCATTTTCAAATGTCATGACCGCGTTCGCACTCCACGCCCGTTACGTCGTGCCCGTAGACCGACCGCCGCTGACCAACGCCTACGTAACCATTGATCAGGGCCGCTTTCGTGACTGCTCGACACGGCGTCCTGATTGCCGTGTATGCGAACTCGGCTATGTCGCGCTGCTGCCCGGACTGGTCAACGCGCACACGCACCTGGAATTCAGTCTGATCGAGACGCCGTTGGGTTCACGCGGTTTACCGTTGACTGAGTGGATCCGGAGCCTTCTCGCCTATCGCGCCCGAACGCGGACAGGCGGCGACCACGAGGACCAACAGGCATACACGGGATCGGAACGCAAACGTGCGATCGCGAGCGGAATGGAACAATGTTTGCGACATGGCGCCACGACCGTGGGCGAAATCGGTACTTGTTCATTCGCTTGCTATAAGGAAGCCGCGCACGGCATCGATCTTACCGTGTTTCTGGAAGTGCTTGCTCCAGCCGCCAAAGCCCACGACAACGTGCTCGACGCAGTGCGCGAGCAAATCGACGGGCTCGCGGCGAAAGCGCACTTGACTGCGGGCATCAGTCCGCACGCGCCTTATACCGTGCCGATGCATGTTCTGGAGGAAGTAATTGCGCTGGCCCGCAGTCGCAACATGGCCCTCGCCATGCATGTCGCTGAATCCGAGGAGGAATTGCAACTGCTGCACACCGGCGCCGGGCCACTACGCGAACTGCTCGTCGAGCGGCACGTTTGGAGTCCGGAGAGCCTTCCGATCGGCAGCCGCCCGCTGGCTTATCTGGCGGCATTGTCCCGTGCGCCCCGAGCACTCGTGATCCACGGCAATTACCTGCGGCAGGATGAATTGGATTTTTTGGCACTGCATCGTCATCGTATGACGCTGGTGTACTGCCCGAGGACACACGCCTTTTTCCAGCATCCGGCGTACCCGCTGGTGGAAGCGCTGCGTCGAGGAGTCCGTGTCGCGCTGGGAACGGACAGCCGGGCCTCGAACCCGGACTTGAGTGTATGGAACGAGGTGCGATTTGGTGCCGTTCGGCACCCGGAGGTTCCGCCGGAAGCATGGATCCGCATGGCCACGAGTGACGGGGCAATGGCCCTGGGACGGGCCGCGGAGGCAGGCAGCATTGCCAGCGGCAAGCCAGCCAATTTGGTGGCCATTCGACTGCCCGACACATTGTCGCGGGACCCAATGGAGGATCTGGTCGCTTCCGGCGGTCCCGTCGTCGCCACCTGGTACCGCGGCCACGCTGCCAGCAGCACTTCACCGGAGAATTTTCCAACCCTGGAATACGACGCCCTGCCATGATTGGGCCGACGCCGGCCGGATTCCCGGGGCGGCCACCGGATGGCGTCGGCCAGGGCGACAGTCCGCCGTCATCCGGCGTGCTAAACCCTTATATTCCAAATAATAAGGTTGCATGGCGAGCGGCGTGCCTGTTAGGGGGGGAAATCGCGGCGGCGACGATCTACAATAGTGCAGACGGTGACCACACTGTCCGTGGCCGCACCCGGCGAGATCCACCAGGGGGGCCGGGCACGCGGTGCCTATGACGCAAAACCGAACACAAGCCGAACCTCGTCGCGGGGTTCCCGTGTCCAGATTGAGTCGCACGGCGGATACTCCCCCGTCGGAAATGAACAACGAGTGCCAGTTTCTTTCAGGAGGGCCTGACTGATCGTGTACGAGGTCGACCGCGCGGAAGGCGTCGCGAGTGAAATGGCGATTCTTGTTGGTGTATTGTTGCCCGATCGTCGAGACCATAACGAGCCGCTCGATGAACTGAAGCAACTCGCAAAAACGGTTGGAGCCCGCGTCGTGGGTGAATTGACGCAACGGCGTGAAACTCCGGACCGAGCAACCTATCTGGGACGTGGAAAAGTCGAAGAATTGCGGCAGCAGGTGCAGGCCTTCGAAGCGGATGTCTGCATTTTCGATAACGATCTGTCGCCAGCGCAAACCAGAAACCTGGAACAGGCGACCAAGGTTAAAGTTCTTGACCGCACGGAACTGATCCTGGACATTTTTGCCAGTCGCGCCCGCACCCACCAGGCCCGCCTGGCTGTCGAACTGGCGCAGCTCGAATATTCCCTGCCGCGTTTGAAGCGCATGTGGACGCACTTGTCCCGTATCAAGAACGGCATTGGGATGCGGGGCCCGGGTGAAAAGCAGTTGGAAGTCGACCGTCGTCTGGTCGAAAAGCGTGTCAGCGATCTCCGCAACCAGCTACAAGCAATCGAAAGACGCCGCGCGCGCGAAGTATCGTCGCGCCGCGACTTCATGACAGTTTCGCTTGTGGGCTACACCAACGCCGGCAAAAGCACGCTGCTCAATCGCCTCACCGGTTCCGATGTGGTCGCACGAGATGCGTTGTTCGCCACGCTGGATACGCGCACGCGTCGATGGCAATTGCCGGGATGGGGACCGGTGCTGCTGAGCGACACGGTCGGCTTCATTCGTGATCTGCCCCACCATTTGATCGCCAGCTTCAAAGCTACGCTGGAGGAAGCCCGCCAGACCGATCTCATGCTGCACGTGGCCGACGCCTCAAGCCCGGCCGCCGTTGATCAGATCTCGGCCGTGTACCACGTCCTGGAAGAGTTGAAGATTGAAGAAACAAACACCTTGCTCGTGCTCAATAAGATCGACCGCATCGCCGACGCCGCCAGGTTGCACCGCCTGCAGGATCGCTACCCGCACGCTGTGGCGATCAGTGCCCATACGGGCGACGGGATCTCGCGGCTGGCATGCGCGGTGAGTGACGCGTTGAGCCGCAGTTTTTTGGACGTGGACGTGGAAATGGGGGTCGATAACGGCCGTGTGATGGCGTTCCTCGCCGCGTCGGGGGAAGTGCTTTCGAAGCGCTACCATAATTCCCGTGTGACCGTCCATTGCCGGATCCCCCAGCAGTATATCGGTCGACTCAAGGATGAAACGGATATTAATCTTCGATCGCACACCGCCAACGGAACCGCGATCGAAGGCGATCAACCGGATGCCGCCGACGCCCACTCCGATGTGGCCTGACAGGACGCGTCCGCTGGAAGCGGTTTCAAAATGCCCTGTAATCGCTCCATGACCGGGAATTGTCACGGCAAAATCGGGTTGTGAAACCGGCTCTAGAATTGCCTCACGGTATGCGCGGCGCCGTCGGGGCTCCAGGAGGCAATGACCGATGGCCGATCAGGCGCCAATGGATCGTTCCGATGGCGTGCGCGAGAAACTCCGGCTCCTGGAGTCGGCCTATGCCTCCGGCCGCCATGACGTAGCGGCATCGTTGGCCGCATCGATCAGGGAAACGGCCCTCTTCGAGCATCAGCGGTCGGCTCCGAGCGGGACGCCCGATCTGGCGGCAGCCGATTTCGCGCGCGTGGACGAGCTTCCGGCAGCGTGGGCCGCTTGGGCACAGGGTTGGTCGTTTTACAAGGGCTTCTCGCTGTTCGAAACCGTCGGGCTCGAGCGTGTCGCCGAGCCCTGCGAACTACGCGTCGCCTTCCGCACGGATCAACTGACCGACCCTTTCCGCGAGATACGCGTCATTCGAGTGGGTGACGGGCGCGGCGAGCCGCGTCAGGTGCCGTGCCAGGTGCTCGACGTCGTCCGGGATTCCGACACATTCGACTGCCGGCTGAGTTTCTTCGCCGAGATCGCCGTGCACGGACAGGCCACGTATATGGTGCTGTACGGAAATCCCCTGGCGGAACTGCCTGATCATCCGACCGACCTTCGCACGCGCGGCGACGGCTACGGCCTCGATGTTGAGAATCACTACTTTACGGCCCGTCTTTCGCGGCAGATGGGCCAGTTGGAACGCCTGGTCTCCAAGCGCCAACACGGACTGGAACTGTACGCGGGCGGCAAAGGCCATGGTGAGCCGCCCTGCATTGATTGGGCGCACGATTACGTCGATGCGGATCACTTCCAGAAGCTTCGTATGCGGAACTGGCCCCGGTGTCCCAATTATGAGGTGTCGAAGGGTCCGCTCTGCGTGACCGTCCGCCGCTGGGGATTCCCGCACAGCCCGGTGCATCCGTTGTTCACGCCGAGCCGCGTGCACATGGATCAGACGTATGTGTTTTACGCCGGCCAGCCGTACTTCATCAAGGAGGGTCGCATAGAGGTCATCAAGCCGGTAAAAGTGGAGGCCATGCGCGATGACGAATGGGTGTTTTCCGGCTATTCGTTCACCGACACTCTCTGGATGGACGGTCAGGGCAAGCTGCACACGGGTCCCGTCACAGCCGGGCACACCGACGACTTGTGGGCCGTGGGATTCTATCACGGCGAAAGCCGCGATTGCTTCCTGGCCCTACGGTTGCAACACGCCGCCACGAAAGGCCGGGACATCCAACACGGCGGCGTTCCCACGTTGCATTACGACGGGCACGGCCAGCTTTGGAGTCGCTATCCCGTCGAGCGATCGACCCTTCCCAAGGGCGCGTCAATAACGCAGAAGAACGCCTATTTTCTGATGGCATATCCCGAGCGAGATGCTGCTACCTATTTTGAAACGGTCCGGCACCGACTGATGCACCCGCCCGAGGTACAACCGGCGGTCCCGGTGCGAGCGAAAGTAGCGCCACCGCGGAGCCCGCTCGCACGTCACGGAGAGACGCCAGAGACCGCGCCGCTGAAACCCGCGGTTTGGGGCAAACTACGGCTGGTTCGCGATGAACAGCTTTATAGCGTCGATGCCAACATCGTTGACATGGGGTATGTCTATGATGTCTCCGTGCGGGATGGGATCGCCCGGGTCCTGGTCACGATGCCTCACCGAGGGCGGCCCGAGTATGCGTTTTTGGAGAGTCAGGGCGGCGGGCGCGTAGAGAAAGGCATTCGCGAGCGCCTGCTCGAAGTGGACGGTGTGCGCGAGGTGGTCGTGGAGTGCACGTGGAGCCCGGCGTGGACAGCCGCGCGAATGAGCGAAGCGGCTCGCAAAGACATGGGCGTGTAACGCCTCATGGCGCCGCGAGCTTCAGCAGGTCGCCCTCTACCGCGCGGTATCGGTACACTTCAGTCGCCGCGCCGAGGTCGCCGGGCAGAAAAAAGATATGGTCCCCAAACACGGAAACGCCCTCCCGAGTTAACGGAAATGCCGCGTCCGCCGGCGCGGCCAGTCGGCGGTGAGCCAACCACGTTCGACGCGGGATATCGATCACGGCCACGATGGCCCGCGAAATGTCCAGCGGCTGCCGCGGATCCTTGTCCAAACCTCCGGCCAGGACCCTGCCACCACTCAACCCTTTCCAGTCCTGCACGGCCAGTTGCCGCACCGCAACGTGGCGCATAAGCTCCTCGCGCGGAATCCGTTCGATCAACGTTCCGTCGGGACGCCACACGTAGATCATTTTCGTATCCCAGTTAGCACCGTACAGACAGCCTTGCTCGACATCATAGGCGACAGCTCCGATGTGGTCCGCCACGCGGAAGACCTCTTCGGGCCGCGTTGCCATGAAATCTTCGTCCGATCGAATCGGAAACCGAAGAATCTGCGTGCTGCCCTGCGGACGACTTTCGGCCACCGGAATCCACAGCGCCCCGTCCGCGCGGTCGAACCCACCCGGATGATCCAGACGGGCCGATCCATCCGAGGCCGACTCCGCTGAAAAAGCGGTAATGTCGACATACTGAAACTTTCGCGGAGATCGCCTGTCGTATCGAATCAACAGCGCGCGTTTGGGTTCGGTTTCCAGTCGACCCGTGACATAGTAATGGTCCTCAGTGACGCATAAGCCCTGGGTATGCACGCGTGCCGGGCGGCCGTCAATGAGAAAAGTGAGTGTATCGGTGTCTTCGAAAACGACAGGCAGGCGCGACTCACCAGAATGCTTGCTGTTCAGATAAGCACTCAGTCCCGGCAGGTCATCCGTGTTGATCAGATCGACACCGGCATCCCACAAGGTGTCCCACACGACGCGTTTGTGCGGCACCGCCCAGAAGCGGACACGGCGCCCGGATTCGTGGCAGCGGACAACGATGGTGCACAGCTTGGTCCATTCTTCGTCGGGGATCGCACCGTCGCCGCGCCATTCGAAGTGCGACGTCCATCGGTCGCTGACCAGCGGAATCAGGGATGGGGCAACGTCCGTGTTCAGGTCGTCCAAGCGGCCGTCCATCGCGGCCAGCCGCAACGGTGCGGCCGCCATCAGCGCCCGCGGGCGATTTCCACTTACAATGACGGAAACAGCCCCTTCGCGCACCCGCCCGTTTTCACACCGGGTCAGCATGTCTGCGTAGGCGTCCAACACGGCGTGCAACTGCTGGTACGTCTCTTCGGCGGCCGACTTAATGTCAACCAACAGCGTGAACCGCGGGCCGTCCGGGTAAACGCGCCCTCCGTTTCGCATGACTCTTTCATGCAAGGGCTGCAAATAGAGCGATTCGAGCGTAAGGTGCGGCCGAAGTTCGGCGCGGTCGTGCCCGACAAGCAGCCGGCCATCCGATAGAAAAACGTCCGCTTCGACGCTGCAGAACCCCTGCTGCAAGGCATCGAGTAATGGCCGTTCGTGCCAGTAGTCGTTATGTGCGTGCGCGCGGGGCAGGAGCGAGACCGTCGAATGCTCTTGTGCCCCCGCATATAGCGCGGCGGCGGCCGACAAGCCGGCCACAAGGCCTGCTGCGATCGGTCCCAGCCACCGCGTGCGGGCCATTCCCGGACGGTACCGATCCGTGCAAAAAAACAGTCCAGTCAATGCATTCATGAGGGTTCCCTCTGTTGCTGACTCGAAGCCGAATGTGTCCGGGCGTGTCAAGGTGTTGCCGGCCCGCCCAGGCACCGTGGACGATTATGACACATCAGCCGCGGGGCGCTAGCCCCCGGTTCGGGGTGCACCGCGGCGTTCACAACTTCGCGAGTACGAAACGCCAGCGGGTGCCGGCTGATTCTCGGGTTTCACGGTTTCGCAAGACAGCGAGCATCGCATTTCCGCATCGCGGCAACAGGCTGCCGAGCAAGGTACGTCCGGCGACTCCGCAGCCTGTCATCGGTCCGGGTCGTCTGCCTGCGGCCCGCCATGGACTCGCGGGTGATCGGCACGTATTATGCTGTGCAATCGTCGTGCCGCGTCTGGCCAGCCTTGGGTTTCAACAACAAAGGCCCAGAAATGACCGCTCCGAATTTCCCGTCCCCACGGTTCCGGGCATCGGTCGTCGGCGGCACCGGCTACGGCGGAGCCGAACTGATCCGACTGCTGCTGAAACACCCTTCTGTCGCCTTGTGCCGCGTCAGCAGCATCGACAGGGTGGGCGAGCCGCTGGAGGCGGTTCATCTGAATTTGACGCGAACGGGTCTCGTGTTTGAAAAAATCCCGCTCGCCGACGCCGCGCGTGGAATGGATGTTGTCTTTCTCGGCCTGCCCCACAAAGTCAGCAGCACGCTGGCGCCGGAACTGGACACAGTCGAGGCCAAAGTCATTGACCTCTCGGGCGACTTTCGACTGAAGAACAAGGACTCGTACGCCCGCTTTTATGGGCAGGAACATCCGCACCCGGAGCAACTCGACGGACGATGGATCTTCGGGCTCCCCGAATTGTACCGGGATGAAATCAGGATTGCCCGTCGCGTGGCGTCGCCCGGATGTTTTGCTTCGTCGATCATGATCGGGCTGCTGCCTCTGGCTGCGGAGGGGATGCTCAGCGGACCGGTGCAGACCGTCGCGGCCACCGGTTCGTCCGGCAGTGGAGCCTATGCGGGCGCGGGCACGCATCATCCAACACGCGCGAATAACCTCAAGATCTACAAACCACTCCGCCACCAGCATACTCCCGAAATTGAACAGATTTTGAATGAGGCCATTGCGCGTTCCGGATGTGCGACACGTTTTTCATTGCATTTTGTTCCTGCTTCGGCGCCGCTGCCGCGCGGCATTCTGGCAACCAGTTTCGTTCGTGTTCCGGCTTCCGTAAACGAAGCAACCCTCGACCGCATTTTCCACGGCTTCTACGAAGACGCAATCTTCGTGCGCGTTTTGGGATCACAAGGACGGCACGCCGAGGTCGTCGCGGTCAAAGGCAGCATGTGGGTCGACCTGTCGTACACGCTCTCGCCGCCGGAAGATTCGGAACGGCAGTTGATTGTGGCCACGGCGCTGGACAATCTAGTTAAAGGGGGCGCGGGACAAGCCGTGCAGTCCATGAATCTGATGCTCGGATTACCCGAGCAGGAAGGGATCGACGACCCGGCGCTGTGGCCATGAATGAAACCGAATCGCGCCGCGGCTCCAGGGCCGTTTTGAAATTCGGCGGCGACGTGATCGCCGATGTTCCCCGGCTTGTTGATGTTGTCGCCCAGGTTGCGGAATTGACGAGTTCCGCGTGGCAATTCCTGCTGTGCCACGGTGGCAATCCCCAGGCCAACGCTCTGGCAGAGCGCGTCGGAGTCGAGAGAAAACAGATTGGGGGCCGGAGGATCACGGACACCGCGACGCTGCAAGTGATGAAGCAGGTGCTGGCCGGGGAATGCAACGTTGACGTCGTCGCGGCCGCGGCGGCCACGGGACTGCGCGCGGTAGGCATCTCGGGAGTGAGTGCCGGCACCGTGACGGCTGTTCGTCGACCCCCCAAGGTTTTCAGCGGTTGTGGACCGCACCCCGTGGACTTCGGCTTTGTCGGCGAGATATCGGAAATCCGTACCGACCTGATCGAGCATCTCTGGACGGGCGGTTATACTCCCGTGCTGAACACACTGGCGATCAGCGCCGCGCCGGACGATGAGCGCGGTGTATGCCAAGTCTATAACATCAACGCCGATACGGTTTCTTCATCCGTTGCGGCGGCGCTGAACGCGGACCACCTGTTCCTGATGACCGGAGTGCCTGGTGTGTTGCGAGATAAACAGGACCCCGCGTCGCGCATACCACGGATGACCGAATCGGAGGCTCATGATGCCATCCAGCGGAAAACGATCGTGGGCGGCATGATCCCAAAAATCGAGGAGGCCCTGCAGCAACTGAGGCGCGGTATTGGAGCGGTCCACATTCTGGGGGCGGGACCTGAGGTACTTTGCCGCGAGGCGGAACAGCCCGGCAGTTGCGGTACGGTGCTGCTGCCCGATCCTTAGTGCCCAGCCTTGCCGCCCAGTGCCGTTAACGCGAGTTGGTCCGTCGCCGAACGAAGGGCGATGGTTCCCATCGGCCATGATTGAGGCTCGGTTTATCGCCGCGTTCATATCAAATCCAGAATGCGATTGAAGACAGTTTATGATGGATCAAGCATTGGAGGATATCCTGGGCAAGGTGGAGCACGCCGTAGACCGAGTCTTCGCCCAGCAACAGGTTGCCTGGCTGGCGAAGCTGGTCGATCAGTCCAGCCACACGCCGGCCCGGGCCGACGTCGAGGCTGCGCTGACAATCGTCGACGCGGCGGCGGCAAGGTTGCGGATGAACTGCATTCGCGTTCCCGATGACGATAACTTCTTCGCCGACCATCGTCTCTACACAACATCGGCGACCGGCCAACACGACCGCGCGCTGGCCCTGGCCGGGCATTGCGATACCGTCCACCCGCGCGACTCGGGCTTTGCCGGTTTCCACGCCGATCCGCCTGATAGCGACTCCGAGGGCGACCGCGTGCGAGGGCCGGGCGTGCTGGATATGAAGTCGGGCTTGAGCGTTATACTGTTTGGACTGCGTGCGGTATCCGAGGCCGCGCCTGACGTCTTTTCACGATTAAAAGTGCGGTTCATCTGCAGTTCAGACGAGGAGGTTGGTTCGCCCAGCAGCCGATCGTTGCTGGCAACCGTGGCGGAAAAGACAACGCTCGCGTTGGTATTCGAATTCGGCCGCGACGAGGATCGGATCATCACCGCCCGGAAAGGAACGTCCGGTTATCGGCTCCGCGTTACCGGCCGGGACGCGCACGCCGGCAACCAGCACAGGGACGGCGTCAGTGCCGTCCACGCCCTGGCTTTGGTGATTCCCGCGATCGAAGGACTGACCAACTATGAACGAGGGACCACCGTTAACGTCGGCACGATACAAGGTGGTTCGGCCCGGAACACGGTGCCCGGAACGGCGATATGCTCGATTGACGTCAGAGCAACAAGCCAGCCCGAAGCGCAGCGCGTGGACAGAGCGATCCGCGAACTGGCGCTGCGGCCGTTCCAGCATGTCGATCGCGTGCCGTCCAAGCTGCGGCAGGCGCGATTTGCGATTGAAGGCGGTATCCGGCGTCCTCCCATGCAAGCCACCGTGCCGAGCCAGCAGCTTCGTCAGCGATACGAACGTTATGCCCGCCGTCAGGGTCTGGGCGGGGGCGAGGCGCCGCTGCAGGGCGGCGGTTCAGACGCAAATCTGCTCGCTGCCGCCGGCGTTCCGTGCATCGACGGGCTGGGCCCGTTCGGCGGCGGAGCGCACACATCCCACGAATGGGCCAGCTTGGAGAGTCTCCGACGCCGAACGCGCGCGCTGGCCAATTTCCTGGTGGCACACGAATACTGAGCGATAATGAAAAAACGAATGATTCGAGGCAGCCGCGCGATCGTCACGGGTGCTTCCAGTGGCATCGGCCGTGCGCTGGCGCTCGCTCTGGCGCGGGCCGGTGCATCGCAGGTGCTCGTCGCGCGCCGCGAAGATGCCTTGCGGTTGCTGGGCGATGAAATTGCGCGGATGGGTGGCCCGCCCTGCGTCGTCGTGCCGGGGGACATTACGTCGCCCGGCGTGCGAGCGGTTGCTCTGGACAAGGCACGCGAGCAACTGGGAGGCCTCGATATCTTGGTGAACAACGCGGGCGCCAGCGCTCATGGCCGCTTCGCGTCAGCGTCAGCCGACCGACTGCGACACATCATGGAAGTAAATTTTTTTGCGCCGGTAGAGCTGTTGCGGGCAGCCCTTCCCCTTCTGTCCGAAGGCCGAGACCCAGTCGTTGTCAACGTCGCATCCATCCTTGGGCATAGGGGGATCCCGTTTAATAGCGAGTATTGTGCCAGCAAATTCGCACTCCGCGGGTTCAGCGAAGCCGCGCGTCCCGAACTGTTGGGGCTCGGCATCCACGTGCTCGTCGTCAGCCCCGGCACGACGGATACGGAGTTGTTTGACCATCTGCTGGAGAAGACCGAGACACTGCCCTGGAAAATGCCCCGGGGCGTCCCGCCCGAACGGGTGGCCCGCGCCGCATTGCGAGCCCTGGAATCCGGCAAGGATGAAATCGTTCCTCACCGGACAGGACGGCTACTCGTGTGGATGAATCGATGTTGTCCGTGGTTGGTCAGCCGATGGCTGCGGCGTTATGTTTAGCGCGTTCTGGGGATCCTATTCCGCGACGCCATCAATAGAACGAAACCCAGTCCAGGTGCAGAAACAAGTTCGTGATCCAGGGATGAGTCCAGGGGTTCCAGGTCGGATAGGCGGCGGACAGCGCCGACCAGGCCACGAGCAACAACGCCGCGCCGCGCGTGGCGCGGCGCCGGCCGAAGGCATCTGCCGCGGGCACCAGCGCCACCAGCCACAACGGCGCCAACCAGAACAGCCATCGGAAACCGCTCGTCATGCCTCCGTAATTCCGCTCCGCCTGGGGACGCATTACATAGAAGACAATGCAAGTCACTGAAATCAGGGCGATCATCATCGCCAGGACCTGCACGACGCCGTTCCGTTCGGCTTGATGCGCGTCGTTTGCGTCGGATGGATCCACGGCATCCACCGGTCCCGTGGGCCGCTTACCGATCCACAGACCCATCCCCAGGAAGCTCATCAGCCACACCGGCGTCAGCGAAAACACCCCGTGGTGACCCACCAGCATGTGGACAGCGTATGTCGACCGCGACGCTTCGCCGCGGTCGATGCCGTTGGGATGGGACCAGTAGCTCTGTCGCTGCCGTCCGCCGCGCTCATAAGTAAACACGTACCAGTTGTCGTCGGGATCCGTTTCGCTGCGATGCATGTAGGGCGGTCGCACGCTCTGATGCGCGATGTAATTGGTGGCGAAGAAGGCCGCGACGACGATCAGTGATGCCGGAACAAAAGCGGTTATCGTCGGGCGCGGAAACCTCCACAGAAGCACCAGCCCGGCCAACGCGAACAGCGACAGGGCGGGCAGTTCACAGGCAGCGCTGAAAGCAGCAAAAAATCCGCACGTCGCGAAGGTCCGTGGCCGGCGATCTCCCTGGATCGCTATCCGCAGTCCGGCAAACAGGCACGCCGCCGCGCTGGCCGCGGCGAAAAGGTGATTGTTCAATACGACGGCAAACGTAGAGAGAAACGTTGCGAACGTCGCCGTGGCCATGACGAAGTACCGTCCCCAATCGCTGCTTCCCAGCATGTCGACCATGACGGACAGCAGGCAAAACAGTGCGGCCAGCGATCCGAGATTGAGTACGACCAACAGCGAGCGCCCGATGACGTAGGGATGGTCGCCCAGCGTCCAACCCGTGCTTGTATGGATCAGCCAGTACGGGACCGCGACGAGCGTCGCCAGCAAGGGCGGTTTGCTGGAATAGAGATGGGCCGTGCCGTCCCACCCCTCGTGTTGGACCATGTCGATCGTGTCCCAACCCGGTTGGTCCTGGATCGCGTCGATTGCGTACGTCCCGTGCTCCACGAGCGACCGCACGGTCGCCCAGCGGCTGCGGTCGTTGCTGCTGAGGAAGGGGCGCTGCAGTTTTCGCTCGCGCTCTGGATTCTTCTGATTGAGATAGCCCTCCAGTCGGGAATTATCCACGGAATTGACGGCCAGTAACCGTCCCGCCGCATGACCCAGCGAAAGGGCAATCAGCAGCGCGTACACGGCCTGCCTGCGCGTGGTGGCGGCACGGATCTCCGGTTGGTGCATCATGCGTCCCATCGATCCGGCGGTATCTCCTGGACGTACGTCGGCGGTGAATACGTGGTCTCTCCCACCGAATAGAAATCCGTGTCGCGTCCCAGAAACGCGATGATCAATTCGCCCAGGAAGCCGATCGACATCAGTTGCCCACCCATCAGCAGCAGTCCCAACGCGTAATATAAGGCTGCCCGCTGGTGGAGCATGACGACGTCCATTGAATCGATCAATCGCGACAGGCACCACAGCCCGGCGAGGTACACCAGGCACAGAGCGCCAAGGACAAAGCATACCAGGCCGAACCCGCCCAGCAGGTGAAGCGGGCGTTGCCGGAAGCCGGTTAAGAACTTGACGGTAAACAAGTCCAGCAATCCTTTAAGAAATCGCTCCGCGCCATACTTCGAGTGCCCGAACCGGCGCGGCCGATGATGGACAACCTTCTCACCAATCCGGAACCCGCGTGCCGCGGCCAGCACGGGAATAAAGCGGTGCAACTCACCGTAGATCTTGACTTCCTTGACCACGCCCAGGCGATAGCACTTGAGGCCGCAATTGTGGTCATGCAGGCTGACTCCGGTCAACCGGCTGACCATCCCGTTGAACAGACGCGACGCAACGACTTTGTGCCAGGGGTCGTGGCGCACCTTCTTCCATCCGCTGACGACATCGTATCCCTGGTCCATCATTTCCAGGAACCCCGGTATCTCCTGCGGGTCGTCCTGCAGGTCGGCGTCGAGCGTAATAACGACGGAACCGCGCGCGCTGCGAAACCCCGCGGCCAGTGCGGCCGCCTTGCCAAAATTCCGCCTCAGTCGAATGCCCCGCACTCGATCGTCAACGGACGCCATATCAACAATTGTCTGCCACGAACCGTCGGTGCAACCGTCGTCGACAAAAATGAACTCTGCTTCCAGCGAGTGTTCGCGCGCGACGTCTCGGAGTTCCTCGTACAGCGTCTCCAAGCTCGCCGATTCGTTGTATACCGGAATGACGACTGAAAACATCGATTGACCGCCTTCTGGCCACGCTCTGTCTCAAAACAACGGTAGCCGGGTGCCTACACGAAAGGTATCCCATCGGGTCCGCCGGTTTGAATGGCCGCTATCTTCATGACCACGAACACGCCGAATGCCGCCCGACGACGAACGCCAAAGTATAGGATAGTTGAAATCACGAGTTCCGACACAAGCCACACCAGACGCAGCATCACCGCGCCGGCCACGGCGATCACCGCGGATGTTTCGTTCGCAAGCAGCGTCCATAGAATGCCCTCCCGAACGAGCGCGCCTCCCGGAATCCCCGACAGGAAACCGGCCACAACGGCCAGAGATACCGTGGCGGTCAGCAGCGGGAGACTGTGCGGCATCGGCAGCGATGCCGCTCCCATCCCACGGAGCGTGGCCCACAGGCTGAGTCCCAGCACGAACCAACCGCATGTTATCAACAACCATCCCCGCGCGACGACACGCAGCGACAGCGCGTTCAGGTCCACGGCCTGGTCGCCTCTGAGCCGTTGCGGAACGCGCTGCACGATCCAACGCAGCACGGGAGGCAGCGTAGGAATGCCGGACAACAGCATCAGGCCGATGGACAGCCAGATGTACGCGGTCTGTTCCGGAAACCAGGCCAGCAGGATGGCACCGGCCCAGAAGGCCCCCACGGCCATCATCGTCAATGTCTCTACAAATACCGTCACCGCGGCAGTCGTGGCATGAACGTCCGGTCCATGGACGAACCATGTTCGCATGACGATTACCATCGCCTTGCCCGGTACGTATTTGCCCAATTGTCCGATGAAGTGCGCCCGGATCGTATCAGCCAGCCACGGCGCCTGGCCAAAGGCTCGGAGCACAACGTGCCAGAAGAGCGCGCACGGCAGCAGGCCTGCCAGATACAGAAGGCCCGACAGCAAGAGCCAGCCGGGACGGATCGACCATTCATATTGGCCGAGTTGATCGAAGGCCGCGCGAAGCGTGCCGTACACGCCAGCCAGGACGACCACGGCAACGGTAAATCTCGCCGCACGTACCGCCCAGGGATGCCAGGCTGTTTTCTCGATGTCCACTGGGCTCCCGCGTATCGTCGTCGTAACGTTTTTATTTTTGTCTGTTCAGCATAACGGAGCAAGTGGAGTTCAACACGTCCTGTGTCCGAGAGTCAAACCGATTCCAAACCGGGCCTTTTTCCCTTAGAATGCCTGCCGAACGTCAGGCTTTTCAGCCCCGGTATTGCCGTCCAGCCGCAGGGAGTCAGCCGCAGGGAGTCAACGGATGCCGCGTGTTGTTTCTTTCGTTGTGCTGGTGGCCATCAGCCTGCTGACGGGCGTTTTACTTTTCCGGGTAATGGCGCAGTTCGTGGTGCCGCTCTTTCTGGCGACGTTGCTGGTCGTCATGTTCCGACCTCTGCATGAATGGTTTATCGATTTCTGCAAAGGACGCAGCCGGCTGGCAGCCGGTCTGACAACGCTGGCCATTCTGCTCGTGGTGCTGCTGCCCGTGGCATGGATCCTGTTTCGGGCCATCAGCGAGGGCCTTGTTGTGACGCAAACCTTGCAGCGAAATCCTCCCGAGTGGGGCGCAATGATTCGCAAGACGACCGTGTGGATGCGCGATCACCTCGAACCCATGCATATCGCCCTTCCCGACGACGACGAACTTCGTCAGACCGCCGAGCAGCACATCGAAAAGCTGCTGGCGCCCGCCGCGTTTGGCGGCGTACAGTTCGCGCTTCAAATGTTGATTCGACTGGCCGTAGGAATGGCGATCATGGTCATCTCCCTGTACTATTTTCTGGCGGACGGGCCCGCGATGATCCAGACGGTCATGCGCCTCTCACCACTGGATGATCGCTACGAACACCAACTGCTTGAAGAATTTACCAAGATCAGCCGCGCCGTGGTCGTGGCGGCCCTGCTGGCGGCCGCGATCCAGGGAATCCTGGCCGGAATCGGCTTTTATTTTGCCGGCCTGTCCGCCATATTCTTGTTGATGGTATTGACCTCCGTCCTGGCTCTGGTCCCGTTCGTCGGCGCCGCGGCCGTATGGATTCCGTGCTGCCTGTGGCTGTATGCCAGTGGTCGCCCCGTCGCGGCCGTGCTGCTAACCGCGTACTGTGGACTGGTGGTATCGATGGTGGACAATATTATCAAGCCGCTCGTCTTGCACGGTCAATCGGGCATCCATCCGCTGATGGCGCTGCTGAGCATCCTGGGGGGCGTTGCCGTGTTGGGCCCGATCGGTATCGTGGTCGGCCCCATGCTTGTCGCGTTCCTGCAGGCTCTCTTGAATATGGTGCAAGCGGAAATGACCCGGCTCGATACATCCACGCAACGGGGATAAGGTGGATCACGATGAATTCTGTTTGTCTGGCGGTAGCCGTGGCGGCATGCGGCGTGGACACCGGATGGCAGCCTCTGCCCGAGGGCGGCTACGAATACATCATTCAAATCGAGCCGGACCTGGTCGAGACTCTGGTGCAGGGCGAATCGCTGACCAGCGAGATCCCGTCAAGCGTACGATCGGTGCGCCGCTACCGGATCGTTGTGGGGACGTCGGAGCTGCCGCGGATAGATCCCCCGGAGGAACCGGAAGACAAAGTCGCCGCCGACCCAATCCCCGGGTTCGACTCCGAATCCACCAATTCCGCCACCTTGGATGACCCGGCGCCAGCCCCTCCTCCTCAACTTCAGGAACAGGACCGGCGAGCTTCGGCGGCGCCCCCGCCGCTGCCGGAACTGCCCGGTGCCGAAAAACTTGCCGGACACGAAGCGCCGGCCGGCGAGGCTAACACGCCGCCCCCGGATGCCGCCGACAGCAAGATCACGTCCGCCTCGGACAGTGCCGGGCCGGGAAGGCCGTGGGGCTGGCTCCTGCTGACGTTGCTCGGTTTGTTCGCTTCGCTCAGCGGCAACGCCTATCTCGGATGGATCACTTGGGATACGCGCAAAAGATACCGCGCGTTGCTGCATGATTCACGCGGCGTCGACGTCCCGGATGCGTAGCCCGGCGGACGCCACATGCGTGTCGGCGATCATGTCCGCTATCCAGCTCCGCCGGCGCACCTTCTGGTCCACGCGGACCCAATCGTCGTCGGCCGCGGATGAGACATATTCCAGGGCCAGATTTTCCAGTCGAGACTCCTCGCCAGTCTCGTCGCTGCCCGGATAATAACCCTCTGCGTCGTAACCGTGGCCGTAATCGTCCAGCAATTGGTAGTGATCCTCGACCGGTTCCCCACCCGGTTCGTTATCTTCGGAATCCGCGAACGTGTACTCAACTTCTTCGTCGCGCGGTGGGTCGGTATCGACCGGCTCCTGCAGCCGCTCGTCGCGTTCGACCGGAGGAGTTTCATCCGTGGCTGCCGGTGCCGTTTCTCCAGGAGTCGGCTTCGGAATCGGTACTTCGACGGGCGCCGCGGGAGGAAGTTCGCGCTGGGCAATGACGGTGTGAGCGTTCGACTTGGTGAGTTCCCGGGTGTCGACGTGAAGCGACTGGAACATCGCCAAAATGTGTTCATGACATGTAAACAGGAGCAGTTGGTGGTCCTTTGCCGTGAATTCCACGAGTAACCGGGCGGCTTCACGGGCACGCTCGGAGTCGAAATTCACCAGCACATCGTCCAGCACGACCGGCAACCGGGTGCCTCGTCGAGCGTAATGGTCCACAAGCGCCAGACGGAGACTCAGGAACAGCTGCTCGCGCGTTCCGCTGCTCAGAGAATCGACCGACTGCGCCTCGCCTTCGGACGATTCCACGAACAGCATGTCCTCATCAAGAGGAGTCCACACGCGGTGGTACCGATCGCCGGTCAGCCGGCGGAAGTATTGCGATGCCTGGACGAGCGAATCCGGCTGGTGATCGCGCTCGAACCGCCGCAGCACGTCTTTAAGCAGCAACGATATCAGAGCCAGGTCTTTCCAGCGCTGACATGCTCGCCGCAGTTGGATGTCGGCTGTTTTTAACGCCAGCCGAGCCTGGCCCGCCGTACGGTCGTCGCCCAAGTGCGCCAGTTGTTGACCGACGGAACCGCTCTCCGCGAGCCATTGTTCCAGGTTTTTCCGTCCATCGGTGATTCTTCGTTGTGTTTTGCCAAGATCGTCGGCGAGCGATTCGGCGTCGCGGGATTCGATCAGTTCGCGGAGTTGCTGTTCGGCGTCGCCCGCCCGAGCCTGGATTTGTTCGGTCAGCCTATTGCATTCCGCTTCCAGTTGCCGAAGGCGGGCGGCCTGCAGCGCCCGTTCCCGAAACTGCTGCTCGGTGCGCACGCCGGCGTTGTGCAAAAGCCGTGCTCGTTCTTCGCCTGACGCGCGGATCTCGCGGGCAACCTGGCGGCCATTGCGGCGGAGCTGTCGGGCCTGCTTCCGCAGTGCCCGCCACTGATCGACAAGCGGCTCGTGGCGTTCCGCGGCCCGGATCAGCTCGTCCAGCGTCTCCAGTCCCGACGAATTCTGTACCGGCAAGTCGACCTGTTCGACGATCGATTGCAGGCGGTCACAAAATGCCCGGTAATCGGCTTTTCGGGCGTGGTGGGCTTCCTCCTGTTGACCGATGCGGGTTCGCAGTTCGGCCAGGACCCGGCCGCCTCCGGCCAGTTTCTTGACTGCTCTGGGCGACAAATGGTTGGGCAAATGCGCCGCGGCCAGCGCCTGCTGCCATTGCTGCCTGGCGGCGTGCCATTGCTGCTGGGCCTGCTCGGCGCGCGCCGCGGCTTGCTGGGCGTCGCGTTGGAGCGTGTGGCGTTGGGCATCCAACGGCAGCAGCTCTTCCAATTCGGCCAGCGCGCGCTCGGCTTCCTGAAGGCGAACGGCCAAGGCCCCGGTGCCGGCCGGCAGCAGACGGTCGAGTTCCTCGCGCCGGCTTTTCGCCTGATCGAGCTGGCGGAGCAGCAGTTCGAGCTGCCCACTGGTCCGCTGCAATCGTTGCGTTTCGCTCCGCTCGAGCCAGATCTTCATGACCCCAGCCAGCGCCATGCCGCAGATCCCGAGGATTGCCAACGTGGTTCCCCACGAACCGAGAACCGAGGCGGGAAACCACAGCGCCGCCAACATCATCACTCCACCCATCACGAACAAGGCGCCGGTCGCCGCGAGCGTCCACACGGGCAACCCCTGCTGCTCCAGCATTTCCGTGTTTTGCTGTTCCAGATCAACCTTCTGGCGCGACAGCTGATCGATCTGCTCATCCACGCCGATCCGCTGCTCCAGTTGCGTTACTCGCTGGCCGGCGGCCTCGATTTCCGCGGCCAGTTCACCCTGCGATATCCCATCGCTTCGTCCCCGCAGCTCTTCGACGGCCGACGTGGCGGCGCGGTGACACCGTTCCGCCTCTTCGCGAGCCTTCTCCGCGCGCTGGCGTGCTTCACGCAGTGCGCGGGCGGGCTTTCGCAACGATTTCATCGCGCGCTGGGCCTCGCGGGGCAGCCGGGTTTGTTCAACGTCGCCCTGGATTCCATGCTGCCGTGCCTGCTCATGCCATTGCTTTTCCAACTCGACCCGTTCGGCGTCAGCCGCCCTGACCTGGCTTTCCAGCGATTCCAACAGGCCTCGTTGTTCACCCAGCGTTTCGATCTTGGGCATATTCCGAAACAGATGTCGGTTGATTGGTATCTCCGAAGACCGCACGCGAAGATCACGGTACGTGCGTTTCCAGGTCTCAAGCTGCTGCTGCCGGGACTCAATCTCACGGTTGAGTTCGTCCAACTGCTCAAGCCTCTCCTCGAACCGGCCCGCCGCCGGGTCCAATCTGGCAAGCTCCGCGCGGCGCTCCTCGCGAAGCAACCATGCGTCTCGGACCGCAGTGGCCCGTTCGAGCAGGTCCGCGCGCCGCTGCCATTTGGGAAGCCGCTTCTTGACCTCGCTGATATTCGTTTGCAGCTCCTGATTCCGCCTGCCCAGCGCCTGCCACTTTTCCATCAGGCTCGACGCGGACGACGCGGCGTCTTCCGCCTGCCGATGCTGCTGCATCAACGAGCCGACGCGGCATGCCGCTGGGTCCTCACCTAACAGCCGATTCCTGGCTTCGGTCAGCTGCTGCATGACGTCGACCAGAGACACGCGGTCGAGCCCTGAAGCAATGCGGTACAGCCATTTTGCCGCATCGGTATCGTTCAGCGTGGCCAGCTGCTGGAGCTCCCACAGACCGATGGCAAAAACATTGTTGAACGTAGCTTCATCCACGTTCCTCAGCGCGCCGGCCAACGCACCGGACCCTTGGGCGGAGTGCTCTCCGTCGTGAACCGTCAACGTGCCTTTGGCATCGGAATCGGCATCCATATGCCGCCGCACGTCGAAGATGCCGTGTTCCAGCGAAATGCGCAGCCCGCCGCTGGCCGCACGGCCGTTCTCCGCGCGCGCGTAGCGCGCCCGTCGCTCCTCCGAAAAGCCGTAGAAGACCGTGCGGACAAAGTCCAATAATGTCGTCTTGCCCGCCTCGTTGCGCCCGAAGAGCACCGTCAGTTGAGGAGACAAGTCATGAAGATGCAAGTCGCTCCAAACACCGTAATTTTCGACGTGAACATCCATGATTCTCATGGCACGTCCTCCTGCTTCACGTTGGACGCCGCGCATCCGCGACGCCGGGCGTATCCGAGAGCGTGGGCCAGGCAGATCATGATGGCTGGTGGGCCGCACGTTCCGCGCCGCGAACGACCGATGCGGCGCCGAGGTGATCTGTCATGCGTCGTCATCGATCAAATCCTGTCCGGACAAGAGGCCGGCTCCCATAGACGCCACTCGCCGCAGCGCGCCGGAGCGATCGCCGTCGTCCATCAGAGCCAGCCCGGATACGGTACCGTCCGACTCGCACCATTGCGGAACGAGTGTCTGTACGTCGGGCCCGTTTTCGGATTGCCGCTCCACTTCACGAACGGCCCGCAGAAATTCACCGCGTATCGATTGCTCGTCGAACCACGAGGCCGGCAGGTGGGGGCCCGAGTTCCAGGAGACGGCCACCGGCCATACCGCCGGAGAGCGGGAGCCGAACTTCTTGCGCAGTGCTTCCAGCATCTCTGCCGCCACGCGTGCACCGCCTGACGGTGCGCGCGCGCTGGTGCCGTCAATGCGGCATGTAACGAGCTGGTCGACGCCATCGGCCGATTCGGTCAGATCATCGAGATGGGCCTCCAAAGCACCGCTCACCGCACGGGAATCGCGCGCTGCGGCGCCGTCTACCGCAACCGTCACGCAACGGACGGCATCCGTGCTGACCCGGCGGATGCTGGTCGACTGCGCTGCCGAAACATCGACGATCGTACATCCGTGAGGTCCCGTCTCCTCGAAGGAACGACCCTGGGGAGTGCCCGAGTACGCGGCCGACCGAGCCTCTTCGGTTAACAGCATGTGAGCATGTTCTCCGCCGAGTGCCAGATAATCCACCTGTTGTTTGGCGACTTCCGACGCGGGCCAGCGTCCGTGGGCGACGCCCACCGAAAACAGTGTATGCTCCGGCTTTAATTCGCGAATCTTGGCCTTGTTCTTGCCACGCCGGCTCCGGCCGACAATCTCTACCAGAGGTTGATTGTTCCGATCGTGTACGATGCATTCCACACCGTCGCAATCGAACAGGTGCACGTTCTCAGGGAGAAAGTCCTGCCAGTCCCCGCGACTCACGCGATCCACCCGTCCGCCGGCCCAATACACGGCAATGCCGCGTTGCTGCAGCCTGCGAAACTGCTCGATCAGAAACGTAGCCGCCCGCGGGCCCGCCGTCCGAAAGTCCACGATGTCCCCCGCCAGGACCAGGAAATCCGCGCGTTCGGCCAGGGTCGTTTCGAAGACCTGTTCGGCCGCGTGGTACGGTGCGTCAAGAAGCAGGTCACTGAGAGCGTCGGGAACGTCGTCGCCAACGCATAGCGGTTCCTCCAAATGGAAGTCGCTGGCGTGAATAAATCGAAATGCATCGTCCTGCATGGGCGCCTCCCTGCGCCTGCCTCGCGTTTTCCGTGCTCAGGGGCTTCGCGGGCGAAATGCCCCTGGCGGCGACAGGCACTGTCACGCTGTATGCGGTCAGAAATCGCCGAATCTTATTTGGGCCTAAGTCTATAGGGATCCAACCATTCACGCCAGCGCGGTTAGGCCCGTTCGGATGCGGACCGACGCATGCTAGCACTCGAGTCTGCTCGTTCGGCCTGCCCGGTCAACTCGTACAAGAAGCGGCTGGGAACCGATTCCCGACGTTTTCCCCACTTTCTTCGCGTGCGGCAAAATGTCATCGTCAGGCGCTGCATGGCCCGGGTCACGCCGACGTAGCACAATCGCCGTTCTTCATCGACCGCGTCGTCGCCGGCTTCGGCCGATTTGCGGTGTGGCAAAATGCCCTCCTCCAGCCCGACCAGGTAAACGAAGGGAAACTCCAGACCTTTGGCGCTGTGCAGCGTCAGCAGCGCCAAGGCGTTACGCCGCAACTTGACGTCCTTTTCGGACTCTTCCTGGCGCACCCCCAGCGCCGCCTGATCCAGCAGCCCCTGCAGACTGGGCGTGGAGGCGGACCGCTCGTACTGCACCGCCAGTTCCATGAATTCATCCACCGTATTGAGCCGCGCTTGCCTCTGAAGCGGCTCGGCCGTGCCGCGCTCGACGGCATCGCGATAGGCGATGGTGTCGATCAGGTGCGCCGTGACTCGCGATGGCCGATGCCGGCGCGATTGCTCGGCCAGACCTTCGACCAGGTGGCGAAAGCGGCGAACAGCGGCGGCGGCCGGCACGGGCAGCCTGGCGACAAGCTCATCCTGCTGGACCACGTGCCACAGGGAGTGTCCACCGTCGACGGCAGCGTTTTGCAGCGTCTGCACCGCGCGTTGGCCGATGCCCCTGGGCGGCTTGTTGATGACCCGGTGCAGCGCCGCATCGTCGTCGGGGCTGGCGAGCACTCGCAAATACGCCAGCAGATCACGCACTTCCGCGCGATCGAAGAAGGACCGGCCGCCAATCAGAATGTAGGGAATGCGGGCCCTCCGCAATTCCGCCTCCAGCGGGCGTGGCTGGTCGTTGGTGCGGAACAGAATGGCCACGTCCCGCAGTTGGATGCCGGGCTTGCGAAGAATCCGCTGGATGTCGCCGACGACGTGCGTGGCCTCGTCCTCCGGATCGCGATAGGACAGGATACGCGGACGTGGCCCGGCGGGGCGTTCGGTTTGGAGCGTCTTGGCGTGCCGCTTCGCGTTGAAAGAAATCAGGCGATTGGCCATTGCCAGAATGCTGCCCGTGGAACGATAGTTCTGCTGCAAACGCACGATTTTGGCATCGGGCCAATCCTGCCGGAAGTTGAGTATGTGTGTCACTTTCGCGCCGCGCCAGCCGTAGATCGCCTGATCGTCATCCCCCACGACACAAAGATTACGGTGGCTCGCAGCCAGAGCCTTGGCAATGCGATACTGGATAATGTTCGTATCCTGGTATTCGTCGATGAGCAGGTGATCGAACCGATCGGCCTCCTGGCGCCGGATATCCGCGCGGGATTCGAAAATCTCGTCGGTCAGCAGCAGCATATCGTCGAAATCCACGAAACCGCGCGTCTTCAAAGTCCGCTGGTACCGTCGGTAAGCGACAGCGGCCAGATGCTCGATATCGCTGTCCGCGTGCTCAATCGCCCGCGGAGGCTTGATTCCGCCTACCTTCCAACGAGAAATCCAGTGCAGCAGGTCGCCGGGCCGCAATGCAGCCGTAGCGGCGCGGATCTCGCGGAGCACCGATTGCGCGATCTCTTCCTGATCGTGCCCGTCACAAATGCGAAAGTCGGCCGGATACCGCAGGACCGGAATGTGACGCCGCAGTATCTGGACACAAAGCGAGTGGAACGTGCATATCAGCGGCTGATGGCGGCCGGGCCGCTTTGCTTTGAGCAACGACGACAGCCGCTCGCGCATTTCCCCCGCTGCCTTGTTCGTGAACGTAACGGCCAGAATGCGATCGCGCGCTATGCGGTTCCGTACCAGGTGCACGACACGGTACGTGACGACGCGCGTCTTGCCGGTGCCGGCGCCTGCGAGCACAAGCAAAGGCCCCTGCAGCGTCCGCACCGCGTCGCGTTGTGCTCGATTCAGCGAATCATCCATTTTTCACTGCGCGAATGGAAATCGTGTAGCGCGGGACGGTGCTGTCTGTCGAAGCCTTGCACTCTTTCGGAAAAAGCCAAGCCACGAAGTGGCGCAAACTTTCAACCGTGGGCTTCAGCGTTCTGCATAAAAAAGATTACGAGAGCCAAGCCACGAAGTGGCGAAAGCATTTAGCCGTGGGTGTCAACCCACGGAAACGGAACACAAAACACCCCTTCAGCCCCGACAGGGGCGACAGCGGGGTGATCAGCCGCAGACGGCATGTACTCGAATGTGGCGCTACCAAATCGAGTTCAGCACCGAGAATCGACTCATTAGATTCATGGATTGATGTCGCCCCTCCGGGGCAGGAATACTTCTTTTTAGCACGAAATCCCATCGAGAGCCCCCGCCCGTTGGCAAGTGCACCGGGCTTCGGTTGGCTGCTCTGGGTCCGCGAGCACCGGAGCGATCGATCGGCGTCAAGGGCACCATCGTATCGCCGGAGCGCTGCCTACGGAAGGGGCCGTCACTTCCCAGTGGATCGCGCCCGGCAACGGTCATCATCCGACGGCAGACCACGCGTGGGCCGCGTTGATTCGGATTGGTCGTCAACAACGCGCCGTACTACTGCGGGCATCGGCCAGCGGCGCGGTCTGGCGCCTACGCGCCCGCGTTTGGCTCCGTATCGCGGCGTGGCTGTACCGACCTTCGGCGACGGAGAGCGCTGGCGTACTGCGCGGGCGTATCCACGTCCAGCACGACTGCCGGATCGTCGACTTCGAAACGCACGCACATTGCGGGATGAAGATTCCAAAATCGCCGCAGTCCTCCATCGCCCGGGAATGTCAAGATGGAAGCGCCGACCGGAGGCGGAATCAAGACCGGATGACCGCCTCGCGAACGGAAGACCGGAATCAAGGCCTGCTGTGGAGACCGCGCCTGGTGCGCGCGAAAGGTATCCAGCGTTTGCCGTTTTACTTCCGGGTGATCGCCCAGCTGAAGGAGCACCGAAGCTTGGGGGTCCATCTGCCGGGCCTGGACAACACCGGCCCGCACCGATGCGAACATTTCCGCGTCCGGATCGCTTTCCACGAAGTGGAACGTACGGTCGCGAAGCGCGGCTCGAACCTCGGCGGGCTCATGTCCCAGCACAACGACCATCGCGGCGCACGCCGGCGCGATGGAATCGAAGGCCGCCGCGACCAGCGGCCGCTCCCCCCGCGAATCGGTCCAGGGCAGCAACTGCTTGGTCCGTCCCATGCGCCGGCCTCTGCCCGCGGCGATGATGATTCCAATCCAGGGAGTCATGAAAACAGGGCCTTGTAATTGAACGCGCTCATTCTACTCTCTCCCGGCAGGTCCAGCACCGGGGTGGCACGTGCCGCGCCGGGCAAATATGATTGGTTTGGTGCCTGATATGCATTTCATTGTCCATTCGCTGTGACCATCCGCATTCCATAATGACGACTCCCGCCGGATATCATGCGGCGTGCGCACGGCTCACTCGCCGCGGTGAGCCGTTCGTCAGCGTGACCCTGGTTGCCGTCCAGGGAAGCACGCCCCAGGACGCCGGCAGCAAGATGATTGTCTCGGCCGGCGGGCTGCTGGTGGGTACGGTTGGAGGCGGCCGGATCGAGCGGCGGGCAATCGAGACCGCTGGAGAAATGCTGCGCGATCCCACGGGCGGCCCGACGACACAGCTGGTTCGCTGGAACCTTCAGACCGATGTCGGCATGACCTGTGGGGGCACGGTCACGTTGTACTTTGAAGTCACGAACCATCGCCGCTGGCCAGTTGTTGTATTCGGCGCCGGACACGTGGCCAACCGGTTGGTCCGACTGCTCTGCAAACTGGACTGCCGCATCACATGTGTCGACCCGCGCCAGGAATGGCTTGACCGTCTCCCGCGCTCGATGCGTTTAGAGCCGGTGTGCATGAACGATATGCCGCACTACGTTCAGCAACTCGGCGACGACGCTTTTGTCTTGTGTTTGACGATGGGGCACCGGACGGACCGCCCTATTCTCGAGGAGATCTTTCGGCAGAACCGCCGTTTTCCCTACCTGGGGGTCATCGGCAGTCGAGCCAAACGTTCGGTGTTGAAACGGGAATTGATCCAGGCAGGTGTGCCGCCGGACCGGGCGGAGGCGTTTCGATGCCCAATCGGACTTTCGATCGGCACCAACCAGCCACAGGAAATCGCTATCAGCATTGCCGCCCAGCTCATTCAGCGACGGGATGAAGTTCGGGGCGCGGCCCGGACTCCGGACGCTTCCCACGTCGCGCTGCGAGAGAATTTACCCAATGATTCAGCCACCGGAATTGATGCGGCTGGCCATTGAAAAATCGCGTGTTGGCATCGCGGCCGGCCAGAGCCCGTTCGGATGCGCGATCGCGCGAGGCGACGACGTTTTGGCCATCGAACACAACACGGTGCTGGCGTCGCCGGACGCCACCGCGCACGCGGAAGTGAACGCGATCCGCACCGCTTGCCGCAGTGTAAACGACGTGTTTCTTGAATCCGCCATCGTTGCTACAACATGTGAGCCGTGCCCCATGTGCCTGGCCGCTCTGCATTGGGCCAGGGTAAAAGAGGTCTATTTCGGCGCGACGATCGCCGATGCCGCCGCGGCGGGTTTCAATGAATTGAGCTTGTCGGCGGCCGACCTGGTGAACGCATCCGGAAGTCCGCTAAAGCTGATCAGCGGTCTCATGGCAGCCGAATGCCGTCAGCTGTTTGACGATTGGCACAATCATCCGGGCGCTCGTGCGTATTGAACGACTCGTCAGCAAAAGGACCTCACCGCAGGTACAAATAGATGGGCGCTCCTTTCCCCATGAACCGTGGCCTTGCCACACGATCGCTGATTTTCCTGCTATGTGTCCTCGCGCAGGGCGTGGCACGCGCCGCGGAATCGGCGGCGCAGCTTGCGGCGGCCGACCGCGTTCTGGTGATTGCGCATCGCGGCAATAGCAGCCAGGCGCCCGAGAACACGCTGGTCGCCTTCCGTTCGGCGGTGGATGCGGGCGCCGACCTGGTCGAACTGGATTATCACCACTCGTCGGACAATGCACCCGTGGTGCTGCACGATGAAGCCCTCGATCGGACGACGGATGCCGTTGCCGTGTTCGGCCGCCGAGACATTCCGGTGGCCTCGAAATCGCTGGCCACGCTCAAATGCCTGGATGCCGGTTCCTGGTTTGGCCCGCGGTTTCGCGGAGAGCGTCTGGCGACACTCAGCGAGGCGCTGGACGTCATTCAGCAGGGCGCGGTGACACTCGTTGAACGCAAAGCCGGCGATGCCGCGACATGTATCGCGATTCTCGAAAACAAGGAACTTGTGAACGATGTCGTTGTTCAGTCGTTCGATTGGGGATTTCTCGAACGATGTCATCGCCTGGCCCCGCAACTAGTTTTGGCTGCTCTTGGTTCCAAAGAGCTGGACGGGGGGACTCTGGGACAGATACGGTCCACGGGGGCGGATGTGTTGGGATGGCATCACAAGCACTTGGGGCCCGCCCAAATCGAACTGGCGCACCGGCATCGCCTGAAAGTGTGGGTCTACACGGTCAATGATCCCGGCCGTGCGTCGGAATTGATGGACGCCGGTGTCGACGGCATCATTACCGACGCTCCCGGCCTCATGCGCAACGTCGCGGACCGCCGCGCGCAAGACGTTGACACCGGCCAGCCGTAGAAGAAACAGGATACGTGGTGATATCCGTGGAAGAGCTCAATAGCGCCCGAGAATCGTTCGGCCATGGAACCTCGCGATAAAACGAACATCAGCGCGGCCAAGACGGGACAGCAACCCGGCACGGGCGCCGATGGCCCGCCGCACACCGGCGAACAGTATATTCCACTGCGCAAGGGCGACTTGATTCATATTCTGGCGGAAAGCATCGACACGGAAAGCCGGCGGTCGGAGTTTCTGGAGTTGTGCCGGCTGCTTGACGCCACGCTGCATTTTCGATTTCACGGCCGCCTGGAGGAATTGAAGGACGCTTACGCGGTGTTCAATCCCGACGCGGCGACATTTCAACCCGAGCGACCGGACGACGCGCGCTGCGCCCGGCAATTGGAGCTGCTTTTTCGCGGATTTGTCGGACTGTTGGAGCACGCCAACTATCGGCGGTTATCCCGAGCAGAAATCCAAAGGGCCGCGGGAGCGGCTAGCGACTGGGGCGTACGTCTGCACGTGGACTTTGACGCGTTCGCCCGATTGGAAGTCTATGTCCGCGGTGATCAGGCCACACGGCGCGAGCGGCGACGGTGGAAGAACTTCTACCGCAGCGAAAAAATCGACGTGCCCGTATATCAACGCCTGGTCGTTATTTTTCGCCTGAACGACAAGCGTGAAATCACCGACACGCATTGTGCTGACTTCGTCTACATCAAGATTTTTAAGAACGTTCCGAAGCAGGACGTTGACATGTTACTTCCGGCTTCGCGCTTCCGAATGACGCTGGCCGATCGAGGCAAAACGATTCTGCCGACCTTGTCGGGGATCTCCATCGCGGTCTTCAAGATAATCAAAGGCGCGCTGCTGCTGCCGTGGTTCGGCATCCTGTTGCTGGTGGGCAGCACTCTGGGATACGGTGTAAAATCGTTCCTCGGCTATCTCCGCACCAAGGATAAATACCAGCTCAATCTGACACGCAGTCTGTACTACCAGAACCTCGGCAGCAACGCCGGCGTTCTGTTTCGGTTGCTTGACGAGGCGGAAGAACAGCAGTTCGCCGAGGCGATTCTGGCCTACGAGATGCTGCGACGGCATGATCAGGAGTCCGGATGGTCTGCACAAGACGTCGATTGGAAGGCCGAGGGATTTCTTCGCAATGTTCTGGGTCGGCACGTCGATTTCGATGTGCACGATGCGCTGGGAAAACTCCATGGATTCGGGTGCGCGACCCGTATTGCCGGCAGCAGGTGGCGGGCGATTCCCATGCCGCAGGCCCTGGCGGCACTGGACGGCCAATGGGACGCGTATTTTCACCCGCCAACGAGCGATGCGGTCGGGACCGACACGAAACCACCCATCCCGCCCGCGCCGCATCAGCATCCTACGAGTCGTGAAACACCGGACGCCGTGCAATCGCGCCGCACTCTTTGACGCATCGTGCAACCCTGTTCGGGTGGTTGCGCATTGCCATTCCCTACACCCAGATGTCCGACGTGCAGTCGCCGCCGGGGAACCTCATTTCATGCGCCCGGGCCGGGCCCTGAGGCTCCGCTCCAAAATCGACAAGAAAGTTGTCGTTCAACGTCAAGCCCCCTCGATCGGTATCGCAATCTACCTGCAGCATGAACGAGCCTTTGTCGGCGATTTCCGGATAGAACCGGTTATCCCAGGTGCTCAGCAGCGAGTTCGTTACGTATAGCCGTTTGCCGTCCAGGCTGAGCTGCAGCATCTGCGGTCCACCGGTCAACGGTCTTCCGCGGAATGCAGGGGATTGTCCCAGTACGCCGCCGCACCAGACCTGGCCGGCCAACTTGGGCCTGGAAGGATCGCGAATATCATACTGGCGAACGTCGCCGTGCAACCAGTTGGAAAAGTAAAGCCACCGGTCGTCCATGGAAATCAACAGATCGGTCATCAAACCAGGCACTGGAAACGGCCATCCGTCGTGTTCGACCGGGGGGACCGCGACGACATCGTCGACCTGCCATGCATCGTTCTGGCGGTGCCAGTGCCACAGCACGGTGCTCAGCGCTGCGCCAACGAACCCGTGCGTGCTGCGCGGATCGTGGTGAAAACGGACTTCGAGCGGAATCAGGCCTTGCGGGCCCAGATTCTTCGAATGCTCGACACGCCGTTCCGACCAGTTCCAGAAATGAATCTGCTGGCCATACCTGCCGGCTTGCACATCCTCCAGCTGGAAACCCGGGAAGCACGTATTCGGCGCCGCGAATTCACTGCTGACCATCACGTTGTGCCGCGGCTGGTACCAGAAGTCATAGTTGTACTTCATGTCGCCGATATCACGCTGCCACGCGCCTGCAATGCGGAATTGCTGATCCAGCATCAAGAACCCGCCGGGGCCGTTGCCCCGCGCATCGCCCAGCATCGAAATCATGACCGTGCCGTCCGCCAGGCAATGAACGGTGTGGGGGGCGGACAGCCCCGTCTCGCGCAGGATCTCTTCCGGTTCGATCACCTGATGCATCCTGGGCTCTCGAGGATTCTCTGTATCGATGATGTGAATGCGACTCGAGCGCAGCCCGGGCACAACCAGATAGCGCCGATGCATACCCGCGCTGCCATGACAACTGCTGCACGCATTCCACCCATAGTGGTGCAGTTCGTCGCCGATGTTGGGCATGCAGAGCCGGTGAACCACCTGGCTGTAGGTCGGCGAATCGGGATCGACGTCGACCGTAGCGAGATAATCAGGGCGGTCTTCGCGGGAGCCGACATACAGCGCCGCGACATACGCCAGCCGCTCGCGCGGCGATTGCATTGCTTCGGCCGGCGACGCGTAGGTCCTGCATTCGCTCTCCGCCGTATCGGCATGCCCGGTTCGACCGACAGCCGTGACGGCCAGCGTCGCCCCCGCGGCGGTTAGAAATTCGCGACGTTTCATCGCTTCAGTCTCCCGGCAAAAGAACCGTCGTGTCGACCAACCATTCCCAGTCACCGTCACGCCGCCGGATCGGAATTCAGATCGGGACGGGGCGCGTGCGGATAGTCGACCGGCGTGTATTCGATTGCCAATTCCGGCGTGTCGATGCGTTTGTGGTCTTTCAAACGCGACAGCAGAAGCCGATCGAGAATGCCGCCGGTCAGCAGCGTCCGCTCCGGCGGGTATGCCGGTTGTCCCGTGTGGATCATCTTCTCCACAGCCTTGACCAGATACGCGAAATGGGGATACCTCGGTTCGGGGCGCTCTTCAAAATACGTGGCCAGCGACTGCGACGAACCTTTCAGCCGGACGGCCAGCGAAATCCCGCGTGCGTAACCCGGAAGCATGAAGACCGCTCCGGTAAATCCGTCGCGGTAGCCAAACAGGAACAACGCCACCTCTCGTCCCGTCCAGGACCGCACGTCCTGTTCCCGGGCGTGGGGTGCCGCGGCCAGTGCCGCGGAGAAGACGCCGGCCGGCACCGTGCCGTCGTCGATCGTGTCCCACATGGCCTTGCCCTGCCGGCACTGCACCCACTGGACGCCCGTTTCCGCATTCTGCCGGCGCTCGATCAACGCCTGGAAAGCCTCCAGTGCATGGAATCCATAGGCATCGAGTCCCCCGTAGCCAATCCCAACCGCGGCCTCGATCGGACAGCCCATCGGCAGGCTCAGATCCGGCTTGCGAAACGTCAGCGGGATCGAGGACCCGGCCATGAGCGGCACGTTCAGGGCCCGCGCCCGCTTGAACATCCACGTGGCATCCGACCATGGAGGTCCCAGGTGCTTGTCGTTGAACACCGGAACGACCTTGCCACGCGACGCAAACACCGCCGTAATCTGTTCGAAGAAACGCCGCCGGGGATACAGGTGCTGGCCTTTGTCGTTGTAAGGATAGTCGCCGTGCTCGCCAATGCTGAGGACGCCGTCTACCGCCACGGACGGGGTACCCAGCGTTATCGCCTGCTCGATCGTGTCGAAAATGGGCACGTCGTGGCGGCGAGCCATATCCCGCGCCATGTCGTTTTCTGGAAATTGGTCGACGTACAATCCGGCGAGTTCCAGCGCGGGACCCGAACCGCCGTCGTGCCGCCATCCTTCCAAAATCTTCGTCAAGATGACATCGGCGTGTGAATTGTGCCGGTACTCGGTAATGACGGCCGCCACGCGCGGCCGCGAGGAACTCTTCGCGGCCCAAGCATGGCGGCTGAAAGGGACCGCGACCGTCGCGCCGGCCGCCCATCGCAGGCATTCCCGGCGTGTCCATGAGCGTACATAAGTCATAGTGGATGTATCGTAGCCATCCGGCGGACCGAAAAGCAAGCATTGCGGCACAATTTCCCGGTCTCCGCAGCGCGCGATGATATCGGAGGCCGTGTCGCCGCCCTTGGACGGGCGTCCCCGGGAATGATAAATTGTCGGTTGCGGCGCGACGAAACCATACGACGGGCGTCCGCGTTCAGCGTGCGGATTGCCCTGGAGGCCGGGCCGGCAACCGGCGCCTCGTTATCGGCGGGAGATCACGGGGACCACGCGCGGCGACACCGCTCTGAGCCCTAAAAACGGCGGCAATCGACGATGACTTCTGTACCACCCCAGGACGTTTTGCTCGGCAAATTGACCCGCCGCGAATTTCGTGAGCGCATGCAATCGGATCAGTTGAAAGCGTGCATCATTCCCGTTGCCGCTGTAGAACAGCACCTGGAACACCTGGCGATGGAACACGACTGGCGTAGTGTGATGCACGTCGCCACGGAGGTGGCCGAGCGATTGCGTCCTCAGGTCATCGTGACGCCGGCCATGCAAATTGGAATCAGCGAACACCACATGCGCCACATCGGCACGCTCAGCGCCTTGCCCGGAGGCTGGTTATCCGTGCTGTACGACGCCATTCGCAGCATGCACCACGCCGGTTTCACGAACATTCTGGTGCTGAACGGCCACGGTGGAAACATTGCGCCGTGCCAGGGCGTCTGGGATCAGTTTCTTCAGCGGACCGAGATCAATCTTCAGTTCCGTTCTTACTGGGACGTGGTGCGCCCCGAAGAGGTGGAAAAGCACCTTCAGACGGGACGCTTTCCGGGGCACGCCCAGGAATTCGAGACCGCCGTGGCATTGGCCCTGTTTCCAGCCAACGTTCGAGCGGACGCCATGGCGGAGCAAGAGGACAACGAGCCGCTCAGCGCGACCGCGGATACGGGGCATGTGTTGATGGACATCGTGATCGAACGGCTCACATCCCTGGTGTCCGAAATGATTGACGGCACCCATGTGGCGACGATTCCGCCCTTTCTTCCGTGAAATCTCCGACGTCCGCCCGTGCGTTGCGCCTGGGAGAAAAACGGTATAGAATTGGCGCATGTCCAGCCCGTTGATCACGCTCGAGCAGCTCACCAAGAAGTACGGACGCGTTCGCGCTTTGGACGGCGTGAGTGTCCAGATGCCGCCCGGCCCTGTCGGGCTGCTCGGTCCCAATGGCGCGGGCAAGACCACGCTGCTAAAACTGTTGCTGGGCCAACTGAACCCGGACAAAGGCGTGGCGTCCATCGCGGGGTACAATCCAACGCGTCGCGGGGATCGGCTCGCATTGCGCCGCATGGTGGGCTACATGCCCGAGGGTAATTGTCTCATTCCGCGAATGAACGGCGTGGAAACGGTGGTCGCGCTGGGCAGACTGAGCGGCATGCGCTATCGCGACGCGATGAAGAGGGCTCACGAGGTACTGGACTACGTCGAGCTGGACGAACAGCGCTACCGCGAAACCGATAACTACTCCGCCGGAATGAAACAGCGATTGAAGCTGGCTCAAGCGCTCGTGCACGATCCGAAACTGTTGCTTCTGGACGAACCGACCAACGGGCTGGATCCACGGGGCCGGAAACACATGCTGGAGCTCATCCACGACCTTGGGCATCGGCAGAAGAAAGACATTCTGCTCTGCTCGCACCTGCTGCCGGACGTCGAGCGCACCTGCCACGACGTGCTGGTCATCAACCGCGGCGCCGTAATTACGTCGGGGGCGATCGCCGGAATGACCCACAGCGACGGCGCGTGGGTCCGCCTGCAGCTGGCTCAGGCGTCCAGCGGATTCGCGGCGGGACTGACGGAGCTTGGAATGGACTACGAGGCAGAATCGCCCACCCGATTCCGTGTGCATCTGACGGATGGCCGGCAGGATGGCGACGCGTTGTTCGCGCTGGCGTCGCAAAACGACGCTTCCGTCGTCGCCCTCACGGCCGTCCGGGCATCCTTGGAAGACGTTTTTCTGAAAGCCTTGAGCGACGCAGAGCACAAGATCGGGTGATGGCTAGCACGGATCTGGATGTCTATCGGCCTTTCCGCGGCGTACTGCGGCCACGCGTCTTGCGGTTTCTTCCGCTGGCCGACAGCGAATTCCGGGCGCAGTGCAAGCGGAAGATTCCGCTGCTGTTGCTGTACGCGCCTCCTGCGATCGGCACCGTCATCTTTTCGTTCATTGTCTACAGCCGATATGCCGCGGAAGCGTTTACGCAGGACCTGCAGCAGATGAACGTGATGGCCGCCCTGCTCGCACAACGCGCAATCCAGAACCTTCAGGTTAAGAAGCAACTCATTGAATTCATCGACCAGACCAGCCTGTTCGCTTTGCTGGCGGTCGCCTGGTACGGCGCGGGGCTGTTTGCCGAGGACCGAAAACAGGGGGCGCATCAGTTGTATTTCGCCCGCCCCATGACGCGGATCGACTACTACCTCGGCAAATTCTGCGCTGCGGCAGCATTCGGGGCGGGCGCGGTGGTCATCCCGGGACTGGTCATTTCGCTTGTCGCTGCGTTCGCATCTCCGGAATGGTCCTTCTTGATGGACGAGGGCCAGGTCATTCCGCAGACCCTCCTGTTCGGTCTTCTCTGGGTGGGCACGATCTGTATCGTGGTGCTGTGCGCGTCGTCGCTCTTTCAACGCAAGTCGTTCGCCCTCATCGGCGTGTTCGGGTTCTTCATGTTCGAGTTTCTGCTGGCGCGGGTGCTTTATGATGTGACGCGCGAAGCCCGTTACTCCGCCCTGAGTACGATCATTAATCTGCGCCGCATGGGCCGCTGGATCCTGGACACGGAAGTGGAAAGAAAGTGGATGGCGTATGACCTGGAACTGGCCTGCTGGCAATTGGCGGCGGTCGCCACGATCGCACTGCTTGTCACGTCATACCGGCTGAGGAAGCTGGAGGTAGTCGCGTGACGAACATCGTACGGGCGGACGACGTCGGCCGATGGTATGGCCAGGTGGCGGGGCTCGTGGAACTGACCGTCGAAATGGAAGGAGGCGTCACGGGACTGGTCGGTCCGAACGGCGCCGGGAAATCGACGTTTCTCAAATTGATGGTGGGCGAGATCCGGCCTTCGCGCGGCGCGATCCGCGTGTTCGAACAGCGCCCGTTCGGCAACCGACGGCTGCTGCGGCGCATCGGTTTCGCCCCGCAGCAGGACGCGTTTTACAACGATATGAGCGGTGAGGAGTTCGTGCGGTTCCTGCTGCGGCTGTCCGGACTGTCGTTTCGCCGCGCCAAGGCAGCGGCGCGCGACGCTCTGGATCGCGTGGGCATGTCGGGACACATGCGCCGCCGGATTTCCGGATACTCCAAGGGCATGCGGCAACGCGTCAAAATGGCTCAGGCTATCGCGCACCATCCGGAACTGCTCATCTGCGACGAACCGCTGGGCGGCCTCGACCCGGTCGGCCGCCGCGACATGATCGGGCTGCTCCGCGAGCTGGCCGGCGGTGGTATGCACATTGTGATCTCCAGCCACATCCTGCACGAAGTGGAAGAGCTTGCCGAAACGATCGTGCTGTTGCACCGCGGCCGCCGGTTGGCGCAGGGAAAAGTCGCTGAACTTCGGCACTTGCTGACCGCGTACCCGCACCGTGTGGAAATCGGCGCGCGCGATTACCGCCGGCTCGCCGAGCGCCTGATTGTGTCGCCGCGCGTCCGATCCGTGGAAGTCCGTTCCGAGACCGCGGAGCTGGCCGTCGAAACGCAGGACATCGACGGTTTTTACCAGGAATTGACTCGCATGGCGGGCGAACAGCCCATGGGAATCCGACACCTGCGAACGCTCGACGACGGATTGGAAGCCGTCTTCGATTATCTCATTGGGTAACAAGTATCTCATTTGATGACAAGGACACCTCGGTGGGACTGATCCGCGCCACGCTATTCTTGTTCGCCATCCATCTGCGACGGCTGCTTTTCTCGCGCCGCGTGCTGGCCTGCCTGGGAATCAGTCTGCTGCCCGTCGCTGCCGCCCTGTTCATTCATTACATCACCCGGTATGTCGGGCCGCCACCGGCCGTTGAATTGGGCTGGTTGCTCGTCGTGCAGCTCGTCGTCCCCATCGTCGCGCTCATCCTGGGATCGGCGGTCATCGCCGAAGAAGTCGAAGATCAAACGATCACCTATGTCTTTACACGGCCGGTGCCCCGGATGTCGGTTTTGCTCGGCCGCTGGTTGGCGTCCAGTGTTGTCATCGTGGCACTGCTGGCGGCCAGCGCCTGGTTGACGGTGGTCATCCTCGACACGAGCGCGGCGGCATCGCCGGAACAGGCGATGCCACCCGGCACGAAGCTGGCGCTGGTTCGAGTGGCGATCCTGGGCAGTCTCGTTTACGGCGGCCTGTTTGCCGCCTGCGGCGCGCTGGTTAAACATCCCGTATTGGTAGGTCTGGCCTATACGTTCGTGGTGGAAGGTTTTCTGAGCAACCTTCCGGGAAAAAACCAGGTCTTGACGGTTCAGTACTACCTGCGCAGTTATCTGTGCGGCCAGGGCGACGCGATCCGCGCACGCATCGACAACATCGTCGATGCGCTCCAAGTGGCGCCGGCCGACGAAGCAGTCAACACGCTGCTGGGAATCCTGGTCACGGCGCTCGCGCTCGGGTGCCTCATCGTATCGCGCCGACAATACATCACGAATGCCTGAGGCGCGCCGACCGCCGCAAAGGGAGTTTCCTGCGGGATACTGTATCGTTGCAAGAAAATCGAACGGATGGGCAATCCCCGGTGAGGCACGGAGGGCGTTCCCCGAAACACGAAACCGTGACCTCACACGAAGATCCGCCATGCGACAAGAACGCAGCAGGCCTTCGGTGCCGTGCCGCGAACCCGCAGGGGACGCCTGTCCTTGGCGCACGGCGCATCACAATAAACACTGCGTCATGACCGCAAAGCGGTTTCACATGACAGCCCATTCGGCCCCCTCGCGCAACACTGGGGCGACTCACCCGCAACCAAGGAGCAATACCGTGCAAACTGTCCGTTGCGATGACACGAGGGCCGCCGCGGCTGAGCTATGGATGTGTACGATCCCGTGGATCATCCTGACCGCCATCGCCCACGCACATCCGCTGGAAATCGAAATTGTAGACGAAACGGGCGCGGTGCTGCCTTGCCGCGTGCTGATTCGGTCGGCTGCCGGGTGCCATCTGCCCGACAACGCCGCCGTACTCGACACGGAGCCCGACCGATGGTTCATGTCGCCCGGACGGTCAGAGCTGCACGTTGCCAAAGGCGACGTGTTGCTGCGAATTGAACGGGGCCACGAGTTTGTCCGCGTGCATGAGACCCTTCGCGTCTCCGGCGCTGGAACACGCCACGTGGTTCCGCTGCGCCGTTGGGTCGATATGAGACAGCGCGGCTATCTGTGCGGTGAGAACCATCTGCATGTCACCACCTCACGGCTGGCACCCATGCTCGTGGCCGAGGCGCTCGATTTCGGATCTTCTTTGACGTGGTGGCGCGGCCCGGATCCGCGTCGCCCTGTTCCGCCCGGTAACGGCCCGGAGCGGATACTTCGGTACGCAGGACGCCATGTTCCCACGAGCGTCTACGACGCGGAACTGGAATACGACTGGGGAGCGGCATACATCCAGAATCTGCCGGCGCCGATGCCCTTGGAAGCACGTTCCGGGCGGCCAAACCTCGATTATCTTCGCCGCGCCGCCGCCGCCGGGGCGATCGTGCATTACCAGGGAGGCTGGTCGCGCGAGGTATTGCTCGACGCGCTGCTGGGCTGCGTGCATACGGTCAACGTGTGCAACAACAACTTCGCACTGCATCGTTTTCAGCCTCGGAGCCGCTATTCCAATCTGCTCAACGTTGATGGACTTCCGATCCACGCTTTCTACGCTCTCGCCTGAGGTTCGCTCACACGAGTCCGATTTACGTGACAATGGAAGGCCGACCGGTACGTGTGAAATCGTCCATCGATGAAGGCCTGGAGATGCTCGATGCCTTCGCAGCGTTCGCAGCCCAAAACGCCGACTCGCGTTGCCGTTCATCGATACTGGCGGTCGTCGACGACGCGCGCGAAACGCTCACCGCGCGACTTGGCGAGATTAGCCGCTAGCCGCCGTTGTTTGGCGACAAGGACGACGACCTGGATCGGGACCTCAACCACAACGAAGGATCCATCGTGCTGCTGACCGGCGCGGGTCGTGGAACCCCAGCAGCTCCCGAACTTTGCGCATCGTGCCTGTCTTGGCTCGGCGCGTTGTCTCTTCTCCCCGCCATCGTCATCCGGGCTAATCCTCGCGTTAAAAAGAACCGATAACAGGCCGCAGCAGGGTGCCGGCGGCCCGCGCCGGTAGAGACACGGGATCGGCTTTCGCACACGCTGATTCAGGAAACGATGGATAGACACCAACACCAACCCTGTGGGGGCTGCCCAATTGGCTGGCGTTTGGGCTGGCGGCCCGCGGGTTTCCTTTCGCGCCGAATGCTTTAAGATAAAGATGGCAGGGGGTGAGCGGATTAGCGGATTAACGAAGATTTAGAGGAGAAAGCCGTGTCTCGCTCTTGCGGTTTCACGCTGTTTCTCACGCTGTTTACATTCGCATTGTGGTCGCCCGATGCGGCCCACGCACAGCGTCGTTCGTACCGCACGTCGCGGCCAACGATCAGCCCCTACCTGGATCTGCTGCGGGTACAGACGGGCGCACTGCCGAACTATTACGAACTCGTGCGACCGAAACTGGAAATTCAAGAATCGTTTCGGCAACAGCAGGCGCGGATCGTAGGACTTCAACAGCGACTGCGCCGGGTCCAAGGCACGGTGGACGAAATCACGGGCATTGGCGGGCAATTTCGCACCAACGCGCCGTACTTTCGGAATTCGGCCGCCTTCTTCGGCACGCGAGGCGCGGCCAGATAGCCGCACGACCCCGTCCCTGTCCGGACGAGTTCTTCCCCGGCGCTCGGCACTGCCCCCGGCCGTCCGCCGTCGACAGCGACCGTCGAGTCGTAATTCGTCTTGGTGCTTTTGCTTATGCACACCAGTCAGTCCGCGACGCCTTGCGGAAACGGTCGATTTTTCTGGAATTGACTGGTGAGTCTGTAGAGGAAATGCCGATTATCGCGGTGCAAGCACGTTCTCATTGCAGGGGGGCCGAACCACGGCCGGGGTTTCTCCACGAAATCTGCTCGCAGAAGGTGGTCTTTTCGCAAGTGTCATCGACAAGCCTTTTCCCGCGTGTCCCTGACGGACCGCGCGGGGCGTGATGAACTTGTCGTCGCCCGAGACACCGGGCAGCAGGCCACTGCGTATCGAGTGGACGGGAGAACGCCGCGTCCGGACTGACGGGCGGCTTCCATGCGCGACTGTTTTGCTCTGCTGGCAGTGGTCAGCATCCTTCCCGGCCTGGGGTGCCACCAAATGCTCGTGCCCGAGCCGCGGCATCTCGCCCCGGCCGGCCCCGCGCTGTCCGGCCGCACACCCCGGGAACTCCACAAGGCGATCTTGCCGGAATACACGATCGAGCCGCCCGACGTGCTGGTCGTCCGTTCCATCCACATCGTCCCGAAGCCGCCCTACCGGCTGCGAACGCTCGACTCGATCGCCATAAGCGTGGTCGGCACGCTTCAGGACGAGCCGATTTCGGGTGTCTTTCCAATCGAACCGGGCGGAAGGGTGCATCTCGGGTTCACGTACGGACGGGTGAAAGTCGCCGGTATGTCCGTGGAGGAGGCCCAGGACACCATCGAGAAGCACTTGGTCCGGTACTTGAAGGACCCGGACGTGTCCGTGGCTCTG
>CAZNKT010000014.1:53306-57886 GCA_964573605.1 uncultured Pirellulales bacterium
TCGATGGCGAACACCTTGTGGCTCCGGACGGCCGAGTGACACTGGGCAGCTACGGCAGCGTGCCGGTCGTGGGCCTGACCAAGTCGGAAGCCAAACAGGCCATTGAAGCACACCTTTCGGCGGTGTTGGAAGACCCCGAGGTCTCCGTCGACGTACTGGGTTACAACAGCAAGGTGTACTACATAATCACGCAGGGTGCGGGACTGGGTGACAATGTTTTTTCATTCCCCAGCACGGGAAATGAAACCGTGCTGGACGCCATTGCGCAGATCAGCGGCCTGGACGAAACATCGTCGACGAAGATTTGGATCGCAAGACCGGGCCGCAACAATAGCGGGTGCGATCAGATCCTGCCCGTCGACTGGGCAGCGATCACCAAACTGGGCAATGCGGATACCAACTTCCAGGTCTTGCCGGGCGATCGCGTGTATGTGGCCGAGGACCACCTGGTGGCTTTCGACACGTTCGTGACCAAGGTCATTTCGCCGTTCGAGCGTATTTTCGGGTTCACGATCCTGGGCGTAGAAACCGCAACGCGTTTGACGGGTAAGGTGCTCCAAGGCGGAGGCAATCCGCGAGGCCGAGGATTTTAAGTGCCTCTCGCTAAACCGCCAGATCGTCTGCAAACTCGCGCTTTTGGCAGTGCGTCCCGGATGTTTTGTTAGATGCTACAAGTCAGGTGTACGATCTTGAAACGTTTGGTTCCGTCGCTCATCAGCCGCGGGGCGCTAGCCCCCCGTACTCCTGGATCACGAGTCTGTCGACGAACCGGACGCTAGGGCTTTCCGGCTGGTTTTACCGTTTCGTAATCGCGCCCACTGTTGACCGACACGAAGACATCGGACCGCCGTCCGGCATGCCAGTACCCGCTATGCAGCAAATCACACGAACGGAACGCCACCGACATTGGGGGGGCCATCGGCAGACCAGGCCCGCGCCGGCCGCGCGGTGCCTGGCGCTGCTGATGCTGGCGGCGTGCGTCGGTTGTGCCAACCCGGCAGCACGTCCGGGCGCCAGTCGGCACGCCTCCTGTGGCGGTGAATGCTGTCCTCGCCACCCCGCCTACGCGCTGGGCCCCCCCGATGCGTGCCGGGCGGGTTACCACGCCACGGTCTGGCAGGAGCTGGCGCCGGGCTACCACGAGATATACGAGGGACCGTACGGTGAGCCGGCGCCCGCGGATTACGGTTACGAGCAGTTGCCCGCGGGGATCGCCGTGCCCGACGAACCGCGTTCGGACGAGCCGCGGCATCCGCCGGACGTGCCGCCAGGCATGGACGAATCCTCGTACGACGGCCTGCAGGGAACCATTCCGCCTCCCGACTTCCCGGTTGAAGATGCGTCGTACGACCCGTTTGACGAGCAGGACCAGTAGCCGATCTGAAGAAAACGAACATCGCACGGGGAGGGCGCGCACAGCGTCCGTTGGAGCGGAAACTGCATTTTTCCGCCGGGGTATTTGGACCGCGGTCCCACGGCGGATATCATAAAGGCGGTCGGCATCCGACAGTTATCGTCACTTCACGATTTTCGGTGCACGAAAATGCGCGCCTGCGCCGGAATCCTTCTTGTCCAAATTGCTTCGCTGCCGTTGACGCTTTGCGGGTGCGGGTCACCCGCGCGGGACGCCTTTGACCAGGCCGAACGGCTCCGCCGTGCCGGCGATCACGAGCGTGCGTTGTATCTTTATTCCGAGGCCATCGAATACGAGAAACAATGGGCGGCGGCATATGCTGGTCGCGGCTCGACGCGATTGGAATTGGGCGAATACGCGGAAGCCGTCGAAGATTTCGATCGTGCGATCGCCCACGGGCCCGACAACCCGGAGCTGTTCGTACAGCGCGGCGACGCCCATCTGCGGATGGCCAACTACGATCAAGCCGAACGGGATTACGCTCGGGCGATCGACCTCGCGCCGGAATCGATCGCTGCATTGTTGGGACGCGCCCGGTGCCGTCGTAGACAGGGGCGTCTCGCCGAAGCGGCAGAAGATTTCTCGCGTGCGCTGCAAGGTGAACCGGCCGACAACCAGCGCCAGCAGGCACTGCTCGGCCGCGGCCGTAACTGGTACGTGATGGCCAGATACGAGGAAGCAGTCCGCGATTTCACGGCAGTCCTCAACAAAGACGACTCGCACGCCAACGCCCACTGGCATCGCGCGCTGGCCTACGACGCGCTGGCCCGAGGCCTGCGTGACAACGATCCAACAGGCGCCGACGAGATGGAGAAGCGGGCGCAGGCCGATCGGGCCAAGGCGGTTGAGCTTGATCCCAGTCTAGATCTTTCCAACGACATGCTACAGGGCCTGGTCAACGAACTGGGCCGCGTCAGTGAATCCGAGGGGGACGACGCACCGGTTACGCTGGGCACGGAGTTGCGCGAGTAACGCGAATAAGATGTCTCGCGAAACACGCGAGACGCCGCAGGACGTCGGCGCGCGAAAGGCAACAACCCGGGAAACACGAATCCGGATCATTCATCAGCCGAAGGGCGCGAGCCCACGGTTACTGCAAGCGTCGCACAAACCGGACGCCAGCGCGTTCCGGCTGATTCCGCGCGGTGTTTTGGGCAGGACAGACGGTGCTCCCTTACCGGACCCACGTTCTGAAGAATGCTGGCTGGTTCGTGAATCAGCCAAACTAATCCAGCGGTTCGAGCGTGCAGTCTTCTACTTCGACCGACACCCCGCGCTGCAGGAATGCGACGGCCACGACCAGCCGTGTCCGGCGGCGTCGCGCCAGAACCGTGCCCTCCAGGCCCATCATGGAACCCTGCTTGATGCGGACACGGTGCCCGGGTTTGAGCCGCGCTTCGACCGTCAGCGGCGCACCGGCTTCGATCAGGCGCTGTACTTGCCGGAGATCCGCGCGCAACCGTGCACCGTCGGCAACCTCGATGGCGCGGACAACGCGGTTGGTAGTCAGACTCTTGACACGCTGGTCGTCGTTTCCGTACATGAACACATATCCGCCGAACAGCGGGATGAACGAACGAACGCTGCGACCGCGGACAATACGCTTATTGCGCACCAGCGGCAGGTAGAACGCGGTGTCGAATCGCACCAGCTCGCGGGCCAGCGATTTTTCCTGCCGGGGCCGCGTGTGCAGCGCCCACCAGCGGTGTCCACTGTCGTACAGTTCATTGTCATCCAGTTCATTGCCGTACGGTCCGTCTACGGACTCGGCGAGCAGCGACTCGGGGAATAGAGAGACTTCTTTCGCAAGAATAGGCATTGTTGCATTCCTCCTGGTGCAAAAATCCGTGCCTGGCGTCCCGCATACCTACCGCGGGTGTCCACCAACGCCTCTTCAATAGGGGAACTTCCACTCTCGTGGATTCTTGGAAGTCGAAATGGCTCAAAAATAAAAAAATACGCGGCAGTGCCCTGGCGCGAGAGGGAAAACGGGCGGTTGGTTGACTCGGTAGGACGCCGGAGGCGTGTCTTACGCCGGCAGCAGGCGTGTTACGAAAGGCGTGGCTGATCGATTCTCGACAAGCCAGCAAGAGTAGCGACGGCTACAAGCGGTTCCAAAACACCCTGGAGTTGCTCGATGACCGGGAAATGTCACCGTAAAATCAAGGCTTGCATCCGCCTCTATTCATTCGCCGCTGGTCGGTTCAATGGCTTGGAGACACCGGCCGTTTGGTCATTCCGCGATGAGGGGACGGAAGCAACCCTCCCGCGGCCACGGTGACCGACCGCAACGCCTACGGCCCCCAGCAGCGTCCACACCAGGATGCTGGATGGCTCCGGAATCGTGGAATTGGCGTGCACGACCAGGTCGAAGCCAATGGAGTAGCCCTCATCAGTCGCTTCGGAATCGGAATATACCCCGTCTCCGGACTTTATCTCGGAGGCGGTCGTCGGATCATTCGGGTCATCAGTCCTCGACCGGTTGTCACCCCAAACGGCAAACTTCAGTTCGGAATCCGGTGTGCCCAGGCCATCATCAAGCGACACGCCGTTGAACTGTCCGGCGATATTCGCCGCCTGGAAGTAAGCCGTTCCATAGATCGAATCACCATGGCTCAGTGACGAACTCGGTTCGGGTAAACCTGTTCCGGTAAAGTCGGCGAAGAAGTCCAACTCCCCCTCAATCAGGAAGTCATGCGAATTCGACGGAACGCCACCCACGGTCAACGTACCATTGAGATTAAGCGATCCTATTTTTGCGTGACTACCGCCTTGATTGTGCAGGCTCAATCCGGCGATATTCACGAGTATCTGATCGTTGGTCGAGAGCGTCATGCTGTCATCGACGTCGTCAAACGTGAACTGATATTCCGTGGGCGTGTATTCGATCTGAAACAGAATTTCACCGCTGGCCTTTTGAGTCCAACCGCCACTAGGAGTTTTTGGACTATCTGTCGCCCTGTGACCGAATGACCACATCGCGCCACCGCCGGTGCCTTGCTGGACAGTCCCTTCGTAAAGGTACACCGCCGAGTAAGCGGGCAGGCCAATCGAGAGCAAGGCTCCCGAGCAGACAACGAAGATCAACATGCGGGTGACAAAGCGAGCGGACCCCCAGGCAGTATTCATAGCGGTACCTCATCAGTGGTGTTTTTTCGTGTCCGGA
>CAZNKT010000014.1:57986-59475 GCA_964573605.1 uncultured Pirellulales bacterium
AACGCCCTCCGCGGCGTTCCGTGCGTCGCGTAGAAGGTCCACCGCCGGGTCTACGGCACGCCAGAGACGGCGTGCCCTTCCGGCGTCATACCGTGCGGCCGATTTTCTTGTGAGGACTCGGTACGTCGCAGGAAAGAGAAACGAAGGGAACTTCATAGCGTTCTGCGGCCCTCTGGGGAAAGTAGACGTCCTCGCTATCAATTGTTACGCTTCCTGATGGAAGTACACTCTCGTTGCCGGGCAGGCCGGCTAATCACACAAGGACCTTCGCTGCGATGCGCACGCCTCCTGTCTGCTGCTTTCGGTTTTTTTTATGGCGGTCGAATTGGGTGCGGTGCGTTTGTTTCATCCTGCTCGCCTTCGCGGGTGCCCTGTGTCCTTTATCCCAGCGCGTCACCGGCGCTGTCATCAATCCAGGCGACATTCTGGCCGTGGATTCTTCGCTCGACGCTGTCTTCAGAATCAGTCCCGCGACGGGTGACCGAGAGATTGTTTCCGACGACTTGACCGGCACCGGACCCGTTCTGGAATCCCCCTGGGGTATCACGCTAGATGCCAGTGGACAAATCATTGTCGCCGATGTGGGGGCAAACGCGTTATTCACAATTGATCCTCAGACGGGTGACCGCCAAATACTTTCGGACGCCTCAGTTGGCATGGGCACCGGCCTGTTGCAGCCCGTGGGTCTGACCGTTGACGCAGACTTCAATGTCCTTGTGGTGGATACGGGCCGCGACGCCGTGTTCCAGATAGATCCCACGACCGGCGATCGGACGGTTATCTCAGGCAACGGGGTGGGGTCTGGCACGTCGCTCTTGTTTCCCGTTGGAATTACGCTCGAGAGCAGCGGCGACATTCTCGTTTCGGACACCAGCCGCGATGCCGTTTTACGCATCGATCCCAGCACTGGAAACCGCACCGTGGTCTCCTCGAATTCCACCGGCACCGGCGCACCTTTCGCCTCACCGGAACACCTGACGCTCGACGCAAACGGAAAAATCTTTGTCACCCTTGTGGGCGCGGAACCCGCGATTCTGTCCGTGGATCCGGTGACCGGACACCGGGAAATATTTTCCGATGCCACCGTGGGAACCGGGCCCGTCTTCGACCGTCCCCAAGGCATCGGTGTTGAAAACGACGGGAATATCGTGGTCACAGATGCAGGTGTCGACGCCATCTTGCGTGTTGATCCGACCACGGGCGACCGCGTCATCTTTTCCGACGCCAATAGCGGCAGCGGGCCGGCCTTTGTCAGCCTGAAGCAGCTCTATATCGTCCCCGGCAATCCAAGCATTACCGGTGACATGGACTGCGACGGAGACGTCGATTTTGACGATATTTCCCCCTTTGTTTTGGGACTGACCGATCCCGGCGCGTACGAGGATGCCTTCGGGCTGCCTCCCACCGTAAAAGGAGACACCGACGCGGACGGTGATCAGGACTTCGACGACATCAGTGGCTTCGTGGGGATCCTGACCGGCGCGGGAGC
>CAZNKT010000014.1:59575-71723 GCA_964573605.1 uncultured Pirellulales bacterium
ATCAGGACTTCGACGACATCAGTGGCTTCGTGGGGATCCTGACCGGCGCGGGAGCGGCGGCAACCGGCCCGGTGTCGGTCCCCGAGCCCTCAGCGATTCTGCTCGCTCTGCTGGGTATCGTGGGCTTTATGTTTCTGTCCAACAACGATGCGTAGATGTCTTGCGTCACGGCAAAGGCCCGTTTGGGAGATACGCCACCCGAACCCCCGCGGAAACGCATCTTTCCGGGTCAGCCCCCGGCTTCGCCGGGGGATTGCTTGCCTGACCAACGCCAAATGCCGCGAACGATTCCGCAACTAACTGACAAATTCATGGACTCGTGCCCGTTGCAATAACGTGGCAAAACAACAACGTCCGCGTCGCGCGTCGTTCGATCCCCCGGCAAAGCCGGGGGCTAGCCACGCCGGTGGCCCCGTTTGCCTGCGGTTACGATGATTCCACTCTCCGGTAGGAACCGAGGCCGGACCGCATCGCCAAATTCCAGCGCAATCACGTGGCAAAACAACAACGTCCGCGTCGCGCGTCGTTCGATCCCCGGCAGAGCCGGGGGCTAGCCACGCCGGTGGCCCCGTTTGCCTGCGGTGATACGGTTATTCCACCGGTGACTCGGTTGGTCCGGTGGGACCGGAGGCTGGACTGGACCGCGTCGGCGAATTCACGATACGTGGCGTTTGACCACCCCTGTGCCGCGAACTAGGCTTCAGCAGACGGCTTTCGTCGTCGTCCCTTTGCTTGTCTGTAACGGACCGCGAGACAGCACTCGATCCAATCCCCGATTCCGGGATGGTGGCTGTCAACGCCCGATAAATCCTTCGCTTATCTGTAGTCTCTTTCGCGAACAGGAGACCGACGATGTACGGTGCGCCCACGCTGCGCGCGGAGTCCAGCAAGTCGGCCGGACGGAAAGTGTACAAGACCGCCCGCTCTCGAAACGAATGGGAAGCAGCGTTTCGAATTGTTTATGACGCGTACGTCGAATCGGGGCTCATCACGGCAAATGACTATGGGATGCGTGTCACGCCTTATCACCTGATTCCCACAACACAAGTGTTCGTCGCGTGCCGCAATGAATCGGTCGTGGGCACATTGAGCCTGGTGGAAGACAGTCGATGGGGCGTGCCGCTCGACTCCGTCTTCCCCCGGCAAGTCCAGAAGCTGCGCGACGAAGGCTACCGGTTTGGCGAAGTCACCTGCCTGGCCGACCGCGGAACACCCTCCCGATGCGCGTTGACCGTCGTGATGAAACTGATGGGCCTGATGGCCCAGTTCGCCAGCCGCCACGGCGTGCAGAAGTTGATTATCGGAGTGCATCCCAGGCACGCAGGATTCTACGAGCGGCTGGCAGCCTTCGAATCCACCGGCCCGACCAAGGCCTACCCGGCCGTGAAGAATCATCCCGTCATACCCATGGTACTCGACCTGGAAAACGTCCAGTGGAACAACCCCCAGGCTCATGAACGCTTCTTCGGCGTCGATTTTCCGGAGGATTCCTTCGAGACGCGTTCGCTGGACGTAACGTTCCGCAGGCAGCTTTCCACGATCGTCAAGGAAACGTATAGCGACGAAGCGTGCGAAATAGACGACGCATGGACGGAAGAAACAGCGGAACAGCTTTGTGCGTGAGCGTGACCGGGCTGGCCCTTTGTGAAAATCCTGCAGGGTCGATTTTCTTCGGGCCGCATATGCACAGCGGCGCACCACGGCGGCGACGTCTCGCTTTTTCAGGGATGGGCTATCTTGTTTGGCCCCGTTGGGGTCGATGGACCGCAGGCCAAAGCTCTTTTTTTCGGAACGCCGTTTCCGGCGTGCCGCGCACCCGGAAAGAGCAGCAAGATAACGCATCAGCCCCGATTGGGCGAAAGCGTGTGGCCGTGGGCGCAAGGCCACGGAATGAGCTCCGGCGGGTTACCACGCGACGATCTGGCAGAACACGGATTGTTTCAGGCTCACCGGTCTGTCATCCGGCAACACGACGCGCAGCTCGTCGCGCCACTGCCGGTCGGTCCACATGCGCAGGCACGACACGAAGCCGTCCCAGACAAAAAGAATCGGCGCCACGGGCAATAGCCAACACCACAACATTCGCCGGAGTTTCCCGGGTCTGCCAAAAAACCGGATCGGTAACAGCAGTGCCGGGACGATCGACAAAAAAACAAACAGCATGGATGCCAGATTCTTTCGCAGCGGCTCGCAGACCATGACCCTACGTCCCGACGCCGTCAAACTCGAAAGCACTTCGCGGCGCAGCGCCGGCGGCACGTGATGGAAAGTGGCCGACAAGTAAAGCAGCGTATCGGGCGGCCAGGCGTGAGGCTGGCAGAAATCGACCGGTGATTTCCGGGCTTCGATGCGTCCCGGAAACTGCCGCTCCAAGTCCGCATACGTAGCATCATCCGGCTGAGCATCGCAAACCACGAGCTGCACGCCGCGCAGCTTGGGCGCTCGGGCCAGCAACCGGCTGATCGGCGCCGTGCCGGCCCCCAACTCCACGGCCGTGCGCAGCCCGTCCGCGGCCACCTGCCGTGCGACCGCGTCGGCGACCCATTCGTAATACCGTCGAAAAGGCCGCGAATTGCCGCACTCCAATATTTCGCGCAACGTGGCATGCAGACTTGCCGGAAGGCAGGCCGCATCCATGGCTTCCACCAGATGAGGCCCGTTGCAGCCGCGCGATTCGCTTCGCCGATCGGCGGTTTCACACGTAAGCGACATTCGACGGTGTTTCCCGGGTCTCCATCACGTCGGAAAGCGAACGGCGGCCCGTCCGGGCCGACGGCGGCCGCGCGAATCCAAACCGCATGATAAACGCCAGTCTGTCGGGCGCTGGCAACGCCAGCACGGACCTGAATTCACTCACCAGATTCCTTGCGTAATCGTAGTCCAGCGCTTCCACTGCGTCGCACGCATCGCGGCGGGCGAGGTTTTCCAGGATGGCCACCGACATCATGGGTTGCACGGCCATACCTTGTTCGGTAAGCGTCAGCCAGGCCCGTTGCAACGCGCGACCGGCCAGGAGTTCCGATGCCGGCGTACCGCGCGGCTCGGTGATTACACACAATCCCGACGAATGGCGCACGAGACCACGTGCCGCGCGGGCACACATCGCGCGGAAACCACAGGCGCTCAACAGCCAGTCCGGTGCGCGACCCATCAAACGTAACGCAACTCGCTGGACTGCCTCCAGTTCCAGGGACCCTAAACAGAGACCCTCGATTACCGCTTCGTCATACGCAGCATCGAACCGCACGGCGGAGAGAAATGCCCTTCGCATCGACGGCTCGCTCAGCATGGCCGCGTCGGCACGGCCGATGAGCGATGCGAGCTGCTCGATTCGTGGACGATCGAAAACCCAACGACCGTCAATGCCCGGCACAGCCGCCAGCGTCTGCTTCAGCAATCCGATGGTTTCGGCGGACAGCGGTCTTGCGTCAAACGGCCGCCGGTTCGTGACTCGGCACGGGACCACCGGATCGATCGTCTTGTGGGGCGAGCCGCAGTTGACGATGCGGATGCTTGCCAGTGCACCGGGACTGGCAGGTTGCTCCTCCACCACCCAGCCCAGGTGCCTGCCCGCCCTCAGAGCGTTTTCCAATGCGGCGCCGACGGCCAGTCTCGCCATCCGCTGGCCCGCGTTCATCGGCGACGGATCCCGGTTTTCATCGAGCAGGAAGTCGATACGCATTGTCTGCCGGTCCACGACGAATCGCCACGGCTGCGTATTATCACCCGACGGAGCCAGGACAGCTGCTTCGATCAACGTTTCCCAAGGACGGCCGTTCATTTGACACACCACAATCGGTTCATGGCACGCGGTCTCAGGCGTTGCGAACGCTCAGAGCAAACCCGGCCCTCGGGTCCGCGGCACGCCAGAGACGGCGTCCCCTACCAGGGTCGGGACCTACCCAGCGCATTCTCTCGCGCGGATCCGGTCCCATGCGGCAGGGAGCGCCCTCTGTGGCGTTCCCTGCGTCGGGTGCCAATCCCGCCGTCGGGCGCGCTGCAGCAAATGCCCACTATTATCATCGCCCCGTTGGGCGTTCTGTATCGACCCGCGACGGCAAAAACGGCGGAAAACGGGAAGAGTTTGCCGGCCGGGAACCTTCTTCGCATTGTGCGGATTTGTGCGCCTGCGTACTGGCGAGTCGCTGACGAAGGACGATTTCGTCACGCCGCGTGACTGTCACAAGCCGAAAATCAGGTAAAGACCCACGTACTGACCGGCCCGGACATCATGCGCCATGTTCCCGCGACTGCTCGCTCAGAGTACCGTCACCACCGTTTTGGTGTTTGGACTCGCCGGTGCGCCCGCGTGGTGTGAAGGTCTCGAACAGGCATGGCAAACTGCCATCGCCACAGACCACCTGCTGCAGGCCGACCAGTTGCAGGCCGCCGCCGCCCACGAGCGATTGCTGTCCGCACAGGGACAACGCTGGCCCACGCTGCGGCTGGAGAGCAGCTACACACTAAGGGACAACGAACGGGCCTTCGTAGTGCAAGGCCCGACTCTCCCCGGATTGCCAAACGAACTACCCTATCTACAGCGTGAGGATTTTGCGTACGACGCGCGGGTGCGTCTGCCGATCTACACGCACTTCGAAACGTCGCACAGCATTTCTGCCGCGGAAGCCAGTCAATCGGCCACGGCGCTCCAGGCCGATCGCCGGCGACTCGACCTCAAGATGCACGTGGCCGACGCCTACGTGGCCGTTCTGACTGCCAATCGCCTCGTGGAAGTGGCCGAAAGCAACGTCCGAAGCCTGGCGGCCCACGCGCACGATACGGTCCGCCGCCACCAGAGCCAACTCGCTCCGCAAAACGACGTACTTGCCGCACAAGTGCAGCTTGCGCATGCACGCCAGCGTGCGATTCAAGCACATAACGCCGCCGACAAATCCCGCGCGGCGTACAATCGGTTCCTCGGCCGGCCACTGACAGCCCAAGTGCAGCTCGACGAACTGAACGTACCCGCGACATCGGAAACCGTCGAGCAATTAACCGTTCGCGCCCTGCAGATGCGGCCCGAAGTCGCGCAGCTTTCCGCACAGGCCAAGGCGCTCGAGTTCCAGTCATGGTCCGCGCGCGCGAGAACCGGGCCACACGTCGCTGTCGAAGCCGGACACCAGTTTCGTGAGAACCGATTTCAGGATCCCGAGGCGATCACGCACGCGGGTATCGCCCTGCGGTGGAATGCGTTTGATGGACGGCGTTCTCACCACGAGGCGCGGGCGCTGTCGGCCGAATCCGAGGCCGCACTGCGCCGGGTCAAGGAACTCGAATCGGCGATCGCGCTGGAAGTCCGACGCGCCTGGCTGGACCAGAACGAGTCCTCTGAACGCGTGAAAGTTACTCGCGAAGCGCTGGCTCGTTCCGTGGAGAATCTGCGGGTCGCCCAGCAACGGTATCAGACGGGCATCGGCACGAACACGGAAGTTTTGGACGCCGAGACGTTGCGCGTCGACAGCCATCATGACTACTACGTGGCCCTCTACGACGCCGTCCTGGCCGTGTTGCGGCTGCGATACGTGGTCGGGGAACTGTGAACGGCGTGAAGGCGAAAAAACGGGCGACTTCCGGCCCAAATCCGCCAGCCTGTGGCGGACGCCATAAATCCTGCAGGTTGGCATTTTGGTAGTTCGATAAGGAGGAGGGGGCAGACCGCCATTCTTGGTATACAGGGTAAAATGCATCATCCCGGACACCACCATCACGAAAGCACGCCGGACCACCACCAAGCTAGCTGCTACCGTCGTGCGGCGGACCGCGAAGATGTCGCGTACCGCGTGGCCGGTGGCTGGCCGCTGCGTAAAGCAGCGTTCGAACTGGTGTACGCATCGTACCTGCGGCGCGGTCTTGTGGCCGCCAATCCGTGGCGGTTGAAGGTCACTCCGCACCACCTGCTGCCCACAACGCAGACGTTCGTGGCCAGTCAGCGCGGCCGCGTGGTCTGTTGTGTAACGCTCGCCGCCGACGACCTGCTGGGGTTACCGATGGGCCGAACCTTTCCGGACGCGGTGGCCCAACGACGCGCGGCACGCGTCACATTGGCTGAAGCCACCTGCCTGGCCGACGACGGAGCGAATGCCGCGTGGTCGTTCGAGATCCTGTTTGGTGTGATGAGCTTGATGGCGCAGTTCGCGCGGCGTAATGGCGTTGAAGAGTTGCTGGCTACGGTTCACCCCCGGCACAGGCGTTTTTACCAGCGCGTTGCGGGTTTTCAGTGGCTGGCGGCCGAGCGTCGGTGCCGGCAGGTGCGCGGCCATCCGGCTGTCGCATTGCGGTTGGATCTGGCCCGACTCGATCGCGACAACCCGGAAGTCTACCGCAGGTTCTTCGGAGATCCGTTTCCGCTACGGTGCATGATTCCCCAGTCGATGCCGCGCGACGAGGCGGAGTATTTGAGCCGGTTCTTGGATCACGACGAAATCGAATCACTTCGAATTCTACGCCAAAGCAACTTTGGAAGAGTCCGTCATTTCGGTGGCCAGTCGGCATCGCCATGGAATGCCCCACACCGGCGTGCGGCGTAAGCATGCGGTTGGCCCCCGGCTTTGCCGGGGGATCGGAAGCACACATGACGAAACCGACATCAGCCACGACGGCGTTTGAACATCGTCCGGTGGGATTACTGTCGGTTGCGTTGGCTATCCCCCGGTTAGCCCCCGGCTTCGCCGGGGGATCGGAAGCACACATGACGAAACGGTCATCAACCTCGACGGCGTTTGAACATCATCCGGTGCGGTTACTGCATTTGAACATCATCCGATGGGATTACTGTCGGTTGCGTTGGCTATCCCCCGGCAAAGCCGGGGGCTGAACTGCGCGATCAAACATCGTGCAGTGGGGTTGGCGGCGTTCGCGCTGGCAACCCACCCCGGCGGAACCGGGGTCGGATCATCCTCACATGTTGCGTATGTCCTTTATTCGTTGCAGCGTACACGCCTGTTGACGTCATTCGCGGGTCCAGCGCCCGCCGGCACTAACCCCGCAAACCTATATTTCCTGTGTGGACTATCGCGCTTAAATCACTGATCGCCGACCGGGGCAAGCTGCTGACGGCGCTTGTCGGCGTTGTGTTTTCCGTTGTGCTCGTCAACGTGCAGGGGGGATTGTTTCTGGGGTTGATTCGCAAGGCGGGACTGCTCGTAAACCACTGCCAGGCGGACATCTGGGTAGGACACCGGCACATGCACAACGTGGATTTCCCCCAGGTCATCCCTCGGCGATGGATCCACCGCGTGCGGAGTATCCCGGGAGTGAAACTGGCCGAACCGTACCAGGTCGGCTGGGGCGCCATGACGTTGCCCAGCGGCGGACATGAGTCGCTGGTGATCGTCGGGTCCAGCAGACCTCATCTGCTGGGCACGGCGTGGAATCTCAAGGAAGGCGATTTCGAATCGCTGCTCCGCACGGACGGCATCGTTGTCGACGAATTGGAAGGCGGAAAACTCGACCATCCACAGCTCGGAGAGATCCGCGAAATCAACGGGCGCCGGGCGCGCGTTGTGGCCAAAAGCCACGGCATCCTGGGATTCCTGGTCGCACCCTATTTGTTCACCACCGAACAACGCGCGCTGGCCTACCTGGAGCGCGATCCCGACATGTGCTCCTACTACCTCGTGCAACTGCAAGAGGGCGTTAATCCCGCGTCCATGTGCCGTTTGATCAGCAACCGCGTGCCGCAGGTGGACGCCATGACCAGCGATGATTTTGCACGGTTATCGATCAACTTCTGGATGACGCGTACGGGCCTGGGGATCAGTTTCGGAGCGGCCACGCTGCTGGGGCTCGCGGTAGGGCTGATCATGGTTTCGCAGACGCTCTATGCGTCGGTGCTGGACCGGATGGAGGAATTCGCCGCGCTCAAGGCGCTGGGCGCCAAGGAAGTCCATGTTTATTCGATCCTGTTCGTACAGGCACTGATCATGGCGCTTCTGGGTTCCGTGATCGGCCTTCTGCTCGTGGCGATCATCCAGTACCAGTTCCACGCGCCGAAGGCGCCGATCGTCGTCCCTTGGTGGCTTTCCGCCGGAAGCGGTGTTGCCGTCGTTGTTATCTGTGTTGTTTCGTCGCTGCTGCCGTACTTGCGAATTCGCAAGGTGGATCCGGCCATGGTACTGCAAGGATAATTTTAGTCTCAACCTGATCACCGGCATCGGTAGGCGACGCGCTTCGCCGCGTTTTTCGATGGTGCATCATGCGCAGCAAACTTCCACCAGCCATCGCCGTCGACAATCTGTACAAGTCGTATGGCCGGGGATCGGCGCGGACCGAAGTGCTCAAGGGGGTGACGCTGGACGTCCGGCAAGGCGAATGCGTGTTTCTGGTCGGACCTTCGGGAAGCGGAAAGTCGACGCTGCTTTCCATTCTCGGATGCATACTTACTCCCGATCGCGGTTCGGTGCACATCCTGGACAGCGACGTCAATCATCTCGATGCGTCCGCGCGCGCGGCATTGCGCCGCAGGCATATCGGCTTCGTGTTCCAGAAGTTCCATTTAATCCGCGGTTTGAACGCCCTGGAAAACGTGTGCGTCCCGCTGACTCTGGCGGGTACCGACGCCGCGGCAGCCAGAAAGCGTTCCCGTCAGGTGTTGGAGTCCGTGGGACTGGCGGACAAGCTGCTGAGCCACCCGCGCAACCTCAGCGTCGGGCAGTGCCAGCGCATCGCCCTGGCCCGCGCGCTCGTGTCGCAAGCCGACGTGATTCTGGCCGACGAGCCTACCGCGTCGCTCGATGCGGCGCGCGGCGAGGAAATCATGCAACTGTTCCGCACACTGACGAAGAAACAAAACCGGACGGTCGTCGCCGTCACGCACGACCATCGCATCCTTTCGTTTGCAGACCGCGTTCTGACACTGGATGCGGGCAGAGTAGCACAAGGAAATTGCCGTGTTGAAGCTCATTCTTCCAGCCATGGCCGTCACCACGGTGGCGGTCCTGGCGGTCGTGATTGACAGACAGTCAACGTTCGAGACGACCCATGCGTATCAACCGGATGGACCCTACCGGATCTATGCGCCGGGGCGGATTGAAGGCGTGACGCCCGAAATCGAATTGCGTGCGCGGTTGGCCGGACAGGTGGCGGAGCTGCTGGTGGTGGAAGGTCAGCCGGTGGAGGCCGACCAGGTTCTGCTTCGTCTGGACGATGTGTCCTATCGGCAGAACGCCGCCAGCGCCGCGGCCCGCGTTCGGCTCGCCGAAGCCGAGCTGGCGCGGCTGGTCAACGGGGCGCATCCCAAGGAGAAATTGGAGGCAGCCGCCGCGTTGCGTGCCCGGATGTCCCGTGTGGAACAGGCCAGGGTCCGATGGGAGCGGATCCAGCAGCTCACGGCCGCCAATGCCGTCGCGCAGCAGGAGGCCGACGACGCGTCCAAGACGCTCGAGTCGCTGGAGGCCGAAGCACAGGCCGCCCGCGCGAGGTTGGAGCTGCTCGAATCGCCCGCGCGCGAAGACGAACTGCGGATTGCCGAAGCAAAGGTGCTGGCAGCAAAGGCCGAACACGCGTTGGCCAACGATCAGCTCGAGAAAACGCTGCTTCGGGCGCCCACCGCGGGCCGGGTTCTGGCCGTGAATCGCGAAGTGGGCGAATGGACGGGACCGGCGTCGGCGGACGCGGCCGTGGTGATGGTCGACGACGCGCGGCTGTATGTGAGGGCGTTTGTGGAAGAACTGGACGCGCCGCGCGTGGCCGTCGGCATGCCGGCGACCATCGAAGTCGATGGATTGCAACACGAGAATATCAGGGGACGCGTCGTGCGTCTGAGTCCTCGCATGGATCGCAAGCAATTGTGGACGGACCGTCCCGTCGAGCGTTTCGACACCAAGGTCCGCGAAGTATGGATCGAATTGGATGAGAGCCCGGCCATCGACCAATTGGTTGTCGGCCTGCGCGTGGACGTCGTCATTGATCCGCACCCCACCGAAAACCACCCCGACACCGCCGAAACGTTGTCGCCCGGTTCACCCCTCGGCGCCGCCGGGGGATCCGAACCACCGGAACGGCCAGCCCACGATCCCACATCACCATGACCCAAACGACATCGCCTAGTATTGATCCAGCACGACCGCCAGCCGGCGTTCTCGACGCCTGGTCGTACGACGAAGCCTTCGCCCGCAACCTGGGGCTGATCGACCGCGCCGAACAACAAAAACTTCGCACCAGCCGCGTGGCGATCGCCGGCATGGGGGGCGTGGGCGGGATCCATCTGATGACGCTGGCGCGGATGGGTATCGGCGCGTTCCGCATCGCCGACCCGGACACTTTCGAGTGTGCCAACTTCAATCGTCAGTACGGCGCCGAAATCCAAACCGTGGGTAAAGGCAAAGCGCGGGTCATGGCCGAAAAGGCGAGGGCCGTCAATCCGGAACTGGACATCGACGTCCTCGACGAACCGGTGACGGCGGTCAACGTCGATGCTTTTCTGACCGGTGTCGACGTCCTGTTAGACGGCGTCGACTTCTTTGCGATCGATGCCCGGAGACTCGTTTTCCGTCGCGCGCAGCAGCGCGGGATCTGGGCCGTGACGGCCGGCCCGATGGGGTTCAGCACGGCGTGGATCTCGTTCGACCCCCACGGCATGACGTTCGACAGGTACTTCGACCTGTCGGACGACATGGACCCGCTGGACAAACTAGTTGCGTTCGCCGTGGGGTTGACCCCCCGCGCCACGCATCTGCCCTATCTGGATTTGTCGCAGGTAGACATCAAGCAAGGCCGCGGCCCGTCGTTGGGGCTGGCCTGCCATCTGGCCAGCGGCGTGGCGGCAACAGAAGTGGCCAAGATATTGCTAGGCCGCCAGCCTTTACGCCCGGCTCCCTGCTATATGCAGTTCGACGCGTACCGATACGTTTTGCGCAGGGGGCATTTGTTGCGTGGCAACCGAAGCGCAGTCCAACGACTGAAACGCTACGCTCTGAAGAACAGAGTGATTCGAGACGCCTGAAGATCCATCTCTCATAATCGTGCGGGCGTTAAAAACACAGGGCACGGGAAATGGGAATTCCCCGTGCCCTGCCATTTAACGTCGGAGTACTCTCTGGCTTCAGTCCTGTATTATTCGCTCACTTTATTGCGTCGCCGGCGGGAAAAGTCTCCGATCAGACCACCCAAGACGAGCATCCCCCAAATAGCATACGAACTAGCCTCAGGAACCAAGTTGGCAAAGCCATCTTCGTTCGCGAAGAAGTTAGCGTTGCTCGTTGTAGAAAAGATCGACTCGAAGTTCGTCACGAACGTGGCATTTGGCATTTCCGTAGGTCCTAAAAGAGCGCTAGTAATAACAGCCTTTAGGATTGGTTCGGATTCGGCCGGAAGCGGTTCCGTGATGTCATCATCGGACTGGTTGAGGAACACGTCTTTTATGTCGCTTGGATCGTCATTGTAGTCGAATACCGCAAAATCACTCCCTCTCCCCGTCCCTCCGGAGGCCGCGGCGTCGTAATCGCCATCGCCGGCATCTGTATCCGTGAACCTGAGTGCAAGAATTCCGTCATCAAAACCTAGCGCCTCGGACTCCTTTGCCTGCTTCGTCGATCCAAACACTCCCGATCCGTCATTGTCTCCGTCGAGATAAATGTCTAGAAAGCTACCCGCCGTCGGGTCATGGTCCCAATCGATGTCAAGATCTCCTCCAAGCAGGGACCCAGATACAGATGTAACTCTGACGCGAGTCTCGAAAACGGCCGTTATCTCGAATCCCGTACCGGAGTCGTCTGTCGCCCACGACGCCCCTGCCCCCGGCGATGCTGGGTTTAGATCCGTAGGCGATATATTGGTCGCTCCTTGTCCAGTTAGCCCTCCACCATCAAAGATGCTGTCGACAAAGAATAGACCTTGAACTGTAATGAAATCTCCCACCATCAGCGTTGTTCCCCCTGCGGCTTCGGCCGGAGTGAACGGGAGAATCGCACGGGCACTTCCGTCGAAATCAAGCGTGTCTATGTCGGTAATCTTCGTATCGTTGCTCAGTGCCGAATTTCCGCCCAAATCTATGCGGAAGTTCGGAAGCAGTTGAAGCGCCGCATTGGACGTCGAAGTTGCCGCCATGACGACAACCAGCGCCGCTGCGTTGAGAAGAAACCATCTGCTACCTCTTCCGATGCGAAACATCCTTGAACTCCTTACCTCTCAGAGAGCAAAAAACCCGCTG
>CAZNKT010000015.1:0-16375 GCA_964573605.1 uncultured Pirellulales bacterium
CACCGCCCACGGAGGATATTCGGTCTTCGCGGGCGTGGGCGAGCGGACGCGCGAAGGCACCGATCTGTGGTTGGAAATGCAGGAGGCGAAGATCGGCGAAACCGGACGGAGCGTGATCGACCAGACCTGTATGGTGTTCGGTCAAATGAACGAACCGCCCGGCGCGCGTCTGCGCGTGGCCCTGTCCGCGCTGACCATGGCCGAATACTTCCGCGACAAGACCGGTGCCGACACGCTGCTGTTCATCGACAATATCTTCCGTTTCTCCCAGGCCGGTAGTGAAGTATCCGCCCTGCTGGGCAGAATGCCTTCGGCGGTGGGCTACCAGCCGACGCTGGGCACGGAAATGGGGGAATTGCAGGAGCGGATCGCTTCCACCGACAAAGGGGCGATCACCTCGGTCCAGGCCGTGTACGTGCCGGCCGACGACCCGACCGACCCCGCTCCCGCCACCGCCTTCTCACAACTGGATGCGTTCATCTATCTGGAACGTTCCATCTCCGAAAAGGGCATCTACCCCGCCGTGGATCCGCTGGCGTCATCGAGCCGGATTCTTGATGCGCAGTACGTGGGGCAACGTCACTACGCCTGTGCGCGTCGCGTGCAGACCACCCTGCAACGCTATCGAGAACTCCAGGACATTATTGCCATTCTGGGAGCGGACGAATTGTCCGAAGAAGACAAACAGATCGTGCACCGCGCCCGCCGCATCGAGCGCTTTCTTTCCCAGCCGTTTCTGGTGGCGGAAGTGTTTACGGGAAAACCCGGGGAAATCACGCCGCTGGCGGACACGATCCGCAGCTTTGAGGAAATCTGTGACGGGAAATGGGACCACCTTCCCGAAGATGCCTTCATGTACGTGGGGCCGATCGAGCAAGCCGAAGAACAGTGGAAAAAGTCCCGGAAGTAAACTCGCCCGATTCGATATCCGGCGGCCCCGCGCGCGGGTAGCCCGGCCGGCGCCGACCCAGGCGCCGCGGCACGCCCATCCGCGGACGCGCGCGGCGCCGCCAAGCAGTGATCAGGAATCTTGTCCGATGTCCGACTCCACGATGCGTTCTGGCTCCCAGCTGATTTGCAGCGTCGTCACGCCCGAAGCGGCCGTTCTGGAGACGACGGCGTCATTCGTGGCGCTGCCGCTGTTTGACGGAGAAATCGGTATCGCCCCCGGACACAGCCCGTTGATCGGCCGCCTGGGATATGGGGAATTGCGAGTCGTCCAGCGCGACCAAACGACGCGCTTCTACGTCGACGGCGGGTTTGTTCAGGTGGTGGACCATCGCGTGGCGATCCTGACCAGCCGCGCCATCCCCGCCGGCAACCTGGACGAAGAAGTTGCTCTTGAGCGGCTTGAGGTGGCGCGGGACCGCCAAGCGCACGGTGAGGAGCAACTCGACGCCCGCGACCGCGTCGTCGCCCAGGCCCGGGCGCAGATCCGTGTCGCGCGGCACGCGCGGATGCCCTGACGCGCGTCCGCCGGATCCGATTATTTTCTCCAACACGCTTGTTCCCTACCCGCCGCCAAGGGATTGCTCGGTCCCCGCCTGGTCCGTCTCATCCGCTGCCACTGTCGCCGCCGAAGAACCTATTGCGCGAGAGATGAATTGTCCGCTTCGGCCCCTCTCCACACCCGCCGGTCTATGTTCCGTTCTGACGTGCCCGAGACACGCCCGTCGCTTTCTGGTACGGCCCCGGCCGCGTCGGAACCCGGCGAAGCGTGGTTGGAGATCGTTCGCGGCCGGGCCCGGAACCGAATACGCAGGCTGGAGACCGAAACGTTTCTGATCGGCTCGGCGCCCGAGCGCAACTTGGTGCTGGCCGACGCCGCCGTACCGTCCCTGCACAGCTTTATCTACCGCACGGAAACGCGCCTCGTCGTGTGCCACCTCGGCGAGGAGCCGCCCCTGCTGATCAACGGTTATCGCGCCACACGCATGGCGCTCGAGGCCGGGGACCGGATCACGGTTGGTCCTTTCGAACTGGCCGTTCACATGCTGCCGCCACGTGGGCCAGCCGTCGAGCGGCGTGGTGCGTTGGCCAACCACGTCCAACGCCACGACGCCCGCGAGCGGGTGGCATTGTTGTGCACCGATGTGATCTCCGCCATGGAGCAGGCGCGATCAGCTCTGAGACTGTATCCGGAACCCGGACGGGCGGGGGACGCCTGTCGCGGCGCGGTTCCCGGCCCGGGGTCCTGCGCGCCCGAACGACGGGCGGCTACCGGAAACGGGTGAACCCGGCTGCGTTCGAAAAGCAATCTTTGCGAGGTGAATAGCCCACGATGACATACCCACCTGCCAGGCTCCAGGGCCTGATTGTGATCGACAGCGCGGTCCCGAATCCCGCAGCGCAGACGCGCACCGAAGACACGTGTCTGGCCGATACGCTGCGGCGGCTGAGTCGCGGTCCGGAAACCACCCGCTTCGCGCAACCGGGAGATTCGGCATCCGCCTTGTTTTGCCGCCAAGGTCGGCCAGGCGAGGAGCGATGGGACGAAATCCGATCGTACAACAAAATGGGCCCGTCGTACGACACATCCTGGCTGCCGGCCGACGTGCCCGCGCTCTTGCAGCAACTGCAGCAGGAGGCCGACGACGTCGTTCGCAAGATCCTGGTTTAGATCTGGAAGTTTGTTTCGCCCGCCAGCTCGCCGTCCGCGTCCGACCGCATCCGCAGACGCGGCTTTTCCAGAACGACCGTCGTGTTCGGCGCGACGCTACGCGTCAGCCACACGCTGGATCCGACGACCGAATCCCGGCCGATCACGGTTTGTCCACCCAGGATCGTGGCGTTGGCATAAATCACCACGCGGTCCCCGATCGTGGGGTGCCGTTTCTGTCCGCGGACGACATTGCCTTCCCCGTCGGTGGGAAAGCTCAGCGCTCCCAGCGTCACGCCCTGGTAAATCTTGACATAGTCGCCGATCTCGCACGTCTCGCCGATCACCACGCCGGTTCCATGATCGATGAAAAAATATTCGCCGATCGTCGCTCCGGGATGGATATCGATTCCAGTGCGACTGTGCGCCCATTCGGTCATCATCCGCGGAATGAACGGTATTTCAAGTTCGTTCAGCACGTGCGCCAGACGATAGATCGTGATGGCCTGCAGGCCCGGATAGCAGAAAATCACTTCGTCCAGCGACTTACAGGCGGGATCACCGTCAAACGCGGCCTGCACGTCTTTGGCGAGTTGGCGTCGCAGGTCCGGCAGCTGCTCGAGGAACAGCAGCGTCCTGGCCTGGCCCATGGCTTCGAAGTCCTGCGTTTCCGCGCACTCAGTGGTGGCCCCGGCTTCGTGCCGCAAAGCGCGTGCGATTTGTTTCGTCAATTCGTCGTGGAGCCGATCGATCAGATCGCCCACGTAGTAGGTGATATTGCCACGATGCAGTCCTTCGCGCCGCCGGTAACCCGGGTAAAGGATCTCGCGCAGGCATTCGCACGCATGAACGATGCCCTCGTAGCTGGGCAACGGGCAATGCCCCAGGTGGTTGATCGTTCCCACGTCGCTGTATGTCGCAATGACACGCTGCGTGACTTCGGGAAGCTGTTCTTTCAGTCGAAAATCGGTTGCCATGACGGTGCGCTCCCGGCGGTGCATGGCGGGGCACCACCTGAATGGCAGACACGGGGTAGCGAACGCATCAGAAAGCCGCGGGTAATGGAAGGTCCGGCTAAGCCGGACAGGTACAGAGGCAGACGAATTGCAGAAGGCAGATCATGGATGGTTTCGCCGCGAAGGGCCTCTGTAGCAATGACCGACGACAGGTGCTCTCTGTGCGGAAGCGCAATTCATGGTAGGGCGGGCGGTGGCGGGAATCAAGCAGCCAGGCCACGCTGTGCCGCGGGGGCCGTCCGCCACGCGGCGATTCCCCGGTAGAACGCGAACTCAAGACGGCGATGCCCCGGCACAGCCGGGGACTACTGACTAATCTCGGACACGTCTATCCGTAGAGTTTAGCTAATTTAATCGGCTGCTTTCGCGCACCGGCCGCAATACACGGCCGTCGGCGTCGACCGGCCCGGTCTCCGTCTGGCACCCGCGAGCCGGGCCGGGTTGACCGGCACCGCCGACCACCGGGTCAGTCTTCTTCCTCTTCCTTGATGGCGGCCTTCTCGACGATCTCCTTCTGCAAATTGGGCGGAACAACGTCGTAGTGGCTGAATTCCATCGAGTAGCTGCCCTGGCCGCCGGTCATGCTCGACAGGGTCCGGGCATACGTCGAGACTTCGGCCAGCGGCACTTCGGCTTCAATCGTTTGCAGATCGCCGCCGGCCGACTCCATGCCCAGCACGCGGCCACGTCGTCCCGACATGTCGCTGTTCACATCGCCCACGTTGTCGCCGGGCACGGTAATCGACATCCGCACGAGCGGTTCAAGCAGGCAGGGCTTGGCGGATTGAAACACGTTCCGCAGGGCCATCGATCCGGCCATCTTGAACGCGGTTTCCGAACTGTCCACCGGATGGTGCTTGCCAAAATGGACCTCCACGCAGAGGTCCTGTACCTGGTAGCCGGCGATGACGCCCTTGCTCATTCGTTCCCGAAATCCCTTTTCTACGGCCGGCATAAAGTTTCCTGGAATCGTGCCCCCGACGACGGAGTCGACCCACAGAAAATTGTGGTCCGGATCGTAATGGTAGTCCTTCATGGACGCGAAGCGTTCCTTGGTGGCGAACTGCTCGACGTCGGTATCCTTGGACAGTGGCCACATCCGGATGTGGACTTCGCCGAACTGCCCGCGACCGCCGGTCTGCTTCTTGTGGCGGTAACTGCCCTCGGCGCTGGCCTGAACCGTCTCCCGGTAAGGAATTTTCGGCTCCTTGGTTTCCACTTCCACCTTGTCGCGACGGGCGAGGCGTTCCTGGACAATATTCAGGTGCAGCTCGCTCATACCGGTCATCACGAGTTCCTTGGTTTGGGCATCGCGCGTGATCTGGAAGGTTGGATCTTCTTCCACGACCTTATGCAAAGCGCCCGACAATTTGGCCTCGTCACCGCGGCTCTTCGGGGACACGGCCAGCCCCACCATCGGCTGGGGAACGTTGATTTCGGGCAGCACGAGATCGCCGAGCGTGGTACCGGTATGCAGCTCTTCCATCTTGGCGATGGCCGCGATGGCTCCCGGACCAATGCGATCGATGGGCGTTGTCTCGGCACCCTGCACGGTGACGATCTGGCCGATCTTGATTCCCTTCCGCGCCGTGGATGCCGATACGGTCTCGTCTTTGGCCAGCGTGCCGCTGTAGACGCGGATGAAGCTGAGTTTCTGCACGAAGGGGTCGATACGTGTTTTGAATACGTGGGCGACCAGCGGGCCCTCGGGGTCGGCCGTAACGGTGACCTCGTCGCCGTTCTTCCGCGCCGACCGCCGGGCGAGGCTGGCCGGCAGAACGCATTTGGCCAGGGCGTCGATCAGTTCAGGAAGTCCGACTTCCGTTTTTGCCGAAACCGCCACGATCGGAATCAGCGTGCCCCCCTGCACTGCCTGTACGAGCAATCGCGCGATTTCCTCTTCCGTGGGGTTTTGACCTTCGAAATACCGTTCGGTGACTTCCTCGTCAACTTCAATGATCGACTCCAGAATCGTATCGCTGATGGCTGCCGGATCCAGCAACGCGCCCGACGTGTCGTCCGGTACGTTGAGGGTGCTGGCCACTCCGTGGAAGTCCGCGCCGTGGCTCAACGGAACATTCAGCGGGACGCAGGCATTTCCCCACATATCCTTGATGCTCTGGATGACCTGCGGATAGTCGACGTTATCGGCGTCCATCTTGTTCAGGATAATGATCCGGCCCAGCCCCTGTTTGCCGGCTTCCGCGAAGACGCGTCGCGTATTCACTTCGATTCCCGTATTAGCACCGACCACAATTGCCGCCGTGTCGACGCCTCGCAACGCGCCGATGGTCTGCCCGATGAAATCAGGGTAGCCGGGAGTATCGAGTATATGAAAGCGCAGGTCGGCGTGGGTGAAATTGGCGACCGACGCTTCAATCGAGTAGCGGTGTTTCTTCTCTTCTTCGTCGAAGTCGCACACGCTTGTTCCATCGTCGACGCTGTGGCTTGCGCCAGCGGCCCCGGTGGAAACCAGGATTTTGTCGATGAGCGTTGTCTTTCCGGTGGATCCGTGGCCGCACAGCGCCACATTGCGAATGTCCTCCGGCTTAATAACTGCCATACGTGGCTCCTTCTTGGTCGGTCGAACCTAGTGCATCTGACGGTCGTCGACGGATCAGTGTGGATCAGGTTGCGCGGCGGCACGCAGGGCGTCCTTGACGCTCAACGCGCCTTCATACAGGGCTCGTCCGATGATGCACCCTGCCATGGGTATTCGGGCAAGGTCCGCGACGTCGCGGGCCGTGGTCACTCCTCCGGACGCGATGACCGGCACGGACACACTTTGTTGCATCTCGGCCATGGCCTCCACATTGGGCCCGGACAACATTCCGTCCGTGGCAATATCGGTGTACACGATGGCGGCCAGCGGCTCGCAGGCCAGGTCTTTCGCTAGGGCCACCGCCGGCTGACGGCTGGTCTCGGTCCATCCCGCGATGGCGACCATGCCGTCGCGCGCGTCGATGCCCAGCACCAGCCGGCCGGGAAACCGGCGACACATGCTGCGGAACCAGTCGGTCTGTTGCAGCGCGGCGGATCCGATGACCAGCCGATCCACGCCACATGCCAAAAGCTCGTCGATCGCCGCTTCGTCGCGCACGCCACCTCCCATCTGGCAGGGCACGCCGGCGGCCTGCACGATGGATCGCACGTGCTCACGATTCCGCGGAGCCGCATCGCGAGCCGCGTCCAAATCGACCAGATGCAGACCGGCGGCCCCTTCCGCCACCCAGTGCCGCGCCACGGCCACCGGATCATTGCCAAACACCGTTTCGCGCGAGAAGTCGCCCTGCTCCAATCGAACGCACTTGCCTCCCCGAAGGTCGATGGCCGGCCAGATCTGCATACCCCTCACCACTCCCCCTTTGTCGCCGAAAACCGCGTGGCCAGGGGAGATGCTCACCGGGGACCGCCGTCGGGCCGAGACAAGCCGCCTGCCGCAAACGCGGCTGCCTCACGCACCTGTCAGGGGCTGCCGAGGGCCCTGCCTGCTGCCCCAGGGCCGGAGCCGGCGTTGCCCGGACCACGAACGAGCAAACCCGGAATATGGCACACGGCGCGATGGCTTTCAAGGGCCGCCGCGGGCCGACCGAAACCCGGCCGCTCGGACAGGGAAGCCCCTCATAACCGTGCAAAATTGTCCAGCAACCTGAGGCCGCACTGCTGGCTCTTCTCGGGGTGAAACTGCGTGGCAAACAGGTTGTCGCGCCAGATCATCGAGCAAAACGGGGCCACGTACGTCGTATGAGTGGCCACGACCGCTTCGTCCGTCGGAACGACGTAGTACGAATGCACGAAATAGAAGTGCGTCTCGTCACCAATGCCGGCCAGCACGGGCGCCTGTCGGCGAATTTGGGCCGTGTTCCAGCCCATGTGAGGTACTTTGTGGCGCCCGTCCGATGGAAAACGAATGACTTCGCCCGGCAGAATGCCCAGCCCGGCATGTTCGCCATCCTCGTAACCGACGTCAAACAGCAGTTGCAGGCCCAGGCATATTCCCAGGAACGGCTTGCCGGCATCGATCGCGTCGCGAATGGGCAAGATCAAATCCCGGCTTGCCAGTTGTCTCATCGCGTCGCCGAAGGCACCCACTCCCGGCAGCACAACCTTGGATGCCGCTGCGACATGGCCCGGATCGGATGTGATGCACGCATCGTGGCCCCCATGTTCGAAGCCCTTCTGCACGCTCCGCAGGTTGCCCATTTGATAATCGATGATTGCAATCATCTTGTCTTGCTCGTCAACTGGTCGATTCCCGGCTCGCGCCTGGCAAAGTCGTTGGCCAAGACCGCATTCTATCGTTTTTGGAGAGAGACGTACAAAAGCGAACGCCGTTGAGCGCCAACGTCATCCAGCCGCCAGGATGTGACCGGCTGTTCCGCGCCGTCGAACTGCCGCACAAATAAAGACACTCCGGTGAATGGCAACGTTCACGCATGGGCAAGCGATTCCGGTGGGTGCCGCCACGAACCAACGAAGCAGCGGCGGACGCGCCGTGCTGCAAGGAAGGTTGGCACAAAGGACGCGGGCCGGGTGCTTACCGAAACGATTCCGGATAGACAACCAGTTCCACGCGGCGATTCCGGGCGCGTCCGGCGGCGGTGGCATTCGAGACGACTGGATGATTGCCGCCATGCCCGACCACGATGAGCTGCTCGGGGGGAATGCGAAGAGAACTGCGTAAGTGGTCGTACACCGCAGTCGCGCGGGCCGTGGCGAAATGATGCCCGGTTGGATGTTGCTGCGTGCGAATGGGGTCGCTGTCGGTGTGCCCTTCGATTCCAAAGACCTGGTTGGGATATTTTTCCGTCAGGCGGACCACGACAGTCTCCACGAGCTGCATTCCCTGCGTGGTCAGCCCGGTCTCACTGGGACGGAACAACGCATCGCCGGCCAGTTCGACGCGGATCACGTCGCCATCCTGCCGTACGTGGACCCCCGGAAGATCGCTCAAATCCAGTCCGCCGACGAGGCTGTTGTTGGGCTGGATGCTGGCGACGGAACGTCGTTGCATGGATGCCACCAGGGCTTCTGTCTGCTGTTCGAGCCCCTGTTTTTCCTCGCGCGACTGGGCAAGCTGGCGGTTGGCAGTGCCCAGCTGATCGCGGACTACCGTCAACTCGTCCTGGAGCAAATGGATCTGTTGACGCGATTGCGCGAGCAGCGATTCCAGTTCCTGGTTGTCGCGGTCCAGCGCGCTGGCGCGTGTCTGGAGTTCCTGGTATTGTGTCGCCAGCGCCTGCTGCGGCTGCGCGAAAGCCGCCTGTCCCGGCGCGCTCAGGTTGACACCGGCTTGCCCGCACCCCGCCGACGCTGCAGCCACAAGGCTCAGCAGCAGCGCGCCCGTTCGAGTCGCTTCAATGTACACGGTAAACCTTCTGAACTCCGGGCGGTCGTCTCCCCACGCGAAAGCGTTTTCGAGATCGGTGGAGCTTGAGGGCTCGTCCGAACTCTGCCCGGCAATCAAGAAAACAAGAGCCTGTCAGGGCAACCCGCCGTCCTATCCCAAGACTCCCCGCTACAGGAGCGTTGAAAAAACTTCAGAGTCTCTCACAAAATCGCTGTTTCGTCCGCCAATTCGCGTATCGGCAATGCCTGTGTGATGTTTTGTCAGACGCTATGAGACCACGGCGGGGGCGAAACAATAGCAAGGGTCGTGCCACGCGGCAAGGTCAGTTTCCACCGTCAAAAAAGTGCAAAAAGTGCAAGAAGTGTCCGGCAAGTCTGCCCGCGGGAACCGGCAGAGACTGGCACAAACCCGTTCGACACAACGCCCGCCGGCAGCGATGGGCCAGGCCCGATCGCCAAGGATCGTCCGGCGCGCCATCCGCGCACGGGGCCGGCACGTCAGGCAAGCACCGACTGCAGTACGCCGGGATCAGGATAGTGACCGTAGAACCGCTTGATGTAATTGCGATGCCACCGCTGCGGCTTGTGTGGCTCCCACCCCCAGCGAGCGAGGAGCCGGTCTGAAATTCGCACGTTGGATACATCGCACAACAGGGCGTCGATCTGTTTGATCCGGGCGATGCCATCCAGCACGTGCAGGGCGTTGTGGAACGTCGTCAGACGAGTGCCTGCCGTGGAAACGACATACTTCAGCGCTAAAAAGTTGGGGAACCTGAAAGGCTGGTTGTAGTACAGCCAGCAAGCGTCCCGAGGCCCCCGAGCGTGATAGCGCCATGGGATCGGAACCAGCTCTGCGCGACTGATCCACTTGGGAAGCGGGCGCAGATGGATCGCTTCCAATCGGCCTGCGCGCATCACAATCACCCCGTACCGGCGCGCACGAAGGACCGGCCCGTCTTGCCGCGGATCGCGCACTGTTTGGACCAGACGTTTCATGGGCGTTTACCGGTGGGGTCCGTTGCGTCGTGGCGGGGCTGCCGGCCGGCCGGGTTAATCCGTGTCGGCGTGTCGGCGCGCGATGATGTGCCACACCGAAAGCATAGCCCACATCAGGCCGAAGCAGACCAGGACCGCGGCCGGCATCAGCCACCCCATGCCGAACACGGGCCGGCAACAGGCCCACAACGGGCCCCACTGGAAAAACATCATGACCGTCGTGAAGCACAGAAACGGACCGTAGGGAATCACATGGTCGCGATTCAGAATCCATTGCGTAACACCCACGATCAGAGCTGCCAACGGCGCGAGAAAAAAGACAAGCAGGCACGGCTGCCATCCCACGAACGTTCCGATCATCATCATCAGGGTGACGTCTCCAAATCCCATCGCTTCCTTCCGCAAGGCCAATCCCCCTACAATCCGCACGCCCCACACGACGGCCCCCCCCGCTGCCATTCCGATCAGCGCGGACAACAGCGTCGACCAGCGCATGCCCCCGGTCCACCAGGCACCAGCAAGAACCACGGTGCCGGCCACCGCGAGCAGCACGGTAAAGGATGACCGCACACTTCTCGCCAGTCGCGCCAGGAAGACGATCCACGCGCGACGCCACCCGTGCCGCGTATACCAACTGCGGGGCATGATGGCGAACACCCAGAACAGGTAACAACCAATCGCCACGGCGAGCGACCGCGGCGCCGGCGCGCCGCGCCAGGGGGAAGGCAGCGGTTGAGGCGACGCCACGTTCAACGGTTGCACCCACAACATCGGTCCACCCGGTGCCGCCAGCGGTCTGCCGGCGGCATCGCGCAACACCTGTCCGTCCCTGGGCGCTGCGCGGAACGTGCCGACGTCTGGCAGTCGCGACCACGGCAAGGCCAGGGCCAGCAGCAGACCGAGCAGCGTGCCGGGCACGGTCACGATGTCCGGAATAATCTTCTCGTCCGCGTCGACGGCGGAAGCCACGGTCATGAAAGCGAGCAGCAACAGCTGTGCGGCGAACAGGGCGAGCGAAACCGATGCCGGCGCGGTGGCCAGCAATGGCGTCCCACTCCCTGGCAGGGCGGCCATAAGCTGATCGTTGATCAGCCGTTGTTGCACGACCTGCCAGTAGTACAGCACGGGCACGCCGATTCCCAATCCGAGTTCCACCAGCAGCGGAGCCAGCCAGTAGCGCGTACCCAGCTGGCTGACTTCGCGCCGCAGGCGCAGCCATCCTGCGATCGGCAGGCGATCAACCCATTGCCGCGGGGGCGATCCGGCGGGGGCCCAGGGGCTGACCCAGCGTCCCTGCCAGGACGCGGCGAAGACGGCGAGGTTGCACAGGCTTCCCAGCAGCACGCCTGCGATCGCCAGTGGCAAGGATCCCAGCACAAGTAGATTGGCCACCGGCGATGTCACTCGGGGTCGATCGGTTCGCGAGTCAGATGAAGTCTCTGCACGATTTCCTCAGCCACAGCTGCTGGCCGCTTGTCGTGGGTATCCACCACCAAATCGGCAGACGCCTGGTAAATCGGTTCTCTGGCGGCCAGAACTTCCCTGATTTCCGGTAACCCACCTGCCGCAGTCAGGTTGGGGCGGTGGAGCGTCGTTGCTGGATCCTGGTCGAGTCGCGCCAGGAGTGTTTCGGGCGAGGCCGTGAGCCAGACGGTGCGTCCTGATCGGACGAGTACCCGCCGGTTGACCGCCCGCAAGATGGCCCCACCACCCAGGGCCACGATCGTTCGGGTTCGCCGCCCCACGGCCTTAATCTCGCGGGATTCCAGATCGCGGAAGGCCTGTTCGCCGTCCAGGCGAAAGATATCGGCGATCGACTTTCCTGCCCGCCGTTCCACTTCGGCGTCGGTGTCGATCCACTGCCATTGCAGCATTCTCGCCATACAGCGGGCCACCGTGGTTTTGCCGCTGCCGCGATAACCGATCAAGTTCACGTTCATGTCGGACGGCACGCGGAACTGCCTGCTGCGGAATATCGGCTGGTAACGGACGGCTCCGCGCCGGCCAGAGCCGCCCTGGCTGTGCGTGGGCACCGGGAATCTGTCAATCAGTAACGAACCGGTCCGATGGCCCGCAGCAACACGTCGCGCATCAGGTCCGTGGGCGCATCCCGGCCGGTGAACAATCGGAATTGTAAGCCGGCCTGGCGGATGAACATTTCGACTCCCGTTACCACGCGGCACCCCTGGCGGCGCGCGTCCTTTAGCAGCAGCGTGTTCTCCGGGTTGTAGACCGTGTCGAAGACAAGCATCGACGGCCTCAAGTGGCGCCTGTCGAAGGGCGTTTCGTCCACCGAGGGATGCATACCGACAGGCGTGCAATTGACGAGGATATTCGCGGAGACGTTCTGGCGTGCCCCCCAGTCAATCGACCGCCCGCCGAACTTGTCTGCCAGCGCGTCGGCTTTCTTCTTGTTTCGGCCGGCCACAATCATCCGCGCGCCACGCCGCTCGAGCCCGTACGCGATGGCCCGAGCCACACCCCCGGCGCCCAGCAGCAGGGCCGTCTTCCCCTCCAGCGGGCTCGGCCGTTGCCCGACCGCACCCAGGGAATTTTCCAGCGCGTCCATGGCGGCTTTGTAATCGGTATTGTAGCCCAGTACCTGTCCGTTCTTAAAAATCACGGTATTGACGGCCTCGATCCCCTTGACCGCGGGATCCACTTTGGTGAGTTTTGCGGCAATCGCTTCCTTGTGGGGAATGGTCACACTCAGCCCCTTCATGTTGAATTCCCCGGCGTCGGCCATGAAGGACGACAAATCGGCACGGGGGACTCGGAAAGGGATGTACACCGCGTCGATGTTGGCCGCGCGGAAGGCGGCGTTGTGCACCAGCGGGCTGAGGCTGTGCCCGATGGGGTCGGCAATCACACCGTAGGTGGCCGTCTCCTTGTCGATGCTATCGTAGTGATAGACGTCGGTCATCTGCTGAAAGCTTAACTGTCCGGGCGCGAGCGCGCGCTCATGGTGAAACGTCGCGTAGGTGAACGGAGCGCCGAAGCGCCCGGCAAGTATCCGCGAGGGGGTGCCGATGTCTCCCATGCAGATGCCGATCGTGGGCACGCTGCTGCGTTCAATCAGCTTCAGCATCCGAACATTGTCGTGCGGATGATTGGACATCGTCGCGATCTTCACGATATCGGCGTCGCAATTGCACAACTGCGTATGGAGCATGTCCAGATGGTCCGGCGTCTTGCGGAAATCATGGCGGCTGATGACGCGTTTGGTGCTGCCGTAGCGTGGAATGCGCGTGGCGATGTCGTCTTCCAAATCGATGTATTCGACTCCGTCGGCAATGGCCGACCGCAGCAGCATCAGTCGTTCCTCTTCGCTGCCGGTATATTTGCCGCCGTCGCGCTCCCTCCGGCACGTCGCCACAACGGGGCACGGTCGATCGTTAATCAGTCGCCTCAAGTTGACATCGCCATTGATATAGTCCAACCGCAGTTCCACCAGCTGCGCGCCCCGTTCGACCAGGTGGCGATGTTCCGCGATGACGTGACGATGGCGGCCGCGGCCGATACTGACGCAAATCATCATGAGCGCTTGAATTGCTTGTCCAGATCTTGTCGGGAAAAGACCAGGGCCGTGGGCCGCCCGTGGGGACAATGATGACTGTCGCGGGCCATGTGCCGCTGCCGGAGCAACGCATCCACCTCCTCGCGGGTCAATGGATCCCCGGCCTTGACGGCGGCTTTGCACGACATCATTTGCAGCAGCTGTTCTGTCAGTTGGGAGGCATCCGGAGCCTTGCCTCCGCTCATCAGACGATCCGCCACGCCTCGCACCACACTCCGGGGACCGGCCTTTTCCAGCATCGCGGGGTAGGCGGTGACGAGCACGGTCCCGCCGCCGAACGGTCGGATCTCCAATCCCAATTGGCGCAACAAGGTTTCATGTTCGAGGATGACAGCGGCTTCGGACGGTGTCAAATCGACCGGCTCGGGCACCAGCAGGTTCTGGCTTTGCAGGTTTCCCGCGCGGAGTTTCGCCCTCAAATGCTCGTACAGCACGCGCTCGTGCAAGGCGTGCTGGTCGAACACGACAAACCCTTCGTCGTTTTCCACCACGAGGTAGCGATTGTGGATTTGCATCGCCTTGGCGGGGCCGATTTCCGGTTCGGCAGCCTCGCCGGCGGGCCGGGCCGGGCCGGCAAGCCGGCTCTCGGCCGTGCCGCCAGCCGGCAGGGTCGCCCCGGCGGGCGGCACGACGGCGAGCGGGCCGGAAACGGATTGGCTCGGCAACCCGGCCAGTGCGTGCTGCGCCGCGGCGGGCATCGCGGGCGGTTGGCCGACGTGCCGTTGCGCTTCGGGCGGACGTGCTTCGGCGGCGGTCGTCCGTTGAAAACGAGCCGCCAGATCCGTGGTCAAGAAGCGGGTCCGCACGGTGGCCAGCAAGTGGCTGTACAGGCGGCCCGCATCCTGAAAGCGCACCTCCGCTTTCGTGGGGTGCACGTTGACATCGACGGCCTCGGGCGCCAGCCGCAGTCGCAAAAAGCAGATCGGGTGCCGGCCGGTGAGCAACAGCCCGCGGTAGGCTTCGCCCAAGGCGTGCTGCAACGAACGATCGCGAATGACGCGGCCGTTCAGAAATAGGTATTGCAGGCGGTTGTGGGACCGACTGTGCGCAGGATTGGCCACGTAACCGTCCAGTTCGATCCCGTCGTCTCCGCCCTTTACATCGATCAAATCTTCAGCCAGATCGGTTCCGAAAAAACTGGCGATCCGCTGCCGCCACGCGTCGGTGGGAGCCAGATCGAAGAGCTTTTTGTCGTTATGCGCCAGCGTGAAGTGAACGCGCGGATAGGCCAGCGCGATCCGCGTGAATGCTTCACTCGCATGACTCGATTCGGTCTGGACCGTACGGAGAAACTTGCGGCGGACCGGCGTGTTAAAGAACAGGTTCCGCACTTCGACCGTCGTACCAGGGGGACCGCCCCACGGTTCCGCGGACCGGGACCGGCCTCCCAAAACCTCCAGCCGGGCGCCCGCTTCTGACGTTGCCGGGCGGCTGGCGATGATGAAGTGGCTCACCTCGGCGATGGACGCCAGTGCTTCCCCTCGGAAACCAAGCGTGGCGACGCGGAACAGATCGTCGGCGGAGCGGAGTTTGCTGGTGGCGTGGCTGGCGACCGCCAGCGGCAACTCCCCGGCGGCCAGTCCGCAACCGTTGTCGTGGACGCGGATCGATTCGCGTCCGCCGTCCGCGATCACGACGTCGATCCGCGAGGCGCCTGCGTCGACCGCGTTCTCCATCAGTTCCTTCACGACGCTGGCCGGGCGCTCGATCACTTCGCCGGCGGCAATTTTGTTGACGACGTTCGGCGGTAACGTTTGGATGCACGTCATGACGACGCCGGGTCCTTCACAGCTTGTATTCCTTGATCTTTCGATACAGGGTCCTCTCGCCGATCCCCAGCATCCCGGCCGCCTCCTCGCGGTTGCCTCCGGTTACCTTCAGTGTCTCCGCAATGAACCGCCGTTCGATCTCCGATAGCGGTTTACCAACCAGCGTAACGAGGCCCCCGTCGCTCGATTCATGCTGTGCGGGCGGGTCCTCCTCCAGCTCACTGGGCAAATCATCAAGATCCAGAATCCCGTCGTTATCGACGACGATCATGCTTTCGATGACGTTGCGGAGTTGCCGCACGTTGCCCGGCCAACGGAAGCTGATCAGCAGGCGGCGCACGGCCGTCGACACCGCGCGGATGGCCTTGCCGTGCCGTTTGGAGAGCTGCTTGACAAAGTGCTCAACGAGCAACGGAATATCCTGAGTTCTGTCGACCAGACGCGGCAGGGTGATGGTGACGACCTTCAACCGATGCAGAAGATCGGGCCGGAATGCTCCTCCCTGCACCGATGCTTCCAAGTCCCGGTTGGTGGCCGAGAGAATCCGTACGTTGACCCGGATGGGTTCATTGGAACCGACGCGGGTGATTTCGCCGCTCTCCAACACGCGGAGCAACTTGATCTGAGTGGCCATCGGCATGTCGCCGACTTCGTCCAGAAACAGTGTGCCTCTGTCGGCGTATTCAAATTTCCCGACGCGGTCGGTCGACGCATCCGTGAACGCGCCTTTGATATGCCCGAACAGTTCGCTCTCCAGAATGTTTTCGCTCAGCGCGGCGCAATTCAATGCGACGAACGGCCGTTTCTTGCGGGGGCTGTTCTGGTGGATGGCCTGCGCCACCAGCTCCTTACCGGTGCCTGTTTCACCCTGGATCAACACCGTGGCATCCGTGGGGGCGATCCGTTTCAGCCGATCGATCACCATGTGCATCTGCGCGCTGTTGCCGATGACCCCCTCGAAGCCGAATTTTTCATCCAGACGCCGGTTCAGCTCCAGGTTCGCTCGTTTGAGCTGAATGCTGGCGGCGGCCTTGGCCGTTACCGTGCGGAGATGTTTCAGGTCGAGCGG
>CAZNKT010000015.1:16385-71513 GCA_964573605.1 uncultured Pirellulales bacterium
TGGCTGATGTCCAGTGGCTTCAGCAGGTAGTTGAACGCGCCCTGCTGCATGGCCGTGACCGCCGACGGGATCGTGCCGTGCCCGGTCACCAGGATTACTTCGGCATCGGCCAGAGATTCTTTGGCCCGCACTAAGATTTCCAGGCCGTCCACATCGTTCATCTTCAGATCGGTGATGACGATGTCGAACGTCTCCTGGCCGATGCGGCAGGCGCCTTCCGTGCCGCTGGTGGCCACGCAGCACTCGTAGCCGACCCCGTTCAAGCTGGCCGCAATGGTTTCGGCGTGCGCAGCGTCGTTGTCGACGATCAGAACCTTATTCGGCAGCGCGGCGCTCGCACCGCTCTCATTGGACGCGGCGGGACCCATGCGATCGATCATAATTCTCGGTCGCGGGCAGCGGAAGGGCCTGTAATGCGGGGGGGGACCGGCAAACGGATGGTGAATTTCGTCCCGCGGCCGACCGCGCTCTCGACGAGAATCTCCCCGCCGTGCGCTTCGATGATCTTCTTCGTGGTGGGCAATCCCAGCCCGGAACCGCCCGACTTGGTGGAAAAAAACGTATCGAAAATACGCGATGCCGTGCGGGGATCCATGCCGCAGCCGGTATCGATCAAATACAGCACGGCGTGTGCTCCGTCCTCGGTGGTCCGCACCACCAATTGGCCACCGCCGGGCATCGCCTGCTGGGCATTGAGCACGAGGTTCAACAGCGCCCGATGGAACGTCTCGGGATCGAGCTCCACGCGGGGCAGTTCCGGATCCAGATACTGGATGACTTCAATTCCGGCTTCCGCGGCTTGCGGTTCGTAAAAGGCCAGCACCTGCTCAATCTGTTGATTCAGGTCGGTGGGAACCCGGTCGACGGTACGTACTTTGGCGAAGTTAAGGAAGTCGTCGAGCAGATCTTGAAGTCGCTGACATTCGCGCTGCATGACTTCGACTTTGGCCAGCGCCCGCCGGTCGTGGGGCGAAGCCGCGTCGCCCAGTTCCTCGACCAATAACTCCATGTTCAACCGAATTGTCGAGAGCGGATTCTTAATTTCGTGGGCCAGTCCGCCGGCCAGCTGGGCGATCTGCGTATACTGGTCGACCAATTGCTGGTTGACGTCCTGAGACGAATGGCTCATCGAGGCACCCTGTCGGCAAACGCCGCTTTGCGGTCGGTCCCCGGGCAGCGCAACTTCCGGCGGCCGCGCCAAACTTGCGAGCCGCTCTGGACGTCCCGTGACGTGCGGCCGCGGACAACGCGCCCACCCAAGGTCAGCCACGGCCACGCCGGCGGCAGACGGGACCGACCACGGCGGCTTCCGTCTCCGCGCGACACGACGTCACGCCGTATCGGCCGCCCGTGTGCTGGATACCATGCGCGGCACGCGTCCGCCGGGGGGATATCGGCCTCGACGCCTACCCCTCGCCGTTGCCGTTGCTGTCGCCGTCCTGGTCGGCGAGTTCTCTGAGGGCCACGCGCCTGCTCAGTTTGACGCGATCCTGTTCGTCGATGGCGATCACCTTGACCTGCATTTTATCCCCAACGCGGCAGATATCCCCCACCTTGGAAACGAACTCGTCAGACAATTCGCTGATGTGGCACAGTCCGTCCTTGCCGGGAAGGATCTCGACGAACGCGCCGAAGTCCTTGACACTCGTAACGCGGCCCTCATAGATCCGCCCGACCTGTACGTTGGCCGTGAGGGCTTCAACGCGCCGGCACGCTTCGTTGGCGGCGTGCTCGTCGTTGCTGGCGATCGTGACGGTTCCATCATCATCGACTTCAATCACCGCGCCCGTCTCTTCCTGAATGGCACGAATGGTGCGTCCACCGGGACCGATCAGCATGCCGATCTTTTCCGGATCGATGTGCGCACGGATCAATCGCGGTGCCCACGGCGAAGTATTGTCCCGCGGCCGGGCAATCGCCGTCAGCATCGTGCGGAGAATCTGCATCCGCGCCTCGCGGGATTGCGTGAGTGTCGCGCGGATGATTTCTTCGGTGATCCCATCGATCTTCAGGTCAAGCTGGATACCGGTGATGCCGTTCTGGGTGCCGGCGATCTTGAAGTCCATGTCGCCGAAATGGTCTTCATCGCCGAGAATATCGGTCAACAGCGTCCAGTTGTCGGCTTCCTTGACCAGGCCCACCGATATGCCGGCCACCGGGTTACTGATCGGAACGCCGGCCGCCATCAGGCCCAGCGTCGCGCCGCATACCGACGCCATCGAACTGGACCCGTTGGACTCCAGAATGTCGGAGATGACGCGAACGGTATACGGAAAGGCGTTGGGCTCCGGGAGCACCGGATTGACGCTTCGCTCGGCCAGCGCCCCGTGTCCGATTTCGCGGCGACCCGGTCCCCGGATGGGACGCACTTCGCCGACCGAGAATGATGGGAAGTTGTAATCCAGCATGAATTTTTTGGAATATTCTTCGAACAATCCATCCACGCGTTGCTCGTCGCGCGCCGTCCCCAACGTGACGCTGATCAGGGCCTGCGTTTCGCCCCGTTGAAACAGCGCCGAACCGTGCACTCTGGGCAGGACATCGACGTGGCATTCAATGGGCCGCAGGCTTTGCCCGTCGCGGCCGTCCGGGCGGGTGCCGGCCAGGATCAAGTCGCGTACGACCTTCTTTTCGAGGTCATGCCAGACCGATTCAAACCGCCCCGCATCGACCGCCCCGTCGGCCTCCGGATCGGGGATGATCGCGGTCCGCGCCTGCTGATGGAGCGCGCTGACCGCCTCGGCGCGGGCCTGCTTGCCCTCGGTCTGCTTGGCCGACTTGAGCGCTTCGTAAAAAGATTCCTTCACCCGGCCGAATAAACCGTCGTCCGGCGGCGCCTCATACTCCCTCTTGGTCACTCCGCGGCCATCAAACATCTCCTGCTGCATGGCGCAAATCTGGCGGATCAGTTCGTGGGCCGTGCTGATCGCTTCGGCCATCCGCTCTTCGGGTATCTGGCGGGCGAACCCCTCGATCATCAAAACCGATTGCGCGGTGCCCGAAACGATCAGGTCCAGGTCGCTCCATTCTAATTGATCGTGCGTCGGAAACGGCACGAACTCGCCATCGATCAGCCCCAACCGCACCGACGCCAGCGGTCCGCCAAAGGGCATTTCGGAAAGTCCCAGCGCCGCGGCGGCGCCGTTCATGGCCAGAACATCGCCGTCATTCTGCCGGTCGCTGGCCACCACCACCGCCTGTACCTGTACCTCGTCCTGGAACCATTCGGGAAACAGAGGTCGGATGGGTCGATCGATCAATCGCGCGGCGAGCGTTTCCTTGGCCGAGGGACGACCCTCCCGCTTGATAAATCCCCCCGGAAACTTTCCAGCCGCCGATGTCCGCTCCCGATAGTCGCAGGTGAGCGGGAAAAAATCGATTCCCGGACGGGGAGGCCCGGTGCATGTGGCCACCAGCACTACGGTATCGCCATACTGCACCACACAACTTCCGTCCGCCTGCCGGGCAAGCATCCCTGTCTCGAAAGACAATGTGCTCGCCCCAATCTTGCGCTCGACGCGTGTCTCTGAACTACTCAATGGTCTTTACCCTACCTCGCTGGGAGCCCCAGCAGGCCGCCGTCCGCGTGGACGGATGCGACATGGCTGGCCGGCAAGAGCGGTCTGCGCGAGCCGAAAAATGGCGTCATCCGCGCAGTGGATTGTCGCCCAGAGAGGCAACGGTCAGACCGGCCGATACAAACCGCGGCACGGACTACTTTCGCAGTTCGAGTCGCCGCAGTATTTCGAGATACCGCTGAGGGGAGACGCGCTTCAGGTAATCCAACAGACGCCGCCGGCGACTCACCATCCGCAACAACCCCCGGCGACCCGCATAGTCCTTGCGGTGGGTCCGCAAATGTTCGGTCACACGCACGATTCTGTGGGTCAGAATGGCGATCTGAACTTCGGGCGACCCCGTGTCGCCCTCGCCCTGCTTGAAGTCCCCAACTACTTGTTGTTTCCGCTCTTTGGTGATCGACATTGTACGCCGACTTGCCGCCGCCTCGACGCCCGCCTATCGCACGGCGGTGCGGTCCAGCGACCCGCTCCTGTAAAATTGGCTGCTAGAACTCTACACCTACACTAAAACCAACAAACACTTAAACTTACCTCTGAGCGTTAAGTGTAACGATGCCACGCACGCTTGCAACTGCAAATCGGCAGCCCGGGCGGGCCAAGGCGGAAGCTGCCGAGATGGACCCCGGAAAAATTTCGCCATGTTTTCCATTTTACAGATCGGGCCGCGGTCGCACCTGCCGCCGCAGGGCCTGCCCGGCATGCGGGCCCGGTGGCCACCACGTAAGGGCCGTCATCGCCCCGCCGCGGATGCGAAACTGTACCGCACCGTCCAGGGCCGTCCGTAACACCTTCGCGCCCCCGCGCCGGTAGACGGCTTCCGCTTCCGCCACGCGGTCGGCCACCGCACCACTGACAACCACCCACCGCGGCGACGCCCAGGCGGCGAATCGGGCCGGCAGGCTGTGCCGGCTGCCATGGTGAGGCGCCATCAGAACGTCGCAAACACGCCTCCGCCGTTCGACGAGCCAGGCAGAGCCCGGCGGTTCGATGTCGCCGGGCAACAACAGGTGGCGCCCCTGGTATTCGACATCCAGCACAAGGCTGTTGGCATTGTCACTGCCGTCGATTCCCCGTCGAGGTGGATGAAGCACGTCGATTCGCACTCCGTCGCCGGCGTGGATACAGTCCCCCGACCATACCGTTCGCAGGGGAACCCCGCTGTCCTGTATCGCGCGGAGCAGCTTGCGGGGTGCGGCGGCGCGCTGCCGGAACATGACCGGAGAAACCAGAACCGTGCGCACCGCCACGCGATCGAGCAATACGGGCAGCGCGTTGTAGTGGTCCACGTCAGCATGCGACAGGAGCACGGCATCCAGTCTCGTGATGCCCTGGGACCAAAGGTAACCGGCGATTGTCCTTGCGCCGGAGCGGGGAGAGCCGAGGCTGCCCGAGTCATACAGGACCGTGCCGCCCTGGGGCAGCTGCAGCACCACGGCACAGCCGTGACCCATGGAAAGAAACGTGCACCGCAACTCGGCATTCCGGCCATGCCCGTAGTTGGAACGGAACAGGCCGGTTGCCAGCCACACGCTCATCAGCGCCACCCACCACCGCGCGGGCAGTCCCGGTCGCCCGGTGGCAAACAAGCATAAAGTGCCCGCATAGAAACCGACGAGCCACCAGTCGGCGGGGCCCGTTACCCAGAAATGGCTTCCGGCGATTCCGTGCGCGGCCGTCACGGTCGCCTCGACCAGCCACAAACTGCCCTCGCACAGCCAGCCCGACGCAGCTCCCAGCGGAGGCACAATCCAGCCCACCATCAGTACAACAAAGCCGGCGAACAGGCCGACCGCGACCGGCAGCCACAGCAAGGGTCCCAGCAACAACGCAACCGGCGTAATCAAGTGGAATCGTGCCATGACCAAAGGCTGGACCGTCAGCCAGACCACGGCACTGGCCAGCCACAAATCCGTGCCCCATCGACCCGCGTGGCGAATGCCCCTCAACAGCGGCGGGCGGCTTTCGGCAATCAACTGCTCGAGCGGATCGGGCGGAGGCGACGGCCTGCCGGCGCACCACGCCAGCGCCGCCACGGCCAAAAAGCTGAGTTGCGGTCCCGTGCGGAACAGGTCGGCCGGGTTGACCATGATGACCACGATCGCCGCACCCGCCAGGCAGTTGAACGCATGGGTCCGCCATCCGCCCAGCCGGGCGCCGCAGATAATCACAACCAGCACGGCGGCCCGTACCACCGGCGGGCGGGCGTGCGCCAGCAGGGCGTACCCCACGACAAGTGAGGCCACCAGGAACACGGCGCTCTTACGAGGCAGCCAGCCGACGCGAAGCGCCACAAACAGCCCTCCGGCGACGATCGCCAGGTGCAGTCCCGAAACGACGAGCAGGTGCACCGTACCGGTGGTGACGAACGGCGCGGCGCGGGCGTACCCCAACTGCTCGCGGGCCCCGAGCAGCACCGCCGCGGCCAGGTCCCGATGCTCCGCGCTCAGGCGCCGCTGCAGGATTCCCCGGGCCGCGTGCCGTATCGCCCCCATCGTCCGCCGCAGTCCCCATCGAGAAGCCGTTTCGACGACAGCGACGCCGTCGGGGTGTCCCGCCCGCAGTACACACCATCGTCGATCGCCGCGGGCGTACTTTCCGAAGTCGAACTCGCCCGGGTTGCGAGCAGGGACCGTCCGTCGAAGCAGCCCGAAGACGCGGAGTTTGTCGCCGGCCGCAATCCCGGCGAGGTGGCCGTCGACAATCAGCGTCGCGCGGCCACCGGCTTCCAGCCACTCGGTTGCATCGCGGATCGCTTCAGCACGCACCACCAGCTGCGAGCGGTCGCCCGTGCGCACCACGCGCAGTGCATCGTGCGGCGGCGCCGGCAGGCGGCGCGGCGACTCCAGGGCCGTCACGATGACACACACGGGCCGCAACGGCTGTCGGGCGTACAGCCCCAAGTCGGCGGGCGAAACGAGATTCCAGCAGCCGTGGTGCCACGCGCCACCCAGACCCGCCGTTGCCAACAGCAGCGACCCGGCGGCGGCGACCGGTTGTCTTCGCAGAAAATACACCAGCCACGTAACGAGACTCGCCAGCGCCGCACACCACCATGCTGCGACCGGCACCATCAGGCCCCGGTCGCCACAGGCGCGATCCAGCACCATGCCCCCACCCACCGCCAACAAAACCACCACCAGGGGCTGGTCGGCCAGCCGGGGCGAGACGGGCACCAGACCATGCTGCCGGGTCATCCTTTCCGCCGCCATAGTCGTCACCATCGATGAGGCTGTGGGGCCCGTCATTGAGCCCGCGTTCCGAGCAATTGCCGGACGGCGACCGACCAATTGTAACGCACCAACGACGGCTGCGGCAGCTGGGCCGTCGTCACGTTTCGCTGCCGACCGCGAAAGTTGTTCTCCGCGGCTCTTGCGTTTTTCGCTTACGCGAATCACAATGAAGATCATGCAGACGCGACGGAGCTATTTTTTTTGGTTTGTGTTTAGCGGCGGGTGCTGCGGCTCCCGAGGAGGTTAGCTCCGTCTGTCCATAACGGTAGCGCGAGAAGCCAAAACCCCGGGGCCCGGCAAAGGGCCGCGGGGTTTTTTTTGTTGACCCTGAAGTGAAAACGGTTTACGGAGCACAACCATGATTGTGGTCATGAAGAAGGGCGCGACTCAAGAGCAAGTGGATCATATGATCCAGCGGGTCGAGCAGATGGGACTCAAGTCGCACGTTATCGTCGGCACCGAACGGACGGTGATTGCCGCCATCGGCGAACACCGCAACACGGACAAACAGGCGCTGGAGCGCGGCGCGGGCGTCGAAGAAGTCATGCCCATTCTCGCTCCGTACAAGATGGCCAGTCGCGAAGTGAAGTCGAAGCCCACGGTGATACGCCGGGGCAGTCTCAGTGTCGGCAATCAGCACATCGGCGTCATTGCCGGTCCCTGTTCCGTCGAGAGCGAACAACAGATCATTTCCGCGGCCCGCGCGGTCAAGAAGGCCGGCGCCGCGGCGCTGCGCGGCGGCGCGTTCAAACCGCGGACAAGCCCCTATAGCTTTCAGGGATTGAAGCAGGAGGGATTGAAACTGCTGGCGGCCGCCCGCGAGGACACGGGCCTGGCCGTGGTGACGGAAGTGGTTGCCCCCGACGATGTGGAAGTCGTTTCGGAATACGCCGATGTCCTCCAGATCGGTGCTCGCAACATGCAAAACTACCGTTTGCTGGAAGCCGTCGGATCGGTCCGGCGTCCCGTCCTGCTCAAGCGAGGCCCCTGCGCCACGATCAATGAGCTGCTGCTGGCCGCCGAATATATTCTCGATGCGGGAAATCCGGACGTCATGCTCTGCGAACGCGGCATCCGCACCTTCGAATCGCACACGCGGTTCACGTTGCCGCTAGCCACGGTCCCCTACTTGCACCAGCGGACGCATCTGCCGGTCGTGGTGGATCCGAGTCACGGAACGGGCCATGCCGAACTGGTGCCCGACATGGCACGAGCCAGCATCGCGGCGGGTGCCGATGGATTGATCGTCGAAGTGCATCCGGATCCCGAGTCCGCGTTGAGCGACGGTTACCAGTCGCTTGATTTCGATCAGTTCGAGCAGACCATGCAGCAATGCCGGAAGGTGGCTGAAGCCCTGGGGCGCTTGCTGTAGCTGAACTCGGCCCTGGCTGGCACAGAAAAAGCCCCGCCACGGCATGCGCAGTGGGGGGCTTGAACATCTGTCGTCGCGTACGGCGGCGGTCTATTCATCTGCCGACGTATCGTCGGCACCTTCCACACGGCCCTCGACATCATCGGCGGCGTCTTTGACCGCATCCGCCGCGTCGCTCGCCGTGTCCTCTACAGCATCCGCGGCCGAGGAAGCCGCGTCCTCGGTAGCCTCCGCAGCATCGTCCATCGCTTCCCCAACGTCGTCGGCCACGCTCGCTGCGGCATCACCGGTGGCATCGCCGGCTTTTTCCAGATCGCTGGCCGTCTCCGTCGAACATCCGACGAGGAAGGCGGCGACTCCCAGCACAAATAGTAACGACACGAACTTCTTCATCGGAATTCCTCCAAGTCCTCATCTAAATCCAAGTACATGCGATTTTCGCCTGGCGGCATCGTGCTGACTTTAATTCATGCCCCCCTTCTTCGCACGCTGTTCGCCGCGGGACACACGCCCCTTCAAGCCTGGTGCAATAAGCCAAGTGCAAACCCGACCGGCTCATGGCCTATCCCGTCGATGAACGCACCACGGGATCGCGTGCGCCGGCCAGGTGGTTTCTCTAATTATAGGCCGCCCCCTGCCGCCGCTCCACAACCTACTGATCGAACATTGTTCGGCCGCCCGCTCAACGGCCCGTCCGGCACGGCCGAGCCGACTTCCAACCGCCCGCTCCCAGGCCGCGCGCCCGTCCACGATCCGCCGGCGCGCGACCGCCGATCCCATGCCCGCGGGCGTCGTCGAACCACGGCGGCGCGGCAGCGTGATGCCCGCCGCGTCACGAGAGCGGCAAACGAGCTAATGTATCGATCGATTGCCGGGTCGGACAAGGGGTGGGGGGCGGCAGTTCGCGACCAAGCCAACCAGAAGCCGCCGGGCATCCCTCGCCAGCCACATAATCGATAAAAATTAACGTGTCGGTTGACGTGGATGTTCGCGCCGCCATCGCCACGGCGGCTGAGGGTTCTGGCGACTCCACAACCCACGATGTTCGGCGCGCGCTTCCGCCTCCAAACGCTCGAATTCCCGGTCCTGCGAATGGCGGCGGTACCACCAGGCCAGTCCGCTGCGAATCAGCGCCGCGTTGAGCACTCGGCCGTCGGGCAGGCGGACATAGCCGACAACCCGGTCGTATTGGTCGGTTCCGTGGGAAGTGATGAGAACCGACTTGCCCCACGCCGTGGCCCGGGTGAACTGCTTCGCCTCCTTGCCGAATGCCTGGCCAAACTCCGGGCAGTCAATGCCCTCCAGACGGACGCGGTACTGCCGGGAGTCCGCACGGACGACAAGCGAATCCCCGTCAGGCACGCCAATCACCGTGCCTTGTAACCAGCGCTGTTGCGGTCGTGGCGGCGCCGGCGGCCGACGAGGCACCTCAAACCACTTCACCGGCCGCGTGGCCGCAACGATCACCAGAACAGCGCCGATCGCGACGGCGGCACCGAAACGGCCGCCGCGCCGCCAGAGGCCCGATACTCGGTAAGCCATCCCAGCGACTTTCGGTGATCTGCGGTCGGAAAACGTTGGCGAGCCTTGCCATGGATCATGCCACACAAACGCTGATCCGGAAAGCGCTCGGCGCGCCGGCCAAGAGGAACGCGTCGAAGGGGTTCACGATCCGCACCCTGATGACGACGGCGTCCTGACGATAGCGCGATAGCGTCGCCGTGACATAAGAGGAGCCCGCCTCCGCAGTGCGCCCACGGCGGTTAGTGAAAATCCGTGATCAACGGTTGAAAACTGGCGGTCGGATCCACCGCGTTGGGCTCCACCGCGGAAAGTTCTCCCTCTGGACCGGGCAGTTCCTCGGGGGGCTGGCTGGCACTGATCGTTTCGTGCACTTCGTACAGGGTTAGGCCCAAGGCGTAGATTACCTGCGCATAGCCCGCCGTGGCGGAAGCCAGTTCGACATTGATGCCGCCAGGTTTCATGTCGATCTTGGGATGTTCCAGGATCACCTTGATCTTGAATTCCGCCTGATTGGGAAGGGACACCCGATGAATGCCGACGATTTCCACGGCCGATGCACCGGATCTTCGCAGCAGGGCTGCCACCAGGTTCCGCATGCTGAAATCGTGCGCCCGCAGATACGCAATGATCCCTTCTGCCTTGCGGGCCGACAATGCCAGCGCATCCCGTTGTTCAGACTGCTCTCGGCGTTGCTCGATCCACTGTCCCATCTCTTTGCGGGCTGCCTCCACGGGCTCGTCTTGCAGGACGGCTTCATGCAGGGTGCTCGCCAGCCGGAAGGAGTCGTCATTGGCAACCAGGTGCTCGGCAAACCGCTGCTTGTCAGAAGAGACCACCCAGCTGACATCGCCTTCGTGATAAAAGAAAAACTTCAACTGCGGGCGGTGCACGTCGTCGGCCGCGGCCAGGCCGTGGCCATACGCAATCGGCAACCACACCAGCAAGCAACACGTCCAGCCACGGCGCACACGACAGAAGATCGTCACCACACGGGCCAGCACGGCCAGCACGACTCCCATCGCGGCCAGCCCGCCGCTGGACGGTTCGGGCAATCGGAAGGTTTGCGACGATAGCGGTGACACGGTGACACCAAGTCCTTCCTCGGCGGCGGATTGAAAATAGCCGGCTGATTCGCCCCAATGGGAATTCAACAGCGCCAAGTCCGCCGAATTCACGCGGCCGTCATGATTGACGTCGCCCTGGGCCCACATGTTCCCACCCGGCTGACCCGCAGCACCGAAATGAGTTCCCAGGGTGGCGGCGTCGGCGGTACCCACTTTGCCATCGAGATTCGTGTCGCCGGGAACCAAGGGGCGAAACACCATCAAGGGGTCGCCCACCACCGTATTGACGTACGACAATTGCCTCGTTGCACTCCAGGCGGCTTCGGCCCACGTGTGGCCCTCCAGCAGCATCCGAAAAACGATGTCCTCGTTGGTTACATTCGATTGGCCGCTTTGGGGCTCCTGCACGTGCCCCAGCGCTGCCGTGCCGCCCGCGGCAATCCATTCGGCCACCAGCGCCTGCGGCTGGCTGAATTCCGGGTCGAAACTCCGCGCGTTGAAACTTTCGTGCGAGTGGAAAACCGCGCCGTTGGCCAGCGTTATGTCCAGTCCGATTTCCGGGTCGCGAAGGTAGCCTTGCGGAGCGCCTCCGTGGATGCCATGACTTACATAGCCGATCACGGGTCCCGGTGCCGACGCCACGAAGGCGTCCGTTTCGTCGTAGGTATAGGCCACGTTGTAAGGCTCCAGCACGTCGTCGCGAAGCACCTCCATCCTGTCGGCTGGAAACCCATCCTGCGCATCGGGATCGTCATCCAATAGGACGTGGAACGGACCTGCGCTCGAGGTGCCGATGAAGGCACGCTGTGCGCGATCGATGCTGTCCGTGACGTCCGCCACCGAAAATCCGTCCAGGCGTGACGCCAGTCGCATCGAATACGTTTGCCGATCGAACGGATTGTTGGCGTTGTAGTAGGGGTTGCTGGACGGGTGCGGAGCGCCGGGCGCCTCCGGCGGCAGCCAGTAGGTCTGGTCTCCCAACTGCTCCCACGTGCTGAACGTGTCGATCCGCGTCAGCTCGCTTTCCAGGCTCGAGTAGGGCTTCCAGGTCGTGGGGAAAATCGTCCGCTCCACCCCGAACGGATCGGTGTAGTCGACGGGATTCACATGCGGAGCCGTGGTGATCCGCACGGGCAATCCCTTGGTAGTGACAATCACGTCGATCGAATCGGTCAGGGCCGGGAGGATTTGCGGACGAATGGCACTGAGATACTCGTCGGCACTGATCTGTTCGGCGGAAGACACACCCGACAGACCCAACAGTTGCACTCCCGGGTGCACCTGCGCATAGTAGTCGGCTATCTGCTGACCTTCGGGACTGGCGTCGTTATAGAGCACCAGGACGTTGGAGGGTCCCAGCCCCGCGCCTGACGCCGGCCGCTCGGAAATCGACAGCGCCATGATCGAGATGAGACACACCGCCACGGCAATCCGACGCCGGGATTTGCCACCGACCAAACACCAATCCGACAAGCGAAGACCGCGCGAGCCATCGGTGGTGTTGCATAAAGGTCCCACGGTAATCCCACCGGAGATGTGTCGGCGCAGCACGGCCCGCCTCACTCGGAGCCGTGCACTCGTGGCACGGACGTAAGCCGGAGTTGCCCCTAACCGGCCGGACGACGACGCTTCGCCCAACCGACTGCGGCTAGACAAACCGCGAGCAAACCGAGGACGAACGTCGCTGGCTCTGGAACGGGGCTGGGTAGTGCGTTCGTAGCACCCAAACCGCCCCCCAGAATGCTGCCGTTGTCCCACTCGGGACCGTAGGGGCTGGTGAAAAAGAGCACATCACTGGTATCGCTGGTCGACGGATCGAGACCAGCCAATGCCCAGTCCGCAGCCTGCTTCAACACGTTGGGGTTGTTGTTCGGGTTGAATGACGACGATGGATCGACGTCAGGAGACGCAAATCCGTCCACAAAACCGATGTTCTGCGGAACCTCGGCATCGTCCACGCCGTCGCCATTGGGCGGCAAGTCAAGAAATCCCACGCTTAACTGGGTCACGGATACGTTGCCACCTTGATCATTCAGCACCTGATACGCATACACGTAATCATTGCCGCCGCTTGGATCAGCCGGATTTCCCAACGCAGCCGAGCCACTGAAGGCCCCGGGCGAGTAGACCGCGAAGTCGACATTGGCCTTCAGGTTCAAGGTGAACACCGTTTGCTGAAACAACTGCGTACCCTGCCAGGCAGGCAACGCCGCCGGATCGGTCGCCAACACACCCGCTGAGGCGCCGACCGCATAGAGGATCGTGAGCGATATCGAGATTACGCACAGGATCACGGCTTTTCTCATATCTAACTCCCTGATTGCCATTGTCGCCGCGAAGTTTACCGATTCCGTGTCCGATCAGGAAACGTTTTGCCGCCATCGTCAACGCCGAGAGCGACGCCAGCCCAACAGCACCAACGCCATGCCGGCCAGCACGACCGTCGACGGCTCGGGGATGTTTACCGGTGATGGTGACGGAAGTGGGATCACAAGTGCGGACAGACCACCGTCGACCACCGATCCGAAAAAGTCTACCGGAATGCGTCGACTGGAAAATGCCAAACCGGAACTCGAACTGCCCACCGGAATGGTGCTGCCCACGAAGCTGAATTCGGCCGACGTGGTGCTCGTCGTGTTCGGAAGCAAGGAGGTGCTCACCGGAGCGATACCGGCCACGCCACCGCCTGAAAACGAACCGATCGTCCCGGTCGGTTCGTTATTGATGCCGACGGCCAATCGCGAAACGTCCGTGACGCCACCGACGTTAATCTGAAAAGTGTAGGCCAGTTCGCCGGCGGGCGGGGAATACCCCGAAGCGGGAAAGGCATTGTCGAAGGCGGTCTTGGTGAAGACGGCCCAGTCGACGGTCCCTTCCAGATCATTGCCCTCCAGCACGGCAGGATTGCCGTCGCTGTCGAAGGGAGTGGATCCGTGCCACGTGATGCTGCCGTCGAAGAATGCATCCGGATGCGTGGCCAGTGGACCAGATACAGCAGACCGCGCTGTTAGAGCTACGGCGAGGCTGACGCCCCAAAGGAAAGTGGTGTTTGTCAGGTGTCTCATCACTAGCGATTCCTTATGCAGTGGGGGGAAGTTCGTCGTCCGTTGCGTGTTCCCATTTAGACCTTGGGGCCATCAAACAGGCCCCACATTACCACGTTATCCACGAGGGTCAAGAAGGTCCCTTGCAAAAAATGAAAAGTTTTTCAAAAATCCCGGATATAACCCCTGTGGGGGGTGCCATCGTTTCCGGCCGGCCGTCATGGCCGCCGAAAAGGCTCCCTCGCCCCCAGATCGACGCCTGCCCCCTTTCTTTTCGCGGCGCGACCCCCGGCAACCCACGGCACGTTCACAAACCGGCGGAAGCGCCGCGTTGGGCTCGAGCACCGCAGCCGGTGGCAATCGCCGAAAGATCGGGATCGATGGGTCTGCGCCGTGTCGTCGGGTAGTGCGGACGGTGCCCCGAGAGATGGAGCCTGCTTCCGCGTCCGCCGTGTGGTACGATGACGGACTGCAAGGCGGTCATCGGGCAAACTGCTGGACGGCGGTCGCTCGCTCGGCCGCAACCGCGTCGGCGGCTGGGCAGGCCAGCATGGATTGGGCCCGCGCGTGCTCGGCAGGGAACGGCCAACGATTTCGTTTCCAGTGACCGGGGCCGAATCCGCGAACTCATCTGTTGTATTGCAGGCTTCCATGCCCAAGCTTCTTTATTGCAACGACCTTCTCGCTTCGCGCATGCGCTGCGTCTTTGTTTCGAGCGTGTCGATTGGGGTGCGCGTCGCGTCGCGGTTGCTCGTGCTGATGATCTGTTGTTGCGGGGCTGGGCGTTGTCTGGCCCCCGGATTGGTCGCCGGCGCAACGATCTATTCCGGCAATCACTTTGATTTCGAACTGACGGCGTTGGGCGACGTCGGGTTGACTCCACTCAAGGCGTTTGAATTGACGGTGATGGGCAAGGCCGGCGCGACTCCCAACGCGTTCGACAGCACCAAAGGCGGTTTCCCTGGTTTGTTCCCGGGCATCACGACGATCGGCAATGCGTTGCATCAAGTTTGGGAATTTGACGGCGTGGTGATGACGCCCACCTTGGATCTGGCAGGTGACTCGGTGCCGTTTCCCGAGCAGCTTGACTCGCATTTTCTGGTCGACGCCAGTCCGGACGGCAACGTGCACCCGTTCAATCCGCCTGACGAGGACGCCGTTTTGGGGTCGGTGGAGGATCCGCGGGGAGGTTTCGGCACGTATCTAGAAGGTACGTTCTTTCTCCGAGCCGGCTATGGATCGTCGGCCTGGGATTTGGCCTACGTGGTCGTGCCCGCGGATACGCAACTCCGCTTTGATTTTGAAGTGGCGGGAAAGCTTGGTGAATTCGATGAAGTGCTGACCACGTTCCACGTGCGGCTGGGCGACATGAACGTCGACGGCGAAGTCGATTTCGACGATATCTTGCCGTTTGTACTGGCCGTTCAGGACCCGTTGCAGTACGCGGCCATCCACGGCGTCGCCGCCGCGGTGTTTGGCGATTTGAACAGCGACAGCCTCCTGGATTTCGATGACATTCCGCTATTTATCAACTTGCTGGATAATACGCAGTCGAGTCCCCCGCTCACGGCGCCCGAACTGCCGGCAGGCAAACTTCTCCTGTCGGCAGCCATCGTGTCTTATCTGGGACGACGACGACGGCGACCGAAGGCGGGCCGGAAGCCGGCGATCGCGAACACCAGCCCGGTCGCGCATGCTTCTGCAACCAGCCAGCCGGCCGAGGGTTCTGGTACCCCATAAATTCCGGTGGCGGCCGCGGCGGAGGAGGTCACGAGACTGGCAAAATCATCGACGTCGTCGAAGTCCAGGTCGCCGTCTCCTTCGACATCTCCTTTCAGAATCGCGTCAGCGCCGAAGAGCGCGGTGTACGTGCCGGGATAATTCAATGCCAGAATGAATTCGTCGACGTCGTCGAAGTCCGCGTCGCCATCGCAGTCCATGTCGCCCGGCAAGGGGCCCAGGTGCGTATCGACCCAGTCGGCGAAAAACGAGACACGCGTGTCGACGGCAAATTCGCCGAAAGTGGAATTCAGTTCTGCGTCCACATCCGACGAATCACCAGACGTCAATCGCAGGCGCAATCCGTATGAGGTCACTCCGGCGATGCTGCCATCGAGCAGCGTGGGTCCGCCGCTGTCGCCCGGCGCCGAGAGCACTTCATCCGCACCCAGGCCCAGATCCGCCAGGTTTCCCGCCCCCAAGGCGGTGTCGAAAAAACCAAATGCGTCGTTGGCCGTGGTGCCGTTGTCGAAATCGTACGCCAATTGAGCGCCGGGCTCCGGGTCGATACCGGCGACCGAGTCGAAGACGTCGCCCAGCGCGTCGTATCGATTGCGTCCCGACCGCTTCGTTCCACTGATGAGCACGTCACCATCGTCGCCGTTGCCCGATCGGCCGTAGCCGGCCTTGTTGACGGTCCGCCCGACTTCGTTAACGTCGCGATAGATGGGCAACCGTGGAACGGCAATCGGCAGTCGCGCTCCCAGATCGATCAATGCGACATCGAAACCCGTGAAGAATTCCCCGTTCCATTGGTCGTGCACGACAAACTCGGATGACTCGCGGACAACATTGCCGTTGGGGGTGGCAAACGTCGCCGTGATGCGCGAGGCATTGGGCGTCCCGTCGCCGTCCGTCAAGCAGTGGGCCGCCGTCAGCACATCCTGTCCGCTTGCCAGCAGGCTCCCGCTACAGCGAAACGTCCCGTCGCTGCGTTGAACGATCAGGTCGGCGACTCCGTCGAAGACTCCGCCGGCGCCGACCAGGTAATCGGAAGGATCGCCAAACGTCGTGTAGAGCGGGCGCATCTGGACGAGCAGTTCTTCGGCCGTCGGCCCTCCTCGAACGGGAAGCGCGATGCAAAAGACCAGCAAAACGGTATTCAGGAAGCACTTGCCGGGAAACATTTCAGCCCCTGCGCGATGGATTTCGCCGGCGGGAGGCAACTGGAAAAAACTGTCCTGATGACCGTCGATCGATCCTGGACCACCGGGCCACGGCGACGCGGCGTGCCCCAGCCACGTGCATGGTAACCGGCCCCCGGAACTTTGCGCAGACCGTTCTCGCGCCGATCGCCTCGCGACCCCTGCGCACGGGCTCGATGCCATCCCAGGCCAGAAAGAGTATATCACGGATATCCGGCCGATGTCTTGTCGTTCTCGCACCGCAGCCGTACACTGGCGTCGTTGTCTTGGCCGCCGTAGACGATTCGTGAGCCATCATGAGCAAAACCAAAGGAAGAATCGGCATCCTCACCGGCGGGGGCGACGTGCCGGGATTGAATCCGGCGATCCGAGCCGTCACGCTGCGAGCGCTGCGGGAAGGATTCGAAGTGGTGGGTATTCGGCGTGGTTGGGCCGGACTGGTCGATTGTATCCCTGACCCGGAGGCCGATAACAGCCGACACGTGCAGTTGCTGACCGAAGAAGTCGTCCATCGAGCCGCCCGCACCGGGGGCACGTTTATCCATACGTCGCGGACGAGGCCATCCCATCTGCCCCGCACCGCGGTGCCTCCGCATCTCCGCGACAAATACACCGATGACGTCAGCGACGCCACGTCGGAGGTTCTCCGGAACATCGAGTACTTGGGCATTGACTATCTGGTCCCGATCGGCGGCGACGACACGCTGAGCTACGCTCAGCATCTGCATGAACAGGGCGTCAAGGTGGTGGCCATACCCAAGACCATGGACAACGACGTTCCCGGCACGGACTACTGTATCGGGTTCAGTACGTGCGTGACTCGCACGATTGAATTGACGAACCGCCTGCGGACCTCCGCCGGCTCGCACGAACGTTTTCTGGTGATTGAAGTGTTTGGCAGATACGCGGGATACACCGCCTTGATGCCAACGATGGCGGGAGCGGCCGATCGGTGCCTGATCCCGGAGGTGGCATTCGACATCCAGCGATTGACGGAGTTGCTCAGCCACGACCGCCAGCTCAACCCCAGCAAATACGCCGTCGTACTCGTTTCGGAAGGGGCGCGTCCGGACAACCAGCAGGAGATGATGTTTGAAGGGCACGAGCGCGATCAGTTCGGGCATCGAAAACTGGGGGGCGTGGGCGACTACGTGGCCACGCACCTCAAGGAAGCATCGCCGGCATTCAACGACGGACAGCGCGTGGAAGTCGTAAGTCAGCGGCTGGGATATCTGGTCCGCAGCGGCGAGCCGGATGCGATCGATTCGATTGTGCCGATGGCGTTCGGCAACCTGGCCTTGGACTTGATCCTGGCCAAGCAAAGTGGGCGTTTGGTCAGCGTCCGCAAGGGTGTGTACGACAACGTGCCGATCGAGGCCATCGTCGGCGCGAAGAAAGTCGTCGACGTGGCGAAGTATTATCTTCCCGAACGACTGCGGCCCACATACGAAACACTTCCCGGGCAGCCGCTGTTCATCGTGACGACATGATGCGGTCTTCGCGTTGCCCCGACACTGCGTGGGCGGCTCCTGATCCGGGCCGGCCCAGCGAGCCATCGCATGCGCCTGTCTGTCAGGCAGCGTGAGCAGCAAGCCAGCAAGCAGGCAGCAAGCACGACCTGGCGGGTTGCTCTTCACGCGTTCGCTGCGTTTCGGTACAGTCCCCCGCCGCGGTTTTCGCGCCGGACACCGGAAGGTCCCCGCACCGTGCGCATGACGATGCCGTCGTCGTTGCTATCGTCGTTAAGGGCTTTGCGCGGATTGACCCGGCGCACGGCCCGTTGATAGCAATCGCCTCGCTCGGCGCCGCCTTTCACGTAATCCGTCGTCGATGGCCGGCTTTAAAACACACATCTCGTTCAGCACCACGCTAGGAATCGGCTACGCCTGCGGCGCGTACGCCTTTTTCGACATGCCGTGGACGTCCTGCGTGATTGCCGGCGGTCTGTGCAGCGTATCGGGCATGCTGCCCGATTTGGACAGCGGATCGGGCCGACCGATTCGCGAGAGCATGGGGTTCGCGGCCGCCGTCATTCCGATGATGTGTCTGGAATGGTTTGAAGCGGTCGACATGCCGCGCGAACTGATGATCGTTTCGGCCGTCGGACTCTATCTGCTGATTCGCTTCGGCCTGGCGTCGGCGATCACCAAATACACGGTGCACCGAGGCATGTTTCACAGCGTTCCGGCGGCGGTGCTGGCCGCCCTGGTCGTGTTGTTGCTGTCTGGCGGCCAGCATACGCGTGTCGACATCCGCCTGTTCAAGGCGGGCGGCGTCTTGATCGGCTATGTGTCCCACCTGATGCTGGACGAGTTGTGGAGCCTGGAGTGGCGGTACGGCCTGCTGCGGCGGAAGAAATCTTTTGGTACGGCGATGAAGCTGTGGGGCAAGAGCTTATGGGGCAACTTGTCGGTCTACGGCAAGCTTGCCGCCGCGGCGATGCTCGTCGGCAACGACACGACGCTGCTGCCGCCGAGTACGCCTGCGCGAAGCACCACGCGGCAGAGCGCTGCCCCCGATTCGGGCGGGCCTGACTCGCGGCCGTCTGGCGACATGCATCGCGAGCAAGTCGAGCCGCGCCAACCGATGGCTGATCACTCACCGCGGAATTTCCGGTAGCCCGGCGCCGCGCGGGGTCTCGTCGCCGGCGCGTCGCTGTCACAGGCCACCAGGCGGCGGCCACCTTGCGTGCCACATCGGCCGCGCGATTCGGCACGAGCTTACTTGATAAGACGCGCCGCGCCGGCAACAATGCAGCGGGAGCAAGTGTGTGGCGCAACGATTGGAGATCGCATGGCCGAGTGCCTGAATCGCCGGCGATTGCTGGCTCGGGGCGCGGTGCTGGCGGGAGCGGTTGTCACCGCACCGCTGCAGCGGGCCATGGGCCGTCCGGCCGCGGGCGCGACCCCTGTCGCCGTCGTCAAGTGCGACGCGTACGAAGCTCCGCTGCTGGCGGGCGCGTTTCGCAAAATGCTTGATCTGATCGGCGGCATCGACCGGCTGGTGCGCGACAAGACGGTGACGATCAAGCTGAACCTGACCGGTGGCCCGCGGTGGAAAGTCGCCGGATTGCCGGCCCATCGCACGTACCATGTGCACCCCAACTTCGTGGCCGCGGCCTGCGCGGCGATCCACGACGCCGGCGCGCGGCGGATCATCCTCGTGGAAAGCGGTTACGACCGACGGCCGCTCGACCAAGTCATGGCGGCCGGCGGGTGGAGCATTTCGAGCATCAACGCGGCCGGCGGGTGGAACGTGGCCTGGGAAGACACACGCAACCAGGGAATCTGGAAGAGCTACAGCCGCCTGTCGGTCCCGTGGGGCGGATACCTCTATCCGGCCTTCGACCTGAACCGGCGCTACGAAAAGACCGACGTTTTCATATCGCTGGCCAAGCTCAAGGACCACGCCAACGCGGGCATCACGGCATCGGTCAAGAATCTCTTCGGAATTGCCCCCACCTCGCTGTACGGAGACAACTACGATGGGGCGGGCAAACCCGCGTGCGACGAACAGTCGGTAACGGCGCGTGGGGCCACGTTTCACAAGGGCGACCGGGGCGTGCCGGACGGCGTGCCGCCGGAGCATTGCGAGAACACGCCCCGCGATTGGAGACACCGGGTTCCCCGCGTGACCGCCGACCTGTTCGGGGCGCGCCCGGTCGACCTGTGCCTGGTTGACGGAATTGAGACCATCCGCGGAGGCGAAGGACCGTGGATCAGAGGCGTCGAGCCGCTGCGTCCCGGCTTGATTTTCGCCGGGCGTGACGGAGTCGCCACCGACGCGGTGTGCGCCGCAGCCATGGGCTACGAACCTGAGGCCCCCCACCGGTCCTTCCCGTTCCCCGGCGAGAACCACCTGACCCTGCTGGCGGACAAAGACGTGGGAGTGAGCACGGTTGGAGAATTGGAGGTGCTGGGCTGTTCGCTGGCCGAATCGGTCCATCCGTTCAATCCCGACCGCCGCGAAATCGGGGCGCCGATTTTTCAATAGGAATGTGGAGACGGTTTGGCAATTCCAGGTAACCGCTTCATGACCGGCAAATGCAACATCAGGGAGTGAAATCGGATCAAGAATCATGCCCCATCGCAAGTCGCATACCGTTTCGCGTCGTTCGTTTCTTCACGAAGCCGGTGTCCTCAGCGGCGGAACGCTGCTGGCGGCCGGCGCATCGGCAGTCCATGGTGGTCAAGCCGCCGACACCACTGCCCTGCCCCGCCGTACGCTGGGCAGAACCGGTGAGCAGGTATCGGTGCTCGCGCTCGGCACGGCACCGTGCGGTCAATCCCGGTCGGTGGATACCGCGACGGTGACGCGCATTGTGCGTGAGGCTTTGGAGATGGGCATCAATTTTGTCGATTCGGCGCGCATCTACGGTAACGCGGAAGATGGTATCGGCCGCGCGCTGGGTTCTCGGCGCGACGATGTGTTCCTGACGACCAAGGTGTGGGCCGATGATGCCCGCGGCGCGCGGGAGTCGCTGGAAGCATCGCTGCGTGCGTTGCAGACCGATTTCGTTGACCTGGTGTATCTGCACAGCGTCGGAAATCGAGATCCTCGCCAGGTCAGTCAGCCCGACGGCGCGTTGAGTTACCTGCTCCGCGAAAAGGAAGCCGGCAAGATTCGCTTTGTCGGTATCTCCGGACACTCCAAGGTAAGTCGGTTTGTTCCCTTGCTCGAAAGCGGAAACATTGACGTGGTCATGATGGCCATGAACCTCGTCGACCGCTACGTATACGGGTTTGAGGAGACGGTGCTGCCGGTCGCCGTGCGGCACAACGTGGGAGTGGCGTGCATGAAAGTATTCGGCGGCATCCGTGGCGGCTTCGGCAATTACCAGCGTCCCAATCCCGGCCCGCAGCTCGATCCGAACTACCTGACTCAGGCCATTCGCTATGCGATGGGCTTGCCCGGCGTGGCGACGCTCGTCATCGGTCCCCACTCGGTCCAGCAACTCCGCGAGAATGTACGGATGGTCAGCGCCTACCGGCCGCTCGACGAAGACGAACAAAGAGCCCTTTCTGAAGTCGGACGCGCATGGGCCGAGAAGTGGGGGCCGCACTACGGCCCGGTGGCCTGAGCGTGTCCGCTGCGATCGCGAGATCTTTCCACTTGTTGCAACACGCAGGCCCGGACGCGTGGGCGGCGTGGCCAGCGGAGGCCCCAGCGCGAGCGGTTGTTCGAGCAGATCCGCCTCATCGTACAGCGGTCCGAGAGGTGATCCGGATACCACATCAAGTTGGTGGGGGTGTCAAACCGCATGGCACGCCGTATTGTGGTCGCTCGGCCCGTTTTAGTAATCCGGCGCGGCGGCACGCCGTTCGGCCGCCGGGTGTCGTGTCGCCGGTTTACCGGTCCGGGTGTTGCGTGTTTGGGGCATCCAATTTGCCCGGTTGGGGATCGAGCCGCACGAAAGACCAGCAGGCGGCGGCGATCAGATAGAACACGGCGTGCACATGGATGACGCTGTTCCAGTTTCCGTTGGTCGCCCTGATATGGTCGACGAGTCTTCCGACCAGCGGCGACACGATAATGCCGGACAGGCAACCCGCGCTGTTGATGATGCCCATGGCGACAGCCGCGTTCCTTCCCCCGATATCGATCACGGCTGCCCAGGGGCAGGCCATGGACATTCCGGAGAAAAACGCGCCGACCGCGATTACCGCGGACAATTGCCGGGCCGAATCGGTCCACGCACTGCCGGCCGTCAGCGCCGCGGTCAGCACCAGCGTGACCATGGCGACGCCGCAGCGGCTGGCGAACCGGCTGCCGGTTCGCCGCAGCAGCCAGTCGATCATGACTCCCCCACACAATGACCCGGCCACGATGGCCAGCAGAGGCCACGCCGTCAGCATGCCAGCCTCGGATTTTTTTACTCCATAAGCGAATTCGAGAAAGGCCGGGAAGAAGGTCACGAACAGATTGTACCCCGCGGCTCGAAAAACCATCTGGCCACTCAATGCCCACATGCTCGGCCTGCGAATCGTAACCGCCCACGACGACGACGCGGCGTCGATCCGCTGCGGCGGCGCTGGGGAACCTTCGATCTGCTGTTGTTCCCGCCGGTTGACCCAGGGGTGCTCCGCCGGACGGGTACGGAAGAAAGCGTAAAACGCCACGGACCACGCTACGCCGACGAGCGAGTATCCGCGAAACACGTCGCGCCAGTCGAAACGCGCGATCAGCCAGGCCGTCAGCGACATCGTCAACGCACTGCCGATGGACATCGACATTCCGATGATCGAACTGACCCTTCCACGGGCATGTAGAGGAAACCAGTCGCCAACCACCTTGGCCTGGTTCGGAATGAGTCCTGCCTGGGAGAGGCCAAAACCGAGTCGCGAGGAAACCATGCCCCCCAGGCTGCTCACCGACGCCGTGACGATCGTGCACGCCGACCATGCCACGCTCAGCAGCGCCATGATCCCGCGCGTGCCGAACCGCTGTCCGAGCCACCCCGCCGGGACTTGCCCCAGTAAGTAGCCCAGCGAAAAGGCGCTGTACAGGTAGCCGAATTGTTCGTTATTAAAGCCCAGCTCTTCCTGAATCGTCGTGTTGGCCACGGCCAGTCCATGGCGCGTCAGGTACGCGCTGATCGCGGCAAACGCCAGAAACAACACCACGAGATTGCGGACGCGCGTCGGGCGCTGTTCGCTTCCGGCAGTCGATTCCCGGCAATCCGCCACGCTCATGCAGCCGCCTTTCCTCGTCCGGACCGCAGACCCGGATTCGGGCGTACCGTGGATCCGCCTCGTGCCAAATCGATCCACGACCGGCACGGTGTCCGTCAGCCGACGGCCGGCCCGCGGAGCGTTCGCGCGATGTTTTCGGCAAACGCCGTCGATCGGATCGGCATCGACGGGCTGGTCGCCGGCGGGGCGGTGACGGGGAGCGGGGCGTTATTTGACGATGGCCCCCACTACCAGTCCGGCCACGACCGATTCCGCCAGCGTCCCCAGAAACCATGTAAGAGCGAGAAAATAGGGGATGGGCATCACGGCAAACGTTCCGTACCCCATGCCCAGTCCCACGGTCAGGCCGAACAGCAACCCGAAAAACAAACCGTTTTGCAGGCTCTTGGCGGTGACAAACCACGCATAAAGCCCCACGAAAAGAACCGCATTGCAGAGCGTAACGAACAACAGCAGCCCGTACTTCATTTCCTCTTGGGGTCTCCACAACTCGGCGGTCTCCCGGTACGTCTCGGCCAGGATCCTTCCATGAATTACGAAGTCCATCGCGTACCAGGCAATGAACACGGCGACTGCGGCGATGAAAGATCTTTTTAACATGATCATGTCCTTTCCAAAAGCGACTCGTCACAAGCGACAGCCCGGTCGCATCGGGTTTCGGCGCCAGGCCATAGGCACGGCTCGCCCCCGGAAGCACAACTCACGTGGCGAACCGGAATTCAGGAACGGATACCTTTGCTCAGGACAGGTGCTTGGCGAACCACTCTCGCGTACGCGCCCACATCGCATCGGACAAGACATGCCCGACACCGGGCTCGATAAAGACACCCAATTTATCGGAGGCGTCACATGCGGCGTAGACGCGCCGGATACGGTCGACGGCTTCGCGGACCTCCTGAATCGGACTCCCGGAGTCTTTTTCTCCAAAATTCAAAAGCAATGCGCGCGGCGCGATACATGCGGCAATGTCACCATGATCACCGTACTGGTAAATACCGGGGATGAAATTGGGAAAGCAGTGCAACATGTGATGGCGATGAATCGCCTTGAAGGTCGGCAGGCAGCAGTTTCCAACCACCGCCTTCAGTCGCGGCTCCCACGGACCCACCAGCCACGCATGTGTTGATCCCATGGAATGGCCGTAGCAACCGATCCGGTCCTTGCACACTTCGGGGCGGGAACACAACAAATCAATGGCGCGACGCATGTCGAGAATGTTTTTCCAGGCCATGCATTTTCCGGCAACAACATATCGCAGGAACTCAAAGCGCTCGTAATCGCCGTCCCGCAAGCGATTGTCCTGGCGCTCTTCAAAGCAGAGCGCGTCGGGACACAGCACCACGTAGCCCTCGCGGGCCAAGGCCACGCCGGTATGGTGCATTGGATTCCCCGCCAGACCCGCCGGCTCGCTCTTGCCCAGATGATATTGGCCGGCATGCTGATGCCATACCGCAATGGCCGCCGCGGGTTGCCGTGGCGTGGCCGCGTCGGGCACCAACAGCAGCGCAGGAATGGCATCGCCCGGTTCGGCTTCGTAGGTGAGCGATTCCAGGCGATAGCCGTTCTTGAATTCCGTTCGGCTGGCGCGTGTCCTCAGCGGTGGAGATTCCGGCCACGGGCCGCCCAAGCACTCCAGAAGCTTCTCGCGGAAGCGATCCATCTCTCGCATCTCGGCGGAATGTTCTCCAGACGCACGCCCCAAACGCGTCGAGCCACACCACAGGCCCGATCCGGCAGCGACTTCGAGAAACGCGCGGCGGTGATAGTCGGGCCGGGGCATAATGCGCATGGCGCTGTTCGACAACAACAGCCTTCCGTTTACCGCCTCGAGAAAGGGCTACCGCAACACCACGGCCGCGCTGCCGTCATGGCCCCGCACCGATTGACCTCAATCTGCCGTCCGTCGTTCCTGATGTTACCCGGGCTGTTGCGTCGGGCGGATGCGGCTTCACGTCGCGCCGGCGTGCCCACAGTCTAGCCACCCGACGAACTCCGTGCCAAGCCGGGTCCCTCGTGCGACGGCCGTGCGGCAGACCTCTTTCCTGGATTGTTGGGCGGCGCATCAAACGGTACGCAAGCGAGAGATCGACCAGGCTACTCTCGCGTCGCGCAGCGGCAGGCGGGGCTCGTACTATGGCCCAGCCGTGGTTTACCTTAGAATAGCCGGAATTCGGCGAAGGAGCTTTCAGATGCGCGATCGCAGACACACGGCTCGAGGATGTCGCGCCGCATGTTGGCCGATTCTACTGGCCTGTGTGGGCGCGCCCGCGCACCTTGGTGCCGCTGCCGCACCGGACGGAGGTTCGAATTCCGCCGGGTTGTGGTCTGTGCAGCCGATCGACCGCCCTGCCCTGCCCGCCGTCCGCGACGACGCTCGAATCTCCAACGCGATCGACCGTTTTGTTGCGGCGCGACTGCACGACGCGGGAATGACGATGGCACCGCCTGCCGACGAACGGTCGTTGGTCCGCCGCGTCTATTTCGACCTCGTAGGTTTGCCTCCGACGTACCAACAGACCGAAGCATACTTAAACGACTGCTCGACAACCAAGTATGACCGGCTGATTGACCGGCTGATCGATTCTCCGCAGCATGGAGAACGCTGGGCACGGTTTTGGCTGGATGTTGTTCGATTTGCGGAAACCAATGGGTACGAACGCGACGCCGCCAAGCCGGGAGCCTGGAAATACCGTGACTACGTCGTGCATTCGTTCAACGCCGACAAACCTTACGACCGCTTCGTTGTCGAGCAGTTGGCGGGAGACGAAATACCGGATCGGAGCGAAGAGACGGTCATCGCCACCGGTTTGATGCGTCTGGGAACGTGGGACGATGAACCCAATGTGCCCGAGGCATACACGTTCGAGCGCATAGAAGATCTGGTCCACACGGTGTGCAGCACGTTTCTTGCGTTGACGGTCAAGTGCGCGCGGTGTCACGACCATCGATTCGATCCTATTCCTCAAACGGAATACTACGAACTGGCCAGCGCGTTTTGGGCCGGATTTGTTCAGCCGCGGGAATCCGGTCTGCAGGGCGGCCCCTCCGCGGACGAGCTGGGATACGACGTGCTGGGGTGGACCGACCGCGGCCGCGACGTACCGCCGCTTCATCTGCTGGAGGCCGGTGACCCGGCGCGCCCGCTCGAGGCGGTATCACCGGCGGCCCTTTCGCTGGTTGCCGCCGTCCCCCGCCAGTTCGCACCGCCGCCGGCGGCGGCCAGGACGACGCAGCGCCGACTCCAGCTCGCGCAATGGATCGTCGCCAAAGGCAATCCCCTGCCGGCGCGCGTGATGGTCAATCGCGTGTGGCAACATCACTTTGGCGAAGGCATCGTATCCGCGCCGAACAATTTCGGCACCAAGGGCCAGCCGCCCAGCCATCCCCAATTGCTCGACTGGCTGGCTTCCGAGTTCGTGCGGGGTGGATGGAGCATCAAGCGGCTGCACCGGGTGATCATGATGTCCGCAGCCTACCGCATGGCTTCCTCGCATCCGTCGCAACAGCGGTGCTCCGCCGTCGATTCCCAGAACCGGCTGTTGTGGCGATTTCCGCGTCGTCGGCTGGATGCCGAAGCATTGCGCGACGCCATGCTGGCGGCCAGCGGACAACTGAACCTGACGATGGGCGGTCCCGGTTTCTTTCCGGCGCTATCGCCCGAGGCAGCGGAAGGGCTCTCTCGAAAAGGGGAGAGCTGGGACACGTCCCCGATTGACGAGCAGCGAAGACGAAGCATCTATATCTTCACGAAACGGTCGCTGCTGGTGCCGCTCATGACGACGTTCGACTTTTGCGACACGACAACGTCCTGCGGAAAACGCGATGTCACGACCGTTCCGCCGCAGGCGCTGGCGCTGTTGAACAATCATTTCGTCCATGCCCAGAGCATGGCGATGGCGGGCCGCCTGGTCCGGGACGCTGGTCATGACGTCACGCGCCAGATCGAACGGGCGTGGGAGGTGGCTTTCGCGCGGCGACCCGGCGTTGTTGAACTGGAGGCGGCTCGCGACCACGTCCAGCAGCAACGGCGTTACTATGGCCGTTGGATGGCAGGACGGAGCGGCGAGAATCTTCGATCGGATATCGGGCCTGCGCTGTCCGGCATGGTCGCGGGTGCGCCGGCTGACGCCGACGCGGAACAGCTGGCCCTGGCGTCGCTGTGTCACGTGTTGATCAACGCCAACGAATTCGTGTTTATCGACTGATGTCCGTTCGGGGTCCCTCATCCACGGACGCTGCCCGGGTTCTCGACAACGCGTCCAGCGCGGCTCCGCCGGCGTCCATTGGGACACGCAATCTTCAATCGGAGCAGATCATCTTCGATCCGTGCGACCTGCTGCTCGTCAAGCGGCCGCAGCGGTCGCCGCACGTAGGGTGACGGAAACTGTCCCATCAGCCAGCGGGCCACCTTCATTCGCTGATGGGCTTCGCATCCGGGTTCCCCAAATTGATAGATGATGCGTGCCAGCGGTGCCACGCGCTGCTCGGCCCGCTTGGCGCTTGGAAAGTCGCCATCCAGTGCCGCGTGCACCAGATCGACCATCAGCGCCGGCGCGAATCCGGCGAACCCGATCAGGGCACCGTCCCCGGCTTCCAGCAACGTGGGCAGCAGGAATTCGTCGTGACAGGTAATGATCGAGACCTCGGAGGCGGTGCGCTTCAGGCACTCATAGTCGTACAACCAGCGCGCCATATTTCGCGTTCCCATTTTGACCGCAACCACACGCGGGATCTGCACGATGTGTCGCAATTCATCCAGGCTGTATGATGCCTTGGTCCAGTCCGGATACTGGTGGACCACGATCGGAAGATCGACGGCCGTGGCTACATCCTGCACGAATCCCACCGCCGTAGGTGTCGATCGACCAAAACGCAACCAGTGATGCGGGGGCATGAGCAGGATGGCGTCCGCACCGGCCTGCTTGGCCGCCGCCGCGTGATCGATGGCCTCCAAACTTCCTTCGGCCGATACGCCAGATACAACCTGGACCTGCCGCGGCACCTGGCCAACGGCGTCCACGACACAGCGGGTCACCTGCACGCGCTCGTCCGGGCGCAGCGCCATGATCTCGCCCGTGTGGCCGTTACAGGTGAGGCCCTGCACGCCAGGTACGGCGGCCAGAGTCCGAATGTATTGCTGCATTCCGTCTTCGTCGATCGTTTCGTCTTCGTGAAACGCGCACAGAGTGGCCGCGAAAACGCCTGACCACGGTCGAGCACGCCAATCGGTCGTCATGGTAGTTGGGCGCGCCGTCGCCGTGCGCCTTGTGATTCGGGAACGGGCATCACCCGGCAGTGTCCGGTCCGGGATTCGAATTCACCGAAGCAGCATCGTTGTCTGGCAATGATTGTAGGCCACTGAGCGTCTGTGTAGAATCCGGCTGCTTCGGGTGCGCGAATTCCGCGTCCCTTTGGTCCTGTGAGGAACACGTCACGGAATGGGCACCGGGATCCTGGCACTTCTGTCACTGCTGCCGATCGCGGCCGTGGCCCTGTTTCTGGTGGTGCTCCGCTGGCCGGCCCGGAGGGCGATGCCGATTTCTTATGCGGTGGCCGCGGCGCTGGCGTTGTTCGTGTGGCGTGTACCGGGGACCAGGGTCGCCGCGGCCTCGGTGCTGGGGCTGATCATCGCGGCTGAATTGCTGTTCATTATATTCGGCGCCATTCTGCTGCTGAACACGCTGGAACAGAGCGGCGGACTGGCGACGATCCGGCAGAGCTTCCGGGGCATTTCGCCCGATCGCCGCATCCAGGTGATCATCGTTGCCTGGTTGTTCGGCTCCTTCATCGAAGGGTCGGCTGGGTTTGGCACTCCCGCCGCGGTGGCCGTCCCCCTGCTGGTCGGGCTCGGCTTCCCGGCCATGGCCGCGGTGACCGCGGGCATGATCATTCAGAGCACGCCAGTGTCGTTCGGAAGTGCCGGTACGCCGATCATCATCGGCGTCAATACGGGGTTGCAGGGGCAGGCTTCGGTGCTCGAATTCTGCGCGCAGCAGGGCATCGCGTACGGCCCCCAGTTCCTGGCCGCGATTGGCCTTCGAGTCGCGATATTGCACGCGATTGCCGGCACGCTCGTGCCACTGTTCGTCGTGGCGATCATGACGCGCTTCTTCGGCAGGAATCGTTCGTTCCGTGAAGGCATCGACGTGTGGCCTTTTGCGTTGTTCGCGGCCGTGGCGATGACCGTGCCGTATCTGGCGGCCGCCTATCTGCTGGGACCCGAATTTCCGACACTCACCGGCGCGCTCGTGGGTCTGGCAATCGTCGTTCCGGCGGCGAATCGCGGGTTCCTCGTGCCCCAGCCCGAAGAGGCATGGGACTTCGACGCCGAGGAACATTGGGATCCTGCGTGGACTGGTTCCATCCGAATCCATCCCGTCCCGGGATCGCGCACGGTGGGTACCGTCGCGGCCTGGATTCCTTACGTCTTGGTCGCCTTGTTGCTCGTGATGACGCGACTCCGGAATCTGCCTTTGTATGATTGGGTATACGGCTTCGCCGTGCCCATCCAGAACATTCTGGGCTCCTCTCTGTCGCGCACGGTGCGCCCGTTGTATCTGCCTGGTGCGGTGTTCATTGCGGTTTCCGTGATTACCTGCGTGTTGCATCGTACGAATTTGTTGTCGTATGGACGGGCGTGGCGGGCGTCGACCCGCACGCTGGTGGCCGCTTCCACGGCGCTGGTGTTCACCGTGCCGATGGTCCAAGTGTTTATCAACAGCGCGGGGGGCGGAGCCGGTTTTCCGAAAATGCCGCTCGCGCTGGCCAGCGGCGTGGAAGCAATTTCGGGCGGTGCCTGGCCTCTCTTCGCGCCGATCATCGGTGGAATCGGCGCGGCAGTAGCGGGCAGCAATACCGTGAGCAACATGATGTTCTCCCTGTTTCAGTTCGACGTGGGTCTGCGTATTCATGTGGACCCTATGTGGATCGTCGCGTTGCAGGCCGTCGGCGGCGCCGCCGGAAATACCATCTGCGTGCACAACGTCGTCGCGGCGTCGGCCGTGGTGGGCCTCGCCGGTCAGGAAGGAACCATCATTCGCAAGACCCTGCCCGTCTTTGTGTACTACGCAGTGCTGCCCGGCGCGGTGGGTTACAGCGTCGTCTGGGCACCGTCGACCGGCTGGTTCAATACCGGCACGGTCTTGGCCGCGCTGATCGCCCTGGCGGCGGTGATTCGGATCGCCACCAATCGCAGCCCCCCCCCTGGTCGGGTATGGGACTGATCGGGCGGATGCGACCGCCGTGCGGAGCACGACGGGCCGCGCGTGCCGTTCGTCACGCTGTCGCGCGTATTCGCGCGGCTCAAATCCCCGGTGGGAGCCCAAAACTGCGGCTTTCTCACATGGCGAATTCGGCACGGAAGATGCACCCCAGTCTCCACAGAGTGCGCAGAGGGTGAACCGTTCCGAGGGCCGTGATGCCCTCCGGGGCAGCGCCCGATTCAGGTTTCAACGTGTCGCAGACCAGCCAACCGATGGGGTGCGGACCGATGGCAACACGTCGGGCCGCAGCATGAGACCGGAGACCGCAGGACCATGATCCCGCCCCCCTGTCAGTCAGAAGCAACGATTATTACCGTCCAGCAACACATTTTGATGGAACAGCGCAAGCATTCCCCGCGTGCCACAGGCAGTTTTTCATGGCTGCTTTCCGGCATTACGCTGGCCACGAAAATGATTCAGTCCAAGGTACGTCAAGCCGGCCTGCTGGACATGAAAGGATCAGCCGGCGCCGTCAATGTGCAGGGCGAACAACAACAGAAACTGGATGTGTACGCCGATCAGGCGCTGGTGCACTGCCTGGGCGTTCGTGAGAACGTCGCCATCATCGCCTCGGAGGAAAACGAAGAGGCCATCGTGTTTGACGGCCGATCCGGCAGTGGCAAGTACGTGATTGTATTCGATCCGCTGGACGGATCGTCGAACATCGATGTCAATGTCAGCGTGGGAACGATTTTTTCCATCATGCACCTGCCGCCCGATTTCGAGCCCAGTGCCGATGCCGCCCGCGCGGCGATGCAACCCGGGGTTCGGCAATTGGCGGCGGGCTACGTTGTCTACGGCTCGTCGACGATCCTCGTGTACACCACCGGGCACGGCGTACATGGATTCACGCTCGACCCTTTGGTCGGTGCGTTCGTGCTTAGTCACGAGGACATCAGAATGCCTCATGAAGGCCGGATATACTCGTGCAACGAGGCGTATTGGGAAGCCTTTCCGCGTCCCTACCGCGAGTTCCTTACCTACCTGCGTAGCAAGCAGGCGGGACGCCAGTACGCGCTGCGCTATATCGGTTCGCTGGTCGCGGATTTCCACCGCACCTTGCTTAAGGGCGGCGTGTTCCTGTATCCGCCCACCGCCACGCACCCCGAAGGAAAGCTTCGCTTGCTGTACGAAGCCAATCCCGTGGCATTTATCGCGGAACAGGCAGGCGGAGTCGCCACCGACGGAAGACGGCGGATCATGGAGATCCAACCGTCGGACATCCACCAGCGCACGCCGCTGGTCGTGGGCAGCCGCCGCGAAATGGCGGACTTCGCTCGATTCGCGGACGCCCAGGCGTCGGTCGTGTAGCATCGGTGTCAGCGTTGCGGCGGGCTGGGGAGCTGCAACGTCTCGGTCCGGCGAACGAGCAGACTTTCGTAGTGTTTCAACAGTCCATAGGTCGATTGAAACTGCGGATTCTCGGCCAGGGCTCGATATTGCGGATTGCCGGTCACGTGCTCGAATCGAGCGAGCGTCTGTGCCAAGGCCTCCGGATCGGGATGACCCTGGCCGGTGAAGACCTCGGCGGGCAGCGCCAGGTAAGCATCCCACTGGTCGTCGAGCTGTTCGAAGAGCTCTGGCGCGACTGTGGCCAGTTGGTCCCGCATGTGGTCGGTTTCGCTGAAATACGGTTCACGGGCGAGCCCACCACGCGGTTCGGCCGGTGGCGGCGGACCGCCGCTGACCGCCGGTGCCGGAGCCCCGGCATTCGACGCTGTGTAGCTGGCGACGAGTGACAAAAGCTGCGCGGCCGACGCGGGAAGCGTCACGGGTTGTCCCGGCACCGGGTGATGGTAGTAGGCGGCGTTGGCGAACGAATCGACCTGGAGCACCGAACCGTCCAGGGCCACACCCGCGAACAGCCCGCGACTGCGGGAGTAGGAATAGATTTCTGCCTTCAACCCCAAGTCGGTCGCCGCCGATCCTTGCCGGCCCACGGGCCCGGCTGCCGCGGCGGCGTCCGCGCCGAGCGTGAATTTGCCAGCCAGTATCTGCCGCACGTTCTCCGGCCTGGTAAAAACCAGCACCACGTCGGTTGACTGTACGCCGGCCTGAAATCCCAGGCTCCCGCCCGTCATCGAAATAAAAACGGGCGCTCTCCATTGGCCGTTGTTCTCGCGCAGTACCAACACTCCCGTGCCGTGGCGGGCCCCGATCACGAAGCCGCCCTTGATCATATTCGGTATGATGGCAACGCCGTGCGCCCGTGACAGAAGGCTGCGCGGGATGCCTTTGAGCGGCACTTCCATGATTTCGGCGAGGACGGCGGAGCACGTCTGCATGGTCGCCTCCTCCCGCGTCGGGGATTGTCCCGCGACCGGATACGCTGAGGTCAGCCATGCCGCGAATGCCAAGAGCCAGGTCGTTCGACGCACCGTTCGATCCTCCTTGCTGCCAGTTTCCATACCCGCCGCGCGACGCCACCCATCGCAGTTGTAAGGCAATGGTCCGCAGACCGGCAATGCCAATCCCCGCATCGTCTTGTTGAGGCGGCCGTCCATTGGCGAGTACACTGAAGGCAGAGCGGCGGCGCGCAAGGCTCGCCCGTGCCGGACCTCGCTCGGGCCCGCCGGTGTTGTGTGCCGGCAACATCATGCACGCTCGCGATCCGAGTCCCGAATGGCCCGCCGCGGCCACCCCTCGCCGGCTACAGCGTTGCACGACGTTCTTGGGCTCCCCCCGCTTTTCGCAACCGACGGACATCGCGCCTATGAACATGTCGGCGACACCAAAACGATGGCGCCCATTCGTGATGGCCGCCGGCGTGCTGCCAGTGATGGGCTTATTCTGCGTTCCGGCACGGGGGGACCGGCTCGAACTGCACAGGGCCGTCATCGTGGTGCGACCGGGTCGTCTGGCCAATGCCGAGTCGGCCGCGGCGACGGTTCTTGCCCAAGAGATCGAACGCCGGACGGGGATCCTCTTGTCGCGCTCCACCGAATGGCCGACGGACGGACCAGCAATTGCGCTCACGTCTCGGCCGGACGTGCCGCAATGGCCGCGCGCTGTTCCGCGGTGTTCGGATCGCCGCGGTCCGGAACATCAGCCCGAAGGCTTTCGGCTGTTGTGCGAAACGGCTGCCAATCAACCACCTGTGGTGTGGATCGTGGGCGCTGACCCGCGAGGGGTCCTCTTCGGCGCGGGCCGGCTGCTACGCCAAATGCATTGGGCCGCGGGCACGGCCAGCATCCCGGAATCGCTGGACATCGTGACGGCACCCGTCAGCCGGATTCGTGGGCATCAGTTGGGATACCGCAACCGCGCCAACTCCTGGGACGCCTGGGACGTCGAGCAGTTCGAGCAATACATTCGCGATCTGGCCGTCTTCGGTACGAATGCCATTGAAAATATTCCCTTCCAGGATCAAACCGAAGGCCCGCTGATGCACGTGCCTCGCGACGTGATGAACCGCGGCATCAGCGAAATCTGCGATCAATACGGTCTGGACTACTGGGTTTGGACACCGGCTGTTTTCGATCTGCGTGACAACACGCGCCGCGCAGCAATGCTGACACGGTTGGAGACGCTGTTCGGCGAGTGCCCGCGGCTGGACGGGGTGTTCTTCCCAGGCGGTGACCCGGGCCACAACCCGCCCGAGCAGGTGCTGCCGTTTCTGGAAGACGTCGCCGTCCGTCTGCGCCATGCGCACCCCGAAGCGCGGATCTGGCTTTCGCTGCAAAACTTCAATTCCCGACAGATCGACACGGTTTTCAGCCATATCGAGCATCGGCCCCTGCCATGGTTGGGAGGTCTTGTGGCCGGTCCGTCGAGTCCGCCGCTGGCGGAAATGCGCCGGCGCCTGCCGCCGCAGTACGGCCTGCGGATGTATCCGGATATCACTCATAACAAGCTGTGTCAGTTTCCCGTGCCGTGGTGGGATCAGGCCTATGCCTTGACGTTAGGTCGCGAAGCGATCAATCCGCGGCCGGTGCAGTACGCGCGGATCCACCATGCTCTGGCACCGCTCAGCGACGGATTCATCACTTATTCCGACGGTGTCCATGACGATGTGAACAAGGTCGTATGGAGTCTGCGCGGTTGGGACCCCGGACACCCGGTACGTGACATGCTGGTGCAATACGCGCGTTACTTTTTCGGGCCGCAGGTTGCCGAAACCGCCGCCGACGGAATTCTGGCCCTGGAGAAAAACTGGCAGGGCCCGCTGGCTGAAAACGCGTCCGTCGATGGCACTCGGATGTTGTGGCAGCGACTCGAAGAGCGGGCCCCGCACCTGGAAGACAACTGGCGGTGGCAGATGAACGTGCTGCGTTCCTACTGCGACGTGTATTTGCGTCACCGGCTACTGCACGAAACCCGACTTGAGCAGAGAGTCAACAACGTGCTCGCTCGTTCGGATCAGATCGGTGCCGACCGCGCAATGCAACGCGCGCGGACGCTGCTCACGCTGGCCAGCACCGCGCCGCCACGGCCCCAATCGCGCCGGCGCATCGAGCAGCTCTGCCAGAATCTGTTCGACTCGATAAGTCTGCAAACAAGTGTGGATCGCTACCATGCCAGCGCACCGGAGCGCGGGGCGTTTCTCGATTTCATCGACTATCCGCTGAACAACCGGTGGTGGCTGGAAGACCAGTTCGACGAGATTGCCGCGCTGCCGTCCGAATTGGCCAAGCAGCAGCGGCTGCGGACCATCGCCACCTGGGAAGATCCGGGCCCGGGCAGTTACTACGACGATATCGGCCATGTGGGACGTTCCCCGCGCGTGTGGCGGTCAACCAGCCCGCACGCCGGCGCTGTTCTCGAAACGCCGTCCCTGCCCACGTTCTGGTGGTGGGACAGCGGAAGAAGCCGCGCGCGTCTGTCCTGGCAGTGCACGATGGACTGGCCGCCGGCCGTCGTGTACGCAGGGCTCGATCCCCAAGCCACCTACACCGTGCGGCTGACGGGATACGGCAAGTTTCTGTTGAAAATGGACGGAGCCGCCGTGACGCCGCGTGTGGCCCGCCGTGAGATCGGCCAATTCAACGAGTTTCCGGTGCCTCCCCGCCTGATCGACGACCGCCGGCTTGTCGTAACGTGGGACGTGCCGACCGACGAATCGGACTTGAATTGGCGGCAGCAATCGCGCGTGGCCGAGATATGGTTGCTGAAAAAGTAGGCCCGCGCGCCGTCCACTGCCGGGGGAACCCGGCCCCATCGCCGGCTCTGCGCGCCGTTTCGCCAGGGCACGGGCGCGTCGGCATCGTGGTCGCCCGCAGCGGCCCACCCCAGCCACGTCGTCCGGGCGGCTGCCGGCACAGCGCTAAATGCCCAGATTGGCCAACCCGTCGGTAACCCGCGCAATCAAGTCGGTCAGATGCGGATGTTCCGACTCGAACCGGCGCAGGGTTTGTTGCCATTGGCTGGCAATCGGCTCGACTTCCGCCTTGCGAAGCGCTTCCGCCCGCTGGACCAGTTTTTCCATGTTCGCCACGAGCGAGTGCAAATGCTCCAGGGTCTCCTGATCGACGCCCGACTGGCGGGACAGGTCCTGCTGAATGCTTTGCAGCGACGTAAGTATTTCCTTCTTCTGCATGGCGCGGCCTGATGCGTGGACTCCAATATACCGATTCGATCCAGGGCGGGCTTGACGGCGGACAACCGGCGAGCGGCGGCAACCGGCGAGCGAGCCCTTCCCTGGGAAATTACAGCACGGACCGCGCGGGTTGTCGAGCCGAACGCGCCGCGACGCAACTCCATTATCGCACGCGGTAGGTTTCCGTCGCCACCGGCATGGGGAATCGGTACAATCCCAGGGACGCGACGGCCGGCCGGCCCGAGCGGTTACTGATGATCAACGACTCGTCCATCGACCGACGAGACCAGCCACGTTCACCTTTTTTCAGAAGGTGCCGCCATGAGCCGTTTCAGTCGCCGCCGGTTTGTCTTGTCCTCCGCCGTGCTGGCGGCTTCCGCCGCGCGACGGCGCTCAAGAGCCGAGGAGTCCGCCGCAACTTCCGCCAGGCCCGGACAGACTCCGCACACGCGGTTTGCGGTCAACGTGGAAATGTGGTGGACGCGGCTTCCGTTGCTCGAGCGGGTTCGCGAGGCGGCCGGATTGGGATTCCCGGCGATCGAGTTTTGGCCCTGGCGTGGCAAGGACATCGACGCCCTGGCCGCCGAATCCCGGCGGCTGGGCATCGACATTGCGCAGTTCACGGCGTGGGGGTTTCGGCCCGGCCTGAACGAACCTCGCAACCACCCCCGCTTCCTGCAAGAAATCAAGGAAAGTTGTGCCGTGGCCCACAAGCTGGAATGCCACAAAATGACCGTGGTCGGCGGCGACGACGTGCCGGGCAAGAGCCCGCGGCAGATGCACGACAGCATTATTGACGGGTTGCGGCAGGCCGCACCGATTGCCGAAGACGCCGGCGTGATGCTGATCCTGGAACCGATGAATATCCGTGTCGATCATCAGGGCCACTGTTTGTACGGGAGCCCCGACGCACTGCGCATCTGTCGCGAGGTGGATTCACCAATGGTGAAGATCAACTGGGACCTTTATCACATGCAAATTTCCGAAGGCGACCTGTGCGGCCGGCTCCGCGAAGGTTTCGATCAGGTCGGCTATCTCCAAGTGGCGGATCATCCAGGACGTCACGAGCCCGGCACGGGGGAAATCCGCTACAATCGCGTGCTTCGCGAGGCATACGCGCTCGGATACCGCGGCTACGTGGGGCTGGAGTGTCGCCCTTTAAAAGATGAAATGTCCGCGGCCCGGGCCGTCGCATCGGCCGACAACTGGTAGCGGGTCGCAGGAACCGCGTTTCCCCAGCCCGGATCCATTTGCTATACACAGTCGCAGGTGGCCGTTCGACGGAATGGCCGGGAGCCGCAGCGCCAATCCGGCAGCCGCCGATTGTTGCCCTTCATAGCGGGGCCTTGGCACCACGCTGAGGCTGGGAGGAGCGCTGAGCGGCACGCGCGGAAACGGATCGAACAGATTTATGGGACGACCGGACGCACCAACCGACAAGACGAGCACGACACGCGAACCGGTGGTGTCCAACGAAGGATCCGTTCGCGAGGACGATCGCGATTTGCGGCCCCAGCGGTTGAGCGAAATGGTTGGCCAGACCGAAGTCATGGAGCGGTTGCGCATCGCCGTGGATGCCGCTCGCAAGCGCGGCGAACCGCTGGGGCATGTGCTGCTGGACGGCCCGCCGGGTCTCGGCAAGACCACGTTCGCCACCTGTATCCCCAGGGAACTCGGGGTCAGTCTGCAGATAGGCAGCGGCGCGGCGCTCTCCGCACCAAAGGATCTGCTGCCCTATCTGACCAACGCCGAAGAGGGCTCGGTGCTGTTCATCGACGAAATCCACCGCATGCCCAAAGCCGTGGAGGAATTCCTGTATCCGGCCATGGAGGACTTTCGCGTCGATATTACGCTCGGCGAGGGTGTGGGCGCGCGGACCGTGAACTTGAGTCTGCGCCCGTTTACGCTGATCGGAGCCACCACGCGCAGTGGGTTGCTTTCCGCGCCGTTACGCGACCGATTTCAAATCCGCGAGCATCTCGATTTTTATTCCCAGCAGGAATTGACCGAGATCGTTCGTCGCAACGCCGTGCGCCTGGCCGTGGAAACGACGGACGACGCGGCTTGCGAAATTGCTACTCGCAGCCGGAGTACGCCGCGGATTGCCAATAATCGTTTGCGATGGGTTCGCGATTTTGTGACGAGTCGGGCCAATGGCCGCATTGACCACGGGCTGGCCATCACCGCCCTGGAAATGCTGGGCGTCGATCCGCTGGGCCTGGACGGCCAGGACCGAAAGTATCTGGAAACGATCGGCCGTGTCTTCCACGGCGGGCCGGTGGGCGTCGAGGCGATCGCCCATACGTTGGCGGCCTCGGTCGACACCCTGGTCGACGAAGTCGAGCCGTTTCTGCTGCGGAGCGAGCTGGTGATACGCACTCCGCGCGGTCGCAAACTGACGCCCAAGGCCTTCGACCATCTGACGATGGACGTTCCCGCCTCGGAACTCGGCGACGACCAGAATCCGCAGGACCAGCGGCGTTTGTTCTGAACCGTGTTGGCCGGGCCCCGAGTTTTGGTTTTGGCCGCCTCCGCGTCCAGGTTGACACGGTGCCGTTTGGCCCATACGATCGTCGATTCGCACACTGAGCTAATGACATGGTCTCCAGGGCGCCCCCGACAGGGCGCGGCGGCCCAGGAAAATCGGTTCGATGGCAGTACCCAAAAGAGCGCATTCCAATTCGCGAACCGGCAAGCGGCGGTCGCACGACGCTGTCAAACCCCGCAAGTTGCAGAACTGTCCAAAGTGCAGTTCCGCGGTGCCCTCCCACGTGGTCTGTCCCAATTGCGGTTGCTACATGGGGCGAACCATTGTGGCGTCCGACGAGTGATCGCGGGGCGACGGCCCCGGGAGCAATTCGCCGGGGAACGCACGTGCACGCGATCCTGCCTGAACGGGATCCATGCCGGTTGGAGGATGGCTAGTCGGTGACCAGAATCGCCTGTCTCTTTCCAGGTCAGGGCGCCCAGTTTGTCGGGATGGGTCTCGACTTGATCGCCGACGTGCCCGCGGCCGCTCGGTTGTTCGATCAAGCCTCCGAGATTCTGGGATACGATCTGGCCGACTTGTGTCTTCACGGACCGCCAGAACGACTCAACAGTACGGCGTGCAGCCAGCCGGCAATTTTTGTCGCCAGTCTTGCCGCGTGGGAAGCGCTGCGGGTCCGGTCGCCGGAAGTTGTCAAGCAGTGTCAGGCGATGGCAGGCCTGAGCCTGGGCGAATACACGGCTCTGGTCGCGGCCGGCGCGATCGATTTTCGCTCGGGACTCCGCCTGGTTCAGGTCCGCGGGGAAGCAATGCAACGCGCGTCCGACGCCTCGCCGAGTGGTATGCTCAGTATTCTGGGCCTGGACGAGGATCGTATCCGCACGCTGTGCGATTCAGCGCGGCACGGCGATACGCTGCAGGTCGCCAATCTCCTTTGTCCGGGCAATATTGTCGCTTCTGGATCGCAGGACGCCTGCCAGCGGCTCGCGACGCTGGCAGAAGAGGCGGGCGCGATGAAGGTGATTCCGCTGGCCGTCGCCGGCGCCTTCCACACTCGCCTGATGGAACCGGCTTCGCAACTGTTGGCCGAAGCGGTCGCCGACTGTGATATCCGCGTCGCGCAAATTCCGGTGATCTCCAACGTCGATGCCTCGCCGCATCGCGACCCCGAAGCGTTCCGCGAACTGCTGATTGGCCAGCTGGTCCGTCCGGTGCTGTGGGAGGCGTCCATGCGGCACCTGCTCCAGGAACGGTTCGACCAGTTCTATGAGGTCGGTCCGGGGCGCGTGTTACGGGGACTGCTGCGTCGCATCGAAAGGAAGGTCTCCTGTGAATGCGTGGCCGCTTGATGCCGTGGCCGCCAGGACCATCCGGGCCGCGGTTTTGCCCGTTCGAAATAGGAGCCTCGCCGAATGGCCAACCAACCTGTGTCGGACCTGAACATTGACCTGTCGGGTCAAGTCGCTGTGGTGACCGGGGCCTCCAGAGGAATCGGTCGGCACATTGCCGAGCGGCTGGGCCGCGCCGGCGCGCTTGTCGTATGTGTCGCGCGCAATAGGGAAAAACTCAAGGAAACCGCCGCCGCCATCCAACGGGCGGGCGGGACAGCGGACGCGGAAGCCTGTGACGTGACGGTCAGCCCGGATGCGGGTGATCTGATCGAACGGGTAGTGCAGAAACACGGCCGGCTGGACATTCTGGTCAACAATGCCGGGATCACCCGGGACACGCTCATCCCGCGCATGACCGACGAAGAGTGGGACGACGTGCTGGCGACCAATCTCCGCGCGGTATTTCTGCTGACCCGCTCGGTGACCCGGCCCATGATGCAGCAGCGCTACGGGCGCATTGTCAATATTTCAAGCGTGTCGGGGCTGGTGGGAAACCCCGGCCAGGCCAATTACTCGGCCAGCAAAGCGGGTCTGATTGGCATGACGCGGACCGTCGCCAAGGAGCTGGCCAAACGGAACATCACGGTCAATGCCGTCTGCCCGGGCTTTATCGCCACGGAGATGACCGATGCCCTGGGACCGGCGTTGATGGACGAGGTAAAGAAACGCGTACCTGTCAAGAGGTTAGGGCAACCTACCGAGGTCGCCGACGCCGTGCTGTACCTGGCGAGCAAGTCGGCCAGCTACATCACGGGCCAGGTGCTCACGATCGACGGCGGGCTGACGTGCTGAGTGGCCGCCCGGCGGATGTAAAGTGGCCGCCCGCCGGTGCGAGACCGTATGGACAGGTGCGGGAAAAAGATATATACCTTGGTCTCTCTTGTGGAGATTCTCCAGGTTCGAATCGCGACGGGGGCGACGGGCAACACTCCGGCGTCCGGAGTGATACCTGGGAACGTTCAACAAAAGAACCGATCCCCGCGTTCACGGCAGTCCTGGACGGACGGTCTCGCACGCCAGCATGGGACCGGCGGCGCCGGCCGTGGTTTGCTGCGTTCCGGGCCGTATGGCCCGCTCCGTGCATTTGCTGCCAAACAAACGCGTATGCAGACAGCGTTGGATTTCTCAGAAAACAGCCTTGTGCCCGGGAGGACGTAGACGGTGGCCTCGGTTGCAGACAGAGTCATTGATATTGTGGCGGAACAGCTCGGTGTCGAACGCGAGAAGGTAACGCCGGAAACTTCATTCGTGAACGATCTGGGGGCCGACTCGCTCGATACGGTCGAGTTGGTGATGGAACTGGAGGAAGAGTTCGACATCACGATCCCGGACGACGCCGCCGAAAAAATCCAGACGGTGGGTCAGGCGATCGAATACATCGACTCCAATACCCAATCGTAGCAGGCGGCAGATGAAGCGGCGCGTTGTGGTTACCGGACTCGGCGCGGTCACTTCGCTGAGTTGCCGCGTGGATGCCTTATGGGAACGTGTGCTCAACGGGCGCAGCGGGATTCATCCGCTGCGGCTGTTTGACACCGCGGGCTTTAAAGTCCATTTCGCGGGTGACATCTACGACTGGTCGCCGAACGGTTATATCACGGCCAAGGATGCCAAACGGCTGGATCGGTTCACCCAGTTCGCGATGGTGGCTGGCATAGACGCGGTTCGCGATTCGGGAATCGACTTCTCCAAGGAGGAGCCGTACCGCTGCGGTGTCATCCTGGGGTCGGGGATCGGCGGCCTGAACGAGATCGAAACGCAGCACGCACGTTTGCTGCAGAAGGGCCCCGATAAGGTCTCCGCCTTCACGATCCCCAAGCTGATGGTCAACGCCGCCAGCGGTCAGGTGTCCATCCAGTACGGATTGCGGGGCCCCAATTACGCCGTGGCCACGGCGTGTGCCAGTGCCACCAATGCCATCGGCGACGCCTTCAAGACGATCCAATATGATGACGCCGACGTCATGATCACCGGCGGGACCGAAGCCGCAGTGACGCCGATGGGGATCAGTGGATTCTCGAACATGAAGGCCCTGTCGGAGGCAAATGACCGTCCAGAGCAGGCCAGTCGGCCGTTCGACGCCGACCGCGACGGTTTCGTGTTGTCCGAGGGTGCCGGGTTGGTCGTGCTGGAAGAGCTGCAGCACGCCAAGGCCCGCAACGCCAGGATTTACGGCGAAGTTCTGGGTTACGGCGCCAGCGCCGACGGCGGCCATATCACGCAGCCCGATGCGGAAGGGACGGGGGCAGCCAAGGCCATGGCGGCTGCCCTGGCCGACGCCCGCATCAATGGCGATGTCATCGATTACATCAACGCCCACGGCACGAGCACCGTGCTGGGAGACAAGGCCGAAACGATTGCCATTAAAACTGTCTTCGGCCCCCATGCCTACGAAATCAATGTCTCCAGCACGAAGAGCCAGTTGGGGCATTTGCTGGGAGCCAGCGGAGGCGTTGAACTGATCCTGACGATGCTCGCTCTGCGCGACCAGGTCTGCCCGCCGACGATCAACTACGAAACGCCGGATGAGGACTGCGACCTGGACTACACTCCCCGGGAGCCGCGCCAGCGATCGCTTCGCAATGCGATGAGCAACAGCTTCGGTTTCGGCGGGCACAACGCGTCGGTGGTGGTCGGACGCCTGCGCGACGCGGCCGCATAACCGAGGCGTTTTTTTGCCGTCACGGCCACACTTTTTTTCCCGCGCGGCATCGGCCGGCGGTGGCCGTGACCGACAAGTCCGCCCACCGGCAACGACGCGTCGACACGTCCGCCTGCTGTGTGACCGCTCTTGCCGCACATCCGGACAATCCCTATAGTCCCCGCCCCTCGCCCGAAATTTGCAAACGCTCGCACGACGGAGGAGGTCGGATGCCTAAGCCCCCCGCGATACTGGGACTGATTTTGGCCGCAGTGGCCGCGGTGGCTGGGGCCGAGACGCCGCCGACCGCTCCCGGGACGACGGCCCGGGGATGGCGACCAACACGCGGAGTGGTTCCGGCGCAGGCAATCACGCCCGCATCGCCGACCGGGCGCGCCGACGCGGTCGATGCCAGCAATACGCAGCCGTCGAATCGGCGGACGATCGCCCGTGTCTCCAAGGGGCCTGATGTTCTGCCGAACGATCATGGTCAGATTCTGCGAGAATACGATATCCGCCCCTATACGGCGCGGGTCAGTGACGCGGAACGGCCCGAACAGGCCGTCGTCGATTGGATCCTTCGCGAAACGGGCTACGAAGTGTGGCACTCCGAGCCGCTGGGGTTTCTCAGCGCCGACCGACACCGGTTGCGGGTCTACCACACGCCGGACATCCACGCCGTCGTTGCCGAAATTGTCGACCGGTTCGTGAACAACGAGGCCAGCGGCTATGTTTTCGGGCTGCGCGTCGTCACCGTGGGCAACCCCAACTGGCGAAGCAAGGCCATGCCGATCATGCAGCCGGTTCCCGTCCAGTCGCAGGGGGTTCAGGCATGGTTGCTGGCCAAGGAAGACGCAGCGTTCCTGCTGGCGGAATTACGGAACCGGTCGGATTACCGCGAGCACAGTTCGCCGAATCTCGTGGTCGCCAACGGGCAGACCACCGAAATCTCCGCTGTCCGCCCGCGGCAATACGTGCGGGGGGTGCTGCCCAGCGGCGACGCGTGGCCCGGATACAACCCGGACATCGCCAATCTTCAAGAGGGCTATTCGCTGAAGTTTACTCCGCTGCTGTCGCTGGATACGGGAACCGTGGACGCGGTCGTACGCCTGCAATTGAACCAGGTCGAACGCATGGTTCCGGTCATGCTCGAGGTTCCGACGCCGATCGCGCCGCGGCAACGCACGCGGATCGAAGTACCGCAAATGACGATGTGCAATCTCCACGAACGATTCCGGTGGCCCGCCTCGCAGGTCCTGTTGCTCAGCATGGGCGTGGTGGCTTCCCCCGGACCGACCGCGTCCAATCCGTTGACGTCGGCCCTGGCGCTGACGTCGTCGCCCCCGCGGGCCGACGCCTTGCTCTTTGTGGAGAACAAGGGCAAGGTCATTACACCTGCCACCAAATCGCCCGCCGTCGCCGGGGTCCCGGGATTTTCGGGCCGCTATTAACAGCGTCCAACAAAACATCACGAATGCACGACTCAATCGCGACTTTGCGGACGAACCGGCAGTTGCGTTGGAAGCTCTAAAATCACCACCCGCGGCACGGCGCCGGCACCGTTGGCCGGTTCCGCGGATCAGGGCGACGGCCGGCAATTCGACCGCCACAACGCGCCCCGACCGGCCGTGTCTCGACGGCGCGGGTTGACCTGTTGCCTGCTGCGAAATTTTCTTAGAATTCTCAGCGTTTGTCGGCGTGTGCCGCTTTCCATAGGTTCGCAGCGGGTGCCCACAGCAATGGTAGACTCTTCGCGACGCGTCGTGATTTCCGGGCTGGGCCTGATCAGTCCGTTGGGCAATCGCAAAGAGGATTTGTGGAGCAATCTTGTCGAAGGCCGCAGCGGTGTGCGAACGCTTGAAAGCGTGCCCTCCGATTTCTTGCCCACCTCCTTCGCGGCTGAAGCATGGGAATTTTCAGGCAAGATCGGTGATTTTGGCGAACTGCCGCCGGCCCGCAAAAAGGCCGTGCGGAAAGGGCTGAAGATGATGTGCCGCGAGTCGCAGATGGGGGTTGCCGCTGCGCAGCGCGCGCTGGCCGATGCCAATCTGCTCGAATCGCCGCTGGACCCGCTGGCGTGCGGCGTCGTCTTCGGTTCGGACTACATGCTCACGCTGCCCGAAGAATTTTCAACCAGTGTCCGGCACTGCTGGTCCGAAGAGGGCAGCTTTGACTATTCCCGGTGGGCGACGGACGGTCTTAGCCAGATGGAGCCGCTGTGGCTGCTAAAATACCTGCCGAATATGCCGGCCAGCCACATCGCCATCTATCAGGACCTGCGGGGACCGAACAATTCCATCACGCACCGCGAAGCAGCTGGCAATCTGGCCATCGGCGAAGCATTCCACACAATTCTGCGGGGCAGCGCGGACATGATGGTGGCCGGCGCGACCGGCACCCGGGTCCACCCGATGAAGTCGGTTCATGCCGTGCAGAGCGAACAACTGGCTGGCAACGGCTGCGAACCGGCCGCGGCATCGCGCCCCTTCGATCGTGATCGGACGGGGATGGTGCTGGGCGAAGGCGCCGCAGCAATCGTCCTCGAAGAACTCAACTCGGCCCGCGCCCGAGGCGCGACGATTTATGGCGAGGTCGTCGGGGCGGGCTCCAGCAGCGTCGTCGATCGGCGCCATGTGGCCCACTGCGACCAGGCGCTGGTCCATGCCATGCGGGCCTGTTTGCGGGATGCATCGCGTTCTGCCGAAGCGGTCGGGCATGTCCACGCACACGGATTGAGCACGATCAAGTCGGACGTGGAAGAAGCGCATGCGTTGCAGGTCGTCTTCGGAGATCGGGCCGCTTCGGTGCCGGTCGTCGCCGCCAAGAGTCACTTCGGCAATCTTGGCGCGGGAAGCGGCGTGGTGGAACTGATCGCCAGCGTGCTGGCGCTCGACGCCCGTCGGCTGTTCCCGGTGCTGAATTACACGACACCCGATCCGGAATGTCCCGTGGCTGCCGTCACGCACGCGGAGGTGCCGGCCGGTGACAGTTTTCTGAACCTTAGCACGACGCCCCAGGGACAGGCCGCGGCCGTGATGGTAACGGCCTTCCGCTAAAAACAGCGTGCGCATGCGGCCCGATGCAACCAGCTCGCGCTGTGCGGTTTTCGCGGACCCGCGCACCAGCACGAAACAAAAGGGCCAGCGCCCCGCGCCGCGGGGCACAACGTGGCACGGTGAGGCGAGCCCCCGATGACGTTCGCTTGTGTCGGCGATCGTGTCGGTTTGGCAAGACCGCCGGGGCACTCGACGGCCCGGCTCCCAACGGCCAGACGCGGCCCGATGGGCGGCCCGATGACGTGTGGTTGGGAGTCTTGACACTCGGCACGGACGCCGGTATCCTGACCTGATTGTTTTGGCCACTAAGTTAAATGCGCTTAACGAGTTTGGGCCGCCGACGCCGTGCGGGCGCCGGTCCCCTGCGGGCCGTGCCATCGACGGCATGATGGCAGCATGTGGGATGGTGCCGGGCCGGCAACTCAGCGGATTCGGGGACGGCCGTTCGTGTGAGCGCGTGAGCCGCCGGTGAGCCACCGCGGTGGCAGCGGGCGTCAATCCGGGTACCCCACCACAGGGTACCCGGTTGCGTTAACGCCGATGAGAAAGGCAGTTTGAAGACCGGTACGGACCAGAAAAGGATAACGTCGGTGCCCGGCAGACAAGCGTGCCGGGGAAAGTAGTTGTGAAATGAACGCGTCCGAAGTGATGCGGATCGTCGATGCGATCCACCGGGATAAGAATATCGATAAGGAAATCGTCTTTGAGGGCATCGAAGCGGCCCTCGTCTCGGCGGCCAAGAAACACTATGGCGAAGAACGCGACATCGTTGTGGAAATCAATCGCGAAGACGGGTCGATCGTGGGGACCTGCGATGGCGAGCCGCTGGACGCGGAGGAAACCGTCGGGCGGATCGGGGCCCAGACCGCCAAGCAGGTGATGATCCAGAAGATTCGCGAAGCAGAACGGGACGCGCTGCACGAGGAATACAGCGAACTGGTGGGCCAGATGGTGACCGGAGTGATCCAGCGCTACGAGGGGGGAGCGGCGACCGTCGCGCTTTCGAATGTCGAGGCGCTGCTGCCCAAGAGCGAGCAGATTCCAGGCGAAACACATCATCCCAACGAGCGTGTCCGCACGACGGTGTTCGAGGTCCGCAAGGCAGGCAGCCGTGTTAAAGTGATTATCAGCAGGACGCGACCGCAACTGGTACAGCGCCTGTTTGAACAGGAGATCCCGGAAATTGCCGACGCCGTCATTGAGATTCGCGCCATCGCCCGCGAACCGGGATACCGGTCGAAAGTCGCAGTCAGCAGCAGCGATCAGCGTGTCGACTGCGTAGGAGCCTGCGTTGGCGTGCGGGGAAATCGCATCAAGAATATCGTCGATGAGCTGGCGGGAGAGCGCATCGATATCGTCCGCTGGAACGACGACTTGGATGTGCTGATCCCCAACGCGTTGCAGCCGGCGGAGGTCGAACAGGTCATTCTATGCAAAATGCTGGGCCGCGCCATCGTGCTGGTGCGCGAAGACCAGTTGTCGCTGGCTATCGGACGCCGGGGTCAAAATGTCCGCCTGGCCAGCAAACTGTGCGGCTGGGATATCGAGATCATGACTCAGGAAGAACTGGCCGAATCGATCGATCGGGCGGTGAGTGGCTTTAGCGATCTGGAGAGCGTTGACGTTCCGCTGGCGGAGAAGCTCGTCGAAGAGGGATTCTTGAGTTACGACGATTTATCGATCATCGAACCGGTGGCGCTGATGGAAATGGGCGGTATGGACGAAGCGGCCGTCGATCGGATCGTCGCGCAGGCTGAAATTCGTGCCGAACAAGCCGAGGCCGCCGCCGCCGAACAGCGACGGCGCCAGCGAGAACAAGATCGGCTGGAAGCCGAGCGACAGGCCGCTGCCCAGGCGGAGCAGGCGCGCGAAGCGGAGACCCGCCCGGATGAAGCGGCCGAATCGAGCGACACGGGCGAACCGCCGGCCGAGGAAGGTGCGTCGCACGAGCCGAGCGACGACGCGGCCGAAGCAGATCCGGAAACAGCGGCAGCGGAGCCGGCCGACAAGACAACCGATGAGACCACCGGCGAGGCAACCCCCGAAGAGCAAATTCCCGAAGAGCAAATTCCCGAAGAGCAAATTCCCCAAGAGGACACGTCGACGACGACGCGACCGGTGGCGGACCTGTCGCCACCACCCGGCGCTTCGCCAGAGGGCGGGCCATCGTCGGGCCAGGCAGACGATTCTGCGAAAATCACCGGGCACGACGCGGCCGGCCAGTCGGCCGACTGACGCGGGGATCGGGGATGAGGCGGTGATTGGTAAACGGCACTTAGACGCCGAGGGTTCGAAACGTGATAATGAAGAATGAGCCTGCCACGAACAGCGTCGTGGCGCCACAATGCCGCGTGTTGAGACACCAGTGATGGGGGACCTGCGTTTTGCCAGTTCGAATCTACGCATTGGCCAAAGAGCTCAAGCTCGACACAAAACAGCTTGTGGATATCTGCTCGAAGGCAGGGATTCCGGGCAAGGGCTCTGCGCTGGCCAGCCTGACCGACGAGGAAGCGGTCAAGGTCAAGGCGTTTATCAGTGGAGGCGCGAAGCCGGCTCAGCCGAAAGCGCCGCCCGCGACGGCCCCGGGTCCTCCGCGGCCGGCAGAGCCCGAAGTTGTCCGTCGTGAAGACTACATTGCTCCTTCCGGGTCGTCCGGAAAAATGCCGGTGCTGAAAGACACCGGGCAGAAGAAATCGGACGACGTTCCCAGGCCGCCCTCCCCGAAGCCGGCGGCTGCGCGGACCTCCAAGCCGGCCATCAAACTGGCGCCCATGCCCGCCACCGACCAACCGCCGCCGCCGGAAGTATCGGATGAGCCCGCGCCGCAGAAGCCCGATTTGAAACTTCCGGTCGACGCCATTCGAGCCAGCAAGGCCGGCAGCAAGCCGTTGGCCGAGCATCTCCGCAGGCAGGAATCAAAACGGCGGGATGATGCTCAGGGTGCGGCCGCCAAGCCACGCGCCCGGGGCAACGTTGCGCCGGCCGACCGGCCCCCCTTGGGTGGCGCGCTGCGTGGCCGGGGCCGCAAAGGAAAGTCCAGCGAATACACCGAGGAGAAGTCGGAGGACGGCAAGCCGTTGCTGGGCGGTCGTGAACAGCGGCAGCTCAATCGCAAGCGGTCGCGGACACGTCGCACGGGGGACGAGGATGAACGGGGGCACGTGTCCCGCGCGCGACGTATCAAACGCACCGGCACCAACACGGCCGCTCCCCGCAAAGGCAAGGTCACCCTACAGCTTCCCTGCACGGTCCGCGCATTTTCCGAAGCCACGGGCTGCCCCGCCCCGCAGATTCTGCGCGTGTTGTTGAGCGAAAGCGTCGTGGCCAACGTCAATACGCAACTCGACCCCGAAATGACCGAATTGATTGCCGCCGAGTTGGGTGTCGAGGTGGAACTGAGGCAGCCCAAACGGCTGGAGGACGACCTGCATAAGCTCCTCGCCGTGGAAGACGATCCGCAGAATCAACAATTACGGCCACCGGTCGTTACCTTCCTGGGGCACGTCGACCATGGCAAGACGTCGTTGCTGGATCGGATTCTGACCATCGACGTCGCCAGCGGGGAAAGCGGCGGCATTACCCAACATATCCGCGCCTATCAGGTGGAAAAGGACGGGCGGAGGATCGCGTTTGTGGATACCCCGGGTCATGAAGCGTTTACCGAGATGAGGGCCCGCGGCGCGAACGTGACCGATATCGCCGTGCTCGTTGTGGCGGCCGACGACGGCGTGATGCCGCAAACCGAGGAGGCCATCAGCCACGCCCGCGCCGCAGAAGTCCCGATTGTCGTGGCGCTCAACAAAATCGACCTTCCCGGCGTGGACGTCAACCGCGTGATGCAGGAACTGTCCACCAACGAATTGCTGCCCAGCGAATGGGGTGGCGATGTCGAAGTCGTCAAAACCAGCGCCACGACCGGCGAAGGGCTCGATGAGCTGCTCGAAACGCTGCTGACGGTCGCCGAGTTGCACGATTATAAGGCCAATCCAGAACGGCACGCCTACGGCACCTGTTTGGAAGCGCAACAGGAGGGCAATCGCGGCGTGGTGGCCAAATTGATGGTGCAGAACGGCGCCTTGCATGTGGGCGACATTGTCGTCTGCGGCGAGGCGTTTGGACGGATAAAGGCGATGTACGATACGCTGCACCCCTCCGAACGCCTGGACGAAGTGGGGCCGAGCACGCCGGCAAATGTCACCGGCCTGGATGTGGCGCCAGAAGCGGGCGAACGCTTCTACGTGCTGGAAGACATCGGGCAGGCTCGACAAATCGCGCAGGAACGGGCCGACTTTATCCGCGAGGAACATCTCGGCAGAGGTGGCCCATCTCATGTCACGCTGGAAACCCTGTTCGAACGTCTGGAAGGTGATGAAGAAGTTCGCACTCTGAATCTCATCATCCGAGCCGATGTCCGCGGATCGCTGGAAGCGATCGATAAGGAGATCGGCAAACTCGATCATCCCGAAGTCAAAATTCGCGTCCTGCAGCAGACCGTCGGCGGGATCACCGAAGCAGATGTCCATCTGGCCAACGCCTCCGACGCCGTGATTCTGGGCTTCAACGTCGTGCCCGACGAAGGCGCGCGAAAACTGGCGGACCGGTTTGGAGTTCAGATTCGTCGCTACGAAGTGATCTACAAAGTAACCGACGATCTGAAGAAGGCCGTCGAGGGCCTGTTGAAGCCGGAAGAGCGCGAGGTGGATTTGGGCCGGGCACTCGTCCAGAGAACATTCACGATCAGCCGGATCGGAACCGTGGCGGGCTGCCGCGTGCTGGCCGGAAACATCCAGCGGAATAGCCGTGTCCGCGTCATCCGAAATAATACCGTCATTGGCAATTATCCCCTCGACAGCCTCAAACGGGAAAAAGACGACGCGCGTGAAGTCCGCGAAGGCATGGAGTGCGGCATCAAGCTGGCCGGCTTCAACGATGTGAAAGAAGGAGACGTGCTTGAGGCCTACAAGGTCGAAGAAGTGGAAAGGACGTTCGAAGCGCGGTAGCGAGCTGCGTTCGGCCTGCCGCGTGGTGCTCCACGCCGCACACCCGCCATGCTGAACATCGAATACGGTCAATCCGGCGGAGTGAATGCACTGCTTTTTCTCCGTGGAGATGCGGCGCGAGTCGTCAGGCGGACGGCAAGACACGCCCGCCGTGTCCAGCGTGCTTCCTTCCCGCCGGAGATTCGGACAAACCCGCGCTGCGAATGGCGGTGGTAGCATGACGTCGCGCCGAGTCAAGAAAGCTGCCGAGGCGATTCGCGAGGTCGTCGGCATGGCGATCCTCACCGACCTGAAAGATCCTCGCATTCAGGACGTGACGGTGACCTATGTGGAAGTATCGCCGGACATGAGGAGGGCCAAAGTCCATGTTTCCGTGATGGGCGACGAAAAAAAGCAACAGCTCAGCCTGCATGGATTGAGACGCTCGGCAGGCTACTTGCAACATAAGGTCGCGGAGCGGATCGACACGCGCTATACACCGCGGATCGACTTCATTTTGGATATGGGAGTCAAAAACTCCATCGAAATCACCCGCATCCTCAAGCAGGTGCTGCCCGACGATTCGCTTGCGGCCGAGGAGGCCGAAGAGGCGGAAGGCGAATGGGACGGCCACGCGGAATCCGAAGCAGGGCCCGGCGACACCAACCCCGACGAATGATGCCATGGCAAGCCCCAACCGGACAGCGGTTTTGAGCCGCATCCTCAAGATTCTCAAGAAGCACTACAAACCCGCGACGAGCTTCGGCACGGACGTGGTGATGAAGGACCTGTTGTTCGCCTGTTGCCTGGAAAACAGTCCGGCCGCCACGGCGGAAAACGTTTTTGAAAGTCTGCAAAAACAGTATTTCGACTGGAACGAAGTCCGCGTGACATCGATCCGCGAGTTGATGGAAGGGATGAAGTCGCTGGCGGACGCCGAACAAGCCGCGCGCCGATTGCGCGGCGTGCTGCAGAGCGTCTTCGAATCGATTTATGCCTTCGATCTGGAGGAGTTGCGAAAACAAAGCATTGGGCACGCCCTCAAGAAGCTCGAGAGCTTTGACGGCACCACGCCGTTTGTCACGTCATTTGTGGTCCAACACTCGCTAGGCGGCCATTCGATCCCCGTCAACCGCGGCGCTTTGACAGGCCTGTACATCGTGGGGGCCGTGTCGGAATCAGAATTGAATCAGTATCGAGTGCCCGGTCTGGAGCGGACGATTTCCAAGAACAAGGGCAAGGAAGCAGGATCGCTGTTGCACCAATGGGGAGTTGAAATTTTCGCCAACCCCTACGCGCCCGCGGTCCGGAAGCTGCTCCTGGAGATCGACCCCGATTGCAAGGATCGGCTCCCCAAGCGCCGGCCCTCCAAACCGAAGGTCGCCAGCGGGGCCGCCGCCAAGACGGCATCCGGAAAGAAAAAGACCCGGCCTGCCCCGGCCAAGAAGAAAAAGACAAAGGCTGCCAAGAAGTCAGCGAAGCCCGCCACGGGCAAGAAACGCGCGGCGGCCAAGAAAGCAGCCAAGACTCGGCCCAAAAAATCAAAGACCAGCAAGGCGGGCACCGTGAAGCGGCTGAGCAAGCGCAAGCCCCGCTGATCCGACCCGGGGGGACGGACGTCATGCCCCACCGCACGCACCGCATCGCCGGCGGCGGCCGGCCTACCACCTCGCATCCGCTCCGCCGCGGGAACGGCCCCACTGGTCGACACGGCCGAGAGCCAAGACAGTCTTGGCGATTGCCGGTCCCGTCCGGAACGCGCGTCCTGGCAGGCATGGCGTGCCTGGCACTCATGACGCCTTCCCTCGGCGCGGCGCGACCAGCAGTTCGCGACGACCTGCAATCGCCGCCGGAAGTGCTCCACCCACGCGAGCTGCGGTCGGCCGAACACCGCGACCAGCTTGAAGCGTACGCCCTGTTCGCAACGGGCCGAGCCCTCTATCAACAAGGGACTCGGTTTGAGCAACAGCATGAACAAGCCGAAGCGCAGGCGTGTTATCGGCAGGCGCTACGCAAGTACCAGCGGGCCTTCCGCCTCGATCCGCGCCCGCTTCAGGTGCTGTGGCAAATCGTTTCCCTCGCCGAACAACTGGGCCGTCTCGATGAAGCCGCGCGGTATGCGATCCTCGGCGCGCTAAGTGATCCCTCCGATGAATTCCTCGTAGGACGGCTGGCGGTGTACGTGACCGAGCAAGGCCAATTGGACTTGGCGTTGAAGCTGTACGAGCGGCTCTTCGCGCCGCGTCCACCGAGGAGCCGGCGGGTGGGAGGAGATTCCACGTTGCCCGCCGCGCTGCGGCTGTCTCAACGCCTGGAAATGGGACGGCTCTATTTCCTCACCGGGCGGCACGCGAAAGCGTCCGATTGTTTTTCGACCGTAGAGCAAACACTCGAACAACACCCTGCGCAGCAGGACACGAATCGCGACGGTCACCCGTGGCTCGGCGCCACCGCCCAGCGCACCTATCAGCTCTTCACCGAAGCCTACCTGGAAGCCGGCAGGCTCGACCCGGCTGAGCGGGCGCTGGCACATGCGGAGCGTGCCGGAGCGGCGTCCGGCTGGGTGGCCGTCCGTCGTGCCCGCTTGGCGCTGTTGCGCGAAGATCCGCAGGCGACGCTGGCCTTACTCCAGCCGTATTTCGACCAGAAACTGACCGTCGAAAACACGGCGCCCTACGCGCTGCTGGCCGACGCCCTGCGGAAGCTCGACCGGGACGCCGAAATTAGTCCGCGTCTCGAGTCACTCCATGCACGCGACACACAGAACGTTCCACTGGCACGGTTTCTGGCCGGGCGTTATCTGGACCAGGAGAAGATCGACGAGGCCGCGCGTTTTCTGGGCGTTGTTCTGAAGAACACTGCTGGTCCTGAGTCGCCCGCGACCCCGATGTCCGCGCTGCGCGGGCTGGCTCGCGTGTACCGAATACGGGGTGATGCCGAGTCGGTGATCAAGGTCCTGGGGCTGACGGTCCGTATGGCGGACACGATTGCGGTGCTCGGCGACGAAGCCCAAGCGCTTGCCCGGGATGACCAATTACTGCACACCGCGGCGGCCGTCGTTGACAAGAGCGGATCCTCTGAAAGCGACCGCCTGGCGACCCATCACCTGGTGGCGATGGCCCAATGGGCCCTGGATGCCGGCGAGTTTGACATGGCGGACCGTTGGTTTCGCAGGGCGATCGAAGAAGCGTCCGACGACGAAGCTTTGCTGATGGTTCAATGGGGATTGGCGCTGTTGGACGCGGAACAATACGAGCGGGCGGCCGATGTATTCCAGCGGGCCGTCCGCCGGGGCGTGGGGCCTGCTACGGAGCCGGCCGCGTCTGCCTTCCGGTCCGGGCTGTATTTTTACCTGGCCGGCGCGCTGGAGATGTCGGGCCGCACGACCGATGCCCTGGACACGGCCCGCCGCGCGGCGGAAATGCAGCCCGACCGCGTGGACATCGCGCGTCGGGAAGCATGGATCTACTTGCACGCAGACCGGATCGACGACGCCCGACGATCGTGCCGCGAACTGATTCGACGCTGCGATCCGACCATGAACGCGCCCGACCAGCGCGAGGCGCTCAAGCAGGTCCGGTTCGACCTGTCGAACCTGTGCGCGGAACAGAACGATACGGCGGCCGCCGAAGAGTGGCTCGCGCAGATTCTCGATGAATACCCCTCGGACGTGCGGGCCCAGAACGACCTGGGATATTTGTGGGCCGATCACGACCAGCACCTGCACCGCGCCTTGCGGTTGATTAACAACGCCGTCACGGCCCAGCCCGAAAACAGGGCTTATCGCGACAGCCTGGGATGGACCTACTACCGGCTGCAGCGGTACGAAGAGTCGGTGCAACAACTGGAGCGGGCCGCGTCCGAGGATTCGCCCGACGCGATCATCCTCGACCACCTGGGAGACGCCTACCAGAGTGTCGGCCGCATCGACGACGCCCGCCGCGCGTGGCAGCGAGCCGTCGAATCGCTCAACGCTGACGCTTCGGCCGACGACGAACGATCGCGGATCCGCACGAAGCTCGATGCCGCCCGCTGAGGCACGATGCCGCCCGCTGAGGCACAGGGGTCAGACCCGTTTTTCGTTTTTTAGGACAGTCACTTGGGCGTAGTAAAGGACCATCCAGCACGTTGTCGTCCGCTCGACCCCCTTTCGCCTTCCCCTTGCTGAGGGCAATGGGTTCCTTTCTCGGCCACCCGTTCACTTAAACCCGGATTATTCAAGAATAGCGAAACAAAAGTGCCTCCACGTGAGTCTAAGGTGTTAGCAAAAAACAACTTAGAACTTCGCACGGAGGCACAAGATGGATTCGCAGTCTGCTTTTCAGGTGAGCTTTGATTTTTTTG
>CAZNKT010000016.1:0-70594 GCA_964573605.1 uncultured Pirellulales bacterium
GTCGGAAGACGTGCTGCCTTTCTTGGAAAACATACTGCGCGGAAAAAATGTGCCTCGGGAACGGATGCTGGAGGTTGCCGAACACTACTACGAGCTGGGTGGGGCCAGTCCGATCAACGAGCAGAATCGGCAGTTGATCGCGGCCCTGCGGGAAGAACTCTTGCGGCACGGAATCGAGCTGCCGGTGTATTTTGGCAATCGCAACTGGCACCCCATGCTGGCCGACACGCTGGGCGACATGGCCGACCAGGGAATCGAGCGTGCGTTGGCCTATGTCACCTCCGCCTACAGTTCGTACTCGGGATGCCGGCAGTATCTGGAAGATATTGAGCGGGCTCGGAGGGATGTGGGCCCTCGCGCGCCCCGCGTCGACAAACTGCGTGTCTTCTACAATCATCCGGGGTTCATACAGGCCCAGCGGGCGCGCATGGACGAAGCACTTGAGTTGGTGCCGCAGCCGCGGCGGGCCGCCGCGACGCTGTTTTTCACCGCGCACAGTCTTCCGCAAACCATGGCCGGAGGGTGCGACTACGAGCAGCAGCTACGCGAAGCGTGCCGGCTCGTGTCCGCCGAGCGGGCGCCGGCCGAGTGGCATTTGGCCTACCAGAGTCGTAGCGGGCCGCCGTCACAACCCTGGTTGGAGCCCGACATCTGTGGACTGCTCCGTGACGTGCATCAACGGCGGCCCCTGCGGGACGCCGTCATCGTGCCGATTGGCTTCTTGTCGGACCACGTCGAAGTGCTGTTCGATCTGGACGTCGAAGCCCGCGCCGTCGCCCGGCAACTGGGGATCCATCTCGTCCGCGCGGGCACCGTCGGAACCCATCCCCGATTCGTGGCCATGATCCGGGAGCTGATCGAAGAGCGCGTTGACGCGGGTGTTCCGCGTCGCACGATGGGTGACCGTCCCGCGGCGCCCGATGTATGCCCTGGCGACTGCTGTCCGTCTGGCCGCCGCGGCTGACTTGCGTCGTCGCGCAAGCGTGGCCAGAATAGGAGCCTTGCAGCGCAGCGGAAGTGGCGGCTGGGGGCCGTTTCGACGCGCGGGTCTTGATGGGCGGTTCCGCGAGCGCCCGTCGGTTTCCACCCCGACCTTAGGCTCAACAAGGTGACGCATGGCGGACAAGGCCCCTTGGATTACGTATCGGCCGGAACTGAAAGTACTGGACTGTACGATCCGTGACGGGGGCTTGATCAATGGCCACCATTTCACGGATGACCTTGTCCGCGCGGTGTACGCTACCTGTGTGGCGGCGGGCGTGGACTATATGGAGATCGGTTACAAGAATTCCCCGCGGCTGTTCCCCAAAAAGGAATTTGGAGCCTGGCGGCATTGCGAGGAAGACGATTTGGAGCGGCTGTTCGGGGACCACGACGCCGCCGCTTCGGGGCTCAAACTGGCCGCCATGGCCGACGCGGGAAAAAGCGACTGGAAAACACAGATCGTCCCCCGCGAACAATCCGCGTTGGACATGATCCGCGTGGCTTTCTACGCGCACCAGGTTTCGGAAGCCGTTGAAATGCTCGCCCACGCGCACGCGCTGGGATACGAGACCATGGCGAATCTGATGGCCGTCTCCAACGTTACGGAAGTAGAAATCGACGCCGTGCTGGAAGCCATCGCTCCGTCGCCCGCGGGGACAGTCGTGATCGTGGACAGTTTCGGCCACCTGCACCGCGAACAGATCGATATGCTCTACAGGAAATACTCCCGGGCGATGGAAGGTACGGGTAAAGAAGTCGGCATCCACGCTCACAACAACATGCAGTTGGCGTTCGCCAATACCATCGAAGCCATCATCCTCGGGGCGAACCGCGCGGACGCCACGATGGCCGGGCTCGGGCGCGGAGCCGGTAATTGTCCGATGGAATTACTGCTGGGATTTCTGCGCAATCCAAAATTCAAACTCCGCCCCGTAGTTCAACTGCTTCAGAATCACTTGATCCCGCTGCGGAATTCGGTGGAATGGGGGCCTTTGGTTCCTTATAACATCACCGGACAGATGAACCGCCACCCCCGGGCGGCCATGGAGTTTCGCGCCGGACCCGATCCGGACAATTTCGTTAAGTTTTACGACCAGATTGTGAGCGACGCCTGAGTCTTGCCGTTAAGCCTGGGAAGCTCACGGCGAAAAGCTGCCCAACGGCACGAGGCGGTACGCGTTCGGTTGCCGATCGGCAGGGTCGGCTGGCACGGCGCCGTGGTGGCGCTGCGGCCGGCTGAGGCGAGCGGATTGGACTTGCAGCCAGATCGGCTGACTGGACAATGCAGGGGCCGGAAGGAAAGTGCCGCCGAACACCGTTCGCCGGTCGGTGCCATCGATAAAGATTACGGTCTGCAAGGGAGCTCGGCATGGGTGGAATCTGGATCCTGATCGCCGTCGGTGTGATCATCGTCGTATTCGTGTTGATCGTTGTCGGCATCTACAACAAACTTGTTGCGTTGAGGAACCGTTATAAGAACGCTTTTGCCCAGATTGACGTGCAATTAAAACGGCGTCACGACCTGATTCCGAATCTTGTGGAAGTCGCCAAAGGATACATGAAGCACGAGCGCGAGACGCTGGAAGCCGTTATCCAGGCACGCAACCAGGCGGTCAACGCCGGACAGAAGGCCGCTCAGAACCCGGGAGATCCGGACGCCATGAAGTCACTCGGCAGTGCCGAAGGTCAGCTGACCGGCGCGCTGGGTCGTTTGTTTGCCCTGGCCGAGAACTACCCCGACCTGAAGGCCAACGAAAACATGCTGTCGCTGCAGGAGGAACTGTCGTCGACCGAGAATAAAGTGGCCTTTTCGCGGCAGGCATACAACGATGCCGTGATGCGGTACAACACGCAGCGGGAGACTTTTCCGAACGTTCTCTTCGCCGGAGTGTTCAACTTTCAAGAAGCGGATCTGTTCGAGATCGAAGAAGTGCGCGAACGTGAAGCCCCCAAAGTATCGTTTGACTGACCAGACTCTCCCGCTGCCACTCGGCGATGGATTTCTTTGAGCATCAGGATACTGCCCGCCGACGCACCGGATGGCTGATGGCCTATTTTGTGTTGGCCGTGGCGGGCATCGTGGCCGCCATCTATGTCATCGTCGTGCTCGGTCTCGGCATGATGGACGGCGGCCGCGCCGGACCCGGCCCCTACAACGAGTTCGGTTGGCACCCCGAGCTGCTGTTGGTCGTCGCCGTGGCAACGATGGGCGTCATCGCGCTGGGCAGCCTGTACAAGACCTCGCAACTCGCTTCGGGCGGCGAAGCGGTCGCCTTAATGATGGGTTGCCGGCTGGTCGACGGACAGACCGACAACCTGGCGGAACGCCGGTTATTGAACATCGTGGAAGAGATGGCGATCGCGTCCGGGGTACCGGTCCCGCCCGTGTACGTCATGGACGGCGAGCCGAGCATCAACGCCTTCGCCGCCGGCTTCGAACCGGCGGACGCGGTCATCGCAGTGTCACGAGGCTCTTTGACGTATCTGGACCGCGACGAAATCCAGGGTGTGATCGCCCACGAATTCAGCCATATTCTCAACGGCGACATGCGTCTCAATCTCAGATTGGTGGGCATCCTTCATGGAATCCTGTTACTGGCCGTGATCGGTTGGTACGTGCTGCGTTCGATGCGGTTCTCGGGCCGGCGATCGAGGGGCGGCGACAAGGGCGGGGGCGCTCTGTTGCTGATCATCATGATCGGTGCGGGATTGCTTGTCGTGGGGTCCATCGGCCTATTTTTCGGGCGCCTCATCAAGAGCGCGGTGTCGCGGCAGCGCGAATATCTGGCCGATGCTTCCGCGGTTCAGTTCACGCGTTTGCCGGACGGAATCGCCGGCGCATTGAAGAAAATTGGCGGCCTGCCCGAGACATCCAAGATTGAAGATGCCCACGCAGAAGAAATCAGTCACATGTTTTTCGGCAGCGCGTTCGGTAGCTTCCATTGGCAGTTGTTCGCGACGCATCCTCCGCTGGCCGACCGGGTCCTGCGGATTGATCCTTCGTTTGACGGTAACTTTCCGCAGGTGGTACTCCCTGTCAGGATCGCACCCCAGGACGTCGAACGAAAACCGAAGCCCGCGGAGAAAAGGGAGCCGCTGCAAGCGCTGGGAAGAGCCGCCGGTGCGCCACTCGATCCCAGCGGCATCCTGGACCGCATCGGAGTCCCCGGACTGGAACAGATCGTCGCGGCGGCCGCCATCCTGGAAGGCATTCCAGGACCGCTGCAAAACGCCGCGCACGAGCCCTACGGCGCGCGGGCGGTAATCTACGCACTGCTGCTCGACGGCGACGACACCATGCGGGCCCCACAACTTCAAGCGTTGCGGGAAAAGGCGGAGATCCAGTCGTACCAGGAGACCGAGCGACTGGCGCCCGTCGTGGACCAACTGGGCGACGAGCACCGACTGGCCCTGGTCGATGTGGCCATGCCGGCACTCAAGAAGTTGTCAAAAGTGCAGTTTGTCCAGTTCCGCGACAACGTGGACGCGCTGATCCGGGCCGACCGGAAAATCGATCTGCTGGAATATACGGTACAACTGACGGTCATCCGGACACTCGACATCCATTTTGGCCTCGCGGCCCCGCCGGCGGTTCGTTACCGGCGGTTGGATGCCCTCACCGACCCCATGATCGACGTTCTTTCCGTGCTCGCGCACTCGGGCGCGCGGGACGACGACGAGGCGCACCTCGCATTCGACGCTGCCTGGCAGCGACTTGGCCGTACTGCCTCCATGCGTGATCGTTCCGATTGCACGCTGAAGACCTTCGATCACGCCCTTGCCATGCTGGCGGAGACCGCCCCGCGGTTGAAACGCGACATCCTGGAGGCGTCCATCGCCTGCGTCATGGCCGACCGCCAGGTCTCGGCGCGGGAGAGCCAACTGGTGCGTGCCGTGGCTGCCAATCTGGGAGTGCCGCTGCCGCCGATTGCCACCCCCGGGTGATGTCTCGCGCGGCACGCGACGGCCACGTTAGGGAACATCCCAGTAAAAGCCCTCCTGCTGCACCTCGCGATGCTTTTCTACGAGCCGCGTCTTGAGTCTCTCCAGTTGTTGCGGGCGCTGGTCGGCAAGATTCTTCTCCTGTCCCCGGTCGCGGGCCAGATCGTACAGCTCAAACGCCGTCAGCCGCGCGGTTTTGATTCGCTGCATGTCCCCCGGGTGCAGGCTGCCTCCCGCGCCCAGCGGCCCCTGGTCCCAGTGTCCCAGAATCATCCAGTTGCCGACCCGCATGGCTGCCTTCGGCTGGCCGATGGACCGGTAGTAATGCCAGAAGAGAGGGGACTTGCGGTGCAGCACGCCATCGTCCCACAGAGGCACGATGCTTTGCCCGTCCAGGACGCGGTCGCCGGGCACGTCCATGCCGGCCAATTCGCAGCACGTCGGCAATACATCCAGTCCGCACACGGGCTCGTCGACTACCGCCCCCGGTTCGACACGGCCGGGGAAACGAACAATGCCCGGTACGCGGATGCCGCCCTCGTAAAGGTGCAGCTTCATGCCGCGCAGCGGTCCGGGGGACCCATGGGATCGCCAGGCGTTGCGATAGCGGTTGAGCGTCTCGGGCCCGTTGTCGGATGTGAACAGCACAAAGGTGTTGCTCGCCAGCTGCATCTTGTCCAGCGCCCGCATCAGCCGGCCGACGGCATCGTCCATGTTGGTCACGTTGGCATAATAGAGTGCTTCACCCCGCCGGGTGGCGTGCGGATATTGCGAAACAAGCTCAGGCGGCGAATCGATGGGTTCGTGGGGTTCGTGAAAACAAACCAACAGGAAGAACGGGCGATCGGCAGGCCGTTGGTGGAGCCAGCCTATGGCTTCGCTGGCCACAAGCTGGCAGGAATAGCCCGTCAACAGGCCGACCGCCGTGCCATTGCGCACGAAATTGTGCGGGTCGCGATGCGAAGGGGCCGCATTGTTTTGAGTGCTGAACCAGTATTGAAAACCGTGATCGTGGGGTTGAGGTTGTGCGCCGCTGTTGAACTTGCCGTTACAGTGCCACTTCCCCACGTGACACGTCGCATATCCGGCCCGGCGGAGCAACGCACCGATCGTGATTTCCGTGCGGGGCAGGTGCATGACATGGCCTGCCGGAATCCAGTCGTAGATACCCACGCGGCTCGGTGTCCGCCCGGTCAATAAACCGACTCGAGATGGCGAACAGACCGGGGCGGAGCTGTAGCAGGCGGTCAGCCGCATCCCCTGCGCGGCAAGTCGGTCAAGATGGGGCGTGCGGATGCTCGGATGGCCATAGCATCCCAGGTCGCCATAGCCCAGGTCGTCGCAAAGTATGACGACAAAATTGGGCCGATCTTCCCCGCATAGCGGCGAGCATGCCATCGCCAGCACGGATGCCGGAATACAGAGCAGCCGCGTAAATCTAGAAATACTCACGTTTGGTGCGCGCCACATGATCAATCCACTCCTCGGGCAATCAACGCGTCACGTGCGACCCTACGAACCTCGTTTTTGCTGGTCCTCCCCGGCCGGACTCCAACCCGGTTGAGGCTGCGGATAGGCGTGTCGTGGGACGTCTTTTTGGATGGCGGCGATAGCCTGTTCCACGCGGGCGATCTCGGAGGCATTGATCTGCACGCGGACGTCAATTTGCATGGCGACGGACTGGCCGGGGCCAATCGTCACCACGCGTCCCTGCCGGCCTTCGTAGCTCCGCGGATTGGGGAGATTCGTGGCTGGCTCGAGTCCCGTCACGTACCCGTCGGCATGCGCGGCCGTATTTTTCCAGAGTGTAAACCATGGCAGCGCCGATCGGTCGAAATGGATACAGACGCCTTTGGTACCCGGCGCGTTTTTCAGCAGCACCGGCGTCTGCCCGTTGCGGTCGGGCAACAGATCGAGGAAGAACACCTGTTCGGCGAATCCCGACCGGGGTGCCGCGTAAACATCCCATGAGTCGATCGCGCGGGCGGCGACATCGTCTCTGGGGACTACGGCCTGGACCGGTGCGACGAGACGCGATCCCGCACCGAGCAGGGGAGGCCCCACATTAAAGTGGTACAGCAACTGGATCTCGGCCTGTTGACCGGACACGTTGGTCACGACGTCGTTCACCCGGAATCCGTGTTCACCGGTCCGCGTCGTGATCGTCGACGTCAACCTCAACTTCTGGAACAAAAACCGGGACTCGTCCACGACGCCCGTCACCTGGATCTGCCCCGTGTCCCCGTCCACCGAGACGCGCAGCACGTGCGCGGGGCGATTGGCGATCGTCCCGTGCAAGGGGTACACCAGTTGACCGCGGCTGTCGAAATCAGGCGCTCCGTTGCTGCGTAACCCGCAGCGCACGAGCGTTTCGTCAAAGCCGTCCAGCCACCCAAGCCCAGAGGGATCGGACAGGGGGACAAACGCTGGATGCACGGGTCCCCGGATCGGCGACTTCCATTCCAGCGGTACGCCGCCGATCGACGCTTTCCAGATGCCCATGCCGCGCGTCGGTACGATCGATAGCTGGCTGGAGCCGGTGTCGACCTCCAGTAGTTCGACGCCGTGCCGCAGCCCGCCCTCCAGCGTCTTGCGAGTCACCGAAAAACCATCGGCCGTTCCGGGCACGTCCGACGGACCGATCGCGAAGGATCGGGCGTACGTCCCGGTGGACGTATCCGTAAGCATCCACTCGCGTTTCGCCATGGCGTCACTGCTGTTACGCGTGTGATCGAGTGTCCGCGGAATCGTCTCCACGGTGGATTCCAGATCCGGGGCGCGTCCCGTGCACCAAATATGCGCCATCGCCCATCGGATGTATACCCGTGTGTAGATCCGGGCCGCGTCGGACGCCCGGCGGTTACCTTGCCATCTGCTCGGGGAGGGCATAAAACAGAGGCTCGCATGATCCGAATGGGCAACGGACAATCGGTTCCGGCCAGGGATGTGCCGACGCAACAGGCGGTCTTGCTGCAGCAGGTTGGTTCGATGATCGACGACAAACACACCCATTCCGGTCAGCCGGTCGTCCGGGGCGACGCGGTCTCGTCGGTACTTGAGCGGGCGCTGGACGCCGGCGAGGGCGTACTTCGGCTGGCACCCAATTGGGTGCCTCGCAGTTTTCTTCACCCGGGCCGCCGGATCAAGCTCCGGCCCGAGGACTGGTACGCCTACGGGGCCCACCGGGGAGGCATTGACGAACGGTGGTTCGGCAGCACGACGGAAGCGGCCAACGAGGGTCGCGTCTGGCACGAAGGGCTCAGCTTCGCCGTTTCCAACGGCGAACGTTTTTTGTTGAAGGAAGGGGTCGAACTGCTGGGCTCGCGCATGATTGGCCGGGCGATGTTCGACAAGTACCGGCGATGGCCCGTCTATTCCAAATTCTTCGACAATATGGGACCGATTCCGCACCACATGCACCAGTCGGCCGAGAATGCGGCGCTAGTGGGCCAGGAAGGCAAGCCGGAAAGCTACTATTTTTCGCCCCAGATGAACAACGTGGACAATAACTTTGCCTACACGTTCATGGGACTCGAACCGGGCACGACGCCCGACCAGGTGCGGAAGTGCCTGGAAGACTGGGATCAGGGTGACAACGGCATCTTGGATCTGTCGCGGGCTTACCGGCTCAAGCGCGGAACCGGGTGGCTGATTCCGCCGGGTGTCCTGCACGCGCCCGGATCGTTGTGCACGTATGAACCTCAGTGGGGCAGCGATGTGTTCGGCATGTTCCAGTCCCTGGTGGAAGGCCGAGAAGTTCCCTGGTCGCTGCTCGTCAAGGACGTGCCCCCCGACAAACATCGTGATCTGGACTTTATCGTGGGCCAGCTCGACTGGCAGCGCAACGTCGATACGCACTTCAAGGATCACAACTACTTGGAACCCATGACCGCGGCGGCGGGCGAAGGCTGGCAAGATTTGTGGATCGTGTACGGCCACATCGGCGGTCAGCAGCTGTTCAGCGCCCGGGAACTCACCGTTCAGCCCGGCGCGCGCTGCCGATTGAACGACGCGGGCGCCAGCAGTTGGATCACGGTACAGGGCAGCGGCCGGATCGGGAAACTGCGGCTGGAAACGCCGGCCATGATCCGGTTTGGCGAGGATACGAGTGACGAAGTGTTCATCACTTTCGACGCAGCTACCGCGGGCGTGGAAATCGAGAATACGGGGCGCGAGCCGCTGGTCGGCTTGCGCTACTTCGGACCCGACACGTTCGACACGGTGCCGGACGTCGGGGACTATAAAAACGCCGCCGTCGCCGCGCAGGACGTGTAGATTCCAACCCACCGGGCTTCATCACGAATAGTCTGGCTCTGCGAGCCGGGCGTTCTTTGCATTGCCGGGCCCCCCGTGCACCCTGCCTCCAGACCAAGCGGTAAGTCCTCATTCGGCCGCCGGGCCACGGCCCCATTGGGTCCCGGCTCGGAAAATCAGGCTACGGCCGCGGCGACCCTATGACGGTTGCCTCGCCCGGTTAAAATTAGCGACAAGGTGACGGGTGCCGAATCGGTTTGAGCCGGTTCGTCTGGATCTTGGCCGCGACATTCGTCGGATCTCGCGCGTTGCGAACGAATCTTTTCCCAGAAGTGATCGTGTCCCTTAAGCGTTTCAACGTTGTTGCATAGAGGGCCTTAAGGCTTCGCTTTGTCAAAACGGAAAGACTCGAAGACGCTGGGCGTTTTTGGGTATCATAAGTGCCTGATATTCTGGTGCCACAAGGAACAGCCACATGAGCGAGATTGGCCATTCGTTACCCAAGATTCACAACGCGGCCTGGCCGGGCGTCGTCGGCAAGGGTCCGGATTCGGAGCCGCCCATCGAACTGGAAGAAATGCTCGACCTGACCGCGTCGGCCGACGTCGATGGGGTGCGTTTTGACGGTGTTGACCTGTTTCTGTTCGCCCCGCACGTGAGCATCGACGCGTCGCAAGACGAGCTGAAGCGACTGGAGGAAAGCGTCCGGTCGCGGGGGCTGGTGATCGGGAGCGTGGTCGCACCGGTTTGGCCTCCGACCGACGGCGGTTCGGCGATGGGAGATGCGCACCAGCGGGAACGTTTTTTGACGCAGGTTCGCAAAGCATGTGGGATTGCCCAAGCGCTGCGACAATCGGGCGTGCGCCCCTACGGGGTCGTGCGGATCGATTCCGCGGTGGATCCCGCCACATGGGCGTCCGATCCCGACGGCAATTCGCGGCGCATCGCGGAAACCTTTCGCGAAGCGTGCCGGATCGCAGACGACCACGACGAGCGACTGGCCGCCGAAGGCGAGATTTGCTGGGGCGGGATGCATAGCTGGAGAAAAATGGTCGATCTACTGGAACGGGTCGACCGGCCGCGGACGCTCGGCTTCCAGGCCGATATGGCCCATACGCTCTTGTATCTGCTGGGGCACAATGCACCGGAGGACCGCATCCTGCCCGAGAACTGGAACTGGGAAGACGCCGACGTATTGAACGAAGCTTTGGCGCGGCTCACCTCCGCCTTGCGCCCGTGGACCATCGACTTCCATGTCGCGCAGAACGACGCCACCGTGAGCGGCTCGGGGTCGCACGACAAGACGGGCCGGCACTGCCTGCCGGACGACCCCAACGGCAAGCTCGATATCGTGCGGCACGCGGGTTTCTGGCTCCGCGACGAAGACAACCGGCTGACCCGTACGTGCCGGCACATCTGCTGGGACGGCTGCATGTTTCCCAACCAGGTGATGCGGGACCCCGAAACGTGGCGAAAGATTCTGCATGCCATGATCCAGGTACGCCAGGCGCACGGATGGTCCGAATAACACGGAGCTCCTGACACGTGACACGTTCCCGTCATCTGCGAGGACACGCACAATGACTGCGCCGCTGAACATCGGAATGATCGGCTACGGTTTCATGGGTCGTGCCCACTCCAACGCCTATCGCAAGGTCAACTGCTTCTTCAATCTTGAGCACCGGCCAGTGTTGAAGGCCTGCTGCGCGCGCGACGAGCAGAAGATCAAGGCCTTTGCGGAAAACTGGGGCTACGAGTCTTATGAAACGGACTGGCGCGCGCTGGTGGATCGCAAGGACATCGACGTAATCGACATCGGCACGCCCAACAATACGCACAAGGATATTGCCGTGGCGGCGGCCGAGGCCGGCAAGATGGTCCTTTGCGAGAAACCACTCGCCATGACGGCGGCCGAAGGCGAGTCCATGTGCCAGGCGGTGGAGAAGGCCGGCGTGGCGAACATGGTATGGTTCAATTACCGCCGGGTTCCCGCTATCGCTTTGGCGCGGCAGCTCGTCGACGAAGGCCGCGTGGGGCAGCCATTTCATTACCGGGCGACGTATCTCCAGGATTGGACGATCGCCAAGGACGTTCCGCAGGGCGGCGCGACGCTGTGGCGCCTGGACGCCAAAGCCGCCGGTTCGGGTGTGACCGGGGACTTGCTCGCGCACTCCATCGATACTGCGGAGTGGCTCAACGGACCCATCCGCAAAGTCAGTGCCGTGACCGAGACCTTCGTCAAGCAGCGCACTCACCAGGAATCCGGCCAGGTGGAACCGGTGGAGATCGACGACGCCTGCGCTTTTCTGGCCGTATTCGAAAATGGATCTATGGGTACCTTCGAAAGCACGCGATACGCCCGGGGCCGCAAGAATTACAACACTTTCGAGCTGAATGGGGAAAATGGGAGTCTGTTTTTCGATTTGGAAGATCCGCATCTGTTGAAGTATTTCCAGTACGTGGATCCCAAAACAGACATTAAAGTCGACGACCATATAACAGGTTGGCAGACGATTCACGTCACAAACTTCGAGCATCCGTACATGGACCGCTGGTGGGTGCCCGGGTGCACGATCGGTTATGAACACACGTTTATCAATGCCTTGGCCGATTTTCTGAAGGGGCTCGAAACGGGCGAGCCCGCGCAGCCCGATTTTCGCAGTGGACTCCGCACACAGCGAGTCTGCGACGCCGCCCTGGAGAGTGCCCGCCACGAGAAATGGATCGAAATTCCCTCGTGACCCGCCGGCGACCGCACGACACCCGGCGCGGGTCACCGGTGAGATTCAAACAGGATCCTGGCAGGTTCCGCCACGGGTGCCGTGAGCAGCGTGTCATGTCCGCAGATCCGTTCGTCTTTCCAGCGCACCGACACCACATCCGATAGAAAGGCTTCGATTCCATGAAGTTTGGAATGAACCTCCTGCTGTGGACCGGCGCCCTGTCCGAAGACGACCTGCCCACCCTGCAGATGCTTAAGCAGCTTGGCTACGACGGCGTGGAAATCCCGTGCTTCGGTGAAGCCGACCCGGACCATTTCGCCGACTGGGGGCGGCGGCTCGATGATCTTGGACTGGAAAGAACAGCGGTCACCGTTCGCAACGCGGAAGACAATCCCATCAGTCCGGATCCCGGTGTGCGTGCCCGCGGCGTAAAGCTGACGCGCCAGGCGCTGGACTGCTGCCAGGCGGCCGGTTGCGCCGCGCTGGTCGGGCCGTTTCATTCGGCCATCGGTCACTTCTCGGGTACAGGGCCCACCGACGACGAGTGGAAGTGGGCCCTGGATTCAATGCAGCACATGGCCGAACATGCCGGCAAGGTCGGTGTCACATTGGGAGTGGAAAGCCTGAATCGTTTCGAAACTTATCTGCTGAACAGCCAGGGCGATGCTGCCCGCCTGGCGCGCGAGGTAAATCATCCCCGCTGCCGGATCCTGTACGACACATTCCATGCGCATATCGAGGAAAAATCGGTCGCCGATTCCATTCGCTCCTGCGCTGATATGATCGGGCATGTTCACATCTCGGAAAACGACCGCAGTACGCCCGGCAAGGGACTGGTGCATTGGGACGATACTTTCGATGCTTTGCGCGACGTGGGCTACGATGGGTGGATGGTGGTCGAAGCGTTTGGATTGGCCCTGCCAGAGCTGGTCGCCGCCACCAAGATCTGGAGGAAAATGTACGACAGCGAAGAGCAACTGGCCCGCGATGCGCTGGCATTCATTCGCGGCCAAGTCGCGCAGCACTGGACTTGAAGTTCCGGTGGCCGGCCAGCTTTCTCTGCGTGAACGCCCACCAGCGCGAGCTGACAACCCCGTGACCGACAAGCACACAGAAATCAACGGCCGTTCCGACGAACAGGCACCGGACCAATCCGACCGCGCCATGTCGCTCGATGAACTGACCGAAGCGTTTCGGGTCATGCTCACGAGCAATCGCGACGATACGGCGCAGCAGGACCAGGCCCACAGCGACGCATCGGAAAGTTGGGATGACGAGTCTGCCGAGCTCTCGCCACGGGCGATCCTGGAAGCGATGCTGTTCGTGGGGAGTCCGGAAAACCGGCCGCTTGACCGTCACCAAGCCGCGGCGATGCTGCGCGGCGTACGGCCGCAGGACATCGACGAACTGGTGCGCGCATTGAACGCAAAATATGCCGAGGACGGCACGCCCTACGAGATTGTCGACCGCGGCGGCGGCTATCTGATGGTCTTGAAACGTGCCTACCAGCGGGTGCGCGACAAGTTCTACGGCCGCGCCCGCCAGGCCCGACTGTCCCAGGCGGCCATCGATGTCCTGTCCGTCGTGGCCTACAACCAGCCGGTGACGGCGGATCAGATTTCGCAGCTCCGCAACTTGGCCAGCGGGCCGATGTTGTCGCAATTGGTGCGGCGACGGCTGCTGCGTGTGGAACGGCCGCAACAGAAGCCTCGGACCCCGCTCTACTACACCACGGACCGGTTTCTGCGGCTGTTCGGCCTGGAAAAGCTCGACGATCTGCCCCGCGGTGAGGATAGCACCTCTCCGCAATAGCCCCGCGACAGCTACCGATCACGCACTGCGGAATCCCGCGCTGGATGCCGCGTGCAGCGGCCCGCCACCAAGAAACTAACCGTCCCGCACGTTGTGGATTACCACTGATGGGGGGCTCGGTCCCCGAGGCACCAGTTGCCGAACGCAGCTTCCCGCCACGTTGGACACCGGGGCGGGGGGACTTTCCCGAGCAGGGCGATGCCTCTCCCGTGGCCGCCCCAAACTGCGCTGACGGCCGGTGCACGCGTTGCTAGAATTAGCCGTTTCGCACTTGTCGCGGTGGTGGCGACCTGCGTTTTCTCTGTATCTCGGAAAGGTCCATGGTCCATCGTGCTTCCGGCGAGCCGGATCGGTGCGCCGCCCTGGCCGAACAGGCAGCTCGTCGCCCGGCAATCCTCCCGTCGCTGTTGCTGTGCGATTTCGGCAACCTGGAGCGCGAAGTCCGTGCTCTGGAGTCCGCCGGTGTGCCGGCGCTGCACCTGGATGTGATGGACGGGCATTTCGTGCCGAATCTGACCTACGGAATGCCGATTGTAAAAGCGCTGCGGGAATTGACCGAATTGCCGTTGGATGTCCATCTGATGATCGAGAATCCCGGGCGGTACGTCGAAGTTTTTCGAGACGCCGGTGCCGATATTCTGACGGTGCACGGCGAGGTGCTGGAGAGGCCTCGAGAAGTGCTGCAGCAAATACGGTCGATCGGCTGCGCCGCGGGTCTGGCCATGAATCCCTCCACCCCGGTTTCGGCAATCAAGGATCTGTTGGGCGAATGCGATCTGGTGCTGGTGATGAGCGTTGAGCCGGGATTTGGTGGCCAGGCGTTCGATCCGGTCTCGCTGGATAAACTTCGTGAAGTTCGAGCGCGGGCCGGCAGGTCCGTGCTGGTGGAAGTCGACGGAGGCATCAACGCGGAGAATATCGGAACGTGCGCGGCGGCCGGTGCCGACCTGTTCGTTGTGGGATCGGCCATTTTCCGTTCGGACGATTACGCGGACGCAATCAAGCGACTTTCCGCAGCGGCCGCGTCGAGTGCTGGCAAGACATCCTCAGGTGCCTGACGAACTGTGTAGATCCGGGAGAGCGACCAGCCCAGCAGCGCGAATGCGGAATCCCCGGCAGTCCGAGGGGGGCCTGGAGCCGATTTCACCGCCCGATCTTTGTTGTCGCATTGCCCGGTCGTGCAGCGGCTGAAGGAAGGTGTGAGAATAGGACGAACCGTAGCGACATTTCGGCCGGAAGGCCGAATTTTGCTGCCGCATCCGTGAGGTACTGTTGGACTCGGTCAGTTTTTCACGACAACACCCGACGCCGGAACGATAATAAGCTGCATCCCATTGCCTGAACGTTGGATCATCCGACCAGGCGAAGATCGCCGACCGGCTCGCAGGGGGCTCACCAAGAACATGTTGCAGATCGTATTGATTCGTCCCGGTTCCACCGAATACGACCACCAGGGGCGTATACAGGGGACCCTGGATATCCCGCTCAGCAGAGAAGGGCACGAACAAGTGGCGGGGTGTATCGAGCGCCTCCGCGAACAGCCGATCGAAGTCATTTACTTTACCCCGAGTGAATCGGCGCGGCAGACTGCCGAGGCGGTCTGCAAGGCCCTTAATCTCAAGCCGCGAAAACTGGACAAGCTGCATAATCTTGACCAGGGATTGTGGCAAGGGATGCTGATCGAGGACGTGAAGGTGAAACAGCCCAAAGTCTACCGCCGGTGGCAGGAGCAACCCGAGAAGGTCTGCCCTCCGGGCGGAGAAATGGTGGCTGCCGCGAAGGAGCGCGTCAAACAGACGCTCACCAAGATTGCCAAGAAGCACAAGGACGGCGTGATCGGGCTCGTGGCGCCGGAACCGCTGGCCAGTCTCGTCTGCAACATCCTCCGCAACGATGAACTCGCGGATTTCTGGAAACCGGCCGACCGCTGCCGGTGGGACATCCTTCGCGTTGAACCGGACGCGGCGACTCACGAATAGGCTCACACAAGATGGCAAACGGCAAGTCGGAAGCCGATGCGCGGCAGACACGCGGCAAGCGGCCCAAACGGGGCGTGCCGGAAGGATTATGGCTGCGATGCCCCGGATGTCACAATACGATCTACCGCAAGGATGCCGACAAACGGCTGGGTATCTGTCCGGAATGCGACCATCATTTCTATGTGTCCGCGACGCAGCGGATCGTCCAGGTGTTGGATGAAGGCACGTTTGAGGAATGGGACGCCGACCTGGAACCGACGGATCCGTTGGGGTTTTGCGACAACCGGCCGTACCGCGAGCGGCTGGCGGCCGATCAGCAGCGAACCGGATTGAAGGACGCGGCGGTTACTGGCGCCGGGATGATCCGAGCTCGCCGGGTGGCGTTCGGCGTCACGGACTCCGCGTTCATCATGGGCAGCATGGGATCGGTCGTGGGCGAGCGGCTGACGCGACTGATCGAACGGGCCACTCAGGAGCGGCTACCGCTCATTATCATCAGCGGATCGGGCGGCGGGGCGCGGATGCACGAAGGCATTCTGTCGTTGATGCAGATGGCCAAAGTGTCCGGATCGCTGGGGCGCTACGACAAATCTGGAGGGCTGTTTATTTCGGTGCTCACAAATCCCACCATGGGCGGCGTTGCCGCCAGCTTTGCTTCGCTGGGAGATTTGGTGCTGGCCGAACCCAAGGCGCTGATCGGCTTCGCGGGCCCGCGGACCATCAAGGCGACCACGCGTATGGAATTGCCCGAAGGCTTTCAGACAAGTGAGTTCCTGCTGGCCCACGGTTACATCGACCGCATCGTCCACCGGTCCCACATCAAGAGCGAAATTGCCCGCGCGATTGACTATTGTGGAAAATGAAGATCGCGCGGTCGTCCGGCGCGGCCCGAGGCATCCTGGAAGAAACATTCGGGCACGACCGACCGGAGGCTGCACGAAGGGGGCGTGTCACTGGCTCTCGGTGGCCACCCCGCCAAGGGGTGTAGGGTCCGATGGGATATGATGAACCGGCGATGACACTGGGCGGCATATTCAGATCGTTATTCGAGTCCGGTAGAACGGACATCTTTGCGCAGTACGAAATCCTGCGGGAAGCCGTGTCGGGGACAATGTCCAAGTTCTACAAGGCACGTGATCGGAAGAGCGGCGAGGTCGTCGGCCTCAAAATCCTGGACAAGAAAAAAACGGATCAACTGGAAGCCAGATTCAAGGGACTGAAAAAACCGACCGAGGGCGAGATCGCGGTCAGCCTGGAGCATCCGCGGATCGTCAAAACGTACCGCCACGGAATCACAACCAAGGGCGAACCGTACCTGGTGATGGAATTCCTCGAAGGGCCGGGACTCAATTCGTTGCTGATCGCCAGAGACGAGTGCCTGCAAGGCCGGCGCGTGGACCTGTTGCGGCAGGCCGCCGAAGCCCTGGCGGAAGTGCACCGCATGGGATTCATTCACCGTGATGTGTGCCCGCGAAATTTCGTGGTGGAAACGTCGCTGGAATCTCTCAAGCTCATCGATTTCGGACTGACGGTCCCCGCCACGCGCGGCTTCATGCAGCCGGGCAATCGAACCGGAACGCCCAACTACATGTCGCCCGAAGTGGTCCGGCGACGGCCCACCGACCACCGGCTGGATATCTTTTCGTTCGGCGTCTCCGTCTACGAACTGCTGACGTTTGAGCTGCCCTGGACACGCGGCACCGATGGCACGGCTGCGCTGGCCCACGACACACAGGAGCCGGTCCCCATCGATCGGATGCGTCCGGACATCGACCCGGTCCTGGCGCGCGCCGTCATGCAATGCCTGGCGGCCGATCCCCAGGACCGATTCGCGACGATGGAGGAATTTTTGAAGTCCATTCGTCGGGTGAAACACGAAGATCGACGAGCCGAATAGTCCGCCCGCCGCGGCGCTGGCCAGGCCATGACGGGGCGGATATATTGCAACAGACCCGCCGGGCCCTGCGACGGTATTGATGAGATTTCTTCGAGGAGCATGGGTGATGACACTGGACAAGAGCCTGAAGATCCGCCGCGGTGTGAATCGGAATCGGAGTGTTTTGACGCGTGGTGAACGCCTGGAGAAGCTTAAGGAAGCCGATCGGTGGCGCGAGGGTGAAGATTCGCCGCTGGGGTTGCCCAAGGTGCGCGTGCAGAAGCTCTCGATGAAGAAGAAGAAAAAGAAGAAGGCAGAAGACGATACGGCCGCCGAAAGCCCAACGGCGGAAAAGAAGGCGTAGCGGGCGCCGGCAGCCGGCCGACGGGCATCAAGACAGTCGCCCGCCGCAGGATATCGGCGGCGCAGGTCGCTGCAACCCACGGGGCGGGTTCTCCTTCCGGCACTCTTCTGGCGAACATCCGGCCCCGTCGCGCTCGCGCCGGCTCCGGCACGCCGGGAGGGCATACCGGTCCTCGGCCAGCCCAAAAACCGCTTTCCGTCCACGCCGCGAGTTGGATCCCTGTCATAATGGCAGCCCAGGAGATCGCCGCGGAACCGGCAACGGGCCTACCGGGTCAAAATGGCAGCACGCCCGCGGCAATACTTGCCGTAGAAATGCCTGTCTGCCCGCAACTTCCCAGGCTGCCGCGGATTGGCGCGCGGCTTGCTTGCTAGCCTCCCCATCGCATAGGTGTGCGCCGAATTGGCAGCCCTATCGGCCGGGGAATGTGAATCCGGCCGCTTAACGTTTACACGCGTTCTGCTGGTGTATTGGAGGGAAACAATCGATGGCGACTGCAACCAAATCCCGCAAGAAAAGTTCTGTTAAACTGCAACCTCTTGGCGACCGCGTCGTCGTGCAGCGGGAGGAGTCGGAAGAAACCACTGCCGGCGGGATCGTGCTGCCCGACACGGCTCAGGACAAGCCCTCGCGGGGCACCGTGATCAGCGTCGGCGACGGCCGGTTGCTGGACGATGGCAAGCGGAGCCGCCTGCAGGTGAAGAAGGGCGACCGCGTGTTGTTCACATCGTATGCTCCGGAAACTGTACAGCTTGGCGAAGAAGAACTGTTGCTGATGCGCGAGGAGGACATTCTGGCCGTCATCGAATAACCAGCCTCGGCCACGTCTCACCATCCCGCGCATTAGACCGATACGAGAGGACAAACCATGTCAAAAATGATTGCGTTCGACCAGGAAGCCCGCGATGCCATGCGTCGCGGTGTCGGTAAACTAGCCAAAGCCGTCAAAGTGACGCTGGGCCCCAAGGGTCGCAATGTTATTCTGCAAAAGAGCTTCGGGTCGCCTACGGTTACCAAGGATGGCGTCACCGTAGCTAAAGAGATCGACCTGGAAGACACCTACGAGAACATGGGCGCGCGGATGGTTCGTGAGGTTGCCAGCAAGACCAGCGACGTCGCTGGTGACGGCACGACCACGGCAACCATTCTCGCCGAGTCGATTTTCAACGAAGGACTGCGGGCGGTTGTCGCGGGCGTCAACCCTGTGCAGATGAAGCAGGGCATCGAAAGGGCGGTCGACGACATTTCCGGCAAGCTCAAGCAGATGTCGATCGCCATCAAGAGCAAGAAGGAAATGTCGCAAGTTGGCGCCGTGGCGTCCAACAACGACACTGAAATCGGTGAACTGCTGGCCGAAGCCATGGAAAAGGTGGGCAAGGATGGCGTGATTACCGTCGACGAAGGCAAGAGTCTGCAGACTCAGGTCGAATGGGTCGAAGGAATGCAGTTCGATCGGGGATACCTGTCTCCTTATTTCGTAACCGACCCGAACACGATGGAGTGTGTTCTGGAAGACGCCTATGTGTTGATCTTCGAGAAGAAGATCACCAACGTCAAGGATTTCGTTCCGTTGCTGGAATCCGTGGTCAACGCCTCCAAGCCGCTGTTGGTGGTAGCCGAGGATGTCGAAGGTGAAGCGCTGGCGACGCTCGTAATCAACCGGCTGCGTGGCACGTTCAAGTGCTGTGCGGTCAAGGCGCCGGGCTACGGAGACCGCCGCAAGGCGATGCTCGAAGATATTGGCATTTTGACCGGCGGACAGGCCGTGTTCGAAAGCCTGGGAATCAAACTCGAGAATCTGCAGATTACGGAACTGGGACGCGCCAAAAAGGTGATCATCGATAAGGACAATACGACGATTATCGAAGGTGCCGGCAAGAGTTCGGATATCAAGGCCCGAATTGAGCAGATTCGCCGCGAAATCGAAAACTCTACCAGCGACTACGATCGCGAAAAGCTCGAAGAGCGGCTGGCCAAGCTGTCCGGGGGTGTCGCCAAGGTCAACGTGGGCGCCGCCACCGAGAGCGAAATGAAGGAAAAGAAGGCCCGCGTCGAAGACGCGCTCCATGCGACGCGCGCTGCCGTGGAAGAAGGCATTCTGCCAGGCGGCGGCGTGGCCTTGCTGCGAGCTTCCACCAGCGTCAAACCGAGTAACCTCAGCCACGATCAAGAGGTCGGATACCAGATTGTGTTGCGAGCCTGCCGTTCACCGCTGGTGACGCTGGCCGGCAATGCCGGCAAGGACGGGGGCATTATTTGCGAGAAGGTGTCCGAAATGAAAGGCAACATGGGGTACAACGCGGCATCGGATAAATTCGAGGACCTGGTCAAGGAGGGGGTCATTGATCCCACCAAGGTCACACGAACGGCCCTGCAGAATGCGGCCAGCGTGGCCACACTGCTGCTGACCAGCGAGGCCCTGATTGCCGAGAAACCCAAGGACGAGAAGAAGAAGGGCGGCGCTGGCCACGGTGGCGACTACGACATGTATTGATCGCATGGACCGTGTGTGGCCCGCTGCCGGCGCGCGATGCTGCGTCCGCGACAAATTCGAGCAAATGATTCCACCGCCGGTTCGCATCTCGCGGACCGGCGGTTCGCGTTAAGGAGGCTCTGCGATGACCGTATCGGAATTCTTCAACGAAGTGGCGCGCCGGGCGGACACGGACAGCACCAAGATCAACGTCGCGGAGACACGGCGCGTGCTGGCCGTCGCCTTCGATGTGCTCAATGAACTCGGCGCCGCTCAAAGCCACGCCATCGTGGCCAGTGCGCTGGCCCAGGCGCAGAAAAGAGCCGCCAAGTAAGTCGCCCCGCCGGCCACGAGGGGCCTGCTTGTCATGGCAGCAGCTCGCGCACGAACGTGACTCGCGGACGGGCGCCCGGCTGGCCAGGCAGCCCGCGGAGAAATTCGGCCACGTAGCGCTGCCGGTCCCGAGGTTTCTCGGGAACGCGGAAGTTGTCGCCCTTCTGCAGCACGGGCCGGTCCTCGGCCATCTGCCCAAATGCCCGGTCGCCCGCCGCCTGGCACGGGAACCACTGTCCGACGCCGTCGCGGCCCTCCAGGTAGAACTCGGGATAGCAGTGCCCGGGGATCCACACGGTGCGAGCCGGTACGCCGGCTGCCCGACAGATGGCGATAAACAGCGACGTGAGTTCTTCGCAGTCGCCATAACCGTCTTTCAGGGCCTGGACCGCACCCTTGAGCGGGCCTTCGCGGTACTGCACTGCTTCGCGAACGTAGTCATACACGGCTTCCACGCGTTGCCAGTCGCCGGCCTCTTCGTCGAAGAACTCGCGGGCCAGCGTGCGGATCCGTGAATGCCGGCTCTCGATGTACGGGCTGGGGGCCAGAAACGGGCGGAGATCGCGGCCGACACGTTTGGGGACCGTCCACACAGACGGATCGTTCGGTGGCAGGATCTGCCGACGTTGGACTTCAAAAGTGACCAGGGCCCGCGCTTCCACCCCGAGGGCCAGCTGGGGGATGTCGATGAGCATCTGTTTGACGCCCCCGTTCAGGCTGCGATAGCGCACGTCGCGCACCTCGGGCGAAAGATCTTCATCCACGATCCGCACGTCCTGCTCGGGCCAGTCCGTGGGAACCGGTACCGTGGCGAACAAACCGCGGCATGGCCCTCCCGTGGCGGTGACGATCACGCCGACCTGATAACGACGCGTGCGGCTTTCGCCGAAACGGACTCCGTCCGAATCGGCGGGCGACGTGAACTGCCCCAACGCTGCAGATGGCGAGACGGTCAGAAGCAGGCCGATGAAGCAGCGAGCTGCCCGCACGCGATGGACCCCGACAAAAGTGGAGCAGAAACGACCGGGCCAGTATCCCCGGCCCCCCTGGCCCTATTGTAATTGGAGGCGGGGCCGCCCCCAGGGACAGCACGGCCCGGCGATCCAGGGCGTGGTGCGAGGTGCCTGCCGGCCGCGTCAGGATGGCACGGCCGGCGGGTCACCCTGCACCAATGTCGCATCCGCGGAACGTCGCTCCGTCGCGCCGCACGCGGATAGCTTTCCGAGCCGGGACTTCCCGTCAGGAAGGAGCCGACCACGGTCACGACATCCGAATCGGGAGGGCGGAGTCGTGGAAACGTCTGTGGCCGCCGGTGATCCGCGGCGGTTCAGTTGACGACCGGTCCGGGCAGGACGTCGACCGCCGGGGGTGCGGAATAAATCTCCGCCGGTCCGGGTGCAAAGTCGCACGTTCCGCCCGCACAGGGAGAGCATCCCGGGTCTGCCACCATCGTGGCGCACGGGGACGGGCAAGTGTTGCCACAACAAAACGTCCGGGTCCGACAGCAGCCGACAGAACTAATCGTAACAGCCGCTACCGCTATAACCATCAGTAGCTTCTTCATATCCCCATCTCCGCGCTGCGAATTCCAAACACTCGACGTTGGCTGAAAAAGGCAGCCAGACAAATCTACATCACGCAGGACGTTGTGCAAACGAAACACGCAAATTTTTTGCAACAGGTTCTCGTCGCCTGTGTTGAAAAGATGGTACATTTTACGCAAAGATCAGACGACACGATGGCCAGCGCTGCCGCCGGTTCGACACGCCGCGCGTCGGCGCGTGGCGTTATTTTCTAAATAGAGCGAGAGCGGATCGATCGACGATGACGCAACGTGTCACTGGTGGGAACTGGCGTGGCCATCGATGGACGTATGCGTGCCTGGTGGCCGGTCTGTGGGCCGTCGGCTCGGCCGCAGGGGCGAGTGGTCCGTGCACGCGCGGTCTGCGCGAACAGGACTCCGTGTGGGTCGTCAGCAGCCGGCATGCCGGGTCGTGCCGCGGCGAGGTGCGGCTCCGCTACTGGCAGTTGCTGCCTCGGGCGGAATCAACCACCGCGTCTTGGCACCTCGGCGACGAGGAGCAGTTTCGCGAAGATGCCCTCCAGCGGAACCGCACGCTGATTTACGTGCACGGCAATCGGGTTAGCCAGGGGGAGGCCCGCCGTCGCGTGATGGCGGTGTACCGCGCGTTGCGAAGGCAATTCCGCGACGATTCGCCGCTGCAACTGGTCGTGTGGTCCTGGCCGACGAGCCGCCTGCGCGGCGGCCCGTTGAAGGATGTCCGGGTCAAGGCGCAGCGTGCCCGACCGACGGCATACCAACTGGCATGGTTCGTGGACCGTATCGATCCCGATGTGCCGCTGGGGATGATGGGATTCAGTCTGGGATCGCGAGTCATCACGGGAGCCTTGCATTTGTTGGGCGGTGGCCGATTGGGGTCGTTCGCGCTGGCCGAACGCACGCATCCCGAGCGGCTTCCCGTCCGCGCGGTGTTGATGGCATCCGCGCTGGACAGCGACTGGCTGTTGCCCTGCCGGTATCACGGCCGGGCGATGTCCCAGGTGGACCGGGTGCTGCTGCTGAACAACGCTTGCGATCCGGCCATGCGGTGGTACCATCTGATTGATCGGTGCGGGCGCCCCCAGGCACTGGGATTGCATGGGCTGGACTGCCCGTCGCGGCTGGGCGCCGACCGGGCGAAGGTCTGCCAACGCAACGTGTGCCGTGACGTGGGCCGCCAGCACGATTTCTTCAGCTATATTTGCTGCGCGTCGTTGATGCGGCAAGTCTGGCATTACTTGGCGTTCGACGACAGGCGGCCCCTGTCCGTGGCACAACGTTGATGCTTCACGGGCTGAACCGATGGCCGCGGCGGCGGTACGGCCGGAAGCCCCATCCCCGGGTTGCGGCGTGAATAGGACACAAGAGCCTTGCCGGAGTTCGTCGCGTATTGCAATGGCCAATGGATCCCGGCTTCCCGGCTGGCGGTTCCCTACTACGACGCCGGGTTTGTGCTGGGGGCCACCGTTACCGAACAGCTTCGTACCTTCCGGGGTGAAATCTACTGCCTGGACGAACATCTCGAGCGATTGAACCGGTCGCTGGAGATAGCCTCCATCAATCTAGGTTCGATGGGGCGGGATTTGCCCGGCGTGGCTCGGGAGGTCGCGAGGCGCAATTTCGAACGAATCGAGCGTGGCGATGACCTGGGGATCGGCATCTTTGCCACGCCGGGCCCCTATGCCACGCTCGACGATGGTGTCTCGCGTGATCCACGCGTGGCCGTGTATCCTTACCGCCTGCCTTTTTCTCTGTGGGCCGAACACTACCGGAGCGGCTTGGCGCTGGTGATCAGCAGCGTGATGCAGATACCCTCGCAATCGCTGCCACCCGAACTGAAATGTCGCAGCCGCATGCATTATTATCTGGCCGACCTGGAGGCCCAACGGCAGGCGCCCGGCGCGCGCCCCGTGTTGATCGACGCGCACGGTTGCGTCACCGAGACCCCCACGGCCAATGTGTTGGCCTACCGCATGGACGAGGGAGTGATTTCCCCGCCGCAGGGAGAAATCCTATCCGGTATCAGCCTGATGACCACGCGCCGCCTCGCCGAACAGAACCAGATTCCATTCGTTGAGCGGCGGATCGGAGCCGATGAACTCGCAGCGGCCGACGAAGTGATGCTCACCGGCACTTCGGTCTGCATCCTGCCGGTCGTCAGCTGCGGCGGTCAAGAAATCGGCGCCGGCGTTCCTGGCCCTGTCTTCCACCAGCTGTTGGATGCGTGGTGTCAACATGCGCGTCTGGATATTGTGGCTCAGGCCGAACGTTTTTCCCGCCGTCGCTGACCTGGCCGGTGACCTCGCGGCAGGCTCGTTCGCGCAACTCCACTTGCGGTGACCTGGGGCCATGTATCATGTTAGGGAATGGCTGGGGCGTCACGTCCCCAAGGGACGTCGCAGCAGCGGACCGACCGCGGCACATCACGATGAGGACGGCATGAGGAGACGCACGATGATAAGGAGCATAGGTGGAGGCCTGGCCGCTGGATACGGTGCCGTGTTGCTGGTCAGCGTGTCTGTGGCGGCGGCGGCACCGCCGGACGATGTCCGCGCGGCCCTGCAGCAGATGCACCAGTGGGTGGGGTCCGGAGAAAACGGGCGGCGCTGGAAAAGCTATCTGAAGTCCGATCAGTTGCAGGCCGAACTCGCCGACCCGGCTGCGGCAGACGCCTCCGCGCTCCAGGAAGTGCTGGCTCAATACGAGAGTTCGGCTGCCGGTCTGGATATGCCTCGATTCGCGGCGGTTCGCCGAACGCTGCGCCAGTGGATCGGCAGCCTGCCCCCGCCATCGCCTGAGGACCTCGTCGAAGCAGCGCTCCAAGCCAAGGATGCATTTGCGCCGGTGACCGACGAGGATCTGGAGCGGGCGCGGAGCCGGCTTGCCGCGGCGGTCGGCCGATTGGATGCGTATCTTGCCACCGGCGGAGCCAACGGACAGGCCTGGCAAGAGTATCTCAAGTTGCAGATACTCGAGGCACAGATGGCCGCGAGCGCGACGCCCAGTCTCGCCCGTCTCGTCGAGGTTTACCGGCGGTTCACCGCCGACGAAGAGGGTCTGGAGCTGCCCGTTTTTGCCGATGTGGCCGACGCCCTGCGTGTCTACCTGGATCTGGTCTCATTCACGCAGGCAGAGGATCCCGGCCAGCGGTTCCATCAAGAGCTGGACGCCCTTGCCGAGAGTCTCCAGCGGTACGGTGCGCAGCCCACCGAGCCGGAGCACCGCGCGATCGGCGAACGTCTGGGGTGGCTTGACGCCGGCGGCCAGGCGGCATCCCTGGTGCGCAAGGTGCGACGGAGCTTATCGTTGCCCAACTTGCTTGTGAGGGTCTCCAAGGAGCTTGTCCAAGCCGGATTCACCCGTAATGTGGATCGCGTGGATCCGGTGCGAGACGTCATTTTGGGCACGCGCATTCGAGGCACGGCACGGACCACGGGCCGCTTGTCCTTGAACCTGGTGCCCGACACGCAACAGGCGGTTCTGGAATTGGTACTCAAGGGTACCTCGGCCTCGGGGACCCGGGGCTGGAATGGCCCGGTGACGATTCATTCGGATTCCCAGACACGGATCCACGCTATTAAGCGAATTGTCATCGACCAAGCGGGCCTCCGCGGTGTGCCGGCGGCCAGCGCCGCGCGGACGCGGACGTCCGTGCGCGGAATCGGAACGCGTCACGGTGGATTCATCGGCAACATTGTTCGCAATCAGGCGTCGCAACGTGTCGCGCAGAACAGGGGACGGTCGGAATATATTGCCGCGCGTCATGCGGAGGACCGGGTCAACCGCCGCATGAATATCGAATCCAACGCGCGGCTCGCCAAAGGCAACCAGCGATTTCAGGAAGATTTCCGCAAACCGCTGTTGCGGCGACGGGCCTTTCCACAGTTGTTCCGCTTCAGCACCACGCAACAAAGCTTGACGCTGACCGCGTTGCAGGCCACCCCCTATCAACTGGGCGCGCCCGACGAACCCCCCGTGCTGAAACAAAACCATGACCTGGCAGTGCGTGTTCACGAGTCGATGATCAACAATCTGGCCGCCGCGCTCATCGCGGACCGCAAGTTTACCGACGAAGACGCCCAGCAGGCCGCGATCGATCTGCTGGGCGAAATCCCCGACAAGTTGCGCAAGCAGGAAGACGATTTGCCGTGGTCGATCACGTTTGCCCGCCGAGAACCGATGACGATGCTCTTTGCCGACGGCAGCTTTCAGCTCACCCTGCGAGGATCGGCCTATACGTCGGGCGAGCGTTCCTATCCCGCCATGAATATCACCGTGGCTTATCAGCTCAAGCAGCGCGACAACGGCGCCACGCTCGTCCGGCAGGGAGACCTGGACATTCTTCCTCCGGGATTCGTCGAGGGCGAAAGCACCCTGTCGGCGGCACAGGTCGCGCTGCGTCGACTGATTGGCAAGAAACTCGGCAAAGTCTTCGAACCGGAAATTGTGGGAGAGGGCATCGAATTGAAGGACGATTGGAGCAACGCGGGACGATTGGTCGTGTCCGAGATGATCGCCCGTCAGGGATGGCTCGCCCTGGGATACGATTCGGTGCATGATGATGGGCCGGCAGCCAATTGATCGGTTTGCCCCGATGAGTCACCACGTAGATATCGCATTCGAATGCCTGCCGCTGCGCAGTGTCACGCGGCTGGACATTCCACTGGATGCGTCTGCCCGGTACCGGGCCCTCCGCGAAAATATCAAGGCGGCCATGGAGCACCACGGCACGGAGCGAGCCTACTTTCTGGCCGACGCCCACGCCACGTTTCACCTGGTCAATTCGGAAGTGCACGGGATGCTCCGGTTTGAAGCCGAGGGCACGATACTGACCGATGCGGGCGACCGAAAAGTTCGGCACACCGACCTCACGATCCGCCTGGTTGCCAGCACCTGCGATTGGCTGACGGCCGCCGCCGAAGAGTGGTTTCACGAGACAGTGCAGCGGGCACTGGCCGCGGAATTCGAAGAATATGCCGCATCCGGCCGGCTTGCGGATCGGATGGATCGGATTGCCCAGCGACAGCAGGCGGCCGTGGAAGGCGATCTGGGCATGTTTCTCTAATTGGCCCGCCAGAAATTCGTGGCAATTCTGCGGATAAGCCAAAGTCGGCCACCGCTCTGTCCGATATGAACGCTGCTGATTACTCCACATGGAGGACCGCTGCGCGGTCCGTCCAGCAGGTGTAGCGGCCCGGGGGGGACCTGCTTCACGCACAGCTACTGATAGCAGTAGCAGAGCAGGCACTTCACCCGCGGCTGGCCAACGCGGCTGGGCGCGACGCGTTCGATGCGACCTTCATTGGGGACAGCAATTCAATGAGCCGGCACAACCGCGGATTCTGGGCACTGGCTGTCTCGTCGTTGTGGATCGCCGCCGGATGCCATCCCACCCAACCTTTTTATTTTTTCGAAGACGGCGATCTGTCGCACTATCTGGACGTCGCGACCGAGATCGAAGAGCCGGACTTCGAAGAGCCCCCGTTGGATGAGGTTCTCGGCAGCCATGCGCCACTGACGCTGGGCAATCCAGAAGACTATGAATTCTGGGATCTGACGCTCGAGGAGACGATTCGCATCACGCTGGAGAACAGTTCGGTGATGCGCGAACTGGGCGCGCGGGTAGCCAGCGCCGCGCCGGACACCATTTCGCGAAATATCATCGATAACCGCATCAAGACGGTCTACGACCCCGCCGTCGTCGAATCAGGGGCCGGCGGCGTGATTGGTTCTCAGTTGAGCGGCACCGGAGTAGAGGCGGCGCTGTCGGAGTTTGACGCCCAGTTGACGACCAGCATGTTCTGGGAGCGTAACGACCGGCCCCAGAACTTTTTGCCCGGTGGAGTCGTCAGCGCGTTCTTCACGCCCGTGTTTCAACAGGATCTCGGACGTTTCACGGCCCAGGTAAGCAAAACTGCGACGACGGGCGGCACCTTTGCGTTCCGCAACAATACGATCTACGATGCCAACAACAATCCTTCGCGGGCGCTGTACAGCGATTTTACGACAAACTTTGAAGCGGAAGTCACGCAGCCTTTGTTGCAGGGTGCCGGATCGCAGTACAACCGTATCGCTGGCCCGTTGGGTTTCAACGGGTTCGCGGGCGGCTTCAACAGTATTGACGGTATCATGATCGCCCGCGTCCGCGTCGACCAGACACTGGCCGATTTTGAAGTGGGTGTGCAGGATCTGGTAAAGTCGGTCGAGGACACCTACTGGAATCTGTATTTTGCCTACCGCAATCTGCAGACGCGCAAGGTTGGGCGCGACAGCGCGCTGCAAACGTGGAAACGCGTCAACGCCTTGTACCAGGTGGGGTCCGTGGGGGGCGAAGCCGAGAAGGAAGCGCAGGCGCGATCGCAATATTACTTCTTCCGTTCCGAAGTCGAGACGGCACTGACCGAGGTGTTTCGCGCCGAAAGCCGCCTGCGCTACGCGATGGGCCTGCCCGTGGCCGACGGACGCCTGGTGCGCCCGATCGACGAACCGACGACGGCCCGTGTGCGATTCGAATGGTGTCAGGTTCACGCCGAGTCGATACACCGGCGGGTGGAAGTACGCAAGCAGAAGTGGTCGGTCAAGCAACGACAACTGGAACTTGTCGCGGCCCGCAACCACCTGCTTCCGCGACTGGACGCCGTGGCTCGATATCGCTGGCAGGGGCTCGGCGACAACCTGATCGATCCCAACCGCTCCGGGGTGACGCCTATCGCGCCGGGATCGACGGCCTTCGAATCATTAACTGGCGGTGATTTTCAAGACTGGGCGCTGGGCCTGCAGTTTTCGTTGCCGATCGGATTCCGCCGGCAACTGGCCCAAGTGCGTCATCATGAATTGCTGTTGGCAAGGGACCGCGCCCTGCTGAGAGATTTGCAGCTGGAGATCTCGCACCAGTTGGGCGACGCATTGCGTGATGTCGAGCAGCATTACCAGACAAGTCAGACTAATTTCAACCGGCTGGTTGCATCGCAGAAAGAAGTGGACGCCGTTCAGGCGGCCTACGAAGCCGATACCGTGACGCTGGATTTGCTGCTCGACGCGCAGCGTCGCCGGGCCGATGCGGAAACCGCCTACTATCAGTCGTTGGTCGACTACAATCGGGCGATTTCCCTGGTGCATGATCGCAAGGGTTCGTTGTTGGAATACGACGGCGTGTTCCTGGCGGAAGGCCCTTGGCCGGCCAAGGCGTACTTCGATGCGTTGCGCGAAGCGCGCAAGCGGGACGCATCGACGGCAATCAACTACGGTTTCACCCGGCCGCGCGTGATCAGTCGCGGCACGCATCCGCAGTACCAGGACCCGCACGGATATCCGGTTGAAACGCTGGAGCCGACCGAAGCCGGCGCTGAACCGGTCGCCGCGCCGGAAGCGTCGCCTCCGCCAGAGCCGCCGGCCGAGAACGAACTGCCGGCGCCCACCGCGGCGCGACCCAGGCAGGTGTCCCGCGCCGCCGGTCCGCGCCGGTCCACCGAGAGAGTCCAGTTCGCGAGCGGCCCGGAAGCTGAATGGGCCGATTTTGAAAAGCCCGCCGCCGGCACGACCAAGTTCGCAACGCCGCCGCGGCCCCGGAAAAAAATCACGTTGCGGCGCACAGGGACAACGGCCAGCCGCCGGACGGGCGATCCGTTCGAAAGCGGCCAGTGATCCCGTTTTTTATCCCCGTCCGGCATGGTACAGTGGCCTATTCTGCCGGGACGACGTACCCACGGGATGCGGCGGCAACCCGTCCGGGGCGCGCTTCGTGCGGCCGCGTCCACTCGCCGCCCGCTGATCCTGCGTGTTGGCCAAGCGTTTGGCGAATGCGAGCACGTGCGTTTGCACGCGCGAAAACTCCTTCATGGCGTTGCCTGACGCGGATGGGGACGCGATGTTCTTTGCTTTCGACGGTCTGGACGGTACGGGCAAATCCACCCAGTTGGAGCGGTTCGCGCAATGGCTCCGCGATCGGGGGCACGACGTGGTCCCGTGCCGGGACCCCGGCTCCACGCCGCTGGGCGAACGGATCCGTTCGCTGCTGCTGACCGACGATCCGGAGATGCGGATCGACGCCACCAGCGAAATGTTCTTGTACATGGCGGCCCGCGCGCAGCTGGTCGATGACGTGATCGCTCCCGCGCTGGACGCCGGCAGGACGGTGGTTTCGGACCGTTTCTTGCTGGCCAACGTCGTCTACCAGGGATACGCCGGCGGATTGGATGCGGACGCGCTGTGGCGGGTGGGAGCGGTGGCAACCCGCGGACGCATGCCCCATTTGACGTTCGTTTTGGATTTGCCCGTGGCGGAAGCGGATCGGCGGATCGCCGGCGACCCGGACCGGATGGAACGCCGTTCGGTGGAATACCGCCAGCGACTCCGCAACGGATTCCTCCGCGAAGCGCGGCGCTGCCCCGACACGATCGTGGTCATCGACGCGGCCCGTCCGGTGGAAGTCGTCCACGCAGCCGTTGTGGATGCGGCGCTTCAGTTGCTGGACGCGACCGGGGGCTAGCTCGGAGTATTCATCCGCCGAAGGGCGCTCGCCCACGGTTGCTGGAAGCGTCGCACAAACCGGGCGATCGCGCGTTCCGGCTGATTCTGCGCGGTGTTTTGGGCAGGATCGACGGTGCTTCCTTGCCGGACCCGTGTTCTGAAGAATGCTGGCTGATTCATGAATCATCCGGGCTGGTCGCGAGCCGGAGCGTCGTTTGGGGTCGGCGAGCGAAGGGTCTCCGGCCGACCACACGTGCCAGCGGCGGCTACGACATGCGCGTTCGAACCCCCCGAATGTAGCTGCAAAAACAGTGCATCCTTCCCATATTGCCCGTCCCTGTTGCCTGCGCGGACGGCACTGCCGTAAAGGGGCCTTTGGTTGACGCAGCATGGGGTAGCAGCTAGAATCGGCCCAGGCTGTAAAGAGGGGTTGACAAAATAGTTAGCTCCTTTCTCGCGAGTCCGTCTCCAATTCAATTCTATTATCGATCATCATTTCCGTTGAGGCGTTACGACGGCACCACGAGGAGCGTTGGGAAACGCGAGGGATGTTTCTCCACGGGTGCGACTCGGAATGGGAAGTTCGAGCACCGGCGAAGATCAACCTGCTGCTGGAAGTGCGAGGGCGGCGCGATGACGGGTTTCATGAGGTGGAAACGCTCATGGTGCCCGTCACCCTGTTCGACGTCATTCGTTTTCGCAGTACACCGTCCGGTCCGATTCGCCTGACATGTAACGGCAGCCGCGGCAACGGCGGCCGTTTCCGCGGCACAGGCGATGTGCCGGACGGCGATGAAAATATTGTCGTCAAAGCAGTGGAACTGCTGCGAACGCGTTCGGCAATCGCGCACGGCGCGGACATAACGTTACACAAGCGGATACCGACGGCCGCGGGGCTCGGCGGTGGTTCCAGCGACGCGGCGGCTGCTCTGGCGGTGGCCCATCGGGCCTGGCAGTTGGCGTGGTCGCGGCACCAGCTGGCCGCGTTGGCGTCTGAATTGGGAAGTGATGTTCCGTTCTTCCTGGACGGCGCCGCCGCCATCTGCCGCGGACGGGGAGAACATGTGCAGCGTATCGCGTGTCCGATGCGGTTACATTTTGCGGTCGCCCATCCGCCGGAAGGTTTGTCGACGCAGGCTGTGTTTGCCGCTTGCACGCCGAGCGGTCGTCCGCGCTCCGCCGAGCCCTTGGCGGACGCGCTGCGACACGGCGATGTGGCCGGCGTTGGACAGTTACTCTACAACCGGCTGGAAGATGCTGCGACGCAATGCTCCAATTGGATACCTCGTTTACGCCATGAGTTTCAATCCATGGATAGCCTGGGACATGGAATGACCGGTAGCGGCACGAGCTACTTTGGCCTGTGCCGGTCCGCTCGCCACGCCCGCCGCATGGCGGTGCGGATGCGATCGCGGGGAGTCGGGTGTGTCGACGCCGTGGCAACCTGTCATCAAACCCTACGTTGACTGAGGAGATTAAGCCGTGGAAATCACCGAGGTCCGCATCAAGCTCATGGACGAGCCGGGTGAACGGCTGAAAGCGTTCTGCTCCATTACCTTCGACGATTGTTTCGTGATCCGTGACCTAAAGATCATCGAAGGCACCAACGGCGCGTTCGTGGCCATGCCCAGCCGCAAATTGACGTCCCACTGTCCTAAGTGTCACGCCAAGAACCATCTCCGCGCAGCCTACTGCAACAGCTGCGGCCTCCGCCTGCGCGACGACCGCGCCATCCGCGATGCCGAGGGACGCGCAAAGCTGTATGCCGATATCGCGCATCCCATCAATTCGTCATGCCGCGAAATGATCCAGCGTCGCGTCATCGAAGAATATGATTCCGAAGTCGACCGGGCGAGCGAGCCGGGTTACGTGTCGCGCTACGACGAAATGGACGCCTACGAATCGGTGGAGCAGGGTTCGAAGCCGTCGACGAGCGTCTCGGCCGGCATGACCCAGACTCATATTCAGCCGGCAGCCAAGGAACCGAGGCCACCGCACACCCCCGCCTCCCCTAGCCCTTCCAAGCGGCCCGATACGGCAGACCGCAAGTCAACCCGCGACGAAGACGACGATTTCGGGGCCGGCATTTTCTGACGCCGTCGGACATGTTCTGACGCCGTCGAACATCGGCTCGCTGCGTCCAAGCGGGGCCGATCGGGTGTCCCGTCCACCAGATCCTGGTTGCCGGCGTGCGGTGCCGGTCGTCAGCCGGCAGGGGCCACGGGAAGGTCCACCGCGCGACTGTCCACAGCCGCTCGATCAAGCTGCCGGGCCAGCGGCGCCGCCTCGTGAGGCTCCAGTTCGTCTCGGAGTATGAGCAGATCAGACGGGGCTTCAATTCCCAAGCGGACTTTGTCGCCCGATACGCGTACGACCGTCACGACGATCGAGTCGCCCAACTTGATGCGCTGCGACTGCTTGCGGGATAGAACGAGCATGAAAGCACCTCCGTGTACGCTTTGTGTCTCTTGCTGCCGCCCCCACGGGCATGGTGAAACTTTGTATACCATGTCCGCCAGCCGGTCAAGGCCGTTCGGGGGTCAATCCTGGGCTTCGTTCACATGCCAAGGTCCGTTGCCGCACCGGCCGGCGCGTGGCCAGTCGCGCCCGATCGGCAACGAACCCGCTGCGGTCAGTTTCCCACGGCCTCCAAGGTGGGGGCGGAATATAACCGCGTCTTGCCGAGACGATCGCCCCGTGGGCCGTAAAACAAAATGGCGCTGGTGTCCGTTTCCCAGACGGCAGTGAACACGGCGGTTCCCGGACCATGAATGCAGAAGAAAACTCCGCAAGCACGACCCCTCCGCAATAATATCCGTTCGGTCATAGGGAACACATCCGGTTCAAGTTGATGATGATCACATAATGTTTGGTAAACGTAATTTCGAAGTTCATCCAGATCGACGAGTCGCTGTTGGCGGTCGAGCATGGGGCGCAAGGTCCTCCCTGCGGAACACTCCCTTATCCAAAAATGGACATGGTGGAGTAAATAAAGTGAATGGGATATATGGTGACAATAAATAGTATCGGTAAAAAATAGTCGCTACTTGCCAGCAGATGGTGAAAATGGGTGGTTTGCAGCGCTACAGGATAGTTGGCAATTCTGACGGGAAAACATGGCGACCGGGCGTTCTGCGGGTAGTGGGTACCCGCGCCCCAGTTGTGCCGCGATGGACGCCGGGAACCGCTGTCCGTCGTGTGCGCAGCATCAAACGCCGCCCCACCCCGTGACGGGGCAGGGCCGGCGTTTGGCTGGGCCCCAGATGAATCGGGCGCGGCGGCTTAGTCGCGAGGCCGCACAGCTCCGGTAAGTCCGCTATAGTCGCCCCGATCCTCGTCGTGCCAGAGCGGTACTCCCTGACGGACACGCTCGGCCAACACGTCCAACTTCTCACGAGTGCCCGCGGGGGCCTCGGTGGGGGCAAAGTCCTCGCCGACGGACGGCGCGAAGTCTTCGTCGTGCCCGTACTTCTCAATGGCCTCAAACACATTCTTCAGCTTCACGTATGCCATCCTCGAACCGTTCCTCCACTGGATAAAAAATGCCAAAAATTTGTGTTGTCCCGTTAACGAGTCCGGCACGGCGATCCCGCCGTAGCAGGTCCCACCCATCGAATACGTGCCCGCAGGCAACAACGGCGGGTTTCGGACAGCTGGCGATACGCCGGCCGCGTGCCGTTGATCGGTCATGACGCCCTGCGATACAACCCAGCGCCTCGCGCGGCGGGCAGCATACGGCGCAATTAGGCAACCTCGGAAACCTGTGGTGGGCCCAGACGAACGCGGGGGTGACGGATGAGAAAAGTCCCTTTTCGCGGTCCGACGCAGCGGGTATGACGTACAACACGCTCTGCTGCATTATTGCCGCCAGACCCGAAAAGTCAAGAACTTGGCCTGCCGACGGGAATGTTGATCGCGGCTCGGGCCAACCCTGCCGTGTTCGCAGGTCCCGGCCGCGCCTCCGCGCGCATCGATCCATGCCTGCGCGCGCAGTGCGCCATCACCGTTAGGAGACACACCGTATGGAATGCTATCAATATCTGCTCACGCTGGCCGCGCGACCTCGCGGGCTGCATCCGATTACGTCCGAGGTGGTGCGTGCGTCGACCGCATTGTGTGACATCCGCGCCGGTGTCTTGCAGATCTTTCTGCTGCACACGTCGGCGTCGCTGACCATCAACGAAAACGCCGATCCGGACGTGCCGCTGGATCTGGATACGGCCCTGTCGCGGCTGGCGCCCGAGGACGCCGGATACCGGCATGTGTGCGAGGGCCCCGACGACATGCCGGCCCACATAAAAACGGCATTGACCGATACGAGTCTGACGGTCCCGGTTCGCGAGGGCGGGTTGTGTCTGGGGACATGGCAGGGAGTTTTCCTGTTCGAGCATCGTCGTCAGGCTGGCCCCCGGCGGCTGGTGCTGACCCTGTGGGGCCGGTAGCGGTCTCTAGGGGCCGGCAGGCTGCCACTGGGCCGGTTGGTCCGACATCAGCCGATAGATGTCGTCCAGCCAGGCGTCGAGCAGCATCCGCTGATGGACGTTGCGATCGAGGTGTTGCTGTGCGTACAGCGTACGTGCAAGCAGCGCTTCTGCCAGGTCGGGGGCAGGACTCCGGCGCGCGGCGTCCCGGGCGATACGTTGTATCAGCGGATCGCCACGCGGAGCCGCTCCCACCGATACCCGCAGCCATTGCCGGAACAATTCGGTGCCCGCGCAGAGCATATCGCGAAGCCGATCCCGACGCCCTTGCGTGTTCGTTCCGGCATGATCGGCATAGGCCTGACCCGCGGCCGACAACGCTTCAGGATCGATGTGTCCCGCACCCAGCGCCTCAAGCATCCGGCACCGGAACTGCCAGCGATCGGCGTCCGTCAGCCGGATGGCTTCTCCGGGCGACCCGCCGGACGCTTCGGCCAGCAGCCGGGCGTGCTCGTGATCGTCGAGACACTGCGTGTCGAGGAGCACCTGGACGACTTGATCGGCGGTCAGCGGCTGAAAAAGCACAGTCTGGCAGCGCGACCGAATCGTGGGCAGTTGATGGCCGAGGCTTGTGCCGATCAGGATCAGCACGGACATCGGGGGAGGTTCTTCCAGCGTCTTGAGCAGGCAATTGGCCGCTTCGCTGTGCAGGGCGTCAGCGTCGTCCAGCACGGCAATGCGGCGATTCGCCAAGGCGGGCTTCAATGCGATGTCGTGACAAAGTCCTTCGCGGAGCCGGTGATCCTTATCGCCGATCAGAAGTTCCATGGGCAGCTGGCGTTTGTCGGTCGGCTTGCCGATCGCATGGAAGTCCGGATGATTGCCCGCATCCATGTACCGACAGCTCGGGCACGCATGGCATGGCTCGTGCGTCGTCCCTGTCAGGCAAAGCAGGCCCTTGGCCAGTTTCCACGCAAACGTGCGTTTGCCGATGCCTTCGGGGCCTACGAACAAGAACGTGCTCGGCAGACGATGGGCTGCCAGCATGCGCCGGAATTGATCGGCCACGCGATCGTGTCCGTGAATGCCCTGCCACATGCAAAGACTTCCACCGCCGCGAGCGGGTCAGAAACAGGTGAGCGGGCCGGGGCGGTACTGGTGATCGACCGCACAGTCTGCCGCCGGCGATCGCGTTTCCAATATCAGCGCGTCTGACAAAACTTTAGGGTCGCCTTCCCCAAAACGCAAGTTTGCAGACGAACCGGTGGTCCCGCCGCGGACCGATTCTTGGATCGCTGGCAAGGGTTTGGAGCCCGCACCGTGGTGCAACCGCACGGCGTCGGGCCGATCTCCAGCTCACGCGGCGCGTCGCAGGGTGGACGGCAACGTGGCGTCGTAGCGGGACACGACCAGTGCGGCGTTCTGTCCGCCGAATCCGAAACTGTTGCTCAACGCGTGCCGGCACGAGATTTCCCGCGCCGTGTTGGGTACGTAGTCGAGATCGCAGTCCGGGTCGGGCGTTTCGTAATTGACCGTGGGTGGTACGATGCCGCTGCGGAGGGCGAGCAGGCACACGACAAGTTCCACGGCGCCGCCGGCCGTCGTGAAGTGTCCCAGCATGCTCTTGGAGCTGGAAATGGGCACGCGATAGGCCTGGGGTCCAAACACGCGTTTGATGGCCAGCGTCTCCACCTTGTCGTTGATCACGGTGCTGGTGCCGTGGGCGTTGATGTAATCGATGTCCTCCGGTGTCAGCGTGGCGTCTCGCAAAGCTCGCTCGATGGCCGATGCCGCGCCGCGACCTTCGGGGTGCGCATCGGTCACCCGGTAGGCGTCCTGGGAAGAGCCGAACCCTGTCATCTCGCCCCAAATCTCGGCGCCGCGTCGCCGAGCGTGATCCAGTTCTTCCAGGATCACAATCGCTCCTCCTTCACCGATCACGAATCCGTCCCGCTGGCGGTCGAACGGCCGCACCGCGCGCTGCGGATCGTCGTTGTGGGTACTGAGCGCCGACAGGCGCTGGAAGCCGGTCAGGCCGAAGGGATGGATCATGCTGTGCGCGCCCCCGGCAATCATCACATCGGCCTGGCCTCGGCGAATGATTTCCGTGGCCTGGCCGATGGCCTGGCTGCTGGAGGCACAGGCCGCGACGCAATTGGCATTGGGGCCTTGGGCGTTGAATATCCCCGCCAGGTGGCAGGCCGGCATGTTCAGTTCCAGTTCCTGTTCTTCTTCGGGTCGCCACACGCGCAGCGCCTGGCTCGTGAACCAATCGCGGTGAAACTCGTCACCGTCCATCGACTGGGTAACGAGTTCGGCGAAGCGAAAGAAATTCTGGTACGTTTCCCCGCATCCCAGGTAGACGCCCATTCGAAGTGGGTCGATGCACGCGTCATCCAGACCGGCACTGCGGTACGCCTTGATCGCCGATGCCACTGCGAAGACGGTTTGCCGCGGGTGGTGTTGCCAGCGGACGGGGTCCAGGCCGACATCGGAGATATCCCAGTCGCGAACCTCCGCGGCGATGCGCACCGGAAAGTTGCTGGCGTCGAACAGCGTCAGACGCCCGACCCCGGAGTGTCCCTCGGTGAGGCGTTGCCAGATTCGATCAATATCGGCACCCAGGGGCGTGACGCACCCCACGCCGGTCACCACGACACGTCGCTGCATGGAGGACCTCCCTGTCCAACCGGTGCGGTTTCCTGCCGATGTTGGCGGGGCGGCAAGGATAGCGTACCGGGACCGAAGCAAGAAGGGCACTTGCGCGGCAGACGCCCCACTTCTCCGGCCGAGGGGGCATCCGACGACGGAAAGCGTGGCCCGGTTCCTTCCGCCACGGCGATGGGATGGATCCCGGTCTCCGAACGCGCCGGATCGCTTGCAGGTGCCGCGATAGCAAGTAACTTGGGTGGTAGTTCGCGTTGATTGGCGGCGGCGCGGAAAACGAACCCCGAGTTCGCCTTCCAACAGCCCGTTCGCCGGGTTTCCGTTGGTCGCCCTGGGTGCATTGGCAGCGCCGTCTTGAATAGAAGGACGCCATCCTCGTGCGCATTGCGGTCGCTTCGGATCACGCCGGGTACCAATACAAGACGATGCTCGCGGATTATCTGCGCCGGCTTGGCCATCAGGTCTCGGATTTCGGTACCCATTCCGAGGATCCGGTCGACTACCCCGATTTTGTCCTGCCGGCGGCACGCGCCGTCGCCGATGGCGACTGCCCGCGAGGGATTGTCGTGGGCCGTTCCGGTAACGGCGAAGCGATGGCGGCCAACCGCGTCCGTGGCATTCGCTGCGCGGTCTGCTGGAATGAAGAGACCGCCCGATTAGCCCGAGCGCACAACGACGCCAACATGATCGCCCTCGGGCAACGGTTGGTATCTCAGGATACCGCTTACCGCATTGTCGACGTGTGGCTCTCCGCGCCGTTTGAAGCCGGGCGCCACATACAGCGCCTCAAAAAACTCGACCGGTAGCCCCAGCCGCCGCACGCCCTTCAAACCGCATTGCCGGCGTCGCGGCACATCGGCGCCAATCGCCGGCCGTCGATTATTGGCTATTCCAGTAGTCTCGCAGCTGAGACGGATCGCCGACACCGTCGCGGGTGGTTTCGAGCTGATCATTGGACGCCGTGCCGAGCAGACGGACTGTTCCGACGATCCCCAACAGAAGCACGGCTCCAATCACCACCCATTCGGTCGCCGACAGTCCGCGGCGTCGATGGCGTCCGCGGCGCGAGAAGATTCTCATGACTGCCTCCCGTTGACTGCGTGCATTCCGCATGATCCGCGTGCCCCGGCAAAACCGCCTCGTAAAAAGCTTAGCTCGCAGAATGCCACCTTGTGGCCGACGACAGGAACAATCAGGACGAAGATACAAGTTCTACGGGCCATGCGTGGTCAACGCCATGGTGGACATTTGCTGGTGAACGACTAAGATTGGCGCCTGGTCATGCTGAACGAAGACGAACGCCAGTCGATCGCCCGATCGGTCCTTGCCATGCAGATTATCGCTGCTGCGCTGGCGGCTGGCGTCCTGGCGTTTCTGGTGATCGCAATCGTGCTGGTGGGCCAGGACCGGGCCGAACAGCCTTTTTTGAGTTACCTCGCGCTGGGGTTCGCCGTTCTGTCAATTGGCGCATGGATGGTGGTGCCCAATCTGATGGCACGGCAGATACGGCAGTCGCTGGCCGAACGTGAACTTGACGACAGCGACACAGCGCGGTTGCAAGCCGTTGCGCAACTGGTGGCGGCTTATCAGACGCGACTGATCGTCGGTTGTGCGATTCTGGAGGGGGCGGCATTCTTTAGTCTCGTCGTTTACCTGCTCGAAGCGCACCCGGCCAGCCTGGTGGTGGCCGCCGTGCTGCTGCTGCTGATCATCAGCCAGATTCCGACGCTCGGTCGCGTTGAAGGATGGGTCTCCGGAACGTGGGAATCGGTCCGACAGATGCAGTCGTTCGGCACCCGACCGCGCCGGTAATCGCGCGACGCCGTTCGATCAGGTCGTCTCCGTGGGTCGCGCTGCCCGATGGGCGGACGCGACTGGAAGGTCGCACCTGGTATTCGCTCGATAGGTTCCCGCAGCCGTACTGGACGATCTGGTCCGACGCGCTGATCCACCGCATCCACTTGCGCGTCCTGCGGCACATCAAGCAGCGGGCGGAGGCACGCTGATGTCAGGCGAGTGCCTCCAGCAGCCGGTCGACCTCGGCCCGCGTGTTGTAGTGGACCAATCCGACGCGGACCATGCCGTCCGGTTCGAGCCCCAGGGATTCGGTCAGGCCCAGCGCGTAGTAGTTGCCGTGCCAGACGAAAATACCGCGCGAACCGAGCGTCTCTGCTACTGCTGGCGATGACTGGTGCCGGCGCGTGAATGAGAACGTCGGCACACGCTCGTGGATGCGATCCGGTTCCATGATGCCCCATGCGGTGACGTCCGGCAGGTCCAACAGCCCGCGCATCAAATGGCACGCCAGGTCCCGCTCGTACGCGCCGATCGCCTCGAAGGCGTGGCGCAGCGCGTCGCGCCGCGGAGCGTCGGCGTCACCGCGGACCGCACGACCCAGGTCGGCCAGGTAATCGATGGCGGCCAGCGTGCCGGCAATGCCCTCGTGATTCTGCGTGCCGGTCATCCATTTGCCCGGCGGGTCGTCGGGAGCCGGGCGAACCTTGTAGGCGTCCAGTGTTTCCAGCAGATCTCGCCGTCCCCACAGAATGCCAACGTGCGGCCCAAAGAACTTGTAGGCCGAACAGGCGACAAAATCGCAGTCGAAGGCCGCCACGTCGATCAGAGCGTGTGGCGCGTAATGGACCGCGTCGACAAAGACCAGCGATCCGACGTCGTGGGCCCAGTCGCAAATTTGCCGCACCGGATTGAGGCCTCCGGTGGCGTTGGAGGCACCCGTCACGGCCACCAGACGCGTCCGCGGCGTCAACTTTCGGCGAAGATCGTCCAGGTCCAGCGCGCAGTCCTGGCCAGTGACCGGTACGTAACGGACCTCCACCCCGGCATCTCGGGCGGCCAGAACCCACGGAGCGACATTGGCGTCGTGGTCCAGACGCGTCACCACGATTTGGTCGCCCGTGCTCCAGGTCCGCGCCAGCGATCGCGACAAGGCGAACGTCAGCGACGTCATATTCTGCCCAAAAACAATCGTCTCGTCGTCGTCCGTTCCCAGCAACGCTGCCGTGGCGGCGCGCGCTTCGCAAAGCATGGCATCGGCGGCGCGGCTGGTCGCGAAGCGTCCGCCGCAGTTGGCCTGAGACTCCGTCAGGCAGCCCACCATCGCGTCGATCACGCGCTGGGGTACCTGCGTGCCCCCGGGGCCGTCGAAGTACGCGGCCGGCTGCCCGGCAACCGTGCGTGCCAGCGCGGGAAACTGGCGGCGAATTTCCGGCAGGTGCCGGTCGAGTGTGTTGGCCATCGCCTGCTCCTGCTAGCGACCTGACTGACGGCGAATTGCCCTGCCAATGCGGAATCGATCATGCTCGTGCGGGTCCACGTCCGATCCCAATGGAGGCACCCGTGAGTGCCGCGGTGCTCGCGGCCCGATCAAGAAGGCAGCCCCCATGCTCTTCCACAACGTCCGATCCACCCGGCCGGTGCCGTCCTCCAAATTCGTGCGCAGTTCCCCGGTCGGCATGTACCGGTTCAGCCGGCGCATCGAACGGGGATTTGCCATTGAGATCTGGGCGCGGAAGGTAGGGGTTACCGTTACACGGACGCTGTACAACGTAGCCCTGTTTTCCGCCGATGGCGAGCGGGTGGCGTCTTTCACGGACCTGGCCTCGCTGAAGCACGCCAACCAGGCGGCCACCCGGTGGATTCATGCCCAGCAGAAGCCAGCTCGTTCCCCAAGACGGGCCGTCTGGCCGGACGAGCCCAACCCGCGTCCCCGCGGCGGATTCTTCCGCGAGCCGTCCGCAACACCGCGCGGCGAGTACCCGCCGCACGGATGACCGATTGTCGGTACGGCGTGACGGAGGCGTGCGCGGCGACGACCGGTACGCGTTGCTTCCGGTCCATCGGCCTGCCCGCCACCGGTCGTCACTACAGAAAGCAGCGGACGGCATTTTGAAAAACCTGCAAACCGTCCGCGTCCGGTCGACGGCGCGTCCAGTGCGGGTGGTGCGTGGGATGCACGAAGCGTTCCGGGTGAGGCATCATTCCCAGGATGCGGCCGGTGGTGTCACACACGGCCGCCACATTTTCCTGCGAACCGTTGGGGTTGTCCGGGTACGCAACGCGCTCTGCGCCGTCCCCGCGCCACGGTCGATAGCGGGCCACGAAATGTCCCGACCGGGCCAGCTCCGCCAGCTTCTGCCCGCGGCGGGCCACGAATTTGCCTTCGGCGTGGGCGACCGGAAACACGGCCGATTGCATGCCGGTGAAGAACAAGCACTTTGATCCGTCGACCGAGAGCCGTACCCAGCGAGCTTCAAAACGTCCGGAATCATTCCAGGTGAGCGTGGCCACCGGACCCTCGTCGTCACCGGCCAGCAGCAGTCCCGACTTGAGAAGTACCTGGAACCCGTTGCAGATGCCGAGGATCAGTTTTCCGGCGTCGCGGAACCGCTGGATATGTTCGGCCAGGTGCAGGGCGATCTGCCCGGCCAGAATCTTGCCGGCGGCGATGTCATCGCCGTAGCTGAATCCGCCCGGGATGCACAAGATCTGGAAGTCTTCCGTCATCCGCGGCCGCTCGAACAGCCGCAGGATATGGACGCGCTGGGCCACCGCGCCTGCCTGCTCGAAGGCGCGTGCGGTCTCCTGATCGCAGTTGGTTCCCGGGGCGCGGAGGACGAGGACGTGCGGGGGCATGGTCAGGCTGGAACGTGGTCTATCAGAGTGGAAAGTGGCGACTGCCAGGCGCGTTTCAGTTCCGTGATCTCTTCGTCCACGACCAGGGGTGGCGCGGTGCCCGTCGAGGCGGGCCGCGGCAAGCCGACAAACTGCAGCCGTGACGTGTCGGTCACTTCACCGATATCCGCGTGCGGGAGATCTCCCAGGATCCGCCCGAAGGACTGTGCGTGATCGCCGGGCACCTCGCACAGAAAACGCGTGTGCGATTCGCTGAACAGCAGGATCGTCTCCAGCGCGGTCAACGGTATGTTCGCCGGAGTGGAATCCAGGCGGTTGGGGACCCGGTCCAGATGCAGGCGCGTGCCCAGCATGCCCGAGAAAGCCATCTCGGCTGCGGCCACGGCCAGTCCGCCTTCACTCAGGTCGTGACACGCGCGGACCAGCTTCGCGCGGATCGCGTCGTGCACCGCGGCGAAGACGCTGCGGGCCACCAATGGATCGACGCGCGGCACGCGGCCTCCGTTGGTCTGCCGCATGAGCGACCAGTGGGATCCGCCGAGTTCATCTTGGGTGAGGCCCACCAGGAACACGCGATTGCCCGCCTGCTTGAAATCCATCGATACGGCTTCGTCCACATCGTCGATCTGGCCCAGCGCGCTAATCAGCAGCGACGCGGGAATCGAGACGGCTGTCCTGCGCCCGTCCGCCTCTTCGTAATGGTATTCGTTATTGAGACTGTCTTTCCCGCTGATGAAGGGCGTTTGCAGCGCGACGGCCACGTCGTGGCACGCCAAGGCGGCGCGGACCAGCGATCCCAGCGTCTCGGGATGTTCGCAGTTGCCCCAGCAGAAGTTGTCCAGCAGTGCGACGCGGCGCGGATCCGCGCCGACGGCCACGCAGTTCCGCACCGCTTCGTCAATCGCTCCGGCGGCCATGGCGTAGGTGTCAATGTCTCCGTAGTGGGGATTCATTCCGCAGGCCACGACGATGCCGCGATGGGAGTCGAGTCGGGGCCGGATAATTGCCGCGTCGCCCGGTCCGTCGCGATGCGTACCGACCAACGGCTTTAGCACACTGCCTCCCTGAACTTCGTGGTCGTACTGGCGAATGACCCATTCCTTGCTGGCTACGTTCAACATTCCGAGAATACGCAGCACGTCCTGCGTGGCGTCCCGGGATCCGTCATCCGGCAGCGGCAGTTCGGTGTGGTCGCGAGGGACATAGCGCGCCGGGCGAATGACGGGCGGGCGGCCCTCATGCAGAAATTCCATCGACAGGTCGCCGACAATGTGGTCGCCGTACTTCAGCAGCAGGCGCCCGGTGGGCGCGAAACGACCAATGATCGTGGCTTCGACACCTTCGCTCGCGCAGAGATCACGCAGGGCATCCCAATGGTCGGGGGAGACGGACAACACCATGCGTTCCTGGGCTTCGGAGATCCAGATTTCCGTGTAGGAAAGCCCGGCATATTTGAGCGGTGGGCGTTCCAGCCAGACTTCGGCACCGATCTCCGCTCCCATCTCCCCCACGGCGCTGCTGAATCCACCCGCGCCGCAGTCGGTGATGGCATGGAACAGGCCTCGGTCACGGGCTTCCAGCAAAACGTCGGCCATCATTTTTTCGGTGATCGCGTTGCCGATCTGTACGGCGCCTCCCGACAACGCTTCGCTCTGGCTGGTCAGTTCGGCGCTGCTGAACGTGGCGCCGTGGATTCCGTCGCGTCCGGTGCGGCCGCCCACGGTGACGATCCAGTCGCCCGAATGGGCTTTTTTGAACGATTTGTCCGCGGGGAGGATGCCCACACTGCCGCAATACACCAACGGATTGCCCAGGTATCGTTGATCGAAATACAACGCGCCGTTGACCGTCGGAATGCCCATCCGGTTTCCATAGTCGCGAACGCCGGCCACGACGCCTTTCAGCACGCGTCGCGGGTGCAGCACACCGGGCGGCAGGTTTTCGTGAGGGGTGTCCGGGGGGGCGACGCAAAATACGTTGGTGCTGGCCACGGGCTTGGCGCCCAGCCCCGTACCCATCGTGTCACGCAGGACGCCTCCCAGCCCCGTGTTGGCGCCTCCGTACGGTTCGATGGCGGAGGGATGATTGTGCGTCTCCACTTTGAATACGACATGATGATGCTCGTCGAATCGGACGACGCCCGCATTATCGCGAAACACGCTGACGCACCAATCGCGCGATGCCAATTCTTCGCGTATCCGCTGCGTCGCGGCAAAGATCGTTTCCTTGAGCATGTTGTGGAACGTGCGCTGTTGCCGCTCATCGCGATAGTCGATACGCCCGGCCAGGGTCTTATGGCTGCAATGTTCGCTCCAGGTCTGGGCAATCGTTTCCAGTTCGATATCGGTAGGCGCACGGTCGAGGTTTCGGAAGTAATCCTGGATGGCATGCATCTCGGCGAGCTGCAGATAGAGTTGCCCCCGGCGGCTGAGTGCTTTCAGTTCGCGATCGTCTAGTCCGGCAATTTCCATCTCCGTCCGCGTGAAACGGTAGGTGTCGGCCGGTTGGATCCGATCCAAGGGCAGCGGACCGTAATGCACCTGCTGGATGGCATCGTTGGCCAGGACCTTATTGGCGAGTCGCTCGAGCTGCTGGCGACTCAGGGGGCCAATCCAGTATTTGGAAAGTGTGCGGACGGCGGTCGCCTGTACGCCGAAGTCGCCGATGGCTTTCAGCGCGCTTTCCGCTTCCGGGTCCATGACTCCGGGCTTGAGCAGCACGTAAACGAGATGCGGTTGACCCTCGGGCGCCTGCTGCAGAGCGTCTGCCCCGACACGGTCGACGACGAACCGTTCGACGACCGTATCGGCGAGCAACTGTCGTGCCAGATCACACAGCTGATCGCGGCCGATGTGCGCGCCCTCGATCAAATAGCCCCGCGCCGATGAAACGGCAATCGCGTCGGCCAGGCCAAGGTCCGAGGCCTCGCGGGCAACATCCAGTGCCACCCGATCCGGTTGCTCGGCCGCCGGGTAGATGTCAACTTCCCACAGCATCTCGACGTCGTTTGGCCTCGCTCAACAAACGCACCAGTTGCTTCGTGTTCTGCCGGTCGATGGCCTCGCGAAGACCGCGCAGGTTGCGCTCCACGCGGTTCAAACTCCGCAGCACATGCGAACGGTTGGCGAACAAAATTTGCTGCCACAGTTCGGGATCGCTGGCCGCGATCCGCGTGGCATCTCTCCAACCGCCGGCGACCAGTTGCAACACGTTGGCCGGAGTGGCCGAGGCCAATGCCGAAGCCACAACATGTGGAACGTGGCTTGCAGCCGCCAGTCCGCGATCGTGTTCTGCGGGCGACATCGTCAGCACGCGGGCACCGAGCGTTCGCCAGAACGCCCGGACCCGGTTGACGCGCGACGTGGGCGCATGGGCATGGGGCGTGACGACCGCAACGCGACCGTCGAAAAGGTCCGCCCGCGCAAATGCGGCTCCCGCCCGGTGGTCACCGGCCAGCGGATGACTGCCCACGAACATGGCTCGCTGGTGCGCCGTGGCGGCGGCAAAACAGCGCTGCACGTCCTGCACGATGCGGGCCTTCGTGCTGCCGGCATCGGTGACCATGGCGGTTGGCGGGCAGGATCGGATAACGTCGCGGACCACGGCGGCGATCGACGACACCGGGGTACAGACCACCACAAAATCGGCCCCCGCTACGCCACGCTCCAGATCCGTCGTCGTCCGGTCCACGGCCCCGCACGAGGCCGCCTTCCGCACGCTCGCCGCCTTCCGTCCGATGCCCACCACTTCCCGAGCCCACGGGCCGCGTCGCAGTGCCAGACCCACGGAGGCCCCGATCAGCCCCGGGCCCACGATGGCCACCGTCCCGTATCGTGTCATGAAGTTGCCCGGAGAGGAAAAGGCCGCATTGTAACACAGTGCCAAGAGCAGCTGGCGACGCTAGCAGCGGTTGGTCCCGGCCTGGACCAGACGACCGTCCGCTCCGGTGTGGTCACTCTGCCCGGCGGCCTCACGCGTGCGTTGGGTTTCGGCGTGCCTGCTGGCGTGTCGACGTTGCTCAAAAAACGCAATCGACTCATACAACCGTTACCACCTGTTCTAACATGTGCCAAAAACGAAACAAGTGATGTTGCCAAAGTCCGACACGTGCACAAAATGTGCGGTACGCTTGCGTACCGGTGTGGCCGGTTTCAGACGGACCAGCGCCCACTTTGCCGGTTCTGCGGCAACCCTGCGAGGCACGGAGTTACTTCGTGCCGGACGGACGGTCACTGCACGGTTGCACCCGCAGGTCGGCGCTTGCATGAAGGCCGGAGCGACCAGTGCGGGCACATCGCGCCGGCTAGCCATCATGCTGCGCTCATGAAAGCAATTCAGAAATCAGGGGCAGCCGATGCGTGTGCCCGCGTGCCTGCCTGTTATGGGGCAAGCCGGATGGCCGGTTCCTGTGGGAAACTCGGGCGAATCGCGATCGCTGTTGCGCTATGCGCCAGCTGGTGTACGGGCTGCGCCAGTTGGCGGTGGCCCCGTATCGATCCGACGGGTGAGCGGATCTTTGCATGGCCGCAATCACCTGTCGGCGCGGCCCCGGCACAGGTCGCGCCTCCGTTTGCGTACACGGCACCCTCCACCACTGTCCCGTCGCAGCCCGTTCCGCCGCCTGCTTCGACCAGTCCGGCGCAACCGAATGTTGTCGTCAATACGATGGGGCCCAGTCAGGCCAGTCCCGGCGCGACGGCCACGTACTCAGTTGAGGTGACGAACGGGACGGCCGGCGTCGTGCAAGACGCACTATTGCGGATTGCCGTACCGGCGGGGCTAACCTACATCGACAGCCGCCCGGAAGCGCGTGCCACGGGCGCGGAGCTGGTGTGGCAACTGGACTCGATTCCACCGGGGGGTACGCAGAGCGTGGCCGTCGATTTCCAGATCGGTGGCCGCGGAACGATCGATGTATGTTCGAGCCTGTCTCTATCCAGTGGAGCTACCGTTCGCGACTGCGCTTCGACACGCATTGCCGCGCCGGGAGTCGAATTGCAGCTCAGCGGACCGGACCAGGCGCAGGTCGGAGCGAATGTCCGTTTTCGAGTTGTCGTGACGAACAGCGGTGCTGCCCCGGCCACGGGCCTGACGATCACCGATACGTTCGAAGAAGGTCTCGAGCATGTTCGCGGCGCAAGTCCCATCGAACGATCGCTGGGGACCCTTGACGCGGGAGCGTCGACGAGCGTTTACGTCAACTTCAGGGTTACCAAGGCCGGCCGCTTGTGCCACACCGTGGAAATCCGCGGAGACGGCGGCGTGCGGGAAGCAGCGCGGCAGTGTATCAACGCCGCGCCGGCAGCCGGGCCGTCGGCCCCTGCCGATCGGCCGCCGACGGAGTCCCAGGCGGCCATTGACGTCAAGAAACAGGTAGACGCCAAGACACGGCATGTGGGCGAACGGGCGGAATTCAAGATTACGGTCACCAACACCGGCGATGTGCCGGTGACCGGTTTGCGGATCACCGACACGTATGAACTTGCACTCCGTCCGACCGATGCAACCGAGGGATTTGATCCACCGCGTCCAGGCGACGAACAACTGCTATGGCGGCTCGCCCGTCTGGAACCGGGAAGGATCCACACGTTGCAGGTGCAATGCGATTGCGTGGCCCCAACCGGCAGGGCATGCAACCACGTCGTCGTCACCTGCGACCAACACCCGCCGATCGCCACCGAGGCGTGCCTGCGGATCCTGCCCGCCGAGACCCCCTCGGCGGCGCCGCCGGACACGTCACCGGGTACGTCGCGCCCGGAACCTTCCGTTCCGCGCCCCGCGCCGCCATCCGATCAGCCAAGCCCGTCCCCGCTCGACCTGCCCGCCGATGCCCCCCCGGCCGACGGCGCGCCGCGCGATCAGCCCGATACGGAAGCGGGCCCGGAACTGACCAGCAATCTGGGCTTAACGATCGCCGACCTCGGCGATCCGGTCTATGTCGGTGGCCAGGCGAAGTACCAGGTGTTGATCAAGAACCTGGGTGAGGGAATCGCCCGCGACGTGGAACTGAACGTGCGGTTCCCGAGCGACCTGACGCCGGCGGAATCAGAATTTCGAACGTCCCTGGATTACCGTCTCGGCGACGGTGAATTGCGTTTCGCCACGATCCCCGAGGTGTTGCCGGGTGAAACGGTCGCGCTGCTGATCGTCTTCCATACCCACCGGGTAGCACGGGCGGACGTGGTCGCAGAAGTCCAGAGCCCGGGGCTGGCCCGTGCCATCACCGTCGGCGAACAGACGGACATCGTTGACGCACCGGTGTCGCCCTGACTGGTGGTCCATCGGCTTGCGGCGCCCGGCCCGTGTCCGAGCGAGCGTTTTGCGCCGTTGCAGCGCGTCCCACGAAGGCCCCGTGTGGCGTTTGCCGCTGCGCGGCACCGTCATGGCTTCGCGTGTCGGTGATCCAACGAGTCGCATGACGCTGGCCGACCTTTGCGTCCGGCACTGCAAGCGCGCACGCGGCACGACTGGCATCTGCAGGCGGGGTTGTCGATAATCGCCCGCGGACGGCCCGTTCCGCATCCATGACCCCTCGAGCGGCATGATGGCCCGCTATGTGATTTTGTATCACGAATGTCCCGCGCGGTCGCCACGCGTTTCGCATTGGGACTTGATGATCGAACAACCGGCGAAATTGCGAACATGGGTGCTGCCCGAGGTCCCTGTTGTCCGCGGACCGATGCGGTGCGAAGCGCTTCAGGACCACCGCAAGGTGTATCTCGACTATGAAGGGCCGCTGTCGTTGAATCGGGGTCGGGTCACGCGTTGGGACCATGGCATCTACACGGTGGCGAGCGAGCGTGAAGACGTCGTCGCGCTTTGCGTGCGGGGCGTTCGGCTGGCGGGCACGATCACGTTGCTGAAGCTTGACGCGGAAGGAATGTGCTGGACATACACCTTTCACGGTTTCGCCGGCTGTGGACCCGCGCGGCGGGAAACGCGCCCCGGGCGCGGCTGACGCACGGCGCGGAAGGCGGCACCGCGGTGCTCGCGCCCGCCGGGCGGCGGAGGGGAGTTACTTCAGCGTGGAGCTGGTGTGAGCCGCTGTGTCGAGCGGCACGGTCCTGCCGGCCACGTACAGCATGTCGTCGAGCAGCACGAATTCTTCGAGCGTGCGTGCGCGAACGTCATCATCGGGAGTGGAAAATGTCACTAACGCTACCGGATCGCCTTCGGATTGAGCCCAGCGGATGTCCAGTTCCCAATGGCGGGCCAACCGCGAGATTTCATCCAATACGGATTTGAGCGGCAGAGGCAGTGTTCCCGCGCGTACGCCGTGGACGCGGCAAGCGATGACATTGGGCTCTGCCATGCCGATGCCAAGCTGGACGGAAACAACGGATGTGAAGCTCTTCCGATGGAGTCGAAATCCGAGATCGATGCGGCCGTTGCGGAGGGCGAGTCTGGGCTGGTGTACTGCGTTGCTCAACAAATCAGGAAACTTCCGCTTCAGCTGGGTAGCCAGCCAGCCGTTGAGTTGCTCGGCGGTAAATGTGGCTTCCCATGTACCGGTTCGCTGAACATCGCCCAGCAACGTGGCTCCGCGGCTTTCCAACTCGGCTCCCGCGCGCGCCTGGCAATCGACATCGTGCACCATGACGGATTGGTAGAAATCGGGGACGACCTGGGTGGCGCGGTAAGCAAGCCACAAAGCCGTCACCGCGGCGCCGGTGATCAGGATCGAGCCGCCGACGAGAATCGCCTTCGTTCGCATGATGGAGCGTTACTCGGAAACAGCGCCGCACGGCGACAAGAAGAGGATGGACGGGTCGATTTTCCCGGTCATGGGGCCCCCGAAATCTCCTCTGGAAGCCCTGCCAGTGCGTGTCGCACTCGCGTATTCGGTTTGCCTCACCCGCGTTCCAACGTCAATCGGCTGGGAATGGGAAACATCCGACTGAGACCTGCTTTAGCCGCGCCGACCGTGGTCTCGTCGCCCGCCGCAGCCCGCCGGTCACTACCTAGGGGCGTTTTGCGGGCTCGTCAAGGCGAATTTGCCCGGGATGCCACAAGCGACAGGCGGAACGGATCGCTTCATTCGGTGAATCGCAGCAGCGCGTAGCGTTTTTTGCCGGTCCTAAGCACAAGGATCGTTCGGCCGTCGAGGTCGGGTTCGGCCAGCACGCGGTCCACGCTCGTGACGCGCTGATTGTTCAAATAAGCGCCTCCCTGCTGCACCGTACGGCGAGCCTCGCTCTTGGTTTTCGCCAGGCCTGACTCGACGAGCGCGTCGACAATACGCAGGCAGCCATCTTGCAGGCGGGAACGCGCGATTCGCCGGCTGGGAACGTCCGCAAAGATCTGGCCTAATTGTCGATCGTCCAGATCGCCGAACTCAGCGCCGAAGAAGACCTGTGTCGCGCGTTCGGAGATCGCAAGCCCCTCTCCTCCGTGGACCAGGCGCGTCATTTCCTGCGCGAGCCGCGTCTGGCTTGCACGACGTTCCGGCGCTCGTTCGCGGTCGGCATCCAGGTCGTCGATTTCTTCACGACACAAGTCCGTCAATTTACGCAGGCACGCCCCAACGTCGGCATCGTCGACGTTGATCCAGTACTGATAGAATTCGTACGGACTCGTCCTGTCTTTGGAAAGCCAGATGGCGCCCTGTTCCGTCTTGCCCATCTTGGAGCCGTCGCTCTTGGTCAGCAGCGGGCACGTCATGCCATAGAGTTGGACGCCGCGCATGCGGCGCGCCAGGTCGATGCCGGCCGTGATATTTCCCCACTGGTCGCTCCCCCCTACTTGCAATTCGCATTGGAACCGGTCGTAGAGATAGACAAAGTCGTAGGCTTGCAACAGCATGTAGCTGAATTCGGTGTAGCTGATACCACCGTCCTCACGCGCCAGACGGGTTTTCACGGAATCCTTGGCCAGCATGACGTTCACGGGAAAGTTTTTCCCCACGTCGCGCAGAAAATCCAGGTAGGCCACGGGGCGCATCCAATCGAGGTTGTTGACCAGAATCGCGCCGTTGCCGGCCGAATTGAAGTCGAGAAACGACTGGATTTGTCCGCGAATCGCGTCCACATTGTGGCACAGCGTGTCAATGGACAACAGGTTGCGTTCTTCGTTCTTACCGCTTGGGTCGCCGATCATTCCGGTGGCCCCGCCGACCAGGGCAATGGGGCGATGGCCGGCCTGCTGGAACCGACGCAGAACCAGCAGCGGCAGCAGACTGCCAACATGGAGACTGTCTGCCGTAGGGTCAAAGCCGGCGTACACGCGGCGGCTCTCGCCGGCCAACCAGTCCGGTAGTCCGTCATCGTCGGTCGACTGATGAATCAACCCACGCCACCGCAGATCATCGACCAGGTCCGTCATGGCTGCATGTCACGGGGCTCGTTTTCTGTTGCGGGTCGCGGAAGTGGGGGTCGCTGCCTATGATGACCGATTTGGCGGACCGCAGGAAGGTGCGTTTCAGAGTCAACGCCATCTGTCATCGGCGAAGGGATGGCCGGGTCCAGACAGCTTGGGCTTGGGCAGCGCTTTCAATGCTGCTTCGGCCAGTCGCAGATCCTGTCGCGACGTGATCTTAAGATTGATGCTCGATCCCGGAACGACGGTGACGGCGTGACCCAGTTGCTCAACCAACTGGGCATCGTCGGTGGCTGCCGAACCTTGGCGTGCGGCGTAGGCTTCTTCGAGCAAGTCACGGCGGAATGCCTGCGGCGTCTGCGCTTCCCACAATCGATCGCGGGAGACGGTCTGCTCAACAACGCGATCGCGTCCCACCCGTTTCAACGTGCCGGTTACGGGAACGGCCGGTATCGCGGCCCCCGTCTCCACCGCGGCTGCAAACACGGCCGAAATCCATGCGTCGACCAGGCACGGCCGAGCGGCATCGTGCACCGCCACGTGGTCCGCCCGGTCTTTGACGTGATTCAGGGCGGCTGCGACCGAGTCGGTCCGCTCTTTGCCGCCGTCCACGATATCCACACCCAGGATGGCCACGTTGGCGGCAAACTTCATGTTGAAGTATTCTCGGTCCTCCGGAGCGATGGCCATGATCAGTTGCACGCAGTCGTCGCGGTTGAGAAACTTCTCCGCGCTGTGCATCCAGACGGGCCTTCCCTCCAGCGGCGCGAAGGGTTTCTTGTAGTGCTTGTCGGCAAAACGCCGGCTCTTGCCCGCTGCGGCGAGAATAACGGCGAAGCGTCCCTGAGAAGTCACGGCGGGCGGCCCTTGCTCAAGAAGTGTCGTAGGGCATCAGGATCTGGTCGGGTTGGATGCCTGCGATGGACCGAAAGCCTCCGTCCACGATCGCTTCGCCGAGTCGCGTGACTTGGCGGTAATAGCGGTCGGGAGGCCTTTTGCCGCTCAAGCGTCGATCCAGATCCTGGCAAAGAATATCGGCCGCATCCCGCACGAGTTCGTCGTGCTGGTCCGCCGCGTAGAGGCTCGTGCACAGCATGGTCATAAGGTCCTGCACGCGCCGGGACAGCTCGGCCATGCGGCATTGCCGATCGGCCAGCGCGAGCTGGTGTTTGCTCATAGCCTGGCTGACTTCCAGACCGCAGCGGTGGAGCCGAGCTGCCGCCGTCTCGGCGTGAGCGCGCAACGCGCGCGGCATGTCGGGCAGCGACGGGCGTTTCGGGCGTTGCAGCCTGCGGCCGATGGTCCATCGCGCGTAGGGCGTCACCGCCTTCCGCAACGCCCACGCGTGAAGAGGATTCAACGGATTGGGCTTCTTGATACCCGCCGCCTGCAGCGCGCGCCCTATCGGCTCGAAATAGGTCTTGCCGTGATGTTTGACGAGTGACTTGAACAGTCCAAGTCCCAGCATTTCGCCCTCACCCTCGTAGATGCAGGGAGCCAGAAATTCGTGCACGTTGTCGCCGAACAGGTGGCCGTGGAGAAACGATCGTCCGCCGTGGGTCTTCATCAACAGTTCGACCGCCGCTTCCTTCTGCGATTCACTGCCGAAAATCTTGGCCACAACGCACTCCATCTCCCCCCGGTACCCGCGGTCGATCAAGCCCGAACACCAGTGGACGAGGGCATCGCAGGCCACGATCAGACCGGCAAGACGCCCCAATCTGCGTCGCACGAGTTCCCGCGATGCGATCGCCGCGCCGTATGTCTGGCGGAACTTCGCCCACGGAAGCATGTTGGCCATCATGATCCGCATCATCCCGGCGGCACTCGCGCAAAGCGCCACGCGACCGAGGTTCAGCCCGTGGTAAGCGATTGTCAGTCCGTCACCCCGTACCGGCTGCAACAAATTATCCGCGGGCACCCGCAGGCCTCGAAACCGGATGCCCATGTTGTGGGCATGCTTGAGCGCCCACAGGCCATACCGCTTTAATTGAAATCGTTCGTTCTCTTCCGGCGGCAGTTCCACGACCAGCACCGCCGGCCGACCTTCGATCAGGCACACCAGGCCGATCGTCCGGCCCGGCACTACATTGGTGATAAACAGCTTCTCGCCGTGAACCACGAATTCGTCGCCGTCACGTTCGGCGGTCGTGCGCAGTTGGGTCAGGTCCGAACCGGCGCCAGGTTCCGTGAGGGCGAACGCCGAAAGCCGGCTTCCATCGGCCAGGCCGGGCAAAAAACGCTGCTTCTGCTCTGGGCTGCCGAATGTGCGGACCGGGTCGACCGCGCCGATGCATCCGTGCACGGATGCCAAGCCCGCGACGGTCGGATCGAGCATCGCCATCTCGGTTAGAAAGGGAGCGAAACTGGCGAACGGCGCGCCGGAACCACCGTACCGTTCGTCCACGAGCAATCCCCAATAGCCCACTTCCGCGAGGTCGCCCGTCACGGTTTCGGCTATCTTGCCTTGCTCGTTCAATACCGTTCCAGACTCGACGTGCCGACGCACGACGTCGAGCGAACGCTGCATGACTTGTTCGACTTGAGGAGGCGTTACGGGCGGGCTGCTCCTGAATAACTCCACGGGGACCTCGCGATCCCAGACCGCGCGGTGGACCGGGCTGTGCACCGTCTGGTATTGCGGCGCAAAGAGCGTTTCCACCTCATCGTCGGCAACATCGATCGCCCCCGTGCGGCGGATTTCTTCGTCGCTCTTGCCGCCCAGCTTCAGCGCGGCTTCGGCAAACGAGGCTTCGTCGTCGGCCGTCTCGTGCGTTGGATCGGTCTTCATGATGGGGTCTCGCTGGATACGCCTCGACAGACGAACGGCCGGAGGTTCAGCATTTTCCAGCCAACGTCCGGTATCGGCCATGTGGTGCGCAACACCGTGGCGGCAGTCACGCCGCCGGATAGCACAGCGCCTCCACGCTCAACGCCTTGCCCAACCCTCCCATGTCATCGTATCATGCTCGCTAATGATAGAAAAGGTTTTCCGGCGGCAACCGCACGCTCGGCGCGCCTCGTATACGCGTGCTTTCAAAAAAAGATTTCTTGGTGAGTGGGGTGCTGGGCAGGCAACTTTTTCCTTTCCCACCGCGAACCGATGAACGATCCGCGTATCGAACAGTTGGCGGAAATCCTCGTGCAGCACAGCTGCCGGGTGCAGTCCGGTCAGAACGTGCTGATCGAAGCCACCGATCTTCCCGATACCCGGCTCGTTTGCCACCTGATCGAACGGGTTGCTGACAGGGACGCCCGTCCGCTGGTCAGTTGGAAAAACAATGAAGTGTTGCGATCGCTTTACCGGTACGGTTCTGACGCCGCTCTGGCACTGGCGGGAGAGTGCGAACGATTGCGAATGGAAAAAATGGATGCATACATCGGCATCCGCGGCGCTGCGAACAGCAGCATCTTTTCCGACGTGCCGTTCGCATGTATGGATCGGTACCAAAAACACTGGTGGGAGCCGGTACACTCCCAGGTCCGCGTCCGCCACACTCGGTGGGTAGTCCTGCGCTATCCAACGGCTTCCATGGCGCAGGCGGCCGACATGAGCACGGAAGTCTTTGAAGATTTCTATTTCCAGGTCTGCACGGCCGACTACGCGAAGATGGCCAGGGACCAAAGGCCGCTGGCGAAACGCATGGAAGCCGCCGACAAAGTACGACTGGTCGGACCGGGCACCAACCTGGAGTTTTCCACAGCGGGCGTCCCGGTCGTGCCGTGCTCGGGTGAGTACAACATCCCGGACGGCGAGGTGTTTACTGCTCCCGTTCGGGACAGTGTCAACGGAACCATTCAATTCAATACGCCGTCGCGATATCAGGGCACGGTCTTCGAGGGCATTCGCTTTGAATTCCAGGAGGGAAAAATCGTCCACGCCACCAGTTCACGTCACGATGACAAGCTGAACCGGATCCTCGACAGCGATGACGGCGCGCGCTACGTAGGCGAGTGGTCCATTGGCTGCAACAACAACGTGCGGCATCCCATGCTCGATACGTTGTTTGACGAAAAGATCGGCGGCTCGATCCACCTCACCCCCGGCAATGCGTACGATGAAGCGGACAACGGTAACCGAAGCCGGATCCATTGGGATCTGGTGCTGATCCAGCGTTCCGATTACGGTGGGGGTGAAATCTGGTTCGACGATGAACTGATTCGCAAAGACGGCCGCTTCGTGCCTGACGATCTGCAGGGTCTGAACCACGGCCTCGACGCGAGCGGAGCGTAAATTCTCGTTTCGCACGGCGCACCAGAACGTCGGGCGCGACCAACGCCGTTCAACGGGATGCCGCCGCCGTGCGTTCCGCGTGCAGGAGGTCGTCCGTACACCGCGCGGCAGCCAGATGCGTCGCGGTCAGGATCTGATCAACCTGGTCCAGGGTCGCGGCGCCGGTGGTCGGATTCCCCCCCGCCGGAGCGACGCCATCCCCCACGCCCCCACTCATCGCGACGCCCTGGGGCATTTCCCCGTCGCGCGCTGCGGCCGAAAACGCTTGGAATCCGGTGATCGCCGGAGAAAGTGCTCCCATGTTCCGTCCACTCCCGAATGGAGGCAGCGGCTCTCGTAGAGTAACCTCAACAGGCCGCAGGTTCCCGTCTTGAAGTATATAGCTCATGGTGCACGTGCCGGACGGCAGCGCCGGCATGCACGCCATGTGCCGCGATTTCGTTCAAAAAGGAGTTACGATTAGGAAGAAGGTCGTCGTTAGCTCGCACGCGACCCTTTTTCCCGGCACGATCGCCGCGGATGGAGCAACAACGCCCCCATGTCAACCGCTCGCAGGCGGCGAGAATTCGTAAAAACTTCACGCGGCGGACGGTTCCGACCGACGACGCCAGGAGGCGGCCGGTGATGTTCGCCTGCGGCGATGGAGGGTGCCCGGCGACGAGGTTCTTACGAAAACGTGGCGATGGAACCGCCAATTGCGTTGCGGGCGCGATACTGCGGTTGATAGACTTGTTGCTTGTAGGGAATGTAGCGTTTGACACCAAGAGTGGCGGAATGACGAATCCGACGAATGAAACGGCGCACTCGCCAATGAAATCGCATCACCCGGACGCACAAGTCCGAGACAGCGCCGTAAAGAATGATCTGGACGGAGAGGTTCCGCCCACGTCGAAGAACGGACAACGCTCGGCGGACGATGCGCAGGACCCGCAACAGGCATCCGCGCCGGATCCCGAGCAGGAGTCGGCCGAGAGTGCTTCGCCGGCCGAGGCCCGGACGCCGCGTTCCGGGGTTCCGTTCCGCGTGAAGATCGGTTCGCTTCGCGATGGCGAAACGAAGGCGAAGGCCCGACCCCAACCGGAGTCCGCGGCCGGCGATTCTGCTGAGCCCGCGGCCGACCGTCAAGGGCCGCCTGTGGCACGCCCCAACCCCCGCCAACAGCTGCCGCCTGAACTGGAACAGCAGTTTCAGGATGCCGTGGGCGAAGCGTCCGTCGAACAACTTCTGGATTCGGCCCCCTCCGCCGCGCAGGAACTTGAGCCGGACAGTCGAGTGAAAGGACGCGTCGTCAGTGTGCGCGGCGACGATGTGTTCGTCGATCTGGGGGGACGCAACCAGGGAGTGGTGCCTGGAAACCAATTCCAGAAGATTCCCGACGAAGGCACCGTTGTCGAAGTGGATGTAAGGGTGTTCGACTCGCAGGAAGGTTTGTACAAGCTCACGCTTCCCGGCGCGGTAGTCGATGTCGGTGACTGGAGCCAGGTGACTGAAGGAACCATGGTCGAGGCGACCGTGACGGGCCACAACAAGGGCGGTCTGGTGTGTAAGGTGGGATCGCTCCGGGGTTTTGTGCCCGCCAGCCAGGTTTCGCTGTTCCGGACCAACGATCTGGACAAGTACGTAGGTCAAAAGCTCGTTTGCGTGGTCACGGAATCCAAACGCAAGAAACGAAACCTGGTATTGAGCCGTCGTGCGGTGCTCGAGCGCGAGAAAGCCGAAGAGAAACAGAAAGTGTGGGAAGCGCTGGAAGTGGGTCAGATCCGCGAGGGGGTTGTGCGGAACCTTCAGGACTTCGGCGCATTTGTGGACCTGGGAGGCGTCGACGGCCTGATCCACGTCAGCCAGCTGGGATGGGAACGCGTGAATCATCCCCGGGAAGTGCTCGAAGTCGGACAGAAAGTGCAGGTTCGCATCAACAAGATCGATCGCAGTGCGCAGCGGATCAGTCTGGCATACCGCGATTTGATGGATAGCCCCTGGGAACAGGCAGAACAGAGATACCCGGTGTCCACGCGAGTCAAGGGCATCGTTTCCAAGATCATGGATTTCGGCGCGCTGGTGCGTCTGGAGCCCGGCGTATCGGGACTGATCCATATCTCGGAGCTGTCTCACAAGCGAGTCGGCCGCGTGTCGGACGTTCTCCAGGAAGGCCAGGAGGTGGAAGTACAGGTCCAGTCGGTCGACGTGTCCGCGCAGCGGATATCGCTGTCCCGCAAGGCGCTCGAGCCGCGTCCGGCGGAGCCGCAGCCGCGTCCGCTCAGGGGCGAAACGGCCGCCGGAAAGGATGCCAGCTCAAACGCGGCGGCCCGCGAAAAGGATTCGCGTCGATTGAGGGGCGGCCTGGACCACGGTGCCGGCGGCGAACGCTTCGGGCTCAAATGGTAGCCCTTGGTTCGCGTGCGAAGTTTCTTTCCGGGCTCTTTTTCTAAGCTTCTGCCGACAACGCCGCCGTGACGCCGCGTCCCGTTGGATGGTACCAGACTTCGTTCGCCCGCCGGACGGCCTCCGTCGCCGAAGGCGGCGGAATACCCCCCGGAGCCGCCCGCTGGCTGCCCGGACACCGCGCCCGCAACGTGGCACCGAGCCACCGATCACTATTGCGGCGGCGGAGCCACCGGGAGGATGCCGGCGCGGGGCCTGCAAGCTGATCTTTAGCTCCGGGCCCATTCGGTCTACCTTTTTTGGTGACCGCCGAGCGATCGGCGGCAACCCACTGCTGTGGCGGGCGCGGGAAGGCGCCCGCAACGGGAGGCTTCTTGGACGACGCCTTGCAGACGGATGAAGAGCTGGCTCTTGCTGCCGCGCGAGAGGGCTCGGATGGCCTCGCATTCCGCGAGTTGATGGGACGGTATCGCGAACGCGTGTGGAGGACGTGTTATCGGTTGATGAGCGACGCGCACGATGCCCAGGACGCTGCCCAGGATGTTTTCGTCCGGCTCTTCGTCGCTCGGAAGCAATTCGAGGGGCGGAGCAAATATTCCACGTGGGTGTTCGGGGTGGCCTTGCGCACGTGCCTGACGCACCGTCGCAGTCGGGGACGCCGCCAGCGCCGCGTGCGACTCGTCGAGCAAGAAGCCATCGAAGCAGTGCCTGCCAAAGCAACCGGCGCGGATAACTACCAGGGCGTGGATCTGGACCACCTACTCGCGAAACTATCCGAAGAAGATCGGGCCCTGCTGATCATGAAATATGCCGAGGGCTATTCCTACGACGAACTGGCGGAGGTTTTTCTGATGTCCGTCAGCGCATGCAAGATGCGTATCAGCCGGGCCAGACAGCGCTTGAAGCAGCAGCACTCGGAGGCCGTTGCATGAACGCGGATTGGCGACACCAACTCCAGGATGCGGAGGTGCCTCCGGTTCCGGAAACGTTTGACCAGGGCGTGCATGCACGCGTCAACCATTTCCTGCTGGCGCTGCATTTGGCCGAGTTTGCGGTCCGTGGATTGCCGGCGGCTGCCTGGGAGTTGTTTCGGGCCACTGCCGACGTAGCGCACACGAGCCCGCCTCGTCGCCGATCCAGGCCACCGCAGGGTGGAAACGACATTGCATAGAACGACTATCCACTCCGAAAAGACATCGCGCAGGAGATGAGCCCGTGAATACGATATCCATTGTGCGGTTACACGGACCTGCGAACGGTGTCCTTGCCCAAGGCAGTCCGGGCAATAACACGGAATCGATTGGCCGTTTCTGGACAACCGTTGCGGAGACGTTTCAAGAGTCGTTTTTCCAGATCGCCGCCATGGCGGACAACGTTCTGGCGATGGCCGTCATTCTCGTCGTCGGTTTCCTGGCGGCCAAGCTGTTGCAGAAGGTGACCACGGCACTGGCCCATAGATTGGGGCTGCAGCGTGCATCGGATCGCAGCGGCTTGACCGAATCCATGCGCCAGGTGGGCATCGGCCGGACGGTCCCCGCCATTATTGGATTGATCGTCTTCTGGCTGCTGATGAGTGTGGCCGTCATGGCGGCATTTAAAGTGTTGGGCTTGCCCGCCGTGTCGGAGGCCATGCGAGACGTCGTCGCCTATATTCCGAAGCTATTGATGGCCATCGTCGTGGTGGTGATCGGGTTGCTCGTGGCGTCGTTTTTCCGCGGCGTGGTGGCGACCAGCGCGGACCGGATCGGGGTGACCTATGCCGAATACCTCGCCAATGGCTGCTATTACATCCTGACGCTGATCACGTTTCTCGCAGCCGCGGGCCACCTGGGGCTGCAACTCGAGCTGCTGGAGAAGTTGATTCTGATGGCTTTCGGCGCTTTGGCCGTGGGCCTGGGACTGGCTCTGGGTCTGGGAGGGCGCGAAGTGGTGGCCGGGATCCTGGCCGGTTACTACGTACGGCAGCGATTCACCGCAGGCGACCACGTCTCGGTCGGCGGTGTGGAAGGGACGGTGCGCGAAGTGGGGCCTATGGCCACGGTAGTCGAAACGGAGGAGGAAGGGCTGATGCACCGTCGCAGCGTCCCCAACAGCTTGATGTTGAAAGAGGCGGTGCGCTGAGGGAGGCGTTGACCCCGGTGGGTTGCCTCCGCGCGGTGCGCCGCACGGCGCCGTGCCGCAGTCTGGCTGGCACGCTGCCAGTCCATACGTTAGCATGAGTCGCCTGCGTGGCGTCCCTTCCGCCGCTTGCCATGGAATGCTCAACGGCAAATGAACGTATGCCCGATCGGTTTCTGGAAGAGTTGCGCGCGACGCTGGCCCGAGGAATACCCGTCTGTGCGAAAATGGGATTCGACGTACGGGCGTACGATCAGCAGCAGCTCACGCTGGCAGCTCCCCTGCATCTGAACCGCAATCACCAGGACACGGCATTCGCCGGTAGCCTCAACGCTCTGTGTACGATTGCCGGCTGGGGCCGCGTGCTGCTGCTGGTACGGCAACATGGAATGAGAGGCGACATCGTCATCCGTCGCAGCGCGATCCGCTATCTGAAGCCGATCGAATCTTCGGACATTCTGGCCCAAACGTTGCCCATATCGGCCGCAGACGAACAATATTTTCTGGAAATGCTGCGGGCCAAACGGCAAGCCAAGATCGAAATCCGCGTGCACATTCCGCCGGGCGACGTACCGTTCGTGAGCTTTCACGGATCGTACGTCGTCACACAGCGCGACTGAGCGGTTCCCGGCCGTCCGTACTGCGGCAGCGCGGCGCCCGAGACGCGCCGAGCAAGCTCTGCCTTTGCTGGCGTGGGATCGGCGTTAGATGGGTCCCTTGACCGCGCCGAGGCCGCCGTAGGTAAGGATCTCGAGGTACAAGAACAGGCAGCCAATCGAGATGGCCAGGAAGGAGACGACCAACATCACCGTGTAGACGTCGGGCCGCGCCTTCTTCACGATGACCGCCCGTCCACCGTTAGCTGATTTTGAGTCGAGTTGCGACACGGTCACCCTTTCGAATCGCGCCCTTTTGATATGGTTTCAAGATGCGTCCCACCGCACGGTCGGGCGCCGTACGCAGGATTTCCGCCTTGCCAAGATACGAATTGCCACGATACACGTGCACGGTGTGGCTGGTGCGTAGTCCGTCATCCGAGCCCAGCGAGACCTCGATCAGCCGATTGCCCGATACCTGCGTTACTTGGCCCTGTACCTCCGGGGGCGCGCCGTCGGTGGGCGCTTCGGGATCGATCCCGGCGCCTTCGACTGCCTGTTTGTAACGCGCCACATCGCGGGCCAGCTGCAGTTGCGTTTCCTTGGCGCGGACCAACTGCGCGTGGGAATCGTGCAGTTGTTCGGTTGTCTCCAGAACATCGGCAAACAGTCGGTCCCGTTCGGTCTGAGCGACAATGATTTCTTGGCGCAGCTGGGAAACTTCTTGCAGCAGCGCGGTGAGCCGTTGTTGTGTCGCGCCTACGGTGCCGGTCAGTTCGGTATTCTGTCCCACAAGTTGCGCCAGACGCTGCTCGTCGCTGGCGCGCTGCTTCTGCAGCGCGTCGCGCATCGTTTCCAGTTTGGCGATTTGTGCTTGGGCTGCTTGTTGCTCCGTTGCCATCTCCGTTTTGAGGTTTTCCAGCGTCTGATTCAGTTCGTTGTTACGAGCTTCCACCTCCACCCGCTGCCGTTCGAGGTCTTTCGCTTCTTCCTTCCAGTTGCGGTGCGTCGAATAGACGGCGATCGCGAAGCTCATGAACACGAGGCTCATGACGAGAATCAGCATCACAAAGATCTTGCCGACGAAGTTCATAGAAGGGTTCCTCGCCCGCCGGTTGGACAGGTTTTCTTATCGGTTGGCTCGCTGGGTCGCGCGGTATTTGCAGCGTGTGAAGAGACGATCGCCCCGCACTGCCCCTATCGATATTCTCGTGGCCCTGCGGAGATTTTCCACTCGAGACGTCAGGATCGATGAGAAATTCTTCTGTTCCGACAGGTGCTTCTTTCCGGATCCGCACCCGCAAAAAGGTGCCTTGAAAAAGGACGCGATGCCGGTCTCCGGCCACGATCGGGCGCGGCCCGAATTCCCGATTCAAGGATGCCTTTACTATAGGCACGCCACTCGGCGAGTGTCAAACTCGCTGAGGCCCGGGATGCAGACGGAAACTCTGCCAGGTCAACGGCTTCGGGGGCGGGCGCAGCGGTCGGTGGACCGGACGGTGCGATCGACGTGTTCCGAGGTCGGTCCCCGTCCGGTCGACCGGCTCAGCGCGTTGCCGGGCGGTTTCCGAAACAGCGCGCCGCTCCAGCCCGTAGCGCGGGACGAACGGCAACCAGGACGCATGCCAGCAGGCACAAGCCCGCCGGCCAGTCGCCGAATCTGGCATACAAGCTGTTACGCGTGTCCAATTCGAGGTCGGCCACGATCACTTCCTGCGTCCTGCGTCCGGCTTCACGGCGAATGACGCCATTGGCACCGATCCACGCCGATATCCCGCCGTTGGCCGCGACGAGCATTGGGCGGCGGCATTCCACCGAGCGGAACACGTCGCAGGCCAGATGCATCTCCAGTTCGCTGGATCCCCAAAACCATGCGTCGTTCGTCAGGTTGACGAGCACATCGGGCGTTTCTCCGCGACGGGAAAGCGCTCGCACCTGGGCCGTAATAACGTGCGGCAGCACCGTTTCAAAACAGATGTTCGGCGCGAAGCGCGTCCCGTCAACGACGATCGCGGTCGGGGAGCTGCCCGCGGCAATGCCTCCGCCCAACGGAGTCAGACGGTACAGTTGGGGAAACCATTGGGCAAAAGGCACATACTCGCCAAACATCACCAAATGCACCTTGTCATAGCGCGCCATCAATTTCCCGGACGTATCCAGGGCAATCGCGGAATTGAAGCGATGCAGTTCGTCCGAGTCGTACCGTCGTGTTTCGATGCCCAGCAGCACCGGCACGCCCAAAACTTGTGCCAGCCTGGTGACGTTCTGGTTGTTGTCCGTCGGCCCTCCCCGCTCGGACCCCGTATCTGGCCGGACGACCCACGGGATGGGGAACATCGTTTCGGGCCATACCACAAGGTCCACCCGGTCTTGTCTGCCATCGAGGGCCTGTCGCGAAAGACGAAAGTAATGATCGAAAATCCGCTGCACTTTGCCAGGATCGTGTTTCCAATCGGCGTCAATCGAACCTTGAATCAGCGCCACGGTGGGACCCGGGCGCTGCGTGTCCTGGTGGAGCCGGAAGTGTCCGTAGGCCAGCGTCGCGGCCAGTCCCAATATTCCGGGCAGCAAGCGAATCTTTCGCATACCCGTTGCCGAAAAAGGCCGCGCATCGACAAGCGACGCCGCCACCAGCACGATCAGAAAGCTTACCGCGTAGGCACCCCCCAGATCACTGATCTGGATGAGGTGGGGCCACCGGAATTGTGTATGGCTCAGCGGTCCCATCAGAAATCCAGTCAGCACGCGGCCACGGGCCAGTTCCAGGCCGGTCCACAACACCGGTGCCGCCAGGGACAACGGTAGCCCCACGCCGTGCACGGCCACGCGGCTCAGAGCAATGAAAAGCGGCAGGTAGAACGCCAGATAGAAGGAAAGTGCCAACCATCCCAGCGAGGTTGCCGGATGGGGCAAGCGAAGCCAGTGAATGGCGCACAGCCAGAAAACGAACCCGGCGATCCACAGGTCGCGATAAGGGCGCCGGCCTGGCAGCGCCGGCCGCTGGACAAGGCACAGCCACGGCAGCAGTGCAAACCACGCCAGCGCGCTCCATCCCAGCGGCGGCAGGGCGGCCCACAACAATCCGGCGCCCGCCAATGCCCCGACCAGCACCGAACGCCACGGGCGCGTTGGCGAGGACGCGGTGTTGCTTGCCGCCGGCGACGTCAGGGCTCGCACAGACATGGGAAACAGCGTACGTTCGGATGCCCGCCGCGCCCAGATCACCGCGCGAACCCCCCGCGGCCCCGGCGAGTCGTGGAGCACGCGTTGGTGCCGGCGCACGACTCAGATGATCACGATGTCCACGCGGTGTCCGTCGGAAAAGGTCTCGTTGCCGGGCGGAACGTGGATCAAGGCGTTGGCATGAGTCAGGGCGGCCAAGTCTGCCGACCCACGCCACGGGAGAGGCTCGGCGGTGCGCCCGTCCGCCGAATCACGCAGCCGGGCGGGATAGAATGCATCGCGCCGCGCATGGTGATCGAGCGGGCCGGCCAGGCACGCGGATGCCATCGTCGGCTGCCAATCGTGATGTCCGTGAAAGCGCGCCAGCGCCGCTCGGACGAGAAGTTCAAAACCGACGAAGCTGCTGACGGGATTGCCGGGCAGGCCGAACACCCCGATGCGCCGATCCGACTCGCCGTGCCTGCCAAACCACACCGGTTTTCCCGGCTTGATCCGCACGCCGTGAAAGATTTCCCGCACGCCGAGCTCCGATAACACGCGCGGGACCAGGTCCAGCACGCCGACGGACACGCCGCCCGACAAGATCAGGAAATCCGACCTCAACCCCCGCGCGACTGCTTCGCGCAATTCAGACATCGTGTCGCGGACGATCCCCAGGTCGTGCGCGACCGCGCCCGCCGCGCGGACGGCGGAAGTCAACATCGGGCCGTTGCTGTTGCGCAGCCTGCCTGGCCCGGGCGCCGTGTCGGCCGCCACCAGTTCGTTTCCGGTGGCGATGATTGAGACGTCCGCTGCCGCGTGCACCGGGACTCGAGTAACCCCCGCTTCCGCCAGAATGCCCACCTCCAGTGGCCGAATCGTCCGCCCCGCGGCGACGACCGTCTGGCCGGCCGCAAACGACGTGGCGCGGCACAGAATGTTCTGGCCGGGCAAGATATGCGAGGTGCCGATGCGGACCGTCTGGCCGTGATCCTCCGTGTCCTCCTTCATGACCACGGCGTCCGCTCCCCGCGGAATAGCAGCGCCGGTCATGATGCGAGATGCCGATCCGGTGTCGACCGCAACACGAGGAAGCCGGCCCGCGGTGATTTCTTCCAGAACGCGTAGCGTGCGTGCGGCTCCGCTTTGCGCGACCACGGCATAGCCGTCCACAAGCGATTTGTCGTACGGTGGAGAATCGATATCGCTGAGGGCGTCGCGAGCCAGTACGCGCCCGCAAGCGTCGGCAAGCGGCGTCTCGATAATGGGGGCCGGCCGAATGGTTTCCCCAATGCAGCGGAGTGCTTCTGCAAGTGAGATCATGTCCAGGAGCCAACCGGTATGGAAGCGCACCGTATTGCCGAAAAGCAACGCCCGTGGGACACATCTTTTCCAGGCAGCCATCCCGATGCAAGGTTCAGGCAACGAGCGGAACTTCCAGAAAGCGTCTCAACAGGGCGTGTCCGGCATCCGTCAAAAAGCTTTCGGGGTGGAACTGCACGCCAAAGATCGGCTGGTCCCGGTGCCGCAATCCCATGACCTCGCGGGCGCCGTCCGGCGCCGCACTCCACGCGGAGACCAACAGTTCCGGTGGCAGAGATTGCGGCTGCACGATCAAACTGTGGTACCGCGTCGCAACGAAAGGATTTTCCAAGCCTTCCAGAATTCCCGTTTGGTCGTGATAGATCCGATCCGTCTTGCCGTGCATCACCCGCTCCGCTCGAACAATTCTCGCGCCGAATGCCTGGCCAATGGCCTGGTGCCCTAGACAGACGCCGAGTATCGGAGTGCGGCCCGCCATGCGCTGGATGCACCGGACGGAAATGCCCGCCTCGTTCGGCGTGCACGGGCCCGGCGAGATGATCACCCGGGAAGGCGCGATTTCCGACTCGATCTGATCGACGCTGATCTGGTCGTTGCGTACAACGCACATCGGCAGCGACGCATCGATCTCACCGAGACGCTGGACAAGGTTGTAGGTAAAGGAATCGTAGTTGTCGATGATCAATATCATGGCCGCCAGTGTACTCGGCGCAGAACGCGCCGGTAAAGTGGCGGACGGACGGGTAGAGCGACCGCCCGTAGATGTGCCGCGGTGGCATCGCCTTCATTTTGGAGAGGCCACTGACCGGAATCGCTCTTTGGGCAACTGCATGCAATTGATACGAAGACCGAACTTGTCGCCCACTTTCACGGCTTCGCCCTGCGCAACGGGACATCCGCCGACGTGCAATTCTAGCATTTCATCGCATGGCTTTTCGAAGGCAATGATCGACCCCGGACACAGTTGCAGAACCTCGCCCACGGTCTGTTTCTTGCTGGCCAGTTCCACCACGACGGGCACTGAAATCTGAAGCAAGCTGCGGCCATAGGCGGGAAGACGCTCAAGCGTCGGGGGATTGGCGGCCGCACTCGGCTGTCGCTGCGGCGCGGCGGCGTTGTTCGGATTTTCCGTCGCGGCAGCCGACGACCCGTCGTCTTCGGCGCTCGATAACAACGATGCGGCATTTTCCAGGGGCCACACCAGTCGTAATATGGCGCTGGCGTCTCCCGCATCGATCGTCATGGGGATCTGCCGCGCCTGTGCGGCAACGGACGCCCGACGTAAAGCATCGGACAAGTCGGGTACATAAACGGCCGCCGTTTGACTCACAACCACGTCGTGCGGCAACGCGTGACGGGCCAGCGATTCGGCGAGCGAGCGCAGGGCCGACTGCTGATCGGTGTCGGGCCGCCGGCACCAGTCGGGTATCAACCCCGAGGCACTTGCCAGTGTCACGGCCGCCCCGGACCCGCCCTCGGTAATCGTCAGAATCAACAGGCCCGGCCCGTCCAGCTCTTCCGGCGGAGATGGCGTCGGGAACTCCGCCACGGAATCGGGGACGACCGTGCAAGCCGTCCCCAGCGCAGCCTCCAGCGCGTCGCCCACACCCTTGGCCCCTGCCAGACAGGAGGCCGACAGGTCGTCGGCAGAGTCCACTGAAAATTCCGCCATCGAAGCGTTCCTGTCCATGCGTCGCGACGCTTGCTTGCTTGCATCCCGGAAAGGACGGCACCGCCCATCGGCGTTCAGGCCGACGCGTGTCCGTCGATCGTGTTTATCGGTGATGACGCCGTCAAACTTTTCCCAGTCCCTTCATTTCTTCCATGACGCGGCCGCGGACGGGGGGGCAGAGGTACCGATAGGGGTCCCCTATGGATATACTTCACTAGCTGGACCTCTTGTTTTACCTCGTTTTCAGCACCGGCTGCCGGCTGAACTGCCCTTCCCCGGCGTTTCGGGGCGCAGCGGCCGGACGTGCTTCGCAATAGGTCTCGCGATACCGCCATGGCCATAACTGCTTCAGAAACTTCGGCTTGCCGCGAACTGGCTCCCTACAAGTCGCTGGACAACCCGACCTTGACCGGACGTATCCAGGCCGTCCGTGACGCGATGGGATCGCGACTGTTGATCCTGGGACATCACTACCAGCAGGACGAGGTCATTGCGCTGGCCGACTTGCGCGGAGACAGTTACCAACTGAGCCGAGCCGCCGCGGACCGCGAAGCCTGTCGCGTGATTGTCTTTTGCGGCGTCCATTTTATGGCCGAAACGGCCGACATCTTGGCGAATCGTCCCGAAAGGCTGTCGGCGCGCGGCGCAGAGCGGGTTACCGTCGTGCTGCCCGACCTGGCGGCGGGATGTTCCATGGCCGACATGGCGGCCATCGATCAGGTCGAGGAGGCTTGGGAGGAGTTGGGCGAAGTCATCGATACGCGTGACGTAACGCCCGTAACGTACATCAATTCGGCTGCCAGTTTGAAGGCGTTTTGCGGGCGCAACGGCGGAATCGTATGTACGTCGAGCAACGCTTCAGCTGTCTTGGACTGGGCGTTTCAGCGCACTCGGCGTGTGTTGTTCTTTCCTGACCAACACCTCGGCAGAAACACGGCGCTTTCCAAAGGCATTACCGCCGACGCGATGCCGGTGTGGGATCCCTATGCGTCACCGATGGGTGGCAACACGGCCGAAGCCCTCCAACGGAGCAAGGTCATTCTTTGGAAGGGGCACTGCAGCGTACATCAGATGTTTCGGCGCGAGCACGTCGAAATGTTTCGCGCCAAGCACCCCGGAATCAAAATCCTGGTGCATCCCGAATGCATGCAAGAGGTGAACGATCTGGCCGACGTTTCTGGATCGACGGGGAAGATTATTGACACCGTTCGTCAGGCAAAACCCGGCACGCAATGGGCGATCGGCACCGAATTGCACCTTGTCAATCGGTTGAAGCGCGAACATCCCGAGCAAGACATCCATTTTCTCTCGCCCATCGTGTGCATGTGCGCGACGATGTACCGGATTGATTTGGCCCATCTGTGCTGGAGCCTGGAAAACCTTGCCGCCGGCACACCAGTCAATGTGATTGACGTGGACCCGGCCACCTCGCAAGAGGCAATTGTGGCGCTCGAGCGAATGCTGCAGGTTCGCTGATACAGGTCGGCGTTTTTTCTCGCGTACGCACGACGCCGGTCGGCGGCCGAACGGAAGCTTTTTCAACGTGCGCACCGAGCGGCCGGCAGGTGGCTTTTCCGAGCGTGGGCCGTGTTCAGCGGTCTGCCCACGCGATCACCAGAGAAAAAAGTGGGGACTGGCACGCGTCGTTGCAGGGGGTCGTCAGGGAAGTTGAAAACAAACGGAGTGCCAGTCCCCAGGTTCGTACGGCCTTTTTCGGGAGTCGGTCGATACCGCTGCTGGCGCGACCCGCAACACGGGTTGGCGGCTGTCTTGCCGGGTGCGACCGTGTCTCTCAAAGTCTGCGACAGCGTCTCTCAAAGTCTCGGAGGGCCGTGATTTCTCAACAACAGGTACGATAGACGGCCCGGAATCCTGCGCCAGTGTCTGGAGAAAAGAATTGTTTTTCTCGTTGGCGGGCGTGGCCGATTCCGGAAGGCGAAAACAGCAGGCGTGCTATCGGCGGGCCACGTTCTGGATAGAAGCCGACCGATCAGGAACCGGCATCGTGCTCGCGGCACCAGGCGAGAATGTCGTCCACGGACATGGACGAACGGTCGACCGGATCTCCGGAATTGGCCGGCGATTCCGAGGTACTTTCGGCCGCCGTGTTCCCTTCGGCAGCGGCCTGTTCCTCGGCGGGCGATGGTGCGTCATCGGAATCGTCCGCCGGACTGGGCGTAGCCGGCGCGTCCGCCGGCGCTCTGCCCTTTTCAGCGCGGGCCGCGGCCAGGATGTCGTCCACGGACATTTTCGAACGATCCGGCTTCGCCGCCGGTTCGGCGGTCGGCGATTCGGCCGGGGCGGGTTCCGCAGCTTCTTCAGCCGGTGGTGTTTTCTGAGACCGCGTTTCGCTCCGCGCCGCGGCCAGGATGTCGTCCACCGACATTTTCTTCGCTGTTTGTTGCCGCGCTTCTTTCTTCTTGGCGGGCCCCTGCATCCGGGCCATTTCCAGTGGAGACAGTTTCTTCGCGCCACTATCCTGCGGCTTGCTGGGCGGCGCCTTCTTGGCAACGGGCTGCTTTTTGGCAGGCTCCTTTTTTGGCTCCGGTTTGTCTACGACACGCAGATAATCCAATTCGATATCGTACCAACCGATGTTTTCCAGGTACTCGTGAAACTCGACGAGCGCCCGGCCGCTCATGTTGACGGTTTTCACCTGCCCCACGTATCCGGCAAATCGCGCCAATTCGGGACGTTCCGAATCGACAACGACATACTTGTCCGTGTAATCGGCTTTCAGCTTATCGACCTGTTCTGAGATCATCCGCTGATCGTGCTCCCTGGTTCACGTGGACCGTGGTCCGTTACCGAAAAAACGGACGTTTCGCGGGCCGGCAGTCCGCCACGGATCAATCCATCGTGCGGCTACCGCCGCCGGGCTGCATCAGCCGATGATGTAGCTTGAAGCATCCTCGGCACGTGATCAAGAGGGGACCGGCGGGTCGGGAAGCAACTCAATGCGATATCTCCAACGCACGGTTCGGGGAAAGGGGCCGGACGGCAGCGCAGGATTCACGTCGATGTGCGAGGCGGTCCGTCGGATGAAGGCGTCCGCGACGTCCGGGCCCGCGGCCGCCAACTCTCCGGCGGGACCGCATGGCACAGCACCGAGGGATTGGCGCGTTTGCTTCGGAGGCTCGGCACCTCGGAATGGGTTCCACTCGGCAAGGTACCGGCTGCCAAGCCGTGATGGTTGACACCGCGCGCGGCAGGCCACATCGAATAGAAAGGCAAATCTGCCGCGTTCTCGGCTCACGCACAGCGACCAGTGGCCGGTCGTG
>CAZNKT010000017.1:0-70531 GCA_964573605.1 uncultured Pirellulales bacterium
CGGCATCGTTACTAATCTCGGCCAGCAATCTTTGGAAGCCATTCCGCATTTCACTCGACGCGCCGCTTTGTCCAAGGTCGTCATCGATAACTAGGATCCGCTCTCGATCCCACCCCAAAGCTACGGCTCGATCGACCAGTGCATATTGCCTGGCGGTAGACTCGCGGTGCTCAAGAACCTGTTGCTGCGTCGACTGACGTACATACACGATCGCGAGTTTGTCCAAGTGCGACCGCTTAACCTTGGTTGGGAACGCCTCGACTGGAAGCCCTGCTGCACTGCCAGTCGAAGACTCTGCGACTTGTTCACGAACCACGGCGACAGAATCATTCATCGCTCGAGTCCTCCTCTGTTTCGAGGAACTGGCGATGAAGCATGATCGTCAACCGACTGATCAGGTGCTCCTGCTGATCGAGCCTCAGATGCGACCATAGTTTGGCCAGCGGGAGACTCGTTGCGTTTGGGTTGTCTAGCTCTCGGCGCGGGGGGGGACTTCCGTTTGTGACATCGTCGACCTCGGTTGTCTGAGATTTCCAGCCGCCCAGCAGCTGCTACCTGATCAAGGCGATCTGCTAGCAGCAACAATGCATCGGCGCAGACCCAGGGGCGTCCATCTTCCTTAGACTCGCCCCAGATACAAGACTGATCTATCGTCGTAGTCGAGTTGGAAGACCGAACTCGACCTGAGGTCGCTCAAGCAAACGCTGCAGATGGACATCTTGCGCTGCAAGACACCCGAGTTAGTGCGAAAGGAAATCTGGACGCACATTTTGGCCTACAACCTTATCCGAGCGATCATCGCTCAGGCGGCGAGTGGACACAACTTGCAACCACGCACAATCAGCTTCAAGGGAGCCGTTCAAACACTCGAAGCGTTTCAACCGTTAATCGCCATACAAGGTCAGCGTGATCGAACGCGACTGCAGTATCTCTATCAACAGATGCTCCACGCCGTCGCCACTCATCGAGTCGCCGACCGTCCGGATCGAGTCGAACCGCGATTGCGAAAACGAAGGCCCAAGAAATACGATTCGATGCTTGAGCCCCGGGACGTGATCAAACGCAAGATGCTCAAACAAGTTAAGAATATCTAAGTGCCATTCGTCGGTTCGACGAATGGCACTTAGATTTGCGCAACCGTTTGAACTACATGTGGTAAGCTTCGCTGTCACGTCAACGCTATTGCGCGCGCTTCCCGCGAGTTTGTGAGCGGCAAAGCGAGTTACCTGACGCTGCGCTGGGGTACGGATGCTTTACGAGCCATTTCGCTTGTTGATCGCAATGATTCGATAGCGTTGCTTAGCTGCGGATTGCGAACAACTTACACAAAACTAAGTGCCATTCGTGACGGAGACCTCTGCAGAAGCGCCATCACATGGACGACAACATGGCCCTGGCCATCGAAGCCCCGTTCCGACTTTAGCCTGGCGACAACCCGCGTCGGTCATGTTAGCCAATATGTCCATGCGTACCCCCCAGCGCGCGGCGGTTCACGCAAGCCGGCCCAAATGGTGCTTTCCGAACTCGCTCGGGCGGCTACACGTCGCATCTGCACCGGTACGCCAGGATTCTTGTCGACACACGGAGAGCCCGCGACCGGTGCACTCTTTCCGCGGCGGATGACGGCTTACACGGTCGTCGGCCATCGTGCGGTACACTCTCGCTCGGGGCATCCGTTCGTTTGGCGCTACAGGATGGTGTGCACTGAACACGTCACGTCCGGCGTCCACCTGCGCGCCACGGGGTGCCGTGCCTCTTTCTGAGAATATTGAGAGCGCTTTCCACCCATTTAATTCGCGCTGCGGGTTGCGCGGACCATCGCCAGGATTCCAGCCTTAACCGGGCCGGGCAGCGTGGGCCATACATCCACACGGAAGGGCAAATCGGAGTCATTCGGGCCCTGTACCTCACCAACTGCGCCGGATTCTGCGCCACGCAGGTCTGGAACTCCCGTTTTTCCCGTATTTTCCGGGGGTAGTTCGATTCCCGCCGCCTCCACTCGGCAAATCTTTTGACAACAAAAGGTTTGCGGAACTTTCTTTCAGGGGGCCGCTTTCCGGTCAGTGCGAATGTGAGAATGTCTTGCTGGCGGCCTTCGAAGCAACGCCACTGCCGGGCCTATCGCCGTTTTCGTTTCTTGTTCTTGGTCCGCTCCTTGCGTCGCTGCTCGCGGCGGCTCTCGTCCAATTTCTTCGCACGTCGCGTCTGTACATCAACGATCCAGTCGACGGCACCGGGTGTAGCCCGAAACGCCGGCCGCAGCTCATCTGCCGCAACGCAGGCCTCCTCGAAGCTGCCGGGGGCATAATGGGGAGGTTGAGGAATCGGTGCCTCCGAGCAGAGCAACTCCGGAACGTGCAGATTGGTGCGCACCGCCTCACGCAGCTCACGGTCGGTCGCGGCGGACTTGCCACTAAGGCGAAAGGCCAACAACGCTCGCGCATAAGCCCAATTCGCCGAATCGTCGTCGAATTCTTTGAGCAGACGAGCGGCCAGAACATCGCGGCCTGCGGCGAGCAATTTCGGCAGCAGGACGTACCGCACGCCCTGGTTGTCGCTCGGATTCAGTCGCAAGAGTTCCTGATAATGCTCGATTGCCGCATCGAGCTGGCCGGCTGCCGCCAACGACTCGGCAAGTCCGAACCGTGCTCGCATGTAGGGCCGCGTTTCAGAGATTCCCCAAAAATGCCCTACATCGTCGGTGAAGCACTCGGAACCCAGCGAGCGCTCGGCGGCCTGCATGCCTCGGCGATAATGATCGATCTCGTCCTCGAGCGTGCCGGATTGTTCAGCCAGGATCACGTGGGCATCGCCGCAATCGGGATCAAGTTCGAGTGCCTGACGGGCCAAAAGCACGCGGCGGCGACCGTACGTGTCGAAGGCCTGGAAACACAGATCCTGCGCCCGTTCGGACGGTGATCGCGGCTGCGTAAGCGGGTCGTCCAGCGACCGCCCGGCAAACTGCCGGTTGATGGACTCGAGGCCTTCTTCCCCGGTCGGCGGGTGCGTTTGCAGGTAGCGGTGCATATCGGCGAACACGCGCTCATGCGCCCGTCGATCCGGCGCGAACCCCCGCTTGATCCACTCTTGGGGTGACGGCGGGTCCAGCAGATCCGGCAGTGTGAGCGTAAACGTCCCCGGTCCGTCGTCAGTGATGACCTCCTTGCTCCAGCGGCCAGAGTCGATTTCGGCCTCGCTGCTGCCCCCCAGCGCACGCAACAATCCTGCGAGAAACGCCAGGTCGCGTTTGGAAGGCCGTTTTACATCGCCGCGGGCGACGTATCTCATGACCAGCGGATAAGCGCGATCGCCGGCCACCGGGAGCTGATGCTCGTTCCACAACGCCGCATCGGCCAGGGGCAAGTCCTCAACAGTGTCAAAGATTACTTGCGAAAGACCGCCTGCGATGTCAGGCCCGAGAGTCTGCTGCCGGCTGGCACGCAAGAATCGATCGTAGGCGACACGGCTTGGATACAATGCCAGACCAAACGTGTTCCGGCCGGCCCCCAGCACGACGAGAAACGCCATTCCCCGGGGTGGCTTGGGGGTTTCGACCTGAATCAAGTCCGTATCCGACAACCAGCGCCACGGCGCGGCGCGATAGAAGGCCGCAGCCGCGTCGGCGAACGATCGGATCCGGCCGATCGTCACTCCACGCGAGTCGAGCAGACCGGGCAGGTCGCTCCCCTGTGCTTCCACCATTTTGACCATTGAGGCCACGGCTGCATCGAGCTCTGGAAGGTGGTCGGTCAACTGAACGTCGATCCCGGTATCGGCCAGGTTGTCGCGCAGGTACTGCGCCAACTCGGGATCGCGGACCTTCAGGCAGGTGGGGCACGCCTGACTGTCCAACACCTTTTCGATGAAGCCATAAAAACCCTCCAGCGTGGCTCGAAAAGGATCCTCGTCCGGGGCCAGAAGCGTGTCGGTGTACACGTGCCCCGACTCGGCCTCTGTCCAGAGCGGAACCAGTGGCCGAAAAGGCTGACCGCCCTCACCGCGAACCAGATGGGGCCATGGGAAGATCCCGCCCTGCAAGATCGTGGGATGTTTGGGCAGGTTTCGCAACTGTTCGATGAACTCGTCCATGATGCCTGGATTATCTCGTATCGTGCCCGGACTGCAAGTGCCGGTTGCCAACGGAGTTTGAGAACAGAGGTCGAAAACCGGATTCCCGGCCATACGCCCTGCCGTGGACGCGCGGCACCGGCAGGCAGTCCGCAAACGACCGCATACGGCGACGAGGGAACTCGGGACGGGTTGTCAGGAACGCCACTTGTGTCGGTTGAAGGCGTCCTATCATACCTCCGTTCGACTTTTGCACATTTCGCGCTGTCAAATGCATGTGCACAACGCACCTCCAGGAGTTACGGTAAACGCCTCACATGACTTCGGTCTGGTTGCTGTACAAGTGGAACGATAGACTGAGGGCTCAAAGACACTGGCACCCTTCCATGGGCCCCGGGAACGAATGATGCTCGACGACACAATTCCCGGGAATCGGTATCTTTCCACCGATCACGCTCGCTCCATGGGAATCAAGCAGGAATGGGATCGAGACAATCAACAATGGTGGGATTGGTATATGTCCCTCGCCGAGAATGATTCCGGCCCAAGCGAACGACCTCTCATCGAGCTGCCAGAACAGATTTCTCACACGGCGCCGGATCGATCCGCCTTAGTTGATCAGCTTCATGAGCCTTTCGCGCTCTCTTCGGAGCACATTGAGTATTTCCGATGCAACGGCTACATCAAGCTGAAAGAGGTGTTATCGCCGGGAGTGCTCTCTCTGCTGCGTCGCGAGATGGCGTCCATGTTTGAACAGCACGGCAACCACGTCGGCAACCGCTTTGGCAGCCTGGAGATGATGTGGCTGCAGAATGACACGGTGCGAGAATTTGTGTTCAGTGCCCGGCTGGCGAAAATGGGGGCTGAATTGCTGGGTGTCGAGGCAGTTCGACTCTATCACGACAACGGTTTATCAAAGCAACCGGGTTGTGGACGAACCCCATGGCATTACGACGCCCATCATTTTCCGATAGGCACAAACAACGTCTGCACGGTGTGGATACCGCTGCAGGCAATTCCCAACGGCATGGGGCCTCTCGGATTTGCCAAGGGAATGGATGTTCTTGATCTTGTCAGGAACATCCCCTTCAACAAGTTTGATACGAGCTATGACCGACAGATCATCGCGGCATTCCGTGACCTAGGCGTCACGGTGGATCATTCTCCCTTTGAATTGGGAGAGATCAGTTTTCACCACAACCTGAGCCTCCACACCGCCGGGCCCAACCGGACGACGGTCGCTCGAATGGTGCTGGCAACAACGTACTTCGAGGATGGCGCACGAGTCATCGACGCCCCTCACATGGTCAACGGCGACTGGCGTCGCTTCATGCCCGGCGTCGAACCCGGCCAGGTCATTGACACTCCCCTCAACCCGGTCCTTTATCCGCGTCCAGAATAGTCGCGCCGTTGGATTTTTTGGCCAGCAATCGGAGGAGATTGTGCGACCGATCAGCCGTGACCATTCTCAATCAAGCCTGTTTGAGAGAAGTTGCCAGCATTGGAGCGAACGCGGACGTGCCGGTATGGACGCGTTCTATCGACTGGCCGCCATCGACTACCGGCTGCTCGTGGAACAACTTGATTGGGGAGAGGTTTTCTACCAGCTTCGCCGACGATTCGGGCCCAGGATCCGTTTGCTGGACGTGGCTTGCGGCAGCGGCCAGTTTCCCTCCGCTCTGTTAGGCAACCGTGGACTTCAGAAGTGCGAGGACTTGAAGGTCCAATATTCCCTGCTCGATCCTGCCGAATTCTCCATCCGAACTGCTCGTCAACGATTGGCTGATCCGTTCGAACTGGACGAGGAATACTTGTGCACCGTTCAGGACTTCGTGGCGCCCGTATTGAATTATGCCGTCGTGTGGGCGACCCATGCATTATATTGTGTGCCGCAGCGCGAACTCTCGCTCGCCATGGATCGACTCCTGGCCGCATTGGATTCGACGGGGCTTGGGTTTATTGCTCATGCGAGTCGGCACTCGCATTATCTCCGATTTCAAAATCTCTATCTGGAAAGCGCGCTGTCGGGTCGGGCCGAGCCATTCAGCACGGGAGAGTGCATCATCGAAACGCTGCAAGCTAAGCTCGACACGTCGGCCGTTATTTGCTGGTCGGCCGATTACGAGGGCACGCTCGATCTCGAAGAGCGTGAAACCGCCGAACGCTACTTGCAACGCTGTTTGTTCGATGACTCTATTGCTCTGGATGACATGTTGGCCCACCCTCGGCTGGGAGAATATCTCCGCAGTTGCATCGACCGCGCCAGTGGTATGTGGCGCTTCCCTCAGAGAGTCTGGCTCATCTTCTTTGGAGATTTCGCCAAGCGCGCTCCATTCGAGCGACACGCTTGAGCCCATCCGTGCACCTGGTGGCCGTCGCTACGTACGCGTCCCCGATTTGGAACGCGCTGGACGATCGAGAGTTTCCGGTGCTTGCGCGGCGAAAGAGTGCTTGGGCGGTTCGATGATAAAAGCGTCGGTAGGATGCGCTGCCAACAGCCGATCGTTTTCTGGACGGCTGGCCGCGCGGAGATAGCGACGGCAAAGTTGGACGATATGGTCCTCGAGGTGCCGGCAATCCGTCTGGAGAATAAAATCGAGCATCATTTTTCCACGGGGACACCCTATCACGAAACAAGGAGCAACGTCGACCCAGCCATCAATGCGTCGCTGGAAAAAGCGTAGGCGGCATTCTGACAAATGCCTCGCCACGCGATCACTAAACCAGATGGCGCTGTCCGCGTGCTGGTACCAGAAATGATTTGCCAATTGATTCAGCTCGGCCTCGGGGGCCTGAATTACCACCAGTTGGCCGCCAGGAGCAACCAACCGTAGCAGAAAATCGAGAGTGGCTGCGGGATTCGCGACATAGTAGAGGGAGTGGACTGCCAGAATCAAATCGAAGCGCTGCGATGGACAGACGGCTTCCACGCGCTGCTCGCGCAGGTCGAGTTGCACGTTGGCCAGACGCAACGCGTCAAAATCGTTTCGGAAACGGCGGCAGGCAGACCCGTTAGGATCGACTCCCGTGTAAATAATCTGTTTCGACCTGGCGGCCAGCGATCGGATCAGCGGATTGTCCAAAATACCGCTGCCACATCCAACGCTCAGGATTCTGAGCGGATCGAGGCTCGTGAAATACGAACTGAAAACCTCTTCCAACCAGGCGAGTATCTTCGACTGCTGGTCGCTCGATCTCTCGAAAAGTTCGTGTGCCTGATCATATCGCTCATCAGATAACTGGCCTCGAGGGGGCTTTTGCTCCAATGCTTCCTGCAGTTTCTGTAGCGCCGTGGTGCGCAATTCCTCGATTTGCATAGGGCCAGTGCTTTCCTCTACAGTAGACCAGAGTTATCAGCGATTCCAGCATGGTGCTGCGGGAGCGTAGCGCCGTGTCGATCGAGCAAGCGTTTCTGCCAAGGTGTTGATGCCAGTGACGGAGTGCGTATTCTAGCGACGCAAATTGCCGTGAACAAGCCTGACGAGGCAGTACACCGATGCGCCGCGGCTGGCGCTTTCATTTGATCGGCCTCGACAGCGCGGGCATGCGCTGCCTGGTATGCGAACGTTCGGCGCCGCTTCCGCCTGTGTCCTCCCAGGTCAGAGATCCTATCCACTTCCTCCTGCGATTTGACGCGTTCCGGCGCGACCTTCACGTCATCAATGATCCTGATCACGCCTGCTACGCGTCGACAACATTCGATGCAAAGCCACTTGGCGCGTCGCGTCGGGAGCTCTCCACCCACGGCAACCACGCCACCACGGACATCCAGCAGAACGTGATCGCTACCGGGCACTTGTCGCTGATACAAAAAGTTGACAAGCCGACGTCCCAATTGGATATCATCCTTGCTTACCGAGCGGAGCGTCGCGGCCCGTGTACGCGCTGTCACAGCAACCATGGTGACCTCCTTCCTAGAGGTACGGCGAGGACCCACGTTGCGCCCAAAATGCCGATCGTCCTTGAAATGGTCCCGATGCCAGATACATTGTGACCACGGCCGAAGAACTCGGCCAAGAGCAGTCGGGGATCGGCTGCTGGACTCTAGGCCGAGCGCTCTGCCAAATTGGCGGTGTCGCGCGCCAGGCTCAGGTCGAAGGATTGCCGTCGGCGTGTTACCGCCTCCACATTGTTATCGGCATTCACGCCGGCCCGCGATTACGCAATCCGCGGCTTCCGGGGGCGACGCAGCCGTCAATAAGTGCCTTGGCCCCGCACCGCGTTGAGCAGATCACGGGGCCGCCGACCGTGGACGATGGCGAGACGCAAGACCTCGATTACGGACGGTCAGGTGCAGGGGATTGGATCCGTAGTTCGTACTGATGCTGTACGTGATGTACACGCGAGCCATAACGGCAATCGGGAGCCGTTCGACAGGCAGTGCGTCCGGGGCGGCTTCGAGGATGATCGTCGCTTTGGATTCGTTGCCTTTGAGTTGTGTTCGGCTTTCGGAAGATAATGTCACGCCGGGCGGCAACTGGTCTCCGGAGCTGCGTTTCTGGTACAGATGGCTCATCGCCAGCGTGACCGGATCGGAATTGCCCTCCACGCGTACGATCCGCACGTTGATTTCCGCGCGACCACCCGGTTCCAGCGTGATCTCGGTGGGACTGGCTTCCACTCGCGCCAGGTCCAGCGGTTCGGTCACGCCGACAATTTGCGTATTGCACGGCCAACGTATCTGCGAACTTCCGCTCCCCGACTGCAATTCGCAGGTGATGTGACCGTAGCGAACAATGGGGGCGACGGAGCCGTTGTCCACCTCGAGCTGGGCCCGGCCAAACGTGCGGACCAACGCAGCCCCGATCTCGGCATCCTCCGCCGCTGTCAGAATCATGGCGGCGTGGTCCATTCCGGCGGGAATCGTGACCGGAGTCAACGTCACACCAGGTGGCATTCCCTCAACGCCCAATTCGATCGGACCGTCAAATCCGTTCATCCGTTTGACCTTGGCGTGCCACAGCATGTGCGTGCCCGGAGCGAGCATGGCGTAATAATGGGCGCCATAGATTTCGAATTCGGGGCCGCTGTTCTCAGCTCGCAAATGATAGATGAATTCTTCGCCGCTTCGCCCGTGCAGGTCTCGAACGGCCACGTAGTGGGTTCCATCGCCTTGGGCCTTGAAATCGAGGCGGCTATCTTTGGACTGCCAGCGTCCCGCGAAGGGAGAGCCGCGAAGATCGTCTTCTTCGTCGTGCTTCTGGCCGGACGGTCCGTAGACTTCCAACACGCTATCGATCGGAAGCCCTCGCCGGTGCGCCTCGATTTCGAATCGATAGTACTGTCCCCGGCGCGCTTGGAATGCGAAATATTGCCTCGTATCCGGCCTGGCTAGTCGTCCATTCACTCCGCATGGCAGCTCGATTGACGTGGCGGACTCCGGCGAATCGCTACCGTCCGGGACCGTGTACTGCGGATGTTGGCTGACCAGAAGGGGCACTTCGTTGGTTTCTTCGCCGTCGTAAAGGCAGCGGACGGTTGTCCAACCAAGCGTCGCGTCAGGTTCGGCGCGCAGTCTCGCGACAGGCGAGCCCACGATTCCAAAGCCGATCATCTGCGCGTCAACCGAAGTGCCACGCTGAACGGCCAACGGGAAAACAGCGCGGACGAACGGTCGCTCGGAAACCTCGATGCAGTAGCAGTGTTTTTTGCTGCCAGCGTATCGGGTATCACGAATCTTCAGAAGATACTCGCCCGTCTCGGGCAATTCGCAATGGAGCAACGAATCGGCCCCGAAGAAGTTATCGTTTTCACCCACAATTTGACCGCTTGGTCCGATCAGCGTCAAAATCGGATCCATATGGTAAACCGGGTGTTTGACGAGCATGATATGGATCCGCTCGGTGACACGCTGCGTGTAGACCTGCATCGTGATTCGCTGGCCTTTGACACCCGAGAATTGAAAGCAATCGACGTCCTCGTTGCGCTCGCAGACGCCACAGATTGCCGACGGCAGAGGAACGGTTTGAGCTGCTCCCGGCGTGTCATTGCCTTCGGTCGTCTCCACGACGACGGGAAAGTCCGTCACCAGCAAATGGGAGATGCTGGAGACGGCTTGCCGCGTCGCCACGCGGAGTTCGTACACACCCGTCGGCTGGTCCCAGGGCACTTGCACGTGGAAACGGAAGGGCGTTCCCACCGAAGCACGACCTCTGCGGGGCGCTTCCAGCGCCTCGGTTTCCGCATAGACCATCTTGATCCCGGGCCGATCGAAGAATGTGGCATATGTGTCGTCCAGTGTGAAGTTGCAGCGCAGCCGCACAATGGCTTCGGTTCCGCGCTGCACCGCCACGGGGTGCAGCGACGTCAATTGCCGGAACCCGATCTTGGCCAGCGTGACTTGAGGCACCGCGAGCAACGCCAGCAGCAGCGACAACCGTCGTCGAATCGGCATAAGATTCCTTGCGGGCGCAGGAGCTACGCGAAGAAGCGTGGCAATCGATGACACGCCGGCCGCGTGTTCACATTAATTCTTGGATCGGCTCGCCGTCGCACAGCCAGATCCGCCGTCCATCTCTTGCAACGTGGGACGTATCGAGCGGGATACCCAGCTTCGCATAGATCGTGGCCGCGACGTTCCTGGGATAATACTCTCCACCGACCGAGCGCAGCGCCGTGCGATCCGTCTGGCCGATGACCGCGCCGGCAGGTGTTCCCGCGCCCGCCATGCAAATGAAACTGGCTGTGGAAGAATGGTCACGACCGCCGTTGGCGTTGATCGCCGGCGTACGGCCGAAGTCGGTCATCCAAACCACCAGGGTAGACTCCAACAAGCCGCGATCGTGCAGATCGTCGATCAAGGCGGGAACGGCCTGATCCAGCGGAGGGAGCTTGTCGCGCAGCACACGGAAGTTGTTCTTGTGCGTGTCCCAGCCGCCACTGCTGACCGTTACGAATCGCGCTCCGGATTCTATCAGTCGCCGTGCCAAAAGGCAGCTTTGTCCAAGATAGTGACGCCCGTAGGCGTCACGCAGTTTTGACTTTTCGCAGGACAGATCGAAAGCCTTTTTCGTTTGCGGCGATGAGATGATATCGAACGCGTTCTGGTAGAATTCGTCGGTCGCTTCAATCGCACCGGCATGTTCGTCTGCTTGGCGGGGCACAGCGTCAAGAAGCTCCAGGGCCCGCTGCCGACGTCCAAAACGGTCCGGTGAAACGCCGTCCGGCAGCGTGACATCTCGAATGGTGAAGTCCTCGTCATTCGGATCGTCCGGAACTTCAAACGGATTGAATTCCAGCCCGAGAAACCCGGCGGTGCCGCCGTGCGCGCGGCGATCGACGTGGCTGCCGAGTTGGACGAACGGCGGCAGCGAGTTGCGGCTGCCCATTTCCCTGGCCACGACCGAACCAAAGCATGGATGCGTCAGCGCCGGGTTGAACGGTTTGCCGGACAGCATGATCGCATCGGCCACGCTGTGGCTTCCGTTCTGCGGATTCAGGTTCCGCAGCACCGCGAAGGACCCCAGCCGTCTGGCAAAGTGCGGCATCAGCTCGCTGAAACGAACTCCCGGAACGGCCGTTGGAATCACGCCAAATTCGCCGCGAATATCCGCGGGAGCTTCCGGTTTCGGATCGATCGAGTCGATATGGCTCGTACCGCCCTGTGTCCATAGCAGAATGCAATTGACGTCACCGGCGGACGGCGTTGGTGTGGCGTTCGCTCGCAGTGCCATATCAAGCGTTAAGCCGAGGCCTGCCAGCGATCCGACCTGCAGAAGAAAACGCCGCCGCGCACCCCTCTCACAATTCCAGCTTCGACGCGGAAAAAGCTTCAACATGGCGGGATGACCTTGAAACGCCTGGGGGCGGATGTGGTGAGCGTTCGCGAGGTGGCCGTCATTGTAACCGTTTCACCGGCCCCAGCCAAGGTTTCCGTTCCATCTTAAATTTGATGTCCGCGATGGACGGCGATATACTGGGGCACTCGCGGGATAAGCGCCTCTTGAGCGTCTCTGCTGAGCCGCTTGACAGCCAGCGAGACGCGTTTGCGGCGGTTCAGAGATGGCGATCCGGTCGCTGGCGCCTGGCGGTTTTTTTGTATCGGCCGCCGCGCAGTCAAAGGCAATCGTTATTGTCTGTCCGAGATGTTTCGCTACGTGTCCGCTTCAATCATGCCTCCACCTATGGTCACTGCAACCAGGCGCTGCCAATCACTGGTCGCGTTAGCTGCGTTCACGCCGATCCTTTTCAATTCAAGCGCGGGCTCCATACGCGGCGAGCAGCCTTCCGTCAGTTTCCGGGAAGATGTGATCCCGGTGCTTACTAAGGCAGGGTGCAACCAGGGCGCCTGCCACGGTGCACAGTTTGGCCAAGGCGGATTCAAGCTGTCGCTGCTCGGCTTTGCTCCGGAACAAGATTATTCGACGATCGCCCGCCAATCCCGGCAGCGACGCATTTCGTTGGCCAATCCATCCGGCAGCCTGCTGTTGCGTAAACCAACGATGACGGTACCGCACGAGGGCGGTGAGAGGTTCCGTGTCGGCTCCCGTGCGTACAAGACCCTCAAGGCCTGGATCGAGTCTGGTGCCCAAGGGCTGATCGAAGATGAGCCAACCATAACAGATATTGGCGTCTCGCCGGCAGAGCGCGTTTACGAGCCAGGCCAGAGTTGCCGATTGAGAGTCGACGCCACTTACAGCGACGGGTCCGTCCGCGACGTGACGCACGTCGCTCGCTACGACAGCCTCAGCAGCGGCATTGCCAAAGTCGACGGCAGGGGTCAATTGACGGTTGTCGGCAGAGGGCAGACCGCGATCATGGTCCGCTATCGCGGGCAGGCGAAGGTGTCGATGGTTGTCAGTCCCTTTGCCAAAGACGTCGAAGTAACCGAATTTCAACCGGTGAACTTCATTGACGATCATGTCAAGGCGCGCTGGAACAAGCTTGGTTTACGGCCGTCGCCGGTATGCAGCGATGAACAGTTCATTCGCCGCGTCTTTCTTTCGTCGATCGGCACCTTGCCGACGGGCCGGCGAGTAGCTCGGTTTCTGGAGTCCAATGCTCCGAACAAGCGGGAGAGGGTCGTCGACGAGCTGTTGGGTTTGACGGGGGACCCGAAGCGCGACGTGTTTGTCGAAGAATGGAGCGCCTTTTGGGCACAAAAATGGGGGGACCTGCTGCGGAACAACCGCAAGCAAGTCGGCGAGATCGGCATGTGGGCGTTTCACAATTGGATTCGGGCATCGCTGCGCGAAAACAAGCCGATCGATCAATTCGTTCGTGAAATCCTGCTTGCCCACGGCTCAATTTACCAATATGGCCAAGCCAATTACTACAAGGTCGCCAGCAAGCCGGCCGATCTCGCGGAAACGACGGCACAGGTGTTCTTGGGCGTGAGACTGCAGTGTGCGCGATGCCACCAACATCCATTCGAATCGGTGAGCCAGTCCGATTACTATGGCCTGGCCGCATTCTTCACCAGGGTCGACACCAAGCGCAGTTCGGATTTTGGCGGCTTTGGCGGCGACACCATTGTGCGCGTGACAAGCTCGGGCCAGATTTCCCATCCGCGCACCGGTGAGGCGATGCAGCCGACGACGCTGGGAGGACCACCGTGTGAAACCGACGTCCGTGACCTCCGGCGACCGCTGGCGGAATGGATCGCGTCTCCTGGCAACCCGATGCTGGCTCGAAATATCGTCAACCGCGTATGGGGCTATCTGATGGGTGTTGGACTGGTGGAACCGATCGATGACCTGCGAGCCACCAATCCACCGTCTCATCCACAACTGCTCAATGCACTCGCCCGCGACTTCATCGACAACGGTTTTGATTTGCGGAAGCTAATGCGCACGATCATGGTTTCGTGCGTATTTCAATTGAGTTCGACGGCAACCGCCGAGAACGCGGTGGATACGCGATTTTACTCGCACCATGTGCCCACGCGCCTTCCGGCGGAAGTGCTGCTGGACGCGATCGACCGAGCGTGTGGTACCCAGGAACGATTTCCCGGCGTCCCCGCGGGAACCCGCGCGATTGAGTTGCCCGATCCTAATTTCAGCTCTTATTTCCTCGATACACTCGGACGTCCCCAGCGAATTATCGCCTGTGAATGCGAACGAACGGCGGAACCGAATTTGGCGCAGGTTCTTCAGATCGTCAACGGCGAATTGGTTCATCGCAAATTGACCGACGAACAGGGCCGCATCGCGAAACTGCTGGAACGGAAGGTGAGCGACGAGCGTGCATTTGCAGAGCTGTATCTCGTGGCGCTCAGCCGCCGGCCGACGGAAGCAGAGATCGATCATTGCCGGACGATTCTCCGTCAAGCGGCGGATCGCAGGGAAGGGCTAGAAGACATTTTGTGGGCCATCATCAACGGTCGAGAATTCATGTTCAATCATTGACGTGCGACCGGCCAAGGATGAAGGTTAGCCGGCCATGAGTATCGAACAGACGCGGATTCAAACTCTGTGCGACGACGATCCCGACGATGAAGGAACGTACGTACTCTACTGGATGCAACAATCGCAGCGGGCCGCCCACAATCCCGCGCTTGAGCACGCCGTGCAGCTTGGAAACGAGCGCGACCAGCCGGTGCTGGTTGGTTTCGGACTGTATGAACGGTACCCCGATGCAAATGAGCGGTCCTTTGCCTTCTTGCTCGAGGGACTGGCCGAGACGGCCGCGGACTTGGCCGACCGCGGCATCAAGCTCGTACTGCGGCGGGGAACACCCGATACCGTGGCCCTTGATCTGGCCGAAAATGCCTCGCTGATCGTCTGCGACCGCGGATATTTGCGTCACCAGCGACATTGGCGCCGGGCGGTTGCTCGCCAGGCACGCCGGCGGGTGGTGCAGGTCGAAGGCGACGTCGTCGTACCGGTTAACGAGGTTTCCGACAAAGCTGAATATGCCGCGCGCACCATTCGGCCCAAGATTCAAAAGCATCGTGACAACTACCTGAAGCCCCTGCGGGAGACGATTCCACGCAAGTCTTCGCTCCCACTTCGAGTGAAAGGCGGCCTGGACCCCAGAACGCCGGAGGACGTCCTGAAAAAGCTCCGGATCAATCGCAGGATCGGCCGCGTGAGACGTTTTCAAGGGGGCACGTCCGAAGCGCGTCGGCGTCTGACGGGCTTCCTGCGTCACCAATTACCGGGCTATGCGGACGCTCGGAACGATCCCGCCAACCCGAGCGCGTCCTGTCTTTCGCCGTACCTGCACTTTGGCCAGATCTCCCCCGTGGAAATCGCCTGCAAAGTTCAATCTTCCGAAAAGCCCGCCAAGAAAGATAAAGAGTCGTTCCTGGAGGAACTTGTTGTCCGACGCGAGCTTGCCGTGAACTTCGTCGAGTTCGAAGAGCAATACGACTCGTTCCATTGCCTACCTGGCTGGGCACAGCAGACGCTCGCCGAGCATCAAGGTGACGACCGCCCACACCGTTACACGGCAAAAGAACTCGAACATGCCGCCACGCATGATCGCTACTGGAACGCAGCGATGAACGAAATGCGTGCCACGGGTTACATGCACAATTACATGCGTATGTATTGGGGCAAGAAGATCCTGGAGTGGTGCAACACGCCTGAATATGCCTACCGTACCACGCTGGCCCTGAACAACTGCTATTTCCTCGACGGCCGCGACCCGTCGTCTTTCGCCAATGTGGCCTGGATTTTCGGACTCCATGACCGCGCGTGGGGCGAGCGGCCGGTATTCGGCAAGATACGGTACATGAGCGCCGAAGGGCTCGAGCGGAAGTTCGACATCGATGCCTATGTCACGCGGATCGACAAACTCATGGAAACGTGAGGTGATGATTTCGTGGTGGCCAGCTGGGATTGAGACATCAGCCGCGGGGCGCTGCTGTACCGTTGGGCCGGTTTGAAAGGTTGGCGAGTGTGCAAGCACTGGACGCTGGCGCGTGCCGGCTGATTCCATTGTCCCTTTTTTCCACGGGCTGATTGGGCCGAAGCAATATCTCCAAGATCACTCTTGCCCTTCCGCCAACTCCGCCGCCAGTTGCCGAATCACTTCCGACACAGAAACTTCTCCTTTGTTGATGTACTGGTCGTGCCGCTTTTCAATCCGTCCCAGGTCGTAAACGTAATTCACCATCATACCGGCCGATTGGGCCAGACCGCGCGGCGAGGTGTCCGCCAGCCAGTTCATATGCTGCAGTGAAGCTCCGTTGCCGAGATGAAATCTCGCCACGGCGTCAATCGGCCATCCGTCGAGCTTCTCATGAAGAAGGTAATGCGCACAAAGTCTCAGCAGCGGCAACTGCAAGGATTGCTGCACTTCCGCGTTACGATACCAGTCTCCGTGCTGCTGCAGTTCTTGCCGGGTGCGCATGGCTTGTCGCCCGATGGGGCTCGCCGACACTGAGCCTTCCGACTGTTGTCCGAGCCACGATTGGAAGCCGGGAACGGGCGACAGCGTGGCGAATGTTGTCAGCTGGGGCAATTCCTGCCGCAACTCCTGCACGACCTGTTTGATAAGAAAACCTCCAAACGAAATGCCTCGCAACCCTGTCTGGCAATTATTGATCGAATAGAACATTGCCGTGTCTATGTCCCGCCCGCCGGCAACTTGCGAGTCCCGGGCCAACAGCGGCTGAATTTCTCGTGCGAGACCCTGCGTCAACGCAATCTCAACGAATACAAGCGGCTCGTGGGGCATGGACGGATGAAAGAAAGCAAAGCATCGGCGGTCTGCCTCCAGACGCCTTCGCAAGTCCTCGAATGTCTGGATTTGATGAACGGCTTCGTACGTGATGATCTTCTCGAGCAGGCTGGCGGGGGAGTCCCAATCGACTCGCCGGAGATGCAAAAAACCACGATGGAACCACGATCGCAGCACCTCCTTCAGATCGTGCTCGACAGCGCGCAGCCTCACGCGCTGAGGCATGCTCAGCTCCAGCATATGCTGGCGCATTTTCACCAGGGTGCTCGTCCCGCCCGGGGCCATGTTGATGGAACGAAACAGATTCTGCCGCGGTGCTTCAACGGCTTTCGCCAGGGACCGGTGGGTCTTGAACCCAGGATTCTCCTTGTACGCCCGTGCGGCGGCGATGATCCGGTCCGAGTCGGGTGCGTAGTCCTCCAGCAACCGGTCGAAAAAAAAGCCTCGCTGCTCGGCGGTGAGCGTCTGATACGCCTGCGTAAATTGCGCCGCCCGCCCAGTGCCGATCGGGTCGCTGCGTCGAGTCACGAGTCGGCGACAGAAATCGGACAGCTCCGCGCCGGTCCGGGTATCCGTCCCTTGCCGACGATTCGGTTTCCGACCGGTATCGATCATTCCCGCCACCATTTCACTTCGAATCTGATCAGAAGATTCGCTCATTGTCCTTCGCCATTTCCGTTCGAGTACCGATCGGGCCTGCCAACACACCCTGCGAGGGCAACCGCCCCGCTGTCGGGGACCCGCTCGTCCCAATATAGTGAAAAACTGGAAACCGTATCGGTCCCCCGCCCGGTTGCGACCGGTATGACGCGTGAAATTTTTTGATCGTGACCTCTTGCCTTCGCCTGAATTTGTATATACAAATAAATAGTAGGAGGACATGATGACGGTGACCAATCTGGACAGGGCGGTCGACACCATCGCCGGGCAATGCGTCGCGGTGCGGCTGCGGATGCTCAATCGGGTCGTCACCAACACCTACGACGCGGCATTACGACCGCTCGGGCTCAAGGTCAGCCAAATGAACGTCCTTGTTGCGGCCGCCAAATTGGGAACCGCCCGCGCTGTCGAACTATGCCAGCACCTGCATCTGGACGTTTCCACCCTCAGCCGGAATGTCGAACGCATGAAGGCCCGGGGGTGGCTGGAGGTGGTCCCTGGCGACGATGCCCGCACGCAGCCTTTTCGGCTGACCGCCAAGGGACGCCGACTGCTGCACAAAGCAGTGCCTGCCTGGAGAAAGGCTCAAACGCAGGTTACGTCGCTGCTGGGTAACCCTTTTGTCGATCACCTGAATGAGGCCACCCAGCGACTGCACCGGCCGCCACGGTGACGTACTTTTTTTTGGGCAAATTGTTGCATATACATGCAAAGGACCTTTCATGAAGCTCGCCGACCACCCCACCGTGCAGCACGTCCGACAGCAGGCGACTCGGGGCGCCGCAGCAGACGGACGACCCCTCGATGCCAACGCGCTCCGGCACATCGTGCTCGAAGCCGGGGCGGACGACGCGGGTTTCGTCGAGATCGGCAGGTCCGCGCTCGACGACCAGAGGGACGACATTCTGAAGGCGTTGCCCCAAACCAAAACACTGATCAGCTACGTCGTTCGCATGAACCGGGAATCGATTCGGACTCCGGCCCGTTCGGTGGCAAACCTGGAGTTTCACCACACCGGCGACGAGGTCAACCAGATCGGTCGCACGGTGGTGCGAGCGCTTACGGAGCGAGGCATCAGGGCCCTCAACCCGGCCATGGGATTTCCGATGGAGATGGACAAGTTTCCCGGAAAGATCTGGGTCGTGTCCCACAAGCCAGTGGCCGTGGCGGCCGGCCTGGGAATGATGGGCATTCACCGCAACGTCATCCACCCCAAGTTCGGCAACTTCATCTTGCTGGGCACCATTCTGATGGACTCCGAAGTTACCGAATACGGACAGCCCACCGAATTCAACCCCTGCCTGACGTGCAAGCTCTGCGTGGCGGCCTGCCCGGTTGGTGCGATTTCGCCCGACGGCGACTTCAACTTCTCCGCCTGCTACACGCACAACTACCGCGAGTTCATGGGCGGATTCACCGACTGGGTCGAGCAGATCGCCGACAGCAACAGCGCCGGCGACTATCGCCAGCGGGTCCGCGATTCCGAGTCCGCTTCCATGTGGCAGAGTCTTTCCTTCGGGGCCAACTACAAGGCAGCCTACTGTCTGTCGGTCTGCCCGGCCGGCGACGACGTAATTGGGCCGTTTCTGGAAGATAAAAAGATGCATTTGAAGGAGGTTGTGAAACCGCTTCAGGACAAGAAAGAGACGGTCTACGTATTGAAGAATTCGGATGCCGAACAGCACGTTGCCCGGCGGTATCCCCACAAACAACGTCGCCACGTTGGCAACAGCCTGAGGCCCAGCAACATCGAAGGGTTTCTGGCAGGCGCGCCGCTGACTTTTCAGCCGAATAAGTCGGTCGGTCTGGACGCTACCTACCACTTCTCATTCACGGGAGACGAGCGGCGCCAGGCGACCATCGTGGTTCGGAACAACCAAATTACGGTCCAAGACGGCCTCGCCGGCCAGCCGGATCTGCGTGTCATTGCCGATTCGAGGACGTGGCTGGCGTATCTTCGGCAGGAACAGAACATCGTTTGGGCGCTGTTGCGACGAAAGATCAAACTGCGTGGCCCGCTGAGCTTACTGGTGGCTTTCGGCAAATGTTTCCCGAAGTGACTCTGAGCGTGGTTTGCTCGCCGGCACGGAATCGCAGCGCTGCTGCCCGGCATGAGCCTGGCCCTCCCTGAACAGTTCGCACGCCAATCGGATGGTATGCGGCAAACTGCCCTTCGGAACCGCCCAGCTTGACATGCCCGTTTGACCGTCTGTACGATCGGTTCAGAATCCATGTACTGCCTGGGATCTGTTCGGATGATCATATATGTTTCCGTGGTCGTCGGGAAATCCTCGCCGGAAGAAATGTCTCCCGCATGATTCAGAAAAAGCAAACGTCGCGCAGGGAATTTGTGCGCCGTACCGCCGCGCTGGTGGCCGGTGCCGCGGCAGTGCCCAATACGCTGCGTTCCGGCGTATTGGCGGCGTCCCACGCGCCTGCCGCCAACGATCGGGTGGGGATTGGATACATCGGTGTCGGACGGCGTGCGCAACAATTAATGGACCTGCCCCAGGAAGCGCGGATCGTGGCGGTTGCCGACGTCCATCGCGATCGCGCCGACCGGGTTGCCGCGGCAAAAGGTTGTCGAGCGTATTACGACTACCGTGCCTTGCTCGATTCAAACGACGTCGACGCCGTCGTCATTGCCACGCCCGACCATTGGCACGCGCTGCCCAGCGTTCACGCCTGTCAGGCGCGCAAAGACGTCTACTGCGAAAAGCCGCTCTCGCTAACCGTGCGTGAGGGGCGCGTCATGGTGGACGCCGCTCGAAAATATGGATGCGTGGTGCAGACAGGCAGCCAACAGCGATCGATGCCGGCGAATGACGTGGCCTGCCGGATGGTCCGTCAAGGGCACCTCGGCCGGGTGCACACGATCATTGGCCACAACTATCCGAGTCCCTGGGAATGCGGACTGCCGGCGGAGGCTGTTCCCCGGGCGATGGATTGGGATACGTGGTGCGGGCCCACCCCCCTGCGGCCTTTCCACCACGACATTTATACTCCTCGCGCCAACCCCGGTTGGATCTCATTTCGCCCCTACTCAGGCGGCGAGATGACTGGATGGGGCTCTCACGGTCTGGACCAGGTACAGTGCGCCATGGACACCGACGCCAGTGGACCGGTTGAAGTTTGGACCGCCGGCGACGCGTTCGAACCACCCGTCTACGAGAAGCCGGAATCACGCGCTCGCGGCGATGTCCGATGCGGCCGTCCAAGCGTCTCTTTCCGATACGGCAGCGGCGCGGTACTACACCTGGCAGACGGCCCGGCGGGTGGCGCGATTTTCATTGGCGAGAATGGCAAAATCACCGTTGACCGGGGACGGTTCGCCGCCGATCCGCCCGAGTTGGCCGACACGCTCCACCAGCAAGACCGCGGCGACGCCGACCCAACACGCACACACCTGCAGAACTGGATCGACTGCATCAAGACCCGCCAGCGTCCCGTGGCCGATATTGAGATCGGCCATCGTTCGGCAACCCTTTGCCATTTGGGCAACATCGCTCGCTGGGTAGGCCGTCCGCTGCGGTGGAATCCAAGCCACGAAGCGTTCGCGGAGGACGCTCAAGCCAATGCGCTGCTCGAGCGCGCGCACCGCGAGCCCTACGGGCTTCCCAAATCGGTCTGATTGTGCTTAATCGACTTCGACGCCTGAGTTGCTGCCGCATAAAACACGAATCTTGCCGGTCTGGACGAACATCCGTGTTTGCCGACGGTCGACTCCACCGACGCCATTTTTTCGCTGCATCAGCCGCGACGGTGCTGGTCGGCGGTGGCGTAGCTCGAACCGCGGAGCCGAACGTTATGATCGATCGAATCGACGTTTATCCCCTGCGGTACCCCACCGTTGGTCATTTCAAATTCTTCACGGGGCCCCACGGCTCGCGCGGTCGAGCCGCGGTGCTTGTGAAGATCACGGCTGATGACGGCAGCGTGGGGTGGGGGCAGAGCGTGCCGATCGCGCTGTGGAGTTACGAAACGCTGGAGACCGCAACTATTGTGCTGCGAGACTATTTCGCGCCGGCGCTGATTGGGCTCGATCCGCTCGATATCGAAAAGGCTCAGGCCCAACTCGATCGCGCGTTGGCCGGCGCGTTTTCGACCGGCATGCCGATCGCCCGCGCGGGGCTCGACCTGGCGCTGCACGACCTTCAAGGCAAGTTGACCGGCCGTTCGCTGGCGCAATTGTGGAACCGGGAACCCGGCACGCAGCTCGCGCTGAGCTGGACGCTGAATCCGCGCAGCCTTGACGAAGTAGACACCTTGATCGAGACCGGATGGCGGCGCGGCTACCGCAACTTCAACATAAAGGTGGCGCCGGACCCGAGATTCGACGTCGAGCTGGCCACGATCGTGCGGCGCCGCGTGCCGGAGGGCTTTCTCTGGGCGGATGCCAATGGCGGATACGATCCCGGCACGGCATTGGACGTCGCGCCCAAGCTTGCCGCCGCCGGAGTCGATGTCCTGGAAGCGCCGCTGAAACCCAACCGGATCAGCGGCTATCAGGCGCTCAAACGGCAAGCGGCGCTGCCGATCCTGATGGACGAGGGCGTGGTCTCGCCGATTGAACTGGCCGAATTCATCCGGCTCGACATGCTCGATGGCGTGGCGATGAAACCGTCGCGATGCGGGGGACTGGTATCGGCGAGGCGGCAGATCGAACTGCTCGAAGAGCGGGGCCTGATGTGGCTCGGCAGCGGCCTGACGGATCCGGACATTTCGATGGCAGCGGCCCTTGGCTTGTACGGCGCCTACGGCTTGCGGAAGCCCGCGGCGCTGAATGGGCCGCAGTTCCTGACAACCGACGTTCTGGTCACGCCGCTGGCGGTGGCCAACGGCATGGCGGAGATTCCCCGGGGTCCCGGCCTGGGGGTCGAAGTCGACGAAGCCAAGGTCTCGGCTCTACAAAAACACGCGTCACGTTGAGAACCGGGCAACCTTCGGGATTCGTGGCCTGCGAGTCCACCGAACTGTCGACGGCATCTCGCGGACGTCATTCGCTCCAGTGGGCTTCCAATGTGGAAATATACCCTTCGTAATCCTGCTCCAGCTCGGCGAGCCGCGCCGGCCCATCGTGCACGGAGACGCGGTAGTTCAGTGTGAACGATTCGCCAGCCGAAAATGTTTTCGGATGCACGCCAGGATAACCCACGCATAGCGCGCCGTAGTGCCGCGTCAACCACGTCGGTGGAAAATCGGGGTGGGCGGGATCGATCATCACCGTCGCGCCGCTCGCCCCGTCGGCGGCGGCGAACTGCGACGTGTATTCGGCCCAGGGGAGCGGCGTATGCAGCAAATCTTCTCTGGCGCGGCCCCCGGGGACGGTGATCACCGTCTGCTTGTCGTCGCGGGGGCCAAACCGCATGGCAAGCCCACCGTAGCTCTTTCCTTCCGCTCCCCATAGCGTGACGGCGCGATCCATCGGGATCCAGGTCAACGTGACGTCCAGCGCGCGGCGGCCCCCACTGGCCATAAATGCGCGCATCCAGACGCGTTCGATCATCACTTGCCGCTGGCCGACGAACCAACCATTTTCGACCGCCAGCACCGCCGCCACGGGTCCCGCTCGGCGACAAATCCAGCGGACGAACCGTTGCTGCACGTCCGCGTAGGTCCACAAATTGTATTCCTTCTCGCCAATCCGAACGTGCGGCCACGCCCAGAATAGGCCGTGGTGATGGTAATGATCCTGGGGGAAATCGCCCGTGATGACCTCCCCGTCATGGCCCCAGATCGGGTGGATATAACACGCGCGGCGGCGGCGAGGGTCGTTCTGGGGAACGTGCTGGCCGATAATGTCACCGTAGTTGTAGACCAGCACGGGATGGTCGCCCTGCCACAAACCAAGGGACGCATCGCTGACATTCTCAAAATGGAAGCCGCCGGCCGGCGTGCTCTCGATGCCTTGCAGGCGGAATTGGCGAACGCCCCCGGCAGCGTCGCCGGGCGGGACGACGGCCAGGAGTTGCTGCGTACCTTCGAGTTTCGTGCCATGGGCGGCCGCGGCGGGAACAAGCTGCACGGGGAACGCCGAACCGCTCACCGCGCCCTCCTCGTCCAGCTCGATCAACCCGAGCGACCTGGACGCATCGTCTTTGCCAACGTGCCCGGTGACAATTGCCAACGGCAGGGCGATGGGACTGGCCGCGACATTCAGCACTCGTGGTTCACTTGCCACCGTGGCGTGCTTGGCGACTACCACGAACAGCATCGCCAACATAGAGGGCCGGCGGTACGCAAGCTGATCGAATTTCATACAGGACAATTCCAGTGCGGACAGTCAACACCACTGCCCTCGCAAGCCGCTGCACGCGTGAAGGCTTTTCCGATCGGTTCCCTTCTTATCCGGGCGAGCGAAGCGTCCGCCGCAACGGGCGCGCGAATCAGTATAGATGGCTCGATTCAGGCATTGCAAGTGATCGGCCGCGCGGAAAGAATAATGGGATAGGTCCGGTCGGGCCGGTTCATACATATTGCTTCCAATCTTGTGAGTACCAATGATGCGGCGCCGGGAAATGCTGCGAACGACCGCCGCGGCAGCTTTGGGCGGAGCGGCTTTTTCTGTCAATCGAATTGCCCGCGCCGGGCGCGGGCGGCAGCGGGTCCTCTACTTTACGCGGAACGTGGGGTATTACCATTCGGTCGTGCAGCGAGACGGCGACGCGCTGAGCCATTCGGAACGCACGCTGGTGGACCTGGGGAAGCGCATCGGCGTGGAAGTTGTGTGCAGCAAGGACGGTCGACTGTTCGACGGCGACCTCGAACAATACGACGCGTTCGCCTTTTTTACCAACAACGACCTGACGGTCTCGAACGAGCGGAATGAGCCACCCATGTCGATCGCCGGCAAGCAGCGCATGTTGGATGCCATTGCCGCAGGCAAGGGGTTTATTGGCTTTCATTCGAGTTGCGCGTGCTGGCGCACACCCGGAGAGACGTTCGCGAACAGCGCTGCCGTGGATCCGTTCATTGCGATGATCGGCGGTGAGTTCGTCGCCCACGGTCCCCAGCAGCAAGCCACCATGCGCGTGGCATCCCCGAAATTTCCCGGTGTGACCACTTTGGGAGAATCGTTTCGGTTGTACGACGAGTGGTACGCCCTCAAGAATTTTGCCCGTGACCTGCACGTGATCCTGGTGCAAGAGACAGCCGGCATGGCAGGTGAATGCTACCGGCGCCCTCCCTTTCCCTCGACCTGGGCACGCAGGCACGGGAACGGTCGAGTGTTCTTTACTTCGATGGCGCACCGTGAGAACGTCTGGGTCGAGCCGCCGTTCACACAAATTGCGTTGGGGGGTCTATCCTGGGTTCTCGGTAACGTCGAGTGTGACGTGTCACCCAACATGGACAGCGTGACGCCCGACGCCAGCCGGCTGAAGCACTCACCCACACCCCAGCGGTGACGATAGGGATTTCCTCGCCGAGCGGGTTTCAACGCGCGTCAAGAAATGACAACGCCCCGGACCCGGAAGCAGAGGCGAAGTGTGTTATACTGGCGTCCTTGCCGGCCTGGGTCCGCTCCCGGTTTGAACCAGGTCGCGAACACCCGTGCAGCGGTATTGTCTGTCTCCCCGTCAAGAGCTTCCGGTGATGGCTGAGGTTCATTTCGGAATCAACCTGGAGTTCATTCGGCGCGAAGACAAGCCCTTCGAGTGGGGCGTCGAAACGGCCGCACGGTTGGGCTACCAGTTTGTGGAACCGATGGTGCATTGGGGCCGCGAGCTGTTGAGCGAGGCGGGGTACTTTCACAGCGTGTCGATGCTCGACGATCCTTATCGGCTGAAGCGGGCTTGCGAACGACACGGAGTGCGACTTTCGGGACTGTCCGCCCATACGCCGCTCTGCAAGCCGGAGATCAGCACGGAGTATCTCAAGCAGGCGGTACGATTCGCTGCCGAAGCGGGGGCGCCGGTCGTCAATACGGACGAAGGTCCGAAACGAGAGTGGACGACCGACGCCGAGGACCACGTCTTGATGAGGTATGTCCTGCAAGAAGCGGCTGCTGTCGCCGAACCTCGCGGCATACTGATTGGCCTCGAGCCCCATCAACAATACAGCCACTCGCCGGATGGGCTCGACCGCATCCTGGGCTTGGTCGATTCTGCGGTGATTGGCGTAAATTTCGACACTGGAAACAGCTACCTTTCCGGAGAGGATCCCGCGCGATGGCTCGCGCACGTGGCCGACCGGCTCGTACATCTGCATGCCAAGGACATTTCGGCGGCCCAGTCCGCCACCGAGCGTGGAAAAGTGACGGGCGCGCCCGTGGGGTGTGCGTGTGGGGAGGGCGTGGTGGCTTGGAACCGGATCATTCAAATTTGTCGCGAATGCCCGCGCGAGATTGTCCTTAGCGTCGAGTGTGGAACGGTCGGTGAGGCCGAACGAAGTCTCCAGCACCTGCAATCCCTTGTCTGATCATGCATCCAATCCGAGTGAACTCGTCTGCAAACCGTTATGGCAGCCTGTCTGAAACCGAGGAGATCGAAATGAATGGAACGAAGGGGTCGGCCAGCGCGTCAGATCGTCGCGAATTTCTCAGACAGACCGCTGTCACCGGGGCCGCCATGGCTTTGGCACCGCATACCTCGGCCGCCGCCGCCCCCACGACGAGCCCCAACGAACGCATTGGCCTGGGGTTTATAGGAACGGGAGCACGCAGTCGCGCGCATCAGGATATCATCCTGGCTCTCCAGGAGCAGGGGCACGTGGAGCCCGTGGCCGTGTGCGACGTCTATCGCCCTCGACTCGAAAGCGCAGCCAGACATTGCGGCGACGCGGCCGCCTATATGGAGCACGAGGCGTTGCTTGACGATTCGCGTGTCGATGCCGTCTGCATCGCCTCTCCTGATCGGCATCACGCTCCGCAAACGATCGATGCGATGCAGGCGGGCAAGGACGTCTTCTGCGAGAAACCGCTGACCCACTGGGACCAATTCGCGCTGGCAAAACAGGTGGAAGCAGTCGCTCGCGAGACCGGACGCCTGGTACAAGTCGGCACGCAGCATATGGCGGACGATAATTATCCGGCTCTCATCGAGTTGATCCGCAATGGCATTATCGGCAAGCCCGTGCACGTGCAATGCAGTTATTTTCGCCGCGGCGACTGGGGGGAACGGATGCCGATCCCCGACGAAAATGCCAAGCCTGGACCGGATCTCAACTGGCAACGTTTCCTGGGCGACGCTCCCAAAGTCCCGTTTTCGGTATCCCGTTTCTTCCAATGGCGCATGTACTGGGATTACGCGGGAGGACCTGCTACCGATCTGCTGGTGCACACCTTCACGCCCATCTTCTGCGTACTCGAGCTGCAATACCCGGAGCGTGTCTTCGGCGGCGGCGGGACGTTCCAATACGATCGCGAAGTGCCGGATCAATGCAACATCATCGCCGATTATCCGGACGGACCGACCGTTGTCATGACCAACTCGCTGTCGAATCATGTCCCGGAAGATACGAGAATCCGTGGAACCGACGGGATTATCATGTGGGGCATGCTCCAAGGAGGAAAGGACTACGGAGTTCGCATCGTTCCGTTTGCCAGGGGGAAGGAGGAGATGCGCATTGCGTGGAAGGGACAGGGGGATACACGCAAACTGTGGATTGATTTTCTGGATTGCGTCAAGACCCGTCTCCAGCCAAAGTGCCACATCCAGATGGCCCTTCGTGTTCAGGCACCCTTGTCGATGGGTGTCATCTCCCATCGCCAAAGCAAGGCTGTCACGTTCGACGAGACATCCCAGGACTTTGTGATTGCTTGACAGATGAAACTCTCAAACGTTACCTGGCTCGTCACAGCGACCTGTTGGATCATGTGGGTCGGGAATTTACCATACTGCCGCGGGCAAAGCGATTCGGTGCCGGAAGCCTGGTCATGGCAGCGTGTGCCGGGGGAAACCATCGCGCTTCACGGCCGCGGCGGCGTGGTCTGGCAATTCAATTTTGGACGCCGGTTGACCAAGCCTTATTTTCACCCGGTTGGATTGCCCGGCCAGAAACCGCTGACGGTAAGCCGCCCTCCCGACCACGCATGGCACTACGGCCTGTGGTTCTCATGGAAATTCATCAACGGCGTCAATTACTGGGAGGAACCCGAGCCGACAGGTTTGCCCGAGGGAAGAACCTCGTGGGGCGAAGTCAACGCCGACCTGCGGGCCGACGGATCGGCTTCTGTCTCCATGGAACTGACCTACGGTGTGCCGCCGGAGGATCCTGTTTTGCATGAGCAACGCCAGATTGCGATCTGCCCTCCGCGAGCTGACGGCAGCTACGATATCGATTGGACCTCCATTTTTCGTGCCGGCTCGGAACGCGTCGTGCTTGATTGCACGCCGATACCACCGCATCCGCGGGGGAAGCCCTGGGGCGGGTATGCAGGACTCTCCATCCGCCTCAGCCCCGCGCTGAAGGAGCGACAGGTCTTCACAAGCGCTGGCATGGCTCCCTTTCAAGCCGATGGCGTCCATCGCTCTCGGGGGCCGGGTTGCGACTATCAGGGCGTGCTTGATGATCGCACGTGCGGCATCGCGATCCTGGACCATCCCGGTAATCCACGTTACCCCTCGCCCTGGTATGCTATCCGCTCGCAAATGAGTTATCTCAATGCCGCGCTATTGACGCACGAACCTCTCCCAATGGACGCGGAAGAGACATTGACTCTCAAATACCGAATCTGCGTCCATCCGGCCCGCTGGGATGCCGGCGCCATCGACGCCGCCTGGCGGCGGGCGGCCGAAGCGTCATTTCCGGATACGGACCTGTGAAAATCAAGAGGTACCGCGAGAACGCTATGTAGGCCCAGAAGAGGACGTACCCGAACAGCAACTTGCCGAGATCGTGGTAGTGCTCCGAATCAGTCGCGCCTTCCAGAGCTCCATTGCGTGCGGGCGCGAGCAAGACGAGTGTGGCAAACGCGAGGACACCGACGATGGTGCCGGAAAAGAAGCAGACGCCGCAAATACTGCTCAATCCGTGTGGGTCGAGAGACATCAGCCAATCGAATGCAACGAAACAGATCGTCACGGCGTACGCCATCATCGCCGGACCACTCCACTTCAGCACTGCCTACCGAAGCCATCCACGGAGCCGGACACCGCATTTGGCCAGCTTTTGATGTTGCAGGCACCCAGTCAGTTTTGGCGAACGCTTTGCAAGCGCTATGGCCGGTGGAAGAAGAGCGCCCCGCTGCAGAACGGGCGGTGAGCGGCGACGCGGGAGATTCGCTGGCTGACTATCGACCGGTGACGTGGAGCGTGCCGAGACCTCCGTCCACTCCAAAAACCTGGCCCGTTATCCAAGTATTTTCAGGGTCCAAGAGCCACACAATCAGGGATGCGACATCCTTCGGCTCACCAAGTCGTCCGATGGGATGCATGCTTCGAGACACGGCAGCGGACTTTTCGTTCGACCAGATACGTTCGGTCATTCCGGTCTTGACTAGTCCGGGGGCGACGGCGTTGATGCGGATACCGCTCGAAGCGTAAGAGGCCGCTGCCGACTGGGTGAGCCCGATGACTCCCGCCTTTGCAGCGGCAATGGCCTCATGGTTGGGCAGTCCGACGCGGGCGGCTGCCGTCGACATCAGTACGATCGATCCACCGTGCTTGCGCATGAATTTGCCGCCCGCGCGGACGGTGCCAAACGCCGTGGTAAGATTTTTCGCGATGGTTTCTTCCCAATCCGCGCATGTAGTGAAGTGCGCTGGCTTTAAGAGCAGCGAACCGACGCAATTTACGATTCCACTCAATGTGCCGAGCGTTTCGCTCGCCTGACTCACACACTCGTCAATTTCGTTTATTGAGGTGGCATCGATACAGCGATACGGGGCATCCAGGTCGGATCCCAGCCTCTTCAACTTCTCCTCGTTTCTGGCCACGAGAAGGATGTTACAATCGAGAGCTCGCAAACGCCGGCATACTTCCGAACCGATTCCGCCGCTGGCGCCAAATATGACCAAATTACCTTGCATGATTACTTGCCTCCGTCATGCTCGACATCATAGAACGGCACGGTCGGATAGCAAGCTATTCTGATTGCCGTAATGCTGTCATTTGCGGCGGCTTCGGTTCGTTCTTGCCGCATGACCCGGCATTCCTACAGTGCCAGTGCAAAAAGCCAATTGAAAGCGAAAACTGGTTGTGCGATGAAATATCTATTCGTTTTCCTTGACAGCTCCGTCGGCCAGAAAGCCGTGGCAGCGGCCACCGGTCTGGGGCTCATCGCGTTCGTCGTGATTCATATGATAGGCAACCTGCAGGTGTTCCTTGGGCCGGATGCCATCAACTCGTACGCCGTGAAGCTGAAGAATCTCGGTCCGCTATTATGGGTCGCTCGCGGAGGTCTTCTGCTTCTATTTGCGATGCACATTGCGATGACGGTGCGCCTGCGATTTCGAAACCGAGCGGCCCGCAACAGCCGGTACGCTTTGAATCGGCCGCAGGCGTCGACGTCGTCGTCCAGGTTCATGATCGTCTCGGGGTCGATCATTTTGCTTTTTGTTATCTTCCACCTTCTCCACTTCACCTTCGGTGTTATCCAACCCCAATCGTACTCGCTTGTGGACGCCGAGGGTCGACATGATATCTACTCCATGGTGACGCGCGATTTCACGAACTGGGCCATTGCGGGATTCTACCTTGTGGCGATGCTCTTTCTCTGCTCGCACCTCAGCCATGCGATGTTCAGCGCATGGCAGTCACTAGGTACAAACATTGGCGGTGGCGACACGCGCGTCAAAACTGTTGCGCGATACCTTGCGGTTCTCACGGTATTCGGATTTGCCTCCATCCCCATTGCCGCGTTGGTGGGCTGGTTCAGTGGCAAGTGATTTTCGTGACATTCGAACGTGGTCTTGTGACAGGAAATAGATCCCAGATGATTCAATATGACACTCAGAGCGCGAAACAGACTCTGGATGGTGCGGTGCCTTCTGGTCCCTTGGACGAGAAATGGGACCGGTACCAGGCAGATGCCAAGCTCGTTAGCCCAACCAACAAACGCGGCTTCCACGTGATCGTTGTCGGTACGGGTTTGGCCGGCGCTTCGGCTGCTGCAACGCTGGCGGAGTTGGGGTACCAGGCAAGTACTTTCTGTTTTCATGACAGTCCGCGGCGGGCTCACAGCGTGGCAGCCCAAGGTGGAATAAATGCAGCGAAGAACTACCAAAACGATGGTGACAGCGTGCACCGACTCTTTCACGACACCATCAAGGGTGGCGATTTTCGTTCGCGGGAAGCGAATGTCTATCGTTTGGCGCAGGTAAGCGGCCGCATCATCGACCAATGCGTCGCCCAGGGCGTTCCGTTTGCTCGCGAGTACAGCGGATATCTCGCGAATCGCTCCTTCGGCGGCGCGCAGGTGTCCCGTACCTTTTATTGCCGCGGCCAGACCGGACAACAACTCTTGCTGGGTGCGTACGGCGCACTGAATCGCCAGATCGGCGCGGGCCGTGTGAAAATGCACACGCGTCATGAAATGCTCGACATAGTGCTCGTTGACGGCCGCGCCCGGGGGATCGTAACGAGGAACCTCCTCACGGGCGAAATCGCGTCCCATGTGGCGGATGCCGTCATTCTGGCGACCGGTGGCTACAGCAACGTGTTTTATCTGTCGACCAACGCCTCGGGTTGCAACACGACGGCAATCTGGCGGGCCTACAAGAGGGGCGCTTATTTTGCAAACCCTTGCTACACCCAGATCCATCCGACGTGCATACCCCCCGGCGGGGAGTATCAGGCGAAGCTAACCCTGATGTCCGAATCGCTGCGCAACGATGGCCGTGTATGGGTGCCTCAACGTTCAGGCGATCGCCGCCCGCCGCAGGACATCCCGGAAGACGAACGCGATTATTTCCTCGAGCGCAAGTACCCTGCGTTTGGAAATCTGGCACCACGCGACATTGCTTCGCGCAGTGCCAAGGAAGTTTGCGATGAGGGGCGTGGCGTCGGCCCGAGCGGCGTCGGAGTCTTCCTCGACTTTGCTCAAGCGCTCGCTGAACGGGGCCGAAGTGTCATTGCATCTCGTTACGGAAATCTTTTCAGCATGTACCAGCAGATAATCGGAGATGATCCCTACAAAGTCCCCATGCGGATCTATCCGGCGCCGCACTACACGATGGGCGGCCTATGGGTGGATTACGATTTGATGAGCACCATTCCGGGTCTGTTCGTGATTGGCGAGGCAAACTTCTCCGATCATGGAGCGAATCGACTCGGCGCAAGCGCGCTGATGCAGGGTTTGGCCGATGGTTACTTCATTCTGCCGCCGACGATCAGCAACTACCTGGCGAGCGCAAAACTGCGCTCCGTGTCGGGCAATCGTGAATTCAGGGATGCGGAGCTGCGCGTGAATGCGGACATCCAAAGCCTGTTGCGGCTGAATGGCAAGAGATCGGTCGAGTCCTTTCATCGAGAGCTGGGGCACATTTTATGGGAAGCGTGTGGTATGTCGCGCACCCGCTCGGGTTTGCTCGACGCCTTGGCTCGCATTCCCGCACTGCGGCAAGAGTTTCGCGACAACGCCGTCGTTTCCGGCGACGGGAACGCGCTGAATATGTCACTTGAAAGAGCCGGAAGAGTTGCTGACTTTATCGAGCTTGGTGAATTGATGTGCCGGGACGCACTCGACCGCGAAGAGTCCTGCGGTTGCCATTTTCGCGAGGAGTACCGCACTGCTGAAGGCGAAGCACGGAGGAACGACGATGCCTTTTGTCACGTCGCCGCATGGCAGTACCAGGGAAAGGACACAGAACCGGCGCGGCACCAGGAAAAGCTGGCCTTTGAAGAAGTGCAGCTTGTCGAAAGGAGCTACAAGTAATGAATCTGAAATTATACGTCTGGCGGCAGGCGGGACGGGATGATACGGGGCACTTCGAGACCTATGACGCCCGAGATATTTCGCCAGATATGTCGTTCCTGGAAATGCTCGATCATGTAAATGAGCAGCTTGCTGTTTCGGAGCGAGAGCCAATTGCGTTCGAATTCGACTGCCGGGAAGGTATCTGTGGCACGTGTTCCTTGGTGATCAATGGAATACCGCATGGTCCAGAAAAGGCCACGACGACATGCCAGACTTACATGCGAAGCTTTCGCGACGGTGATGATATTCACATTGAACCCTTCCGAGCCCAACCGTTTCCTGTCATCAAGGATCTGGTTGTCGATCGCAGCGCGTTTGATCGCATCCTGCAAGCCGGTGGTTTTGTTTCGGTAAACACGGGAAATGCTCCCGATGGAAACGCGGAGGCCGTTGCCAAAAGCTTGGCGGAAGATGCTCTCGATTCCGCGGCCTGCATTGGATGCGGGGCATGCGTGGCGGCCTGTCCGAACGCCTCGGCCAGCCTGTTTACGGCCGCCAAAGTGTCCCATCTTGCGGGACTTCCGCAGGGCCGCGCGGAACGTAAGCATCGAGCGCGAAAAATGGTGGCTGCCATGGACGAAGAACGCTTCGGCAGTTGCACAAATCACGGAGAATGTGAGGCCGTTTGTCCGATGGAGATCAGCACGAGGTTCATCAGTAGAATGAACCGGGAGTACCTGCAAAGCACCTTGCTGCCCACGTAAATCGCCATGCGACCTTCGGCACACATGGGTGTCACCCTTTACTGCCGTTCGATCCGGGAGGAATGGCGTTGTTGTGAAGCATTCACTCCGGCTGACAGAATTGTGGAGAATGAGTCAGAGGTTGGATTTGCAACTTATAGCGGCTAACAGAACATCAGGATCACATTCCCCAAAACGCGAGTTTGCACTCGAATCGGCGGTTTTGTTAGAAGCGCTTTCAAAACCCATTCGCATTGCTCCATGACCGGGAATTGTCTGTCACAGGAAAGCCAAGTTTTGAAACCGGCTCTAGAGGCTCTTAGCCATTGATCCGTCGGAATCATTCCGATTTTCTTCTCCACCAGCTCCGATTGGTCCATCGCGACGAACGTGTGCTGCCCCAACAGACTCCTGCTCGAACGTGATCAGCCTCGCCGAACGATTGCGGGTGAAATAATTCCAACCCCACTGAATGAGCACAAGCACACGGTTTTCATATTCAATAAGATTCACCAGATGAACGAACAGCCACACGAGCCAGGCCCAGAATCCGTGGAAGCGTAACCGTCCGATTTCCGCTACCGCCGCGGCACGACCAATGACCGCCATACTGCCACGATCCTTGTAGTGAAACGCCTTGCCCTCGCGCCCGCGCAACCGTTTTCGAATCAGCTTACCCACGTAGGTTCCTTGCTGCATGGCCACTGGCGCGACGCCCGGCAACGGTTGTCCGTCTTGTCTACAGTGGGCCAGATCTCCCAATACGAAAATGTCCGGGTGGCCGGCTAGAGACAGGTCGGGCTCGACGACAACGCGGCCCTGCCGATCCACTTCAACGTCGCTCGCTGCGGCCAAGCGCCGTCCGAGGGAAGACGCCTTGACACCGGCTCCCCACAGAACCGTTCGCGTCGCGATTCGTTCATGACCGCTTTCGCCAGCCAGCGTGACGAAGTCTGCCTGGACTTCATGCACAGTGGTATTCGTTCGAACGGTGACACCAAGCCGCATCAACGATTGAGCTGCGTGCCCGGATAGCGAAGGTGGGTAGGCCGGCAGCAGACGATCCGTAGCTTCAATCAAAAGAATCTTTGTCTGAACCGGATCTACGGATTTAAAGTCGTGCCGTAGCGTATGGTGCGCCAGTTCCCCCAACGCTCCGGCCAATTCCACTCCCGTCGGACCACCACCCACGATCACAAACTGCATCCATGCCTGGCGTCGCTCTGGATCGTCTTCGATCTCTGCCCGTTCGAACGCGGAAAGTACACGTCGTCTTATGGTGAGGGCATCCTCAATGGTTTTCAAGCCTGGCGCCCATCGCTCCCACGAATCGTTGCCGAAATAGTGATGTCTTGAACCCGTCGCGACGATCAAGTAGTCGAAGGAGACGGAATTGGCCCCCATCAGCACCGATAGGTTTTTAAGATCCATATCCGTGACGGCACCCTGCATCACGCGGATGTTGTTTGACTGCCCGAGAATGCCTCGTAGTGGGGATGCAATATCGGCGGGTGACAGCCCACCTGTGGCAACCTGGTACAGCAGTGGCTGGAAGAGGTGGAAGTTTCGTTTATCAATCAACGTGATGTCGACTGATGCGCGCTGCAAGGCGCGCGCCGCACTGAGCCCTGCAAAACCGCCTCCGATGATGACGACCTTCTTCCGCTCGCTCATTTTCTTCCTGAAACGTGCCCCGAAGGGCTGTTGACGCTACGCGATGGTTGAGGCGTAGTGGAAGCGCGCTGCCCTTTCCGGCAATCGACCGATTCGTGACGGACTTGGCTATTTCCCCTTGCCATATTATTGGACAATTTTGTTGATTGAAAAGGAGCGGCCCTGCCCCCGCCCATCTTGGCCATCGGGACCATGTCAGCTGCTGCTATTAACGTTCATGAAAATGGATAATGTCCTCTGCCGCGCGACGCCCGGACAACATCGCCCCGTGGATCGACGCAATATCGAGATAGTCGCCGCAGACAAAGATCCCATCGCTTCGTGTGCAGGGTTTCGCCACAGGAGATAAGGCGGGGGCGCTTGAGAAGGAAGTGCAAAAGCAATGCGGTAAGTTCGCAATAGGCGCCACCGGTCTACGATGGCTCCAAACCACTCGCGTAGCTGCTCGCGCACGGCGCTCTCAAAGTCGCCTCCTTCATCGCTTCAAACACTAGGCACGGTAACGGAAAGCACCGACTGGCCAGCGGGTGCGTAGCTGGAGACGACTTGACTCGGTACGCACAGGTTGTTGACGGGCCCTTCGCCGTCACCATTGAGCACGAGAATAAGTTCTTGAATCGGCGGTCGTTCCGCGGCGAAATACAGGCACTCCACGCGTTTTCCGGCGGTCGGCATGGTGTCGCCAAGCAGTTCGGCCGCGGCCGGCGCTTCGCAAGCGACGACGATGGACCCGGCGTGCACTTGGCGTCCGTCATCAAGTTGTATCGAGTCTGCGGTGACCCGTGAGACGCGGGCTCTGGTGTGCGCGGCCCCCATGGGCAGCTGGCCAGCAATTTGACGCACACGGCTTCCATACCATGCGCCGGCAGCGCCGCGTCGCCCAAACCGAACATGCGAAAGACAAAGTCGAACATGCGGCTGGACGTCACCAGTTCGCGCTCCAGAAAGACACCGCCCAAGAATGGTCGGAAGAAACGCTCAATGATGGATTTCGAGAAGCCATCGACTTCGTCGGTATGAACGCGTCCCCCGATACGATCGGATGCTTCGAAGATCCGGCACGAAATGCCGGATTCGTAGAGCCGGCGGGCGCAACAGAGGCCTGCCAGGCCTCCGCCGACAATCAGCACGTCAGGATTCGCCAAGACGACGCCTCCCGTATCTTTCCAAATAGACCCTCACGCTGACCTTTCACGCCGTGCTGTTGCTGCTCATACAACCGTCGCTCTGATTCTACATGCGAAATGCTGATCCAACAAAGCCGCGGCTGGATGTCGTCGATCGCAGCAGCCAGCATTTCCAGCGGAAGATTCGTTTTGAATTCTTGAGCGCGCCATCCCTATGACCCAGAAATGACGAAAGGAGATCCGGTGGCCGGCCTGGGGCGTCAAGACTCAGACGCTGTTTGCACTGCCTCCAGCACCTTCGCCGGATGATCCGCAGCCTTCGCCACACGTGACCAGTGCTTGCGCACCTTACCGTCCGACCCGACCCAAACGGTAGAACGGATGACGCCCATTGTCTTCTTTCCGTACATCATCTTTTCGCCGTAGGCACCATACTTCGTCATCACGGTCTTGTCAGGATCGCACAGCAACGGAAAGGGCAAGTCATACTTACAGCGAAACTTGTCGTGCGATGCGGCGTCGTCGGGCGATACGCCCACGACCACCACGTCCCGGTCTTCGAAATCAGCGAACAAGTCGCGGAAGGCCTGAGCTTCCTTGGTGCAGCCGGGAGTATCATCTTTCGGATAGAAGTAGATGACGACGTTTTTACCGTGCTGTTGCTTGAGTGAAAACTTCTTCCCATCGGTATCCTTGAGCGTGAACGCTGGCGCGGCTTTCCCCTCCTGTACAGGCATCGGGCAGTCTCCTTGACAGGTTGGCAGATACTAAAACGGTCGATTCTGGCAGGTCTTCTTTTCGCAGGCAATCGGCCCAGCGAACCGCCTGCTCGGGGACGGCATCTTATTTTTTCCGCGGAAGCCGCTCTGACAAGCGTCGAGCCCAAGTGCGGCCAACAAGCCCGTCTGCATCGAGCGAACCAGGTCCGAACGCGGGGGCCGGCTGCTTGCGGCATGCGGCCCATCTACTCGCGGGGCGACGACGGCTGTAAAATCCCTCATAGGGAGGATTTTCGCCATGTCCAAGAATCAGCGTCAGCTACACCGCAAGCCCGCGACCAAGTTTCCTCACCTTCGCAAAAAGATGCAAAAGCAGAAGGTGCAGGTGAAGATGAAGAGGCCGAAGCAGAAGTGAATCCCATGCCGCCTTCCGGATGGGTCCTCCTGATCACCGGTACCGCGATGGCGGCGGTAGGACTCGTGTGGCTGCTGGCGCCTTCCATCCCCTTGGTGGGCAGACTGCCGGGGGACATCGCGATCGAGCGGGACAACTTCCGCTTCTATTTCCCAGCCACGAGCTGCATTCTGCTGAGCGCGGTCGCCTCCGCCGCTGTGTGGCTAGTGCGCTACCTGTTGCGGTGATTGCCCGGCGTGCGCCAACCGGTCCGATTGGCCAGCCCCGCCGACGTCAAGTGCCGGATGAACGCTGCTCATCAACAACGCGTGCTCTGGATTGAGTGGATGGTAGACGGCAACATCGTCTGTCCGGGCAGATCCGGAAGTCATACGGCTCCGTAGATGGAGCCTGGCGACTACCTTCTGACGATCTCCGCCCGGTAAACGGAACTCGAAGCGGCGGTTACAGGGCTACTTGCACCAGCGCCATCAGCCCGAATCCGAACATGAAGGACCATGCAATTTGCGAAGCCGAACGTGTTTCCAGGGCATCGGGAATCAATTCCACAACGACCAGATACATCATGGCTCCGGCGGCAAACCCGAGGAACGGCAGCATCAGCGGATTGAACAGCCAAACCAGCAGGCTGGCCGGAACCGCGGCGATGGGCTGCGGCAGACTTGTGAGGAAGGCGAACAGGAAGCACTTCCAGAAAGGCGCGCCGGCGGCCCTCATGGGCAGGGCGACGGCCAGCCCTTCCGGCATATTGTGAATGGAAATGGCAACGGCGATCAGCAAGCCCAGGCCGGACAGCGATTCATCGTACCCCTCCGAAGCAAACCCGACCCCGACGGCCACTCCCTCCGGGACCGAATGAAACGTCATCGCGATGAAAATGAGTGTTTCGACCCGACCCCCCAGCGGGCGCAACCACCGCGATTGGAGGCGCTCCGGTGTGAGCAAGTGCTCCACGGCCCACAAACAGAGACAGCCAACAAACATGCCGGCCAGCGTTTGTACGACCGGCCACAGTCGATTAGCGGCCTCGTTTCCCAGAGTGAATGCCGGCAGCAGGAGGTTGTACACCGATGCGGCGAACATCAGCCCGCCGGCAAAGCCGTAGCCAATGCCGATCCGGCGTTCGACGTCGAGGCCGCGAATAAGGACCGGCAGCGCGCCGAGACCGCAGGCGATGCTGGCGATGATGCCGGCAATGACGCTTTCGATGACAAATGAATACTCAGTCATCCTGCTGCGTTATGGAGACCAGAGGTGGAGCGGCTTGCCGACACTTTCCGTCATTTTAAGTGAGCGGGCGCGATTGTGGGATAGTAATGTCGGTTTCAAAATCTGACTTTGCTGAGACATGTCCCGGTCATGGATCGATGACGGCGTCGTCGCCGTTTTTCTCGTCGCCCACGATGTACGAATAGATGGCCAGTCCAGGCACGAATCGCTGGTGGAAGAACATGGTGTCTCTCCATGAACGCTTGCGAGCCAGCGTTGGTTCGAGGCCTGCCCGCAAACCGTATCGTTCGGCTATTGGTCGTAGTAACTAGAGCCCAGTCCGGACACCCAGTCCGGACCCGTTTCCTGGTGAGCGAGCGCACAACCGCCGCCCCACTTCGGCGTCGCCGCCGCCCCGTCATTGATTTTCGCACGATCGCACATCGCAGCGTGCTTGATTCCACGGCATTCTGGCGAGCATCATGCCCATTCCGCAGGTGTCCGTAATCCCCGCGAACATCAGTCCCGCCCCGATGAAGGCCGGGATTCCGGCGAAGTACGGGTGTACCGTCATGGCCAGCACCGCGCCCACAAGCACGATGAAGCCCGCCACGATGCGAACCTGCCTCTCCAAAGAAATGGCCTTTTTCCCGTAAACGACCGGCAACCCTGCCTCTTCCCAAGCCTGGGTACCACCCTCGACGCTCACGGCGTTCGTGTAACCGGCGTCCAGAAAAGCCTGGCACGCCTTCGCCGCTCGACTGCCCGACTGGCAGATCACGTACAGTGGCTCGTCGCCCGTCCCGTTTCGATCCCGCATGACGGCGTGGGGTTCGAGCGAGTGAAGCGGCACGTTGCGGGCCGGCGCGGCATGCGCTTCGCGAAACTCAACCGGCGTTCGCACGTCGACAACATCAACCGCACCGCCATTGCGACGAAGTTCTTCCAACCGACCGGGCGTAATTGCTTGAGTCGCCATCACCTTCACTCCCCTTCTGTATCCGTTCCCATTTTTGATCATTCCGCCACCCGAGCCGTGCCGGAGCCACCCGCCCATTGCCCCGTTCGCCGCACGACGTGGCCCGGATCGCAGGCCAAACATATCATTATATCGTAATGTTTCGATATGTCAATTTATAATTTTGGGGAGTTTCCGTGAAGGGCGTAGATACATTCGGGCGACCACGCTGCCCGTCGGGCAGGCGCTTACTTCACGCGCCTGGCGGCGCTGCCAAGAACCAATCCACTTAACTGCGGTGATGGCTCTGATCTTCGAGCGCTAGCATCGTTCTTAGGGTCCTTGGATAGGCTCTAACACCATCGCGTTAACCGCTCATGAAACGGCCCATCGCCCATCAAATCGAGGCTGCGGGCCAGCCGCCGCCGATCTTCTCGGCGCGGCAGGGACTCCAGTGCCGCAAAGACGCGTTCGACATGCTCCGGTTCCACATGCTCCGTCAGCGGCTGTCCCAGGCCCATGATGTACTTGGCGCGCTGGAGATCGGCGAACTTTCCGGGATCGTCCTGCATGGATGAAAACAATGTTGTCACGGCCTGCTGGGCTTGGGAAACCTCATCCCAGTTCTTCTCGTCAGCGGCCGACAAAATATGCAGGAACTGATACACCGCCAGAGACATCGCGCCCGACGTGATGCCACACCGCTGTCGCTGCCGCGAATCAAAACGTGGCCCGTCTTGCAGCGCCCGGGCAAGATGTGGATCCCAGCCTTGCACGATTTTCAAATGCCGCAGCCGTTCATGCTCGAGAAACATCTTGGTGCTCTTGTCATAGTCTGCTTCGGTCACTTTTACCGCGACAATGCGATCTCCCCCCGGGGCCTCAACCAGACGGACGGCCACGTCGGGACGAAGCGGCAGCCCGCTGATATCGGAAATGGAGTACAGCCCGACTGCCAGTCGGCATTCGGCCGCGGCAGCTACCAGGGGTTGCAGGTTCTCGGCCATCCGATCGTCATTCGCATCGGCCGGCAAGCCTGTTCCCAACCGAAAGAAAACGATGGGATAATTCAGTTCGGCCAGCACGCGCAGCAGTCGCTGGTTGGCCGCCTGGCCGTGTTCTGGACGCAATAGCGCTTCGCGCACCGTATCGCCAAGCTCCGCCCTGGCAGCACTGCGAAACCACGCTTCAAGCTCGCTCACGGTGCGCAGGTGCCCGTGGCCCGTCGAGGCGCCGATCAGCACGGCAGGCACGTCGAGTTGCCCCAGGCGCTCCAGAAACTGTGTCGTCCGGCGCTCATCCAAATTCCGTCGTGGCAGGTTGCCTCGGGTCGGATCGAAACATGCCACGGTAGCGCGCGGAAAGCGTCCGATAGGATCTTCAACAACTTCACTGCTGGTCACAGCCATTGTCTCTACTCGGGTGTCGTTCGCCTGCCGTGCCTGTCTGGCCGGAGGGCCTCCATGACGCGAGCACACGGAACGCGCGGGAAAAAGGGGCGCTGGGTCATCGGCTCCGCGGCCGCACCGTATCGCTGGACAAACATGTGCCGCGCGCCGACCACGTTTGGCCTCGCGAACCGACATCTAGTCAGACAGTCAAACTAGAAGCCGACGATGAAACGCTCCGCCGTGTATGAACACGGTTCCGTCTTCCAAATATGGCAGCGCACTTCCAAAGGCTTGAATGTCCACATCGAACAACTTAGCAAAAATGCGCGCTCGAGCAAGGTCTGTAACCGTCATGCGCGAAGTCACAATAGGACCACCCATGTGGACGACGTGGCTGTCCGCGGAATCAGCCAAGTGCCAGCGTGACGTCATCCCCGGCTTCGTTTGCGAGGTGGGATTCTTCACAATCGAGCCTACAACGCTCAGTATTTGCTTGACGCGACGAATTCCAGTGTTCTACTGGTGGGTGTCGTGTCGGGCATTCGCAACTACTTTACCTGCGCTTGACGAATTTCAACTCCCGATGGTGGATGTTCGCAAATCGATCTACTTTTGGCGGCCGCGTTGATCGCTTTGTGAGCGATGTTGGTTTCGAAGGCGCGCCGGTGGCTATCTTGTGTTAAGAGTAATCGCACTGTGCGGCAGAGGGCGCTTGCCATGTCGATGAATAACCGTTCACGGAAGCTGCTGTGGTCAATGCAGAAGGGTCGTTGTGACGTTAGCCGCCGAGGTGGAGTGGGGCCGCGTCGTAAGAAGCCTCGTTTTCGCCGCGTCGACCTCGAATCGCTCGAGCTGCGGTTGCTGCTGAGCGACTCCAACGACCTGCTGCCAGATCACAATATCATTTCCCTCTTCGCGGAAGACGCCATACGTGACGGGCCATTGGATTTAACGAGTCCTGACACGCGTTCCGACTTAACCGCTGAGAGCGGGACCGTTGCAGAGAGTTCCGGGCACGATACGAGCCCGTTTCTCTTACGGTTCGTCTCGGGGCCCAACGATTTGACATTGCGTCGCAGCGGAGCCGATGTACAGATTCTCGACAATCAGTCCGGAAATGAACTTGCCCGCCGGCCTCATGCCGCAACCAGCGAAATCGTTATTGATGGAGTCGACTCCGAAGATGACACGCTCACTATCGACTTTGGCGCGGGGATGTTCCAGGTTCCTATCACGTTTCATGGCGGTGCGGGGGGTTTTGATTCGCTGATCCTGGAGGAGGCAACCTTCGAGACGGGTCGATTTATCGCCGATGGTCCCGATGCAGGGACGATCTGGATGGATGGTTTGAGTATCACCTACACCGGGCTGGAGCCCATCATTGACGAGACCGACACGGACAATCTCATATTCACGGCTACCGGCGCAGCGGAGCAGATCGCTCTCAAGAATGACGCTGCTGCCGGACAGATGACGATTGAGAGTCAGAACGGCACCTTCGAGAGCCTTACGTTTATGAATCCCGCCAACTCGCTGACCATTAACGCGGGCGGCGGTGACGACACCATCACTATCGAGTCTCTCGATCCGGGCTTCCATGCCACGGTAACGATTGACGGAGAGAGCGGCAACGACACGCTTAATCTCGCGGGTCGCTCCGCCGTGCAGCATTCCAACGGAACGATCAGCTTCCTGGACGGCAGTCGCACGATCGTCGTGGGGCGCGAGAGCGTGGAGCAGGTCCAGGCCGGCGTGCTGATCGTCGAGGACGGTATTCCACCCTGGGTGGAACAGGGACCGTTTCCGATTGCCGGCACTGCCGTCGAGGACCCGTCTGCGGGAGCCGCCCATGCAGTCGCTATCCATCCTTTCGATCCCAATCTCATCTATGTAGGCACTGTTAACGGTGGCGTGTGGCGAACGACGGATGGGGGAGACCATTGGGATCCGCTCACCGATCTGTTTCCTTCCCTCTCGATCGCCGCGGTCACGATCGCGCCTTGGGACGCGGACGGGAACCTGGTAGATGAAGACACCGCAAGGGACAAGCTCGTCATCTTTGCTGGAACGGGCGCGTTCAGCAGCTCCTATCGGCGGGGGGGTGCTGAAATCGGCGTTCTCCGTTCGAAGGACGGTGGTGACACGTGGGAATTGCTCGCCTCAACCTCAATGGCCGGGTTGCCTATCAGCGCTATCGCGGCATCGCGGATCGATGGAAAAGACGTCGTCCTGGTGGCGGCGCACGGGAAGGGCGGAATCATCCGCACGTCTAAGGGCGGAACGACAGGCGAGCTGTTCCGCAAGGGAGGCGTCTTTCGCAGCGAGAACGGCGGAGACAGCTTCAGCAAGCAGACTCTCATACAGCCACCGGACAGTTTTCGCAACGTGCGAATTCCCCCGAGTTCCGTGACCGACCTCGTCGCAGATCCCGGCAACGCGAGCCGCTTCTATGCCGGTGTCCGCGGTGGCGGCGTCTTTCGCAGCAACGACGGCGGGAAGAATTGGGCCAAGGTCAACGGTACGGCGGGTCATCAGCTCAACCTCAAGGGTGACGGGATCGACAACGACGGCAGCGGCATGGACGGCAACGATGAAGAAACGGCCCAGGAAGCCCTGCGGATCCGGTTGGCCGTCCGGCCCGGCGATACCAACACCGTCTACGCCGCGCTGATTGGGAGACAAAACGAGCAGCTGATGGGCGTCTTTTTTTCGGATGACCAGGGCGGCATGTGGGACCCGCTGGGAACGGTACCGGCACCGATTCCCGCCGGAAACCCGCGTCCTCCCGCGCAGCAGCCACAGGTCAACCCTGGCGGCCAAGCCGACATCCACTTCGCGATGGCCGTTGACCAGGATGGTCATTTCTTCATCGCCGGTGATCGGAACAAGGGGGGAATCCATATGTGGGACCCCAACAACTCTATCTGGAGCCTGGTCGTGGATGAGTCCCAAGTGGTCGCTGGGTCGAATGCCAACGGTACGGCTCCGCATTCCGATGTTCGGGATATGGTCGTCGATAGCAACGGCAGTCTGGCAGCGGTCACTGACGGCGGGATTTACCGGCTTCTCGACCCCACCGATTCCCCGCCAGCGGCACCCGCCACTGGAGGCCGCCGATGGTTCAATCTCAACGGTGACCTCCGAACGAACGAGTTCGTTTCGGTTGACTACGATCCGCTGAACAACGCCCTATTCGGGGGCACACAGGACAATGGTGTTCCAGAACAGCCCTCCCCCAGCGATGGCATGAACAATGATCTGGACCTGGAAACAGACGAGGATGACGAGCGGTTCGCCTGGAGCGACCTTGTCCTGCGGAACGTCGATACAAATCGAAACGGCAATCTGGAAAACACGTTTCGTATGGGCGACGGCAATACGGCACTCGCTATCCCTCAAGACGTGGTCCCCGATCCGGACAACAAGTTTGACCACGTACTGCGATTTACGATGGGCAACGACCTCGACACGTTTGCCACCCGGCAGTTTGACGCGGACGGCCAGTATGTCGCGGGATCCGACTCACTGCCCACATTCGTGAGGGTGAACGCTCAAGGCAACCCGATGGCGGGGGATGCTGACTTTCGAGGCCTCAGCAATCGGGACCGCATGAGATCCACTGGCGCGGGTACGACGTTCTTCGTCGTTCCCAAGGTTGTGAATTCGCAAGACCCCACCATGCAGCGGATGCTTCTGGGACTGACAAGCCTCTACGAGACTGACGATCAATTTAGGTCGATTAACCGCATTGTCCGCGCTACTGCCAACTCTGCTACCTTCACGTCGCTGGTGTACGGTGGCATGAAAAACGGCGCACCTAACCCGGAGGTAATCTACGCGGCGAGAGGAAACGAGATTCACATCCGCACGCAGGCGGGTGAGGATTTGTTGAACAAGAAACCGGAGAAGATCGGCGGGGTCGTCGAGATTACCGATATCGTGCTCGATCCCGATGACTATGACGTCGCCTACGCCGTTGCCGATTCAGCCGTCTACAAACGAACAGGACGCGATAAATGGGTGCGGATCTCGCAGCGGCTTATCGATCTGGACTTTCAAACCATCGAATTCGTGCGGGCGGAGGACAACGGCGGCACACAGGACGTGCTGCTCGTGGGCGGCACAAATGGCGTTCACCGCGCTTTCGATCCGAAGAAGGGAACCGCGTGGACTGAACTGGGTCGCGGTCTGCCAAATGCTCTGGTCAGCGACATCTCCTTCGAGAACATCGACCCGGACCGCTTCGAGAATCCCCGCAATCTCTCGCGTGACGATGTGTTCGTCGCCGGTACGTTGGGACGCGGTGTTTGGACGGTTCCCAACGCAGACGACATTCTCGGTAAAACGGCCGTACTTCAAATCGCGGGCACGGCGGGAGACGACGTGTTTCGTGTAAGCCGCAACCCCGCGAACGAATCGCTGCTCGATATTTTCGTCGATGCGACCAGTCAGCCTCTTCTCACACTGCCGGTCTCCAGCATTTTCACGATTAACTTCTCGGGCAACGAGGGGGACGACCAGTTGACAGTGGATAGCACGCTCGGAGCCATCGGCCTCCTGGGCGGTATCTTTTTCGATGGCGGTTCCGCAAACGAAACAAACGGGGACCGGCTTGTGCTGGAAGGAGTCAAGGTCGTTGACAAGGAGACGGGGACCGTGGACGGAAAGGCCTCGATCAAGTTCGAGGATAGGGTTGCCGGTTTTCCGCAAATTGTCGTGCATGAGAATGTCGAAGACGTCGACGATAATGTCCAGGAAGCCGGGATTTTGGAAACGATCGGAGCGGGCTTTCGACGATTCTTCCGATGGCTCGGAGAGAAGCTCGGCGTTGTCGACGACCCGGATGAAGGAGCTATCAACGAGCTGGCCTTGATCCGTGGTTCGCTCCCACGGGCACTGAGTGGTGTCCGCGCCGACACGCGGGAATCCGAGACGGATCCGGGAGAGGAGGGTCAGCAGGCGCTGGAAGGCATCGAGGTCGACGACCCCGGGCTGCAGCGGATCATCGAGGGCGGCGAAAACGGCTTCAGCCTGTTGGACATCGGTGAACTGATTGTTACCCCCGAAGATCTGCGAGATCGCCTCGACGCGCTCGATGCCATCGATGGAAACGTCTCGCTAGTCCAACAAGGCGGCCTGACGCGCCTCGATACGCAGGTCGTGGTCACCCTGGATGGTGCGGCCGACTTGGATCTGGCGGCAGAACTTTTTGGCGGATCGATCGATCTGGATGGCTTCCTCGAGCTGAGCGCCGAAATTGTCTTGAACATCGCGCTGGGTGTGGATTCGGAAGGTTTCTTCATCGACACGGCAAGTCCAAATGCCGAGCTGCTTGTCCGGAACATCAGTTTCGACGGCGAACTCTCCGCGGGAGGCCAGTTCGGATTTCTCGACGTAACGCTCGAGGCGCCCGAGCTTACCGTGGACGACCAGGTCCAGGTGGCGTTGAATCTGGCCGCGCCGTCGCCCGACGGGCTGATTCGACTGGGAGATCTGACGGATAGCTTGGCCAATCCGTCCAGACTGAGCGATCTGGGCAGCTTGAGTGTCGCGGGAAACCCAGCAGCCGACGACGTGGTTTTTAATACCAGGATGGAGGCCGCCGCGCTGTTGCCGGGTCTCGACGCGCCGTTCGAATTGGGCGATGCCGACGTGACCTTCCGCTGGGCGGACATCACACAAATTGATGGTCTACAGGTCGAATTCAGCGCGGGTGCCGGCGAGGACCTCGCCAACTTTCTCAAGGTCAATACCGAGGACATTCTATCGCAGCTCCGCGAGCTGCAAAACAATACGGCGGCGTTTGGAATCGACATCCCATTTGTAGAGAAGAGTCTCGACCAGCTCGTCGGCCTGGTGGAAGCATTCGACCAAAAGGTTGTCGATCCGCTCACGACGCCGGTAAAGGGTACGGCGAAGTTCCCCACCGCTCAGGATATGGCCGACCATGTTGCGACCAGCTTTGGAGTCGAGCCGAAAGACTTCAATCTCGGTTACGACTCGTCCACCAAGGAGCTGACGTACCAAGTGACCATCGCAGAAGGTTTTCAGGGCGATGAACCGATCGACTTCGGCTTTGATCCGTTAGAAGGATTTGCGGATCTCAATTTTGCCACCACGGCAGGCGTCGAGGCGAGCGCAGCGTTCGACTTGACCTTTGGTATTGACCTGTCCGACGTTGCTGATGGCAAAAATCCGCTGGACTTCTTCTTTGTCAGAGACGTCTCGGCCAGTGGAACAGTTGATCTGACCGCCAATGACATTGATGCTTCGGCGCGCTTCGGTTTCCTCGATATCGAGATACAAGATGGAAGTGGCCAGGCGAACCCGTCGTTCAGCTTTTCACTGAAGGATCCCGGTACCAATGCGGTGGACGACCGCATCGACTTACGGGAGCTGATCGATGCTCTGGCCGGCGATCCGACCACAGTCATCGGTACGCCCAACTTTTCGGGATCGGCTCAATTCGCGCTGCCCATCGCTGTGCCCTTCCTGGGTATCAATGCATCGCCGGATACAACCATTACTGCCTTCATCGATGATTTGGCAGACCCTACCAATGTGCGACTAGAGCCCGATCCGCTCGCGAGTCTGCCGGCACTCGAGGAGCTGTTGAATTTCGACAATCTTTCCTCCCTGGCCATGCAGCGATTGCTCGAGCAGTTGCGCCAATGGTTTGATCAGGCCCGTGATACATCCGCGTTCCAAACGTCGGTTCCATTTACCGGCAAGACGTTGGGTGACATCATCGATGTCGGTCAGGGTTTCTTCGATGCGGTTGTGGGGAACCTCGACAACCCTCGCCTCGTTGCCACCAACCTTGCGCCGCTGGACGGGCGGCTTAGCGAGGACGCAATACTTTCGTTGAGCGTCAACGACGATGTCGATCTCACCGTCACGGTGCCGGCCAGCCAAACCAGCGACAATACCTCCGCCGACGATCTGGTCGACGACCTCGACGCCGCACTGCTTACCGCTCTCAACAGCGCGGGACTTGTCGGCGCGCTCGAAGCCGGCAATCGACACGGTAAGCTCACAATCACAGCTACCGATAATCAGGTCCAGTCTATGGTCATTTCCAGTGGCGCGTTGGGATTTGCCGCCGATCAGATCAACGACGCGGTCAGTTACGCCAGCGCCGATGAGTTCATCGACCAGTTGACCGCGCAGCTCGCGCAGGCAGTGGGCGCCAATTACGACGCGGCCGGAAACGTGTTGACGTTTGACCTGGCCTTTGACCAGGCGTTGGCAGATACGAACATTACGGTCGACTTCAGCGAAGGTTTGGGTTCACTGACGGACATTAACAGCCAGAGCCAGCTAACGGTGTCCGCCAGCGCGGGCGGGACACTTACGTTGGGTATCGATCTGAGTGACCTGGCGAGCGGTTTCCAACTCCAGCTCAGTACGCTTCTCTCTACACTCAACGGCGGCCTCGGCGTGAGCTTTGCTCCGGATACGCCCAGTCCCGTAGCCGATCTTCGCGTGACGCTCAAGAGCGGTGCCACGCTGAACATCGACCTGGCGGACAGCTTCACGACGCTGGGCGAAGTGCTCACCGCCATCACCAATGCCTCGCCCGATCTCACGGCAGATATTTCTCCCAATGGGCAGGCGCTTGTCTTGCAAGACACCTCGATCGACGCGGGCGGCACGCTCAGCGTAAAGGCACTGAATGGTTCCTTTGCCGCCATCGATCTGGGCATCGTGGGAACGGACGCGGACGGCGACGGCGAGCTCGTCGGCGGCCCGCTGCACGGTAAGAACGATTCGGACCGCTTCTTTATCGACGCCTCCAGCGCGCAGTTGAGTGGAAGCGCGACGCTCACTGCCGACGACATCGACGCACTGGCGCGCTTCGGATTTGCCGGCGTGGCGATCGATAATGGTACGGGAGCGGCCAATATCAGCTTCGACGTCGGCCTGGCCGACCCGGGCACGCCGGCCCCGGACGGGCGGATCACTTTCGACGAACTGTTCGGTTCGCTCACCGACGACATCGACCTGCTCTTGCCACCCAACCAACGGAACCTTACCGGCGCGGCACAACTGGACCTGCCAATCCGCCTGGAGCCGCCGGACTTTGATCCCGGCAACAACCCGTCTCTAGTCATTACCTGGCCCGACCTGCTGGACCCCGGCACGCTGACTGCCGTATTCGACCCGGAATTCGAACTGCTGGAAGCCCTGGAAAGCTTTGCATTCAACAAGATCATCGACGCGATGCGAGAGGTTCAGTCGGTGGTCGAGTCCGTGGAGAGCCAGGCGATCTTCAATCAGCAGATGCCGCTGATCGACACGAGCATCGGGGAGTTGCTGGACGTATCGGGCAAGTTGGATCGAGTGATTGACCGCGTAGAGGCGGACCAGCCCAGAACGATTGACGCATTCCGCGCGTCGCTGACCAATGCGATCACCGCGGAAGTCGGAGACCTCGGTCCCAATCTCCTGACCAGTCTGGCCGATCAGTCGTTCGATCTGGACGTGAGCTTCGACACCGGCTTTGACGGGCAACTGCCGTTCGACCTCGACCTGGTCGACCTGAACCTGGGCGGCGCCAACATCCTCAGCGCTGAAGCGTCCGGCATGCTGACCGTGGACGCCGACGCAACGGTCGATCTGGGCCTGTCATTCGACCTGAGCGATCCACTGAATCCGCAGGTGTTCATCAAGGAATCGACAGCGCGCCCCCTGGCATCGCTTTCCGCGACGGTCGACGGCGCGGATCTGGAGATGGACGTCAACGTGCTCGGCCTGGAACTCCTTGTCCGCAACGGCTCGGCTGCACTCAACGGAAGCTGGACGGTCGGACTGGTAGAAGACCCGGTTGATCATCAGTACGATCTTCTGCCCAATCTGGAATTCGGCACGGGACTCGTCACTTCCACACTGACCGGCGACGCCTCGGCCAGCCTCGACCTGTTTTTCCCTACGGACGCGGATTCGATCGGCACGTTTACACTCAACGCGCCCAACCTACAAGACGCGCTTCAGAATCCGGGTCCCGCGACGATCATGCTCGGCGGGCCGGACGTCGGCGATCTGGTCAATCAATTACTGGCCGACATTCGGACGAACCTCAACGGCCTCGTCACGCGCTGGGACGACATCTTGAACCTGCTGATCGACGCCATGGACGGCGAAGTGTTTGGCGTCTCCGTGCCGCTCATCGGCGACAACCTGATGGGTGCCGCCGAGTTTTTAACCGACCTGCGCGACCAGGTCCAGGGAGGCATCGAGGGTCTCGGCTCGGCCCCGGTCCAGACGGTGCGTGACACGCTGTTCGATGTTCTCGGACCGGCGGGCCTGAACTGGATCGCCGATGTCACCGGCGATGGCTTGCGGACCTCCGACGACATCCCCTTTACAGCCACGCCCGACGAGGTCCAGTTCGACCTCACGCTGCATCAGAACCTCGCGCTGGTCGAAACGCCCATCGACTTCAATATCGGTTTTGACGCCTTAGGCATGCAAGTTGACGGCAACGCGCGTGTCCGGACCGGGTTTGACCTGGCATTCGGCTTTGGCTTCAGCCGCAATGATGGTCCGTACCTGGTCGTCGATACCGTCGATGAACTGGTCGTTCAGGTGATGGCCGACATACCCGGCCTGGACGCCAACGGGAATCTAGCTTTCTTGCAAGTCGACGTAACGGACGACACCAACTCGCCGTCCCTGTTCGACGCGACGTTCACCGTCGACCTGATTGATCCGAACCCCATCATGGGCAACCAGCGGTTGTCGCTGGCGGACTTGCAGTCGTTCGGACTGGATCAGGTCGTCAATGCCACGGTTGACGTCATGGCGGATGTGAATCTGAACTTCGTCGCCAGTTTCGGCGGCAGTGCCAACTTCCCCAGCGTGCACGGCGATTTCAATCTGGATTGGGCCTTTGTCGGCGCGGATGCGGGGTCCGGTCCTCCAAATCCTCCCCTGATTGCATTCAACAATCTGCAACTGGATGCCGGCGAATTCTTCTCCGATTTGTTCGGCTCCACGCTGGCCACGATCCAGCAGATACTCGACCCGATCCAACCCGTGCTCGACGTCCTCACATTCAAGCTACCCGTGGTTGACCTGTCGATTGTGGATTTGGCCCAGCGTTATGGCGACAGCACCCTGCAGATGATCGCCGCCGCCGTGGATGTTATCGAGTTAACCCAGACTATACCCTCGTTCGACGGACCGGTCCTTGTTGATCTAGGAAGTTTTGACCTGACCGGTATCGATGTGCGGTCCTTGAGCGACTTAAGTGGTGCGACACCCAATCCGATCTCGATTGGAGATCCCAAAACGCAACTGGCGACGCTGGATCAGGGCGCCAGCAACTTTCTCAATCAGGCCGAATCGGTGGAGGGAGGCGGATTTTCGTTTCCGGTCTTCGATGATCCGTCGATGGCCTTCAAATTGCTCATGAAGCAGGACGTGGACCTGGTCCAGTTCGACATGGCGCCGCTCTCGTTCGGGATCAAAAAGACTTTTTCCATCCCCATCACTCCGCCTCTGGTGGCCGACTTTACGGGCGCCGTGAGCGCAGCCGCGAAATTCTCGTTCGGTTACGACACGCTCGGGCTGCGCCGCCTGGCCGATTCGGGATTCAGTGATTTCGCCACGGTGGCGGACGGATTTTTTGTACGGGATACGGACATGACCGGTAAAGATGTCGCCGAAGTGACATTCTCAGGCCTGCTGTCCGTGGGCGGTGGCGTCGACCTGGCGGTCGTCAAAGCAGGAATCGAGGGCGGGCTGGAGGCCGACATCGACCTGAATCTCAACGACCCGGACAAGGACGGCAGGATTCGCTTCGACGAAATTTCGGAGAACTTCCTCCGCGGACCCCATTGCCTGTTCGATACGTCAGGCACGCTCGATGTCTTCCTGGAGCCGTTTCTGAAATTTGGTATCAGCATCCCGATTGTGGGATTCAAGACCCTGCATGAAGTCGACTTGCCCGGCATCCGGGAAACTTTGCTCGATTTCAGTCTGATGTGCGGCGAGGACCCGGCCGAAGTGCCGGTGCTGGGATCCGTCGATCAGGGCGTGCTGACCTTGCACATGGGGCCGCGCGCCGGAGATCGGCAGCATGTCGACACGGTCGACGGCGACGAGCGATTCACGATCAATTCCGGAGCGCTTGCCGACCAGGTTTTCGTTGATGCCTTTGGCTTCCGGCAACAGTTTGACGGCGTCACACAGATCGTCGCCGACGGCGGACTGGGCAATGACACGATCACGGTCAAGGCGGGCGTGACCGTGCCCACCGACTTCAGCGGCGGCGACGGCAACGATCAGCTCACGGCCGGCAGCGGACCGGCGATCCTGCGCGGTGGTGACGGCAAGGACATGCTCTTCGGTGGCCCTGCGCCCGATATGCTGTTCGGAGACGGCAACGACGACCGGCTCGACGGCGCCGGTGGCAACGATCTGCTCGACGGCGGCAAAGGAAGAGACACCCTCAACGGCATGGGCGGCGACGATACGCTGCTTGGCGGCGATGGCGTCGATGTGCTCAACGGCGGCGACGGAGCGGATGAAATTGACGGCGGCTTTGACCCGGACCAGATCAACGGGGGAGCGGGCGCCGACACGATCGACGGCGGCGCCAGCAATGATCTGATCGAGGGCATGGATGGCAACGACGAGATTCTGGGCGGATTTGGTGACGACACCATCTTTGGCGGGGCGGGTGATGACATCATCTACGCCGGTGCCGGCAGCGACACGGTCTTGGGCGGCGAAGGGGATGACGAGATCGTTGGAGACCTGGACGATGACCTCCTCGACGGTGAAGAGGGCGACGACCTGATCGATGGTGGAAGCGGCCGGGACACGGTCATCGGCGGTGAAGGCAGCGACGAGCTGTACGGTGGCTTTGGCGACGATCTGATCCTGGCGCACACGGATCAGAGCGGGGGACCGGTGACGGAAACACACCAAATTTTCGGCAACGCGGGCATCGACACAATCTACGCAGGAAACGGCGCCGATACGATCGACGGCGGTGACAACGCCGATGTGATCTTCGCCCTTGACGGCGATGATGTCGTCCACGGTGGAATGGGCGGCGACACTATTGATGCCGGCGACGGCAGTGACATGGTCTTTGGCGACGACGGTGATGACACCATCACCGCCGGCTTAGGTAGCGACACCGTGCTGGGCGGATCAGGCAATGACCTGATCGTTGCTGGAGTCACTACGGCCGGCAGCGAAAACGTTCCTAACACGATCGAAGGCAATGACGGTTCAGATGTCATCCATGGCGATTTGGGCTTCGACACGATCGACGCGGGCAGTGGCAATGATGTGGTCTTTGGCCTGGACGGTGATGACACGATCACGCTGGGTGACGGCGACGACAGCGCCTATGGTGCTGCAGGACTGGACACGATAGCGGGTGGACTCGGGCAGGATACGATCGACGGCGGCTCGGATAACGACCGGCTCTTAGGAGAGGCGGATAACGACGACCTTTTCGGCGCCGCGGGCGATGACGTGCTGATCGGTGGCACGGGCGACGATCTGTTGGACGCCGGCGTAGGTGAGGACGTGCTGTGGGGCGACCAGGAAGCACACACACGCGCCAGCTTGTTGGCGGCGCTGGTGTTGCCGCCGCGATTCGACGAAGCCGATGCGCTGTACCCGCCCGGTTTCGTTCCGTCATTCATTCCCCCCTTGATCACGCCAGCTCTGCTGGCCAACGCGCTCGGACTGGCGACCGTGGCCGGCGCGGCAGGTGACGGCGACGACACCCTCCATGGCGGCGCCGATCGAGACTGGATGTTCGGGGGAGGCGGCGGCGACGATCTGAGCGGCGGCACGGGGACCGACTTTGCCGATGGCGGGTCGGGCAACGATACGGTGGCCGGCGGCAACGACGACGACGTGCTGCTGGGCGGTGCTAACGACGACGTGCTGCACGGCAATGCAGGGATCGATCAGATTTATGGAGACGACTGGGAAGACGCGGGTACGGGCCACGGTGCCGACGGACTGTTCGGCGACGCGGGCGATGGCGCCGACAACCAGTCCGGCCAGCGCCTGTGGGGCGGCGGCGGGCCAGACACGCTGTGGGCCTTTGCTCCGACCACTGATCCAGCTGCCGAAGCACTACTGCAAGGTGATGAAATGCACGGCGGCGACGGCAACGACCAATTGTTGGGTAACCTCCGCTGGGAACTGCTGCTTGGTGACAACAACAACGACGATCTGCGCGGGGACTGGCTCCGTGGGCCCGATTACGTGCTGAACACCGACGCGGCCACCACGGGGGGCGACGACACGCTGATTGCCGGCGGCGGTGAGGACCACGCGTTTGGCGGCGGTGGCAATGACATCCTGTTCGGCGGCAGCGGCTCGGATCTGCTGGAAGGCCAGGACGGCAATGACCAGCTCTTCGGTGGCAGCGACATCGACATCATCGTACTGGATACAAGCCTGATCTACGCGTCGCTGGGCGACGCCATCGACGGTCACTTCCAGGATGATCCACTCGTGGGCACGCCGGACGACAACGCCACCGACATCTTGCGTATCGACGGCACCGACGCCGACGACACGATACGGCTTTCCGAAAGCGATGTGGCGATCACCGGCACAACGGGCGCACCGCGCAATGGCCAACTCGGCGCGGGCATGTCGGCCGACTTGGATCTGACCTTGAACGGGTCGGCGCCCATCGTACTGAGCGTTGCCCATGACGCGAGCAACGTTTCTTTGGACGACCTGGTCGACGACGTGAACGCAGCGCTGGTCACCGCGTTGGGCAACGCGGGCCTGGCGGCCGATGCGATTGTCGCGCGGCGTTTTGGTAACCACGTCAGCCTGGTGACCAACGGCACGGGGCGCGATGCGTTGCTGGAGATCAGCAACACGAATGCCACGGCCCGCGATCAGCTCGGCTTTGCCGATGGACAGGAAGGCGTGCCGCTGCTGGGCGTGGCGAATTCGACGGTCGCCGTGATCTGGCGCAACTCGGTCGGCGCGCCACTCGTCGAGCAGTTTCGAATTGCCGGATTGGGTGGCAGCGACGACCTGGGCTTCGCGGAAGGACCTGATGCCGTCGATGTTTCAGCGTTGCTTGACCGCAGCGACGATTTTGTCGGAGTGTTGGATGGCGGCCCCGGAATCGACGTCCTAAGCGGCACGGCCGGTCGTGACCGGCTGGACGGTGGTCTGGGGAGCGATACGCTCTTCGGCTTCGGCGGCGATGACCGGTTGTTCGGCGACGGAGGAACGGCCAATGTCGATGATCACGACGTATTGTTCGCGGGTGCGGGCAACGACGACCTGATCGGGGGCCAGGGCACCAACTCGCTGTACGCCTGGTCGCGGGATCCCGCGGAAGACGCCGACGGCGACAGCGTCACGCAGTTTGGCATTTTCGTCGACGAGAATGGCGTCTTGTTTGACGACGACGAGAACCAAACACTCCCGCTCGAGGACACCGGCCTGAACCGTATGCTGGGCGGCCCGAACGACGACGAGTTGTTTGGCGGTACGGGGCTGGATTTCATGTTCGGCAACGGTGGAGCCGATGAACTGTTCGATGCCAAGGGAACGAAGTTCGAAGACCTGGATGGTCAGTTGGGCGGCGACGCATGGAAGGAATACGCCAAGGCCACCAACAAGGTGTGGTTTGTCGGCGCCACTAATAACGACGACGTGATCTCTGTCGACTTCGTTACCGAGCCGGGCTTGCTCGTCGACCACCACATCGTTACGCGCCTGACGAATAACAATGGCAACTTCACGTTCGACCTGCAGGTGCGGCTCGACTTCAACGCCACCGATGAGGACGGCGAACTGCTCTGGGACCCGACCGAGTTGCTGCTGGACCTCGCGCAGCTTGAGAACGAGGATCCGGAACAGCGCCAGCTAGCGTTTGATGAATTGGTGCTCAACGGCAATTTGCTTCCAGACGAAGGCGACTTTCTGGCGATCATCATCGACGCCCTGGATGGAGATGACCAGATCACGGTTGGACCAACCGTGCAGAGCACCGTGTGGGTCGACGCCGGCGCGGGCGACGACCAGGTCGAGATCCTGGCGGGCAACGCCATCCTGATTGACCAGACCGAACGGCCGCTGCGGAACGATGATCCGGATCAGGCGTTTGACTTGCGCAATGCCGCCAGCGGCGGACAGGCCTTGGGCGGAAGCGTGACATTCGAAGGACTCACGATCGACAATCCCGCAGATATCGACTGGTACCAATTTGCCGTCACCGACGCATCCGGCGGCGAACTCTCCGTGTCCAGTCTTTCCCTCACGGACGGATTGAGCTTGCAGATTTTTGGTCCGGCCGATGAGGGATTCGCACTGGGCGATGGCACGACGATCGCGCCGGTGGTCACGGGTCGCGACCAGGCCGAACTTGGTATGCCGCCCAACGATACGCTGGCCGATGCCTTGGTGCTGGCGGACATTCGGTCGATCGCGCGAGTCACGGGCGCGACGCTTCACGATGCCACGGACACAGACTTCTACCGGTTTACGCTCGAGGATCGTGACCGGTCGGGCAATCCCACGGTGAAGCTCCGCTCGCTAAGTGCCGGTAGTGCGCTGGTATTGGAACTGTTGGACGAGTTCGGCACACCGATCGGCATGGTCAGTGAAGACGACGGTCTGCTGGTAGCCGACCTTCCAGACCTGGGCCCGGGCGACCACGATTTTGTCCTCAAGGTCTCCGGTCAGACCGCCGCCCGCTATGAATTGCTGCCTGTGATCGGCCCGTTGGGCGTCACCATCCAGGATCTTGCCGTTTCCATTCCCGAGCCAGTCGATTTGGGTTCGCTCGGCCAGGACACCGATCACTGGCTGGAGGTCACGTCACCGAACATCGTCCCAACGGTTTACGACCTTAACTTCAATCTGCCCAACGGGGGTGCTCCCGTAGCCGATCCCATCAGTCTGGCGACGCGTTCGGACCTGGTTCGCCAGGATGTCATTCTCGGTCGAGACGGGAACGATATCCTGGCTGGCGGACCGGGTCGGGACTGGGTGTTCGGCGGAAATGGCAATGACGTGCTGACGGGCGGCCTCGACCGACAGGCCGATGACCTTCTGTTTGGTCAGGACGGCGACGATACGTTCCAGGTCATTCCGGACGGACTGCCGTTCATCAAGGGCACCGACCAAACGCTGATTCCTACGCTCAGCGACGCATTCGACGGTGGTGACGGCGAGGACAGGGTATTGTTCTTGGGCGGCGACCTGGACAGCGCCGGCCAGCCCGTGCCCGACCATGTGGCGATCCGTTACAACACCATCCTGCATCGCTACGAACTGGCCAGCTTGGTGTGGGACACGGCCAACCAGCGCTTCCTGACGGCGAGTGGACCGGCGGTGGTCCGCGCCCCGGAAAGGGCCCCGGCCGACGGAAAGCTGACCAGTGATGTCGAGCTGCGTCTGAAGATCAATGGCCAGCCGCAGATGCCGCCGCTACTGACACTCGACGCCGACACGAGTGAAGCGCGTCGTTTTGAAGACCTGATCGCCGATCTGTCCGCCGCGATCGATGCCGCTGGATTTACTGGACAGCTTGTCGCCGGACAAGATGACGGCCGGATCACTCTGTCCAGTACGGCGCAAGATCCGAATACGTCGGTCGAGATCTTGTTCGAGGACGAAGCCAGCAGCACGCTTTTGGGTTTCTCCGGCCAACTAAACGTGCAGTCGGCGGGCACTACGGAAGCGTTTCTCAAGCATTTTGCGTTTTACACGGTGGAAGATGTCGAGCGCACCCTAATTCAGACGCGTTCCGGCAGCGATGAGGTACACGGCGACCCGGGTTATGTTTTCCCCTCGCCGGATGGCGGTCTGGGTGAAGGCAGCGAGTGGGGAATCGACCCGGGAGACTTCCAGCAATTGGGGGTCATCTCCGCGCTGGAGATTTCCGGCGGCGATCACAGCGATTTGCTTCTGGGTGGCGCGCTGGGCGACCTGATCGACGGCGGCAACGACGACGACTTCATCTTTGGCCATCTGGGCGATGATGAGCTGATCGGCGGCGGCGGAAGTGACCTCGTTTATGGCAATGATGGTGTCCGCCCGGACCGCTTCGAACTCGTCACGCGCGGTGGCGCCGCGGGACGCAATGACGACGTGGCATTCGCGGCCATGCTGCCGACGGTCGACCCGTCGGCAGCGCAGGACACGGTGATCGATGGTCTGAACTTCCATGTGGGTGACGAGCAGGATTGGTACATCATCCGAACACCGGCCGCGCTGAATCAATACGGCGAATCTGGTCTTGCCACGTTCCACAAGGACCTGCTCAATGTGCAGGACGCCCTAACGGCCGAGGATGTCCCGTTTTTGCTCTTCGCCGCGGAGGATACCGATCCGACCGAAGGCCTGGACGTGAATCGCCTCACGGAACCGGTGGGCATCCCGGAGTACTACTTGCTCGAGGTGTTCGGCGATCCGGAACAACCGCGAGACTATCAAATTGTTTTCTCCGTCGATGTGGGGAAGAGCACGGATGTCTACGTGGACCAAGAGGCGTTCATCGTGGATGCCGACACGCCGCTCTTCCAACACGTGGTGATCCCGCTGGGCGACATCAATGGCGATCTGGGCGACAGCGACGGCGGGCCCGACATGATCGCCGCCATTCAGGATAGCACGGGAGTCCCGGGCGATCTGCTGGCGGTCAGTCCCTCGACCGTGCAGCATCCGGCGGATATGACACGTCCCAGCTTCGCGCGGATCTATTTCGGCGACGGCACGCTTGGGCAGCAGACGCTCACGGCCGACGCGATCACGCTGCGGCTGCCCGCTCCAGTGCAGCAGGTGTCCATGTGGGGGGCGCGGTCGGTCTTTGCCTCATCCGGTGACTACAACAACGACGGCATCGACGACATCGCGGTCGCTGTCTCGCTTGTCGACGATCCGCAGCTTGGCGCACAGCGCACGTTCACGGCGGCCGGCGTGTACATCCTTTTCGGCCGTACCGACTGGCCGGCGCTGGTGGACGTGGTGGACGACGCCGACGTGGTGATCGCCGACGACTTCGGTCAGGGGGGCGCGCTGAGCGTGGACAACGCCGGGGATGTCGATGGCGACGGCATCGACGATCTGATCGTGGGCCATACGCCGCTCGATCCGGCCGAGCCCGGCAGCGCGTATTTGTTCTTTGGCCGGTCAGACTGGCCTACCGCGCCGCTGATGAGGGCCGACTTCATGGACGCGCTGGGGGCGGCCGATCTGGACGGATTCACCATCGACAATACGAACCCGGGCGGTGCCGACGGCCTGTGGGACCTTTCCGACGGGCGGTCCAACCTGGCCAACCACAGCCAGCCGCACAGCCTGTACTTCGGCACTGGCGAAACACCCGACGGAGGTGGAAATTACGATCTGGGGGCTCAGACCGCCGGACGCGTCGATTCGCCTCTGGTCGACTTGAACCTGGCCGCCGTCAGCGACCTTGAGCTGTCATTCCGCTACCTGTTGGAGACATCCTCTCCGTTCTTACCCGGCGTGGTGCCCGATAACGCCACGGTCTGGACCTCCGTGGACGGCGCGCCGTTTGTCGAAGTGGCCAGCAACAGCAAGCTGGATCGGATCATCGACCCAGTCGATCGCTGGGTTCGCGTCACGGTGCCGCTCGCCGGCATGGGGTCCGCCGGCAACCAGGCGACCATCCGCTTTGATTTTTCCACCGTCGACGCCTTGGACAACGACTTTGAAGGCTGGTACATCGATGACGTGATTCTGCGGCCGGTTCTCTCGCTGGCCGACGCCGACGTGACGATCAGCCGCGGCGTCGCCGGCGATGGCTTTGGGGCAAGTGTGGCGGGGATCGGTGACTTTACCGACGACGGGCGCGACGACATCGCCATCCTGGGAGAAGCGGATTCCCCGCAACCGGCCAGTGGGGGCGTTTACATCCTGGAAGGCCGCGCACCGCTGGATACCTGGCCGACTTTGATCGGCGATCCGGACAACGAAGCCACGTTCGTGCTCACGGCAACACAGCCGCTGACCGGCTACGCCGTACGGCCCGCGGGGAACGTCAACGGGGATAGCCGCACCGATCTGATCGCCACCGGACCACGCAATCCGGTCGAGGAGATCACGGGCTTCGAGACAAGCTTTCTCGTCTTGGGCGATGCGGCTCCCGTCCTGGGCAGCGGCGTGCCACGCCACAACCTCACCGCGCTGGGCGACGTCAACGACGACGGAATCGATGACCTGGGCGCAGCGACCTTCGAGCCGCTTTACAATTTCCTTATTGGATTGCCGGCTCTCGAAGGGCATCAGGTGGGGCATATCTATTTCGGCGACCAGGGTGGACCCGATTTGAGCGTCCCGAATCTCGTCGTGGAGACACCGGTACCCAGGTTCGTGTTCGCCCTCAGCGACACGCTCAGCGACGCACCCGATCTACACGTGTTTGCAGCCCCGGGAGACCTGGACAAGGACGGCACCAACGAGTTTGCCCTGGCGGACAGCGTGGGCGGCGCGCTGCATGTCTATCAGGGGAAAGAACTCACCGGTGCCACATTGTTCTCTCAAAGTTCACTGGGAGAAAAGCCGTACGTGTTTGATCTGGCCACGCCCCCCGCCGCAGCGACAGTGGTCGTCCCGGGTCTCGATCTGCACGACCCCGATGCCAATCTAAACGATGCACACTCATTGCTGGGTGTCCAGTTCGGCAATTTGGGCCTGGCTTCCCTGTCGCACGCCGCGACGTTGGGGGATATCAACGGCGACGGCTTCGATGATCTGCAGGTCGGCACGCTCTCCGAAAAAACATACGTCTTGCTGGGACCCGTCGAACTGACCGGTAACGAACCGGTCAATCAGGCCGCGACGATCGAGTCAGAGTTCCTCTCGATCGGCCGGCTGGCATTCCAGGGCGGTGACGTCAATGGGGACCGAATCAATGACCTGGTCTTCATCCAAGACACCGGCTTCGAGGAGGTGACCATTTCGGTCATCTACGGCGGCAACGACGTGCCGACACGGCTGGAGGACCCTGCCCTGGTGGCGGATCGACAGCTCGTGGTCAATATCGACTTTCCGCTCGCGCTGTTCGGGGAAGTGCTGGGCGTGGTTGTCCTGGATTGGGATGGCGACGGCTTTGATGACATCATGCTGCAGAACGGCAGGGACGAGTCGGATCATTCGCTGGAAATCGGCCGGATCTATTCGGGCCACGTGATCGCCCAGTCCACAACGCTCGATGTCGACGTGGCCGCGGCTGAGTTGGTGCGGCTCACGCCCGACTTGACAGTCCCCGAGGATGAGATGGCCCTGATCTACGGACCCAATTGGGCCGCTCTGGGGTACAGTGTCGGTCCGGCAGGCTCGGGTTTCAGCTCCACCGCCGTGGGCGATGTCAACGGCGATGGTCTGGAGGATCTCCTGATCTGGTCGGACAGCTTTCTGGAGATCACCGAGCCCGGCGCCGAGGATGAACTCGATTTCTCACGGGCCTATCTCCTGCTGGGACGCACCGAGCAGCCGGTCTCCGGCGAGTTGGCCCTCGTGGATGCCGACGCCATCTTCCAGGACTTTCTGGTCGGTGCCGCGGCGCTGGGCGACGTGAACCACGATGGATTTGACGACCTGTCGTTCAGCAGTGGCGCCGGCGTCGCCATCGTGCACGGCTCGGCCGACCCGAGTGGCTTTAACGGTTTCAGACTGGGCACGACGCTCAGCGGCGCGATGCAAGTCAGTCCCTTCGCGCCCGAGGAGGTTCCCGATGGTCTCATCGCCACCAGCGCATTGGCCGTCACCGCCGGCGATTTTGACGGGGACGGCAAGCAGGATCTGGCGGCCGCCGGAGTGGCAGCGATCGGCACACCCGGAGGTCAGATCGTGCTGGGAGATTTTCTGGGCCGGATCTACGTCTTCTTCGCCATCGACGAACGTCCGGCCGAACTGGTGCTGGCCGACGCAGACGTGGTGATCGAGAGCGAAGAGGAGTTGGAATTTCTCGGCATTTTGCCGGCCACACCCCGCTTGGACATCGATGGGGACCATTTCGACGACATTCTGGCCGGGGCACCCAACGCGAACACGGTGATCGACGGGACGACATTTTTCTCAGCCGGTAAGTTTTACGTGATCCACGGCGCTGCGGCGCCCCAAGCGCTTCCCCCGCAGATCGAAGCGCTCACCAACCTGACCGTAACCGGCAGCGGCGACTTTCTGGTCGATCGGGCCACCGGCCAGCCCGTGGTCTTTAATCGCACGCTCGAAAATGGTGAGTCGGAGCGGTGGTACCGTTTCACGACGCTCGGCGACGGACAGGACGGCAATCACATTTTGATCACTCCCGACGCCGAAGAATCTCAGTCGCTGACACTCTCGGGCCAGGACGGCACGTTCATTCGAACCGACCACGGTTTTCGGCCCGAATTCGTTGCCGACGCACTCATCGCCGGAGACGGATGGGTGTCGGTCCTCGAATTTGACCTGGCAAGATTCCTGCCGCACCTGGACGATCCGACGTTTCTAGAAGATGTCACGCTTCGCCTTGAAGCCCACGGAACCGGCCTTTCGCCGGGCGACGAACTGGTGATCCGCCTGCTGGATGAGGAGGCCGATGGCTCGGTCGATGCCCTGGATGTCACGGCCGACGCCACCGAAGTGGCCACACTGGACGTCTCGGGGCTTCCCGAAAACGGTGGGACGACTCTGTTGGAGGTCGACTTGCTGGCAGCGGTCCGCGACGCGCTGGCCGCCGGCAAGACGCGCTTGGCCTTGCGCCTCGAGCGGAGCGACCCGACCACAACGGGGAGCGTGTTTGTCCAGCGCGCTGTTGCCGGCGGCGACACCGGTCTGCTGATCACCACCCGTCAGCAGGACGGCGTGCGCGCCGATCTGCTCGACGGCGAAGGCCGTCCCATCGTGCGCGACCGGGCGCTTGTCGATATGCAGCCGCTGCCCGCCGGCACGTACTACCTGCGGGTCTTAAATCCGTTCTCCACCGAAGAGACGCCCTTTGCGATCTCCGTGATGCCACCCGCCGCGGGCAGGACCCATGGAGAGTCCGACCGCGACACGGCGCGCGGCGGCGAAGGCGACGACTTTCTGTTCGGCAACCAGGATATCGATAAACTGGCCGGCGAAGGGGGCGACGATCAGTTCACTGGCGAACTGCTCGAGTTCGTCGATGTCGCTGCCGGCGAAGTGACGACCGTCCTTGCCGACTCCGACCCGCATCATACCAGTTCGACCCTTTCCCGCCCCGTGGTCGAGCCAGCCGATATCCAAGACGACGGCCTGCGCGTCGCCCTGGCCGAGGCACTGGGGCTGCCCATCACCACGTCCCACCGCGGCGGACCCCGGGTTGCCGGCGAGATCCTCGAGTCCGACCTCCGCTCGCTGCTGCGCCTGGAAGCCGGTTACCACGACATCGAGAACATCAGTGCGTTGTCGCTGTCCACGAATTTGCGTGAACTGTATTTGCCCGGCAATCGTATTGATGATCTTTCGCCCCTGGCACCTACGCCAGGCACGGTGGGACTGGGTCACCTGGAGAATGTGGCCCTGGACGGAAATCGAATCGCGGACCTGGGCCCACTTGCGAACCTGATCGCCCCGGTGCGTATCAGCCTGGACGGAAATCCGATCACCGACGTAACGGCTTTAACGGGCGCATCGTCGCTGGATTTTCTGAGTATCGACGGGCTGGCTGCCGCGCCGGTACGGCTGCCAGGAGAACGATTGGCTACCGGCCTCGATTTGTTGCACGAACTTACGCTTCCCGCCGCTGACGCGCGCTCGCTGGGTACCGCGATGGCCGTGACGGATCGACGGATCATTATTGGCGCACCAGACACGGATCTTCCTGGCAATGTCAGTGCCGGGGTTGTGTATGTAATCGACCAGGTGAGCGGCCAGACCGTGCTTACGCTGGAAAACCCGCGGCCTGCCGAAGGCACCGGGTTTGGCCTCGCAGTGGCTGCCGATGGCGACAGAATTGCCGTCGGTGACCCGACCACAACGGTCAACGGCAACACGATCGCCGGGCGTGTTTATCTGTTCGATGCACGCGATGGACAATTGTTGCTGGACATTCCCAATCCCAATCCGGACCCCACTCCCAATGTTTTCGACTTTTTCGGCACGAGCATGGCTTTGCTTGACGACCGGCTCATCGTGGGGCATCCGGGCGGTGCCGAGGCCGTGCATATTTTTGATACGCTGACAGGCAACGAGATCCTGCGTATCGACGATCCTGACGCCAGCATGACTGACAAGTTCGGTTACATAGCAACGCTGGGCCAGGACATCCTGGTCGGCTCGCCGTTTTCCGACGTGGACGCGCCCGATGCAGGCGTGGTTTACCGATTCAATAGTGCCACGGGAAAACTGCTTGAGACCGTGCATAATCCCGAGCCGACCGACGGTGACCTGTTTGGAATGTCGCTCGCGGTCGTGGGCCACCGCATCGTCATTGGAGCCCCTACAGAAACGCCGGGCGGTGACGCCACGGGTGGTACGGTCTATGTCTTCGACTTTGACGGCACAACGAGCCAGCATGCACTTACGATCAACAATCCGCAACCGAGCCAGGACGACGCGTTCGGTCAATCACTATCGGCGCTTGGCCCACACGTTGTTGTGGGGGCACCGCACGAAGATCCGGATGGCGTTACCGACGCGGGCGCCGCTCATTTGTTCGATGTGGCGACAGGCAATCTCTTGGCAACGCTCACTCATCCCTCGCCTGCGCAAGACGACCAGTTCGGCACGGTCGTTGTGGTGTCGGGACGGAGCCTGTTTATCGGGGCCAGCGGGACGGATCGTCATGGAAACAATGACGCCGGATCGGTTTACTTGTGGGATGCCATGCAGCTTCGCGATATCGCGGCGCTCTCAACGCTCGATCAACTCCGCTGGCTTAGCTTGTCGCACAACGAGCTGCAGGATGTCATACCATTGGCCAGCCTGAGCATGCTGGATAATCTCTATTTGCACGACAATCGCATCGGCGACATCAGTCCGCTTGTAGGCACTACGGCCTCGACACTGACGCTCGACGCCAATCCGCTGAATAATGAGGCGCACGAGACAGTTCTCGCGCAATTACCTACAGCCAGTGCCATACCAAATCCCAACGCACCGGTGCTCGACGCGTTTGGACCGCAGGCAACCGACCAGGACGTGCCGTTCATACTCGGCCTGCTCCAACCCGAAACCGCGGGCAACGCACTGCAGTTCGACGGAACGGATGACTACGTCGCGCTGGGCAATCCAGCTTCGCTGGGATTGGCGACCTTTACCGTTCAGACGTGGTTCAAGCGTCTGGGCGCCGGAGTCGAAGCGGACACGGGTACGGGCGGCGTTGATGCCGAGCCACTGATCACCAAGGGTCGCGGCGAAGCAGACGGCGACAACCGCGATATGAATTACTTTCTCGGCATCAAGGAAACAGGGACGGGTGTCGTCCTGGCCGCCGACTTCGAAGACAACGCCGGCGGAGCCAACCACCCGCTGTTGGGCGCGACGCCAATCAACGACGGACAATGGCATCATGCAGCGCTGACGTTCGACGGCGCTGCCTTGAAGTTGTATCTGGACGGCGTGCTGGATGCTTCGCTTCTTACCACGGACACGCCGCGGTTCGACAGCATCCAGCCCGCGGCTATGGGAACGGCCATCAGTTCAGGCGGTGCACGCATCGGCGCTTTCCACGGTCTGATCGACGAAGCGAGCATCTGGTCCGTGGCCCGCGAGGCTGAGCAAATCAGGACGGATCGGCTAGGCCAGTTTTCTCCGCTGGACCCGGACTTGGCCGCGTATTGGCGCTTGGACGAAGTCGCCGGGGATACGGTTCTGGACGAGTCACAGAATTCCAATGATGGCACACTGGGCGGAGGAGTGGCATCTTTGAAGCCCCAGCGTGTTTCCGACGCAGAACTGAAGACGGACTTGTCCTTGTTCGATATGGACGGAGACCCCATTTTCCTCACGGCACAGAGCGACGACCCCCTGGTGACCGTGTCGATTGACGGCGTCCAGCTCACCGCCACGCCGTCGACCGGTTTCACGGGAACGGCTGCCGTGACGGTGATCGCCCACGACGGGCCCAGCGGACCGGGCGACTGGCGGGGTAGAACCGATTCGCAAACTTTCGATTTAAGCGTGGGAGTCGGCGCAATACATGGTACGAAGTGGCACGATTTGAACAACGATGGCGTGCAGGACGTGGGTGAGCCCGGGCTCGAAGGCTGGACAATCTTCGTGGATGACAACCGCAATGGAATGCTCGACGAAGGCGAACCGTCTGCCACCACGGTCGCCGATGGCAACTACGCCTTGACCGATCTGCCGCTTGGTTCCCATGTGGTGTCGGAAGTGCTCCAGACCGAAAACGGGTGGATTGCTACGACACCGCTGGACGTTTTCGTGGCCGAATTCACAGGTGCCCAAGCGCAAGGCTTTACGTCGTCCGGTGCGTCAGATCAGTGGCATCTGTCGACACGGCGAAACGCGGACAGCGGCCACACACCCCCCGATAGTTTTTATTTTGGCGACGAATTGGGCGGAACATATGTCAACAATGCGGCGGGCACGCTTGTCTCACCAACCATTGATCTGACGGCGCAGACCGGGCCCCTGTTTCTGGAGTTTAACCACTTCTTGGATTTAGACGATTCCCTCAACCTGAACGAAGTGTTCCGAGCCGAGTTCACCGGTGGTTCCAACGAAGGTTTTACGAGCACCGGACCTTGGCACGTGTCTACGGGCCGCCAGTTTGACGGAGGGCATTCGCAACCCCACAGTTTCTATTACGGACAGGGCGAGGGCCCTGGAGGCGGTGGCTTCACACCCAATGGAACGAGTGGGTCATTGATGTCGCCCATCATCGATCTGACCAATGCAACGGGAATGGCCAGACTTTTGTTCAACTATTTCCTGGATGCTCCCGGCGGCTTCGACGAGGCAAGTGTTGCCGTGCATGTGGGACCCACCCGCACCGTCATCGCCACCCATCCGGGCAGTTCCGAACTGTTCAACACTGGGACGTTTGTGGCGACGCAAATGGATCTTTCGGCGTTTGTGGGCGAACAGATTCAGATCGAATTCGAATACGTGGCAGGCTTCGGTGGCGGAGGTGAAGGCTGGTATGTGGACGACGTGGTCGTGCAGGCTGAGACGCAGGATGCGGTGGTTGTAAACATCGTGTCCGGGCCCGTAGTGACCCCCATAGCGGATAGCCAGGTCATCGGCAATCTCGCGAATACGCCGGGCGGATTCGAGACGGTCATCCTCGATATAACTGCGTTCGCGGGCCAGCAGATCGAAGTCGACTTTGATTTCAGCGCGGACGACACCGGTACAGGCGAAGGCTGGTATATCGACGACGTCGCCGTCGTCAGCGGAAGCCGATCTCGGAGTGTGAATCTCGGAATCTCTGGTTCCCCTGCGATCGCGACCGGCATCGATTTCGGCAATCTGCGTGTTGCGGATGCCGGGCCGAACCAGACGGTCAATGAAGGCGATCTGGTATCCCTCAATGCTGTCGTTAACGACCCCAATCCGGCGGACGGCAGCAATTTTGCGTTTCTGTGGGAGGTCTCGGCAGACAACGAACAGGTGGTTCCAGACGGCACCGATGCTGCCTTTAACTTCACGCCGACCGACAACGGCACGTACAGCGTTACCCTTACGGTGACCGATCTGGACAATGCCAACATGCAATCGACCGACAGCGTGGAGATTACGGTCGAGAACGTCGCTCCGGCTGTGGATCTAGGACCCGATCCGACGATCAACGAAGGCGACGATCTGGTTTTTCCAGATCCGGCAACGGACGTCGCCGGCGACATGCTGACGTATGTCTGGGAGATTGAATCCGGCGGCGAGGTAATCGTGGTTGGCACATCTCCCACACTCACATTGCCCACAGTGGACAATGGCTCCGCCATTGTCCGCGTGATAGTTACGGATGATGATGGTGCGATGGTGTCGGACGAAGTCGTCGCCACCATCCTGAATGTCCCACCACAAAACGTGGACGCAGGTCCGGATCAAGTTGTCGACGAAGGGACCGCGGTGATGTTGTCTTCGTCGTTCACGGATCCCGGAACCGGTGACACACACGCGTTCTTATGGCAAGTGGTTGCGGATAACGGACAGGTGATACCGGACGGCACGGGACCGACTCTCGATTTCGTGCCAGTAGATAATGGGACGTACACCGTGACGCTGACGGTGACCGACGATGATCAGGGCGCGACCGGTGATACCGTGGTAGTCACGGTCAACAATGCCGCACCGCAGATCCTCAGCATCAGTCCTGACTCGACGGTCGACGAAGGAGATACGGTGGATCTGGACGTCTCCTTCTTCGATCCGGGACCCGCCGATACCCATGTCATTGAATGGATAGTGACCGTAAACAGCGTCGAAGTGTTTCAAGGCGACGGGCCCTCCGTGTCGTTTGTTCCGACCGATGAAGGCAGTCACCAGGTGGAGGTGACCGTGACCGACTCGGACGGCGCGATGGCCTCGGCACAGGTAACCGTGACCGTCAATAACGCGCCACCCGTGTCCGATGCCGGCGGACCCTACACGATTGCCGAGGGCCAATCGCTCGACCTGGCAGCGACGGGCGTGGATCCCGGACTGGACGACACGCTCACATTCAGTTGGGACATCAATGGCGACGATGTATTCGGCGATGCCACGGGTCAGTTTCCTGCCTTGACGTGGGCCGAACTCAACAACTTGGGTATCGTCGACGGTCCTGACACAAGAAATGTCAAGGTGCGTGTCGACGACGGGGATGGCGGGGTTACTACCTCGCCGCCAACCCTGCTGAACATTGTGAACACAGGACCGAACAACGTTCAGATTGCCATCGATCAGCCGGCGGGTAGTCCCACGGAAGGAACTATGATTGTCACGAGCGGCTCGTTCTTTGATCCGGGTGTCGGAGAAACGATCTCCTACACCTGGTCGGTAGTAAGCGACAACGGGCAAGTGATCGCTCCCGACACGGGATCCATCATGTCGGGCGATCCTGTTCCGACGTTCAGCTTCACACCGGATAACAACGGCAAATACTTCGTAGCTCTTACCATTGACGATGGTACTACTGCAGCCGTGCGTCTCGTCGTGATAGCGGTCGACAACGTGCTGCCTAATGTGAATGTCAATGCTTCCATGCAGACCACCGTCGGCATGCCCCTCGACATCAGCGGTGTTTTTACCGATCCGGGTAATGACGCGTGGACTGCAACCCTGCAAGTAGCGCGCGTACCTGACCTATTCACGTTCCCGTTGCTGCTCAGCTTCAATAAGAGCTTCGCGACGCACTATGTCTTCTCCGCTACGGGTACCTACGATCTCACCGTGACCATCGATGATGGTGACGGGGCGACGATGCTGTCGTTCGTGGTTGACGTCGTGCCCGATGGTCCGATGCCCGGGCCCGGCGACATGGACCTGGACGGCGACACAGACTTTGATGACATCGACGACTTCATATTGGGATTAACTGATCCGGCGGGTTACCAGGCCTTGTATGGCGTGCCTTCGACACTGGCCGGGGATGTTGACGCCGATGGCGATCATGATTTCGACGACATCGACGACTTCGTGCAAATTCTCATCCCTTCTGCCAACGCGCCGTTCCCGGCAGGCGCGGAGCTTGAAGGCTTCGTGGCAGGTTTGAAAATCTCCGACGAGAACACCGCAGAGATTGTGATAGGATTGGACACGGATGGGGACGGAGGCCTTGATTTTGACGACATCCCAGGATTCTTGGCGAACTTCGAAAACGCATCGTACGCATTGCCGCTGGCGCCTGCAGTGGAAGACGTGTTGTTCGTTCCCGGCCGGCACACCCCATCGGCTCCTTTGCCACACAAGAACGTGGCAGCGCGAGCCGCATCGCGACCGCGTTCGGAATCCGCGGGATGGGATCACAGCATCTACAGGGAATTGGATCGGGTCGTTGATATCGTCTTTGGTAGTCGTGTCGGGAGCCTGGTCGGTCCATCGGCGGCACCGTCCCACACCGAACGAGTATTCGAAACGATCTTAGTTCCAACAGACGGGGTGGCCCGTTCGCGGTCAGAATACGCACGTTCGTGGCGGCGACTGCAGGACGGAGAGTACGACTATCCGTGGGCCGTAGATCGGCAAGAAAAAAGCATGTCCGAAGAAGAACTCGATGCGGTCTGGTCGGACGAAGCGGGCTCATTGCCTTTTTCTTTGAGCCTTGACGAGTGAGTTGAATGGTACCGATCGGGAGGAAAACCGTGAACGAAGCGCGTAGTGGGAAATCAAATGTCTGACGAAAATTTTTTCCTCCGGGAACACCGGATACTGACTCGGCGTTTTTTTACCCGGTTTGTCGCGAGCGGAGCTGCCATGTCGTGGTTGGCGCAGGGGTCTCACGCAGGCGAATTGCCCCGCGACTGCGCGGACGCCTGCCGCGAGTTTCTCAAGAAAATGGAGTATCTCACTCCCCAGGAAGCATTTGGGAATGTGTCGCGAGGTAATCCTCGGCCGTACGACCTGCCCGACGACAAGAAACGCGAAGTCGGACTGACGACCGCTACCTGGAGATTGGAAGTCGTATCGGATCCAGAGCAGCCGGCGGACATCGAGCGACCACTCACCGTCGAGGCGGGCACCGCGCTGGATTGGCCTGCGCTGATGAAACTTGCCGACCGGCATGCGGTCAGTCTGGCTAAAATCATGACCTGCAACAACATCGGCCGCCCGTTGGGCATGGGTTTGTGGGAAGGTGTTCCGCTGCGCGACATCGTCTGGTTGACGCGTCCCAAACAGAACCTCCGTCGCGTCTTCTACAACGGCTACCACAACGACGATCCCAAGCAGCTTTTTTGCAGCTCGCTCCCCGTCGGGCGCGTGCTCGAAGATCCCTTTAATTTGCCGCCGGTCATTCTGTGCTACAAATTGAACGGCCGACTGCTCAACGGCGAACGTGGCGGACCGGTGCGGATGGTGGTGCCCGAAGCCTACGGATTCAAGTCGGTTAAGTGGCTCAACCGCATCGTACTTTCCAATCTGTACCATGCCAACGATACCTATGCGGGAGGCAACAACGACGTCGACAGTTGGATGAAAACGTTTGCACGCAGCTTGCTGAGGCCCGACAGGGTCCTCGCCCCCGCCTCCTCGGCCTCCCTGAGGAGCCTC
>CAZNKT010000018.1:0-52532 GCA_964573605.1 uncultured Pirellulales bacterium
GTCATCGCTCGCAGCTACTCGCTACTGGAGTACAATATCGCGCGGGAGCGGCTGCCGGAAGCAGAGACCATCACGCCGGGTTTCAATTCACCGACCGTCAGTGCGCTGGAGGACCCGCAAATGTGCGCCGTGCGGGCCATGGTCAAGCGAGGTGACGTGATCGAGATCATGGAGCGTCTGGAAGCGTTGGGCGCTTCGGCAATCCTGGAAACAGAGATCAAGAATTGCCGATTATAAGTCCATTCGCGAAGAGACACCGCAGCAGCACGAAGGGCCAGGCGACGAGCGCCGTTGATTCAATTTATTCCGCGTGGATCTCCGATGGTCTCTCCGCACCGGTGGTTGATGAGCCGGATACTTTCGCGTTAGGTGCTGCATCTCGCACTGCGAAGGTCGGCCGTACGGCCAATCCCAGAACGACAGCAGCCGCGGCCGCCAGTATGACGCCGACGGGAGGTTCGGGTACGGCAAGCGTGTTGCCCACAAGTTGCGCGACGAATCCCGGTATGTCGTCAAAGTCGATCGCCCCATTCCTGTCGGCGTCGCCGCGCAACACCGGTGATACGCCGAACGTTGAGACATAGGTTTCCGAATCCACGAGGCCCAGCACAAAAGAGTCGATGTCATCAAAGTCAACTGTGCCATCAAAATTCATATCGCCCGGCACGTCGTCAACCGATAGGGTACCGTTCAAAATCTCGTCGGCGGCAACACCCGCAAAGTTGGTATCGAACGGCCCCAAGTCGGGCAGGACGTTGGCGAGCGCCAGGTCCCAACTGCCCGCCTCGAAACCAGTGGTGTCGACCTGAAGCCGAACTAGTATTCCCGCCGCCGGCACGGCTGGCGTATTACCGGTCAAAGCGAGCGACCAGATTGCCACCTGTGGCAAAGAGCCCAGGTCAGTGGCCGTATCCGTCAATCCGGCAAATACCGTTGTCGATTTGAAATCAACGGACTGGAAACTGGGGCCGTCTGTTCCCGGAGGCAGCGGATCAGGCAGATCGGCCAGCTCCGGCCCGCCGTCGCCGATCTGGGCAAACAGATTCAGCCCCGAAATCAGGTTTCCGCCCGACACGCTGACGTCCACAATCTGACCGGCCGTATCGGGGTGCAGCACATGATCTTCGACCCGGATGACCAGACTCGCGGTGCCGAGCGACGGGCAGCCACAGATCACAAAGCTGGCCAGCAGTTGGCCCACGACCAACCGCGGCGGAACAAGTCGCGTCAGGTGTAACGCGTCGAGCAGGCCGCAGGTGAAAAAGCGTAGTTTTACCAATGAATTTCCGAGAATCATCGTGCCCATGGCCGCGCGCAGCACGTACTATTCTTCCGGGCGCCAATCATCCCCTGCATTGATTTCGGCAGCCATCGTAAAATGTCGTGCGCCCATATTCCTCGAGCGGCCCCATGCCTCAAATAACTGATCAACGACCGAAGCAACGCGCCAGCCAGCCGGATGTTCCACGTGCTTTTCCGCAGATGCAACGGGCAACCTATCATTGTAGCTGTCCGCGCGAGCGTTCGTTTCGCCGTGGATTCGGTGCTTCAAAAAGCCGATACGGACATCGGCGATCTTTCTTAGAATATCCGGTCTCACGCGCGAGTCCGTGAAAGCATCCTGTCCATTACCGTCATTCCGCGGAATGCCTGGCATGGGCGAAACTGTCCAGCCAGCCACGCTTGTCGACGTGTAGCTCGTGCCCTCTGTCACGCCTTCCGCGGTCTCCGCGACGACGACGCGCGTGTCGATTCCGTCGCTCGGCACAACCGCCGCGGCGGCCATGGCCGCCGCGGCAGGAGCCAATGTGAGCAGGTGCAATGCGTCAAAGGGACTCATCTCGTAGTCACGGGCAATAATGACGTCCGTCGCATTTACCAGACGATCGCGATTGAAGTCAAAACGGTTGGTAATATCGACCGTTTGAAACGGGCCCCGCTGATGGGTCAACACGTCCTGGACATCGGCCGAACTGACGGCTGCATTGGCCGATGAATTGCCCGATTCGCCAACCGCATTGCCGAAATAAAAAACATCTTCCCGGAGCATTCCCGTGCTGGGCGTCGCTCCGACGGTAATCTGCAACCATTTCCCGCGGATGGCTCCGTCCGGCCAGATCAACGTGACGCGGTCGGATCCTCCGGTGCCTTCGCCCGGACGGACGGCGATTTCCGAAGGCGGTATGGCCAAGTTCCACGTATCCGGCGCGTCGTCGTTGCCCGCCCGGTACGTGAAGTCCGCCGTGCTGAGGCTTTCTGGATCAGAAAGCCCCGCGATATCCACGATTACACCGTTGACTCCTTGAACGTAACTGGAGTAATTCACCAGGGATGCCGTGCTGCCGGGGATTAAAGGCACTTTGTCCGACGCTATCGCGTCGTCGTCGGCGGCCGTGCCTGAAGGATCGTGGCCGTCGAAGGTGGAGTGGTTGTAAAACAGATGACGATCCGCCACATAGGCGCCTGCGTTCGATCGGACGCTTATGGTAACCGTATTCGAATTCGATTGCAGGTTGAAATCGTATGCTGTGTAGCTGAACGTAATCACGCCTGTAAAATCAGGGCCCGGCGGAACATAGGTCAATGATCCATCGTGGTGCAGGTTGAGGTCGCCCAGGCCCGTCGGTACGTCGTCCGCCAGCACGGCGACCAGCGGATCGAGTTCGGGATCAATATCATTGGTCAAAACTCCGAATTCGGAGGCGACCTGGAGTGTCTCGCCCTGCGGCACGTCGTACGCGTCATTGAACGCCAACGGGGGCCCATTCTGCCCTTCACGCTGCCAAACCCAGAACCACCAGTCGCCCAGCAATTGGGCGATCAGCAATCCGGGGTCCGTGTTGCTCGTGTCCGCCGCCGACTGCTGCACATCGACAAGAAAGTTATTGATGTCGGGATCGTCTTCCAGGTCGCTGAGAAACAGACTCCAGAGGTAGGGATTATCGGAGACAAAGGGGCCGGGATAGCAATACGAATCGGGGATATCGGGGCAGTCGAACGACCCATCCTCCGTCGTATCGAGAGGGTCGATCGCCAGGGGATCGGATACAGCCAAACCGAGAAACGTGTAGGTTAAATCGGGGATGGGGCTGCCGTGTTGCGTCACCGCGACGATTTGCACGCCGTAGGTGCCCGGCCCGAGGAGGACACTTTTCGCAGACCGCGTTTCCCCCGGTGCTGCCGCGACACGGTGGACTTCTTGATGCTCTCCATCCACGATGATGGCCACGACGGCCGTTTCCGGCGTTCCGGGTGGGACGGGACCAACGTCCAGCGCGAGATGAAATAGTTGCGTCGTGGCCACGAAAAACGCCTGCGTCTGGTAGGGCTCACCCGCTGTCAGCGACCCGGTAGCGAAGGATTCCAATTCGGTGGCCTGATTACCGAAGACGACGTCCAATTCGTAGTTTCCCGCCGCGAATATGCCGTCGCCATCCGCCGCCTCGATACGAATCAGATATTGCGATTCGTCGGCCATGTCCGTGGACTGGATCAGGAGATCACCGCCGCCATTGACGAGCGTCACAAACGGCACGGCGTTCCCCTGGTTGTCCAACACGGTCACCGCGGGCACGAGTCCGCCGATATCGATCGAACGGACTGACACCGCCATCACATTCGGATCACCGTCAGGAACATCAGGGGATTGGACTTGATAAAAGTCTACATCTGTCCCGTCCGCTATACTCGCTATGGCTTCATACCTCGTGAATTCCACGAATCCGGGCGATGTCTCCAACGCGGTGGCGCTCGCCGGATCGTCATTTCTGTGAGCGTCATTTCCGAACAGTGGGTCGTCATCGAAGTCATCGTCCTCGAAAAAATCGGCGATCTGCTCTTGTTCCAAGAAGCGAAACCTGCCGTCGGCAACATTGTCAATCGCCGCTTGCTCGACCTGCAGATCGGCGTCAAATGTGGCCACGAGCGAATAACCGCCCGTACCGAATTCGTCCCGGCGGTTCGTTCCTATCTCGATGTAGAACTCCGTAGACGAACCGACATCGTCAACGCCCACAACAAGCGTATCTCCAGTCGTACTTGTCGAGTTGCCTTGAATCAGAAGCTGAGAATCGGAGTCGTAGATTGTTACGAAGGGAGTGAGCAGGCTGATGCCTTCGGTGCGGACTGTGAAGGTAGCCGGTCCGACGTAATCGGAAGGAACTCTTATTTGAAAGAAATCCGCATCCGAAGTATTCGCGATATCCCCATAGACGATCGACGGTGCGGAACCCTCACTCAGGTCGTCGAGTTCGACCAATTTCAATTCCGTTGCGGTTGCCAATGTATCGTTACGCGTCGCTCCGTCATCGTCATCTTCGGTTTCGTTCGTGTCGTCCTCACGCTGGCCGAAGCGTTCCTGCAGATCCGCGATGTCTCCCGGCGTAGGGGAACTCGCTTGGGGAATGCCGGGACTGAACAGCGGCGACAGCGGATCCGTGTTGTCGCTCAGCCCAAACACGTTGCCGGATTCGTGAAGCGCTACATGAAAAATGTCATCGACATCTTCGAATAGAGCATCGGAATTGAAGATTATGTCGCCGACCCACGTTCCCGTCAGCTCGGTCGACACCGGCACGGACATGGCGTAGATATCCGGAGATAGAGGCGCCGCACCGATGCGAACATCTCCGAAGCGCGAATCCCGTCTCGGAGAGCCGGAGGTGCCGAACGGCTGGCCGCCGTCTGTCACCAGGCCCACGTCGGCGTTCGTATGTACGGCCCATGCCTGAAACGCTCGCCGTATGGCTTCCTGCCAAACTGACGTATTCGCTACTTCATCAAACTTTGAAAACAACGTGTTCGCATGGCCTGCGATGTCGGTGTTGTCGGGGGCGAAGCTCAGCGTGAGGTAGGCGTCGCTACCCACTAGCACGCCGTCGTCCCCGTCGAGCGGCAGCCGATCCTCGAGTAATTCCAGAAGCAACCTGCGACGGCGCCAGGCGAGTTTGTCCGCGTGTTGCATCGATTTTCACGCTCCAAGCGCACGACAAAGGGTGGCGATGCTCATTCTGCAACAAAACTCACAATGCAGGGCGCGCCCCTAAGACGCCTCTGAAACCGGAGAAACATGCAGAGTCTCCTGTCAGCCAGAGAGCAGTCGACACCGTCGCGGTCGGACAAGCAGATAAACGGCATCGGCGGACGTTGGACGTCCAACTGGCTAAAAGTACTGACCCAACTACTGTATTACAGCCCTCGGCGGCGAGCAACCATTCAAAGGACAACGGCTGCGATAACGCCATTAGCAATGGATTGCCGCCCGTGACGCGCCCGATGTTTTGCCGTCCCATTGCAATGCGATTCTCGGGATGAATCATTGAACATAGGAGATATGGCGCCGGGGGGCAGGTTCCCGTCGACTGACCTCGTCTGCCGTTTCAAGCCGCTGTCCCTCACGTGAAGGGCTAGTAGAAGCTGCGGTTTCAAAACGTGATCGTGCGGATACATTTCCCAATCATGGGGCGGTCCGAACGACGTCTTGACACCGCTTATAGTATCCTAGCAAGGCACCTTACCCCGCTGCGTAGGGGCTCAGTTGGGAGCCAGCAGCGCATCAGCCGCCCGCAACAATGCGACGCATTCCGGATCGTTCCGGATCGCTTCCAAGTCCGGGTCTGTGCGTGCTAATTTTGCCCACCGCGCATCTTTGCGCAATGCTCTGGCCAGCATTCGCCCCGACTTTTGTTTGTCCTCGCCGTGCAGCCGCGACGTCAGTGCGTAAATACAGGCAACCTGGTACAGGGTCTTCGCGTCGTCACTCAAGCCAAGAGCCCGATCCGCCTGACGATGCGCCTGGCCACGCTCTCCCATCCGGGCGAGAATGACGCCCCGGCCTGCTACTGCCGGTGTGTAGTCTGGCCGCAGGGCGAGCATCTGGTTAAATGCGTCGAGTGCTTCTTCTGTTTTGGCCGCGTCCTGCGACAGTACCGCGGCGATATTCTGTAGCGCAGGCAGCGAGTTCGGATTGATAACCAGGGCCTGCCGAAAATCATCCATGGCTTTCGCCGGGTCACGCTTCAGCAGCGCGATGCCCCGGGCAATCCAGCTTTTTTCGTCCGACGGCGTTTCCTTCAAACCGGCGCTTATGTCTTGAGCCGCCTCTTTGGTACGTCCCAATCGTCGGTAGAATCGTGCCCGCAGAAAGTAGGCTCGCTCCGGCCCACCGCGATCGATAGCCAGCGACACATCTCGAATCGCGCCGTCTAGGTCGCCGTGCCCGGCCCGTGCCAGGGCACGATTGATCAACGCGGCGACGAGCTGAGGGCGTAGCTGGAGGACACGGTCAAAATCAGCTTCGGCTTCATTGAACTTCTGCAGTTCCATGCGACATAGACCTCGATGCAGCAGCGGCCAGTATGAATGGTGCTGAAACGCGATGCATGTCGTATAGCATCCTTCTGCTTCGTACAGTTTTCCCACGCCAGCCAGGCAGTTACCAAGCAAGAACCAGGCAGAGAAATCGTGAGGCTGGTGTTGCGTCGCTTCACGCAGCATGGGCAGTGCCTGTGCGAACCTGCGATTGGCAATGTGATCGAGCGCCCCCAGGAATCGGTCTTCCGGCGCGGGAGCAACTTTTTGAGCAAGGGCTCTCGCACGCACGGCCTCGGCACGATCGGATTGTCCCATGGCGGCGTACAAATCCGCCTCGCGGACCAGGAAAGCGCGCGGCGTTGATCCCGCCGCAGACATTGCCCTGGCCAGCCGTATCGCCGCGACTGCCTCGTCAACGCATTCCACGTCCCTTTCTCCGCCGGCCGCGTTTCCGGCGTGCAACGGGACTGCCGAGAGGAGGTAAAGCAGTTCGCGAAGGTAGCCGCTCAGGCGATCGCGATCTGGGGCCTCGAGACTTTTGAGAACGCGAGCGCTTGCCGAATGGTTCGCTGCCTTCGCCAGATCGATGTCAAAGTTAGCAAGCGAAGCGCGCGCGGCATCCACGGACCTTTCCAGCTCGTCACCGCTTATGTCTGGAGACGTGAGTGCCATTCGCAAAGTGGGCATCTCCTGGCCCAGTGTCGCGAGTTGCTCCCGGGCGTTCAGTCGGTTCACTTGCCGGCCCCGGAGCACCCACGAGGTCGCGAGGAGGCCGACTATCAGAGAAGCAACCAACGCGACCGACACTGTGGAGGTCAGCCGCGGATGCCGACGTGCCCATTTCCTCGTCCGCTCCAGTAGCGATCTGTTGGGCGCGTGGACACAGGGAAGGTCCGCCAGGTGACACCGCAGGTCCTCCCACAAGGCATCGGCTGTTTGGTAACGCTGAGCAGGGTCCGGCTGCAGGCATTTTTGGACGATGCTTTCGATGGCCCAGGAGACGGCCGGGTTGGCGTCGCGAATCGTAGGGACTCCCTGTTGCCGGTCCTTGTGCATCCGGCTGACCTGATCATCAAAGGAACCTGCCCGCGCTGGAAACGGCAGTTTGCCAGTAAGCAATTCACAAAACATGACCCCCAACGAGTAAATGTCGCAGCAAGCGCTTACCTCTCCACCAGCCCGCAAGGCGCGCAAGTGTTCCGGCGCCATGTACGGGAGCGTGCCGCCAACGTTACCCGTGCACATATCCGACTGATCGGCTGCCAAATTGAAGTCCAGGATCATGGGGCGACCGTCATCCGCCAGTAACACATTCGCCGGTTTAAGGTCGCAGTGCACCAGACCGCGACGATGAGCGTGCGCTAATCCCGCGGCGATGCCTTGAATGATCCATGCGATCGCTTCGGGATAGTTCGAGCGCTGAAAGCGTTGAAGCCACGTGCCGGAAAGGTCGGCACAAGGTTCGTGACCATTGGCCGTGCCGCGCGCGACATCCGCCGGATTGCTCCTTCGTCGCTGTGCGCTCGCCTCACTCTCCAGTCCAACTGGCGAACTTCGTGTGGACCGCATCCTCTCCCAGGCCGTCGCCGCGTTGCACGACGGGAACGGATTCTGGGTGGTTTCGCTTCGGCAAGCCCGCAACGTGGTCAATAAGGCCTCACCAGATTGCGGGAATGCATGACGACTTTGCACGGATCGCAATAAATCCGCAAGTGTTGTCGCGCCAAAATAGGGCATGCAGATGGCCTGAAGCGTTCCGCTACGATGAACGGAGAACACAGGCACGATATTGGTGTGCTGCACCTGGGCGAGATGCTCCGGCTCTGGTGTCAAACGGCGCGTGACCTTCAAAGTCACGAATCTGCCGGACAGGTCGGTTTGGCGTGCCAGGTAGACGCGGGCAAATGTTCCCCTTCCGATCTCGTTGATCAGCATGAAACCCAGAAACTCACAGGGACACGTGGGAAATTCCGCGGCCTCCAATACCAGCCCTTGTTCGAAATTACCTCCCACCGCTTCTCGCAGGCGATCTGGTCCGTCCAGTTTCTCATGCCGATCGGTGTTCGGTACTTCCGGGCCGGGATGCCAGACTGGCCAGTCATCCACAGCAATCCCGTAGCGTTGCTGATATTCCGCTGGAGCGACGCGATGGCCGGCTACGTGTCTCAAGCGATACTCCTCGAAGGCGGCCTGGGACAGCCACTTTCGATTCGTGAAAAGGTCGGCGCATAAAGATCGATAGTCGTCAAGTACCTTGGGAACCCCCTGTGCGAAACTGTATTCGAGGTCCACTCGGACGAGCTCGCAGGCAATCTCTACATAATGCGGATCGCTTTGAGCGGGAAGGAAATCTCGAACGTCCGCCTCGTCGCCACGTACGCGGGCCTGTTCGTACGATTCGATAATGGCTTCGATCTTCTGCATCTCTTTCTCGACATACTCGAATTCATCAAAGGTGGCGAAATGTGGTTTTCTCCTGTCCTTATCGAGGCGACCTCCAGCACTCCGGTACTTCAGGGCGTGATAAAGACGATCTTATTCACGAACCAGTTCCGACAGCGTATTGCGAAAATTCTGCAAAGTCCGTTCCACAGTCCGCTTGGATCGGCCGCTCTTCTGGGCAATCGATGCGATGTCGTGCCCCTCGATTCGCAGCTTCACAATACTTTGCTGTATCCGGGGCAAGTCCTTCAGTATGTCTTCCACGACCATTCGGAGTATCTCATAGGTACGCTGTCGGTCAATGATCGTATTCTCCGCGGGCTGGTCCATAATCTCCGCATGGGTCGTCAGCCTCACATCACGCTTTCCAGCCCGGTGGAAGGCACCCAGTTTCCTGATCTTGTTCAGCGTTATGACAAGAAAAAGCCCCCACAGTTCCTCGTCCGGAGGTATCTCGTACTGGCCTTCACGCGCCCGTCGAAAAAACGTCCGAAAGACGGACTGCACCACGTCTTCGGGATCAAATCTGGATGCCAGAGCTGGAGACGACTGGGCCCTGGCCAGCAAAACCAGGCGTTGCGCGTATCGGTCATACAAATCCGTCGCCGCGTCTTCTCGCCCGTTTCGGAACTGACGCAGTAAGGACGCATCCGTGGGAAGCGCCGGTTCCGGCTGGTCCTCGGATGGATCACTCGTCATGGTCTGTGCCCATAGATCTCATAGAGGGATAGCCCCATTTCGCCATTTTATACGCCATCGAGAGATCGAAACAAAACTTCTGAATCCGCTCCGAGGAGGGCTAACTCCATGTTGGAAAAAACTTTTCGTCTTTTCAACTCCCCGTATGGCGGATCCGGCAGCCCCAGCTGGCTCCTCCATTATGAAGAGAATGTGAACCCGCTTCCGGTTTGGTCGGACAACGGACGCGCTCCTGGCCGGACACGTCCGCTGTGGCGGCGTTCGCACGAGTACGTTGTGCGTGGCCCAAGACAGGAGTCTCTTAATGAGTCAGACGAGTTGGCGCTTGCTCCTCCCTTTTTCGATGATCGTGTGTCCGTTGGCGGTGAAGGTTCCTCCAGCCACGGCACAAAGTCTCTGGTCCAACGTACAAACCGGCCCTCTGGCGGGAGACTGGTTCCAGGCGGCGAACTGGAATCCGGCCGCGGTACCTGATGATTCCAAGGTGGCCCAGATCAACAACGGCGGGGAAGCCCGTGCCGATACTGCCACCGCGCCGGCAAACGTCGCGGCGATGCAATTGGATGTCGGCAAGAACGGAGGCACAGGTTTTTTTACCAACGACGGCGTTGACGTGACGATCGAAGGCAGTTTTGACATCGGTGACACCGAGTTGGGTTTCGCCACGGGGTCCAGCATCGTGAGTTCGATGGGAACGGTGATCATTCGCGACGCTTCGAGTATGCGCATCGGAGACGTTGGTGTCGGCGACTTGGATATCGGTCAGACCTTCGCCACCGACACCGCCCAAGCAACCGGCCACGGAGCTTTGACCGCCGAACGTGTGGCGTTGATAACCGTGGCCGATGATCTGGACGTGGGAGAAACCGGGGGTGCCGCCCAGGCCACCGGGACGGGGAATTTAACTCTCAACGACAGCGGCACCATTAACGTCGGCGGAAACTTCGAGATTGGCGAAACGGGCAGCGCCACGGGTGTCATGATTTCGGACGGTACGGCTGTTTTGGACGGCGGAACCCAGCTGCAAGTGGGGGGGAATTTGAACGTCAGCCGTACGTTTGGATCCGGCGGGCAGGACTCCGGAAGCGGCGCGCTCACCCTTCTTGACTTTGGCACTGTTGACATCGGCAGCGGCTTCGACGTGGGGCACACGGGGGTTACCGGAGGCGGAACCGCCCAGAGCAACGGAACGCTGGACGTGGATCGCTTGACGACCTTGAATGTCGCTGCCCAGCTGGGCATCGGTCATATCCGCAATACGTCAGGTTCCGGCTCTGCTTCCGCCACGGGCCTGGCGACACTCAGTGACGTGGACAACATCGTCGTGTCAGGAGACGTCTTCGTAGGCCGCAATTTTACGAACGATGATGTGCAAGGCACGGCGACGGGGACGTTGATTATCGAGCGTAGTGACCACATTCAAATCGGCGTCGATCTGGATGTCGCACAAGCAGGAGCAGGTGTTCTGACTTCGGGCACCGGCATGGCGACGGGCACCGGGTCCGCCACCATTCGGGATGTTGTGGGGACCATTGATGTCGGCAACGACATCGACGTGGGGCAGACAAGCGCCGTCGCCGGAACCGGGGCCGAGGGAGACGGGATGCTGCTGATCGAACGGGCCGGGTCGCTTGACGTGGCCACTGATTTCGACATCGGGCAGGTCGGCGGACAGGGGCAAGCCCGCGGAACGGGCGATGTGACGATGGTCGACGTCGACTTCGTGGACGTAGGCGCCGACATGGACGTGGGGCAGACGCGGGGGTCCCCAAACGGCCTGAACCAGGGAGACGGTAGCATCACAATGAAGCGCGGCGCGCTTTCCATTGGCTTTTCCGAGCCTCTGGACCCGGGCAGCCTCGACATCGCCAGCGTCACCGTCCTATCGAACGAACGTGCCGAAGCCATCGGATCCGTTGTCTTGGAGGACGTCAATCTTCAGGTGGCGTCACGCATCAATCTTGGAGAACTTGTTGGAGGCGGCAGCGACGGTGCCAATTCGTCCGATGCCACGCTTCACCTTAACCGCAGTCTGGCATCGACCGAGGTGCTCGATGTGGCCACGCAGGACCCCGACACGGCCGGTACGGCCACAGCTCGACTCAACATGGACACCAGCCTGATACTCGTAAATGGAACCGTGTCGCTGGGACCCGGTGCGACTTTGGAGATGGACATCGGCGGGAGCACCAAAGCCGACGGTTCGGGCGGTGCCGGACAATTCAGCGCGATTGACGCTGCGTCTGCCACACTGGGAGGATCCCTCGTTTTGACGCTGTCTGGAGGCTTCACACCCACCGTCGGGCAGATGTTCCCGATTCTATCGACAACCGGTGGAATTGACGGCAGCTTCGCCAGTGCCCATCGGTTGACCGCAGGCGATACGACGCTTAGTGTCCTCTACGATCCATTGAGCGTGTATGTCGTTGCCATCTTCCTGGGTGACATGGACCGCGATAACGACGTTGATTTTGACGACATCGACGACTTTGTCCTGGCGCTGAGCGACGCCAACTCCTATGTTAGTGCGTTCGGTGTGCCGCCGACACTTCATGGTGACATCGATGACGATGGTGACCAGGATTTCGACGATATCAACGGGTTTGTATCGTTGCTGACCGGGGCAAGCAACAGCTCGCTTCGCGCAGTTCCCGAACCGTCTTCGTGCATGTTGTGCGGCGCCCTTGCGCTAGCCATGCTCGTGGCTGCACGGCCTTTTCGCTTCCCACCCGGGGCAAGGTGAACAGATGGTGTCTGCCGACCGTGGCCCGACCGCCGCGTGCCATCGCGATTCGTCCGCTGGCCGACACGGTCTGGGGTCTGTTTCTCTGTTCCATTGCAAACAGCGAGCAGCGTTCTCGCTGGTGGAACTGCTCGTCGCGATTGCCATCATTGGAATTCTCATCGGGCTATTGCTGCCCGCCGTTCAAGCAGCGCGCGAAACGGCTCGCCGGACCGAATGCGCTAATCACCTAAAGCAGATCGGTTTGGCCTTTCAGGAACATCATGGGGCACACGGTTTTTTTCCCAGCGGCGGTTGGGACTGGAACGATCCACCCACTTATGACGGCAAGACACCGCTGGTCGGGGACGAACAGAAGGCCGGATGGGGCTTTCAGATACTCCCCTTTATCGAAGCCGAAAGCATTTGGGAAGCGGGGCCGGAGGTCGCAATTGAAACTCCCATTCCTGTTTTTTTCTGTCCCAGCCGGCGGGCACCACAGACAGTCGTCATCGACCACGACAAGTACGAACCGCGCGTCACGGGAACACGCGTGACGCACGCGTTGTGCGATTACGCCGCCAGCAACCGCGAGTTGACGGGAGTCGTCCGTCGGTTTCAAGCGCTCAGCCTGCGGCACATTCTCGACGGCACATCGTTTACGTTGCTGGCGGGCGACAAGCGTTTAAACTTGCGCTTCCTGGGGCAGCCGCAGGAGGATGACAACGAAGGTTACAGCGCCGGCTGGAACTCGGATACCATCCGACGCAGCAATCACCCTCCTTTGCCCGATTTTAACGGGACTGGAGACGGCGATCATCGGTTTGGATCTTCCCATACCACGCTTTTTAACGCCGCGATGGTGGATGGTTCCGTGCGTCCGATCACTTACAAAGTGAAACTGACGGTTTTTCGCAATTTGGGAAACATCAACGATGGTTACCAACTTGACAGCAACGACTTTTAAGGCCGGCCGCCCCGGCGGCGGTTCGACAAATGCCGGCCCCCGTCGAGCCTTCAGGACAGAAGGGGCGGCGCTCTGCCTTGCCCTGGCCTGGCTAACGGGATGCAGCGATGCGGACACTCCCGCCACCCAGCCGGTACCGCGCCTCGTGGAAGATCTTCAAGACGCAGAGATACGTGTCCGTTACAAGGCAGCCAAAGCTCTGGAACATCACGGCGCCCGCGCCGCCGACGCGGTGCCGGGATTGATAGACGCTCTTTCTTCAACGGACGTCCAACTTCGTTACCGCGCGGCAAAAGCGCTCTCCAAAATAGGAGCGGAGGCTGCTCCCGCCGTGGCGGCTTTGGCGGTCGCGCTGGGGGACGAGAATCCGCGCACGCGGTACTACGCGGCCAAGGCATTGCACGCGATCGGTCCAAGTTCCGGCGAAGCCATGCCGGAAGTCATGCAAGCGTTGCGCGATCCGAAGGCCGAAGTTCGCTACTACGCCGTGCGGATCCTCCGCATGCTCGGCAAGGAAGGCGAAGATGTGGGAAATGCGCTGCGGCTAGCGACTGCGGACAGCGACGAAAAAGTACGCAAGGCTGCGGAAATGGCCCTCGAAAAGCTCTCACGCGAACCTCGATAACCCCATGCAAAATCGTCTGAACTCCACGCGGGAATCGATGACGCCTCCGGAACGGTCCGAAGTGGAAAGGAGTGGGCAAATTCGGATGGCATCGGCGGACGCGGACATCCTGCATTTGTCCAACGATCCACTACCCCGGTCGCTTGGCGGGCCAGGGGCGGGCGTCCGCGTCGCCCTTTATTCCCATGACACGATGGGCATAGGACACATTCGGCGGAACTTGCTGGTGGCTTTGGCGCTGGATCGCTGTCCGGTACGTCCCACGATGCTGTTGATCACCGGGTCACGCGAAGCGGGTCGGTTTAAAATACCGTTCCAGGCGGATGTTCTGAGTGTTCCGGGAGTCTGTAAAAAATCCGACGGAGCTTATTGTTCGCGTCACTTGAGCGTACCGTTCAACGACCTGATTGAACTCCGCACACGTGCCATCGCCGGAGCGCTCGCGGCCTTCGCGCCCGACCTGCTCATCGTCGATAAGGTGCCACTCGGCGCATCCGGCGAATTAGAAGGCGCCATCCGATCCATCCGCGCGGAGTGTGGCACACGGTGTGTGCTGGGGCTTCGCGACATTCTGGACGAGAACTACCAGGCGCGACGCGACTGGGAGCAGTTCCAGTACGAGCGCGCCATTCGCGAACTTTATGATGCTGTATGGATCTATGGGGATCGCGATGTCTACGACGCCGTCGACCAGTACGGGATGTCGCCCCAAGTAGCATCCCGCGTCCAATACACGGGTTACCTCGATGCCCGGCCCTGGCTGGACGCGACGGGAGGTGACAATCATGGGCGGGAACGCGAGACGCGCTCCAACCAGCCTCGGCTGGCGCTCTGTCTGCTCGGCGGCGGCCAGGACGGTGCTCGGCTTGCCAAAGATTTTGCTGCCGTCACCTTGCCTCCCGACATGCAAGGCCTGGTCGTTGCCGGCCCTTGCATGCCGCCAGAGGCGCTGAGAAGGGTACACCAGAGAGTTGCCGAGAATCCCTCGATGTCCGTCGTTGATTTCGTCGTTGAGCCGATGGAGCTTCTTCGCGATGCCGATCGGGTCGTATGCATGGGCGGTTACAACACGCTCTGCGAGGTTCTCTCCCTGGAAAAACACGCACTAGTCGTTCCCCGTATCCGGCCCAGACAGGAACAGCTGGTTCGGGCGCGGCGGCTGAATGAATTGGGGCTAGTCGACCTGATGGTGCCCGACGACGTGACGCCCCGGGCCCTCGAACAATGGATCGCCCATCCCACGGCACTGCAGGTGTCGGCTCGGGCGCGTGTCGATTTTCATGGTCTCGTCAGAATCCCGCGGCTCTTTGCCCAATTGTGTGGCCTGTCCGCCCAACCGGTTCACGAAGCGGCTGATCCCGACCAGCCCGCAACAAACTTCGGTTTACCCTAGCACTGTCCCCGTCCTCCCGGAAAGGCCGTGATGCCGTCAACCAGCAGAGAATTCGAGACTCGTACGGTCCCGCGAATTGGATACGTGGTCAAACGATATCCGCGCTATTCCGAAACGTTTATTGTCAATGAAATACTGGCTCACGAAGAAGCCGGGATCGACGTGTTCATTTTCTCGCTGCGGCCGTCGAACGACACGCATTTTCAAAACCGCATTTCTCAGATCCGCGCACCCGTTCACTATCTTCCCTCTCGGAGTGTTCGCGCTGCGGAGTTCTGGAACAGGATGCAGGCGGCCCGACGGGCGTTCCCCGATTTGTGGCGGGCGCTCGATGATTTATCACCTGTCGATGGGAATCTCCTTTATCAGGCGATGCATCTTGCGATGGAATCTCGTCGGCTCGGAATCGACCATCTGCATGCGCATTTCGCCAACCAGTCCGCCGCCGTTGCCCGAATTGCCTCTCGTTGTTCTGGAATTCCCTACAGTCTCACGGCGCATGCCAAGGATATCTTTCACGAGGCGGTGGATCCGCACGAACTAGAGAGAAAGCTGGCAGACGCCGCCTGGGTTGTCGCGGTCAGCGACTTCAACCGAGATTTTTTGCGGCACAAATTCGGGCACGTCGCAGAACGCGTGGAACGCGTTTACAATGGCCTGGATCCGGCGAGTTTTCCCTACCGGAGCCCCCACGACCGGGGTCAGCGAATCGTCGCGGTGGGGCGTTTGGTTGAGAAGAAGGGGTTCGCCTTCTTAATCGAGGCGTGCAAAAAACTGATCGATGAGTTTCCCGACCTGGAATGCGATATTGTTGGCGAGGGCGACGAGCACGGCCGTCTGAGCGAGACCATTGATCGTCTGGACCTGCGGGAGCACGTGAAGCTGGCCGGCGCCCTGCCCCTTGCCGAGGTTGCCCAACGCGTTCAGCAGGCCGCGGTTCTTGCCGCGCCTTGCGTGGTCGGGAAAGACGGGAATCGTGACGGGCTACCGACGGTCCTGTTGGAAGCCATGGCGCTGGGAACGCCCTGCGTTTCGACGCACGTGACCGGCATTCCCGAGATCGTTCGCGACGACGATACGGGACTGCTCGTGCCACCGGAGGATGTAGGCGCGCTGGCAGCTGCGTTGAGAACAGTCCTGACTGATCCGCTACGACGTGAGCGGTTCGCAACCAATGGGCGCGCGCTGGTGGAACAAAAGTTTAATATCCACGCAAACGCGCGGCGACTGCGGCAGCTGTTCGGAGTTACGCAGGCGTCCGGCGACAGACGATTCATTCGAGAGTTTCAAGGGGCTGTCTGATGCGAGTGGCTTACGTCTGTGCCGACCCGGGCGTACCTGTCTTCGGCCGGAAAGGATGTTCGATTCATGTGGCCGAAGTGCTTCGAGCGCTCGTGCAGCGTGGGGCCAGCGTGGACTTGTTCGCGTGCCGCTTCGACGCCCCGCCGCCCCGTGATTTGCGGAGCGTGCGTATCCATCGAATCGGCAAACCGTCGCACGATTCCATGGCGGAACGAGAGCAGAAATTACTCGCGTGCAATAAGACCATCCGGCGGATGCTTGATCACCGCCAGCCGTTCGATCTCGTCTACGAACGCTTTTCGCTTTGGAGCTACGCGGCTATGGAATTCGCCCGCTTCCGGCGAGTGCCCGGTCTGCTGGAAGTCAATGCTCCTCTCATTGATGAACAGCGGCGTTATCGGGGCCTCGTGCATTGCCAAAAAGCCGAAGATGCTCAGCGCCGTGCCATGCGTGCGGCGTCGGCGATCCTCGCCGTGTCCCATGAATTGGCGTCCTGGTTGAGAAACTCTGCATTCGCCGGGACAGGGTCTGCTGTCGAAGTTGTTCCCAATGGTGTCAGCCCGTGGAAATTCTCCGATGCGGCCGTCAACCGACGCCACACGCATCCGGGGTCGTTCACGGTCGGATTCGTCGGTTCTTTAAGACCCTGGCACGACATGACGACGCTGCTGGAAGCGTTTCTGAAACTCTGTCGCCACGACCGTGCATGGCGGCTGCTTCTCGTGGGGGATGGTCCCGAGCGTTCACGCGCGGAGTCTCATCTGATGAACGTGGCGACCGACGTTCGATCCCACGTAACTTTTACTGGCGCAGTGGAACACGACATGGTTCCCGGTTTACTGGCATCCATGGACGTAGGTGTCGTGCCCTACGGGGCCGATCAGGGTTGCTATTATTCCCCTTTAAAACTCTTTGAATACATGGCGGCTGGTTTGCCCATCGTGGCCAGCCGCGTCGGGCAGGTGTCCGAAATTATTGTCGACGGAGTGAGCGGGTTGCTGTATCCGCCAGGCAAGGTCGACGCGCTGGCCGCCACTCTGGACAAACTGCGATCGAAGCCGGAATTGCGGTATCTTCTCGGATCCGCCGCGCGGCGCGCCGTGTGCGAACGGCACACGTGGGACGGCGTCGTGGAACGGATCCTCGAGATCGCCGGCCTGCCGACGGCTGTTCCTGCCGGCGAGATGACCACCTAATGGCCCACACTGCCAAAAACCTGCGAAAGGCACTTCCCGGCCTAGGGAACGTGTTGCGCTATTTCTGGCCGGAAGTCCACCACCAACGCAAGCTGATCATAGGGTCCCTGGCCGCAATGCTGGTGGGTATCGTGTTCCGCCTCCTGGAGCCGTGGCCCCTGAAGTTTGTCATCGACCGCGTGATCCCCGACTGGACAGACAGCCCCGCCCGAAGCCCTTCCCTGCTGGACGGCGTTGATTCGCGGTATGTACTGGTTCTTGCCTGTGCGGCAGTGGTCGTCATTGCGGTAGCGCGGGCCGCGGCAGACTATGCCAGCAAGGTCGGTTTCTTCGTGATTGGAAACCGCGCGGTAATCAATATTCGGAACCGTATTTTTCGCCATATGCACTCGCTTTCTTTGTCGTTCCACAATCGCTCCCAAACCGGCGATTTGGTCATCCGCGTGACCCGCGATGTAAGTCTGCTGCGGGACGTCACGTCCACGGCCGCACTGCCAATGCTGGCAAGCATCCTCGTGTTGGGAGGCATGCTCGTGGTCATGGCCTGGCTTGACTGGAAACTATCGTTGGTAGCGCTCCTGACGGTACCGATGTTTTCGTTCACCACGTTGCGGATTGGAAAACGCATCCGCCAATCGGCGCGGAAACAGCGGCAACGCGAAGGTGCCATGGCAGGCCTGGCCGCCGAATCCATCGGGGCAATCGATGTCGTACAAGCTCTCTCGCTGGAAAAAATATTCTGCCATGCGTTCGCTCAAACAAACCGCGCGGGCCAGAAGGCGGATTTGAAAGCGAACAGATATTCCGCTCGGCTCGGTCGAACGGTTGACGTGCTGCTGTCCATTTCCACCGCGCTGGTCATGTTTTGCGGTGCGCAATTCGTTTTGAATGCCCGACTGTCACCGGGCGAACTGCTCGTTTTCTTGGTCTACGTAAAACGCGCCTTCAAGCCTGCCCAGGAGTTCGCGAAATACACAGCGCGGATGTCGAAGGCCGCCGCCGCCGGCGAACGCGTTATCGAAGTACTCGAGCAACAGCCGGACATCATCGATGCCATCGATGCCATCCCGGCGCCGCAACTCCGCGGTCGGATTACCTTCGAAGATGTCGGATTTCGATACGATGGAGGGCGTTCTATCTTGAGTCAGATCGACTTTCAGATTGATCCCGGGCAGCGGGTGGCCGTGGTCGGCGAGTCGGGCGTTGGCAAGACCACACTGCTGCGCCTGGTACTGAGACTATACGATCCGACGAACGGCAGGATCTGCATCGACGGCCACGATATCCGCAGCATCACGGTATCGTCGCTTCGCAGCCAGATAGCGTTCGTACCACAGGAGAGTTTGATGTTTTCCGCGAGCGTTTTTGACAACATTGCTTGCCACCGTCCCGCGGCGACCCTGGACGACGTCCGCGTAGCGGCGAAACGGGCCCGGGCGCACGAGTTCATCGAAGCACTCCCTCGGGGCTACGACACGATTGTCGGAGAACGGGGCGTCACGCTGTCGGCTGGCCAGCGGTTGCGTTTGTCCGTTGCGCGAGCGGCGGTCCGCAACGCTCCAGTCATCCTGCTGGACGAGCCGACTTCAAGTCTTGACGAAGAAAACCGCCTGGCGGTGGTCGATGCCGTGGAGCAACTTTGGAACGACTGCTCCGTACTACTGGCAACGCACGACCTGGTGCTCGCGTCGCGAGCCGACTTGATTCTTTTCCTTCACGAAGGACGCGCCGCCGAATTCGGATCCCATGCGGAATTGCTCGCTGCCGGGAATCGCTATTCGGCACTTTATCATCTGCAAACTGCCACGGCCGCTTGTGAACTCCACGGCGATGAGGTGAGAGTCCGCTGATATGACCGCTTCCGTCAAGGCACAGAAAACAACGCCCGGCACGCGGGGACCTCATGCCCACCCATACGTCTTCGTCGTGGGTTGTCCACGGTCGGGTACAACACTGCTGCAGCGAATGTTAAACCATCATCCACAGTTGGCCGTGTCCAATGATACGCATTTCATCACGCGCTGCATCGAAAAGAGTGTGTCGCGGCCCATGGACGACATCATCCGCGGTGGCGACTTGCCGCTGAGCAGAGAACTCGTTGAGACGGTGCAGACGTACCATCGGTTTACACGGCTCGGTTTAACCTCGGACATGGTCACACAGTCCGCGCGCGAGTCGCGGACGTATCGCGAATTTGTTTCCGCCCTCTACGAGCGGTTCTGCCAGATGCACGGCAAATCCATCTCTGGCGAGAAAACGCCAGACTATTCGCGTCATGTCCGTTTGTTGCACGGATTGTTTCCCTGGGCCAGATTCCTTCACCTCATACGCGACGGCCGGGATGTCGCGCTTTCCGCACTCGATTGGGCTCACGAAAAAAAAGGACCCGGCCGCATGCAACTTTGGAAGAGCGAGCCCGTAGGGGTTTGCGCGCTGTGGTGGTCCTGGCTTGTAAGCGCGGGTCGCGAACAGGGTCAACAGATCGAGTCATCTTTATATTCTGAGGTGAAGTACGAATCACTGGTCTCGTCGCCGCACCGCACGTTGGCGGAAGTGACACGATTTCTGTGTCTTCCCTTCGCGGCCGACATGCTGCTCTACTTTCAGGGGAAGAGGAACAAGAGCTGCGGCAAGTCGGCCAAGAGCGCCTGGCTGCCTCCTACATCGGGCCTGCGCGATTGGCGAACGCAAATGCGGGAACGTGATCTCGAGCTATTTGAAGCATTGGGTGGCGACAAGCTGTCCGCATTTGGATACCCGCGGGCAGTATGTAAAATCTCACCGCACATCGAATCGGTGGCGGAGACTTGTCGGCAGTGGTGGCGAGCACGAGGCCCGATCGCGAAAAGCGGGCACAAGACGCGGTGACCCATGCTTAGTACTGCGGACGCCCAACTCGTGCGCAGGGATGCCGATATCCCTGGCCTGGAACTGGCCCTCGATACGACGCGCCTCGCCGAAGCGCTCGTTTCGCTCACGTCTCACCTGACCATCGCGGATCTTTCCTGCCACTATCTGCGCTACAAGCCCGGCACAAGCTGCCTGGCGGCGTTCCATGTGACGCTCGATGGCCACAGCCATGATGTGGCGGTCAACGCCTTCCGCCGCGATGCGCCAGAAAAACTGCGCAAGGCCACCGAAGGACATGTGCATTTGCAGAATAACTTCACCACGGTAATTCCATCAGTCCTGCCGTGTCACGCGACGGCTATCTGGGGATTTCCTCACGACCGCCATCTGCCGGGGCTGGGACGGCTGTTCGACGACAAATCTTCGCAAAACCTGATGGAAAACCTTCTCGGTTCTTACGGAACCGTTGGCCGCACTTCCATCCAACGCATCCGTTACAAACCTCATCGGCGCTTCGTGGGGCGAATGCGTCTGGAGAACGGCACATCCATCCTGTTGAAATGCTACGACCGCCGCGGATACGCCTCCGCGCAACGCAACGCGAAGGTGTTCTCGAGCCGCGGACCGCTGCGCGTCGCTGATCGGCTGGCTCGCTCGAATCGGCACCGCATTGTCGCTTTAGAGTGGCTGCCCGGCGTATTGCTGGCCGATCTTTTAGCGGATGGTGCGCTGGGCCTACCGCTGGATCTCTTGGCGGACGTCGGCACGGCGCTGGGCGAGTTGCACATCCAAAACGCCACGGGGCTCCGCTGCGAGACGGTAAAACACGCCGCCCTCGCCGCCCATCACATGGCGGAATTTCTAGGATACCTTCTTCCCGGACGCAGGCAACGCTTTCACGATTTGGCCCAACTCATCGGCGATGCCCTGACCGAAATGCCCCCCATCTATCAGTCGACGCATGGCGACTTTTATGCCCAACAGGTTCTCGCGCACGAAGGAACGGTGGGCATCCTTGACCTGGACCGCGGCGTTTTGGGAGACCCCGCGCGTGATCTGGGAAATTTCATCGCCCACCTGGACTACGAGGTCCTGCGGAGCCGGTACTGTCGAGCAGATTTCGAACGCATGGTCCATGCGCTGATCGAAGGTTACTGTTTGACGGCGGACCGCTCGATCATCGATCGCATTGGCGCGCACGCTTCGGCTGCCTTATTTCGCCTCGCCACCTTGCCTTTTCGTGAACGCGACCGAGATTGGCCACAATGGGCGGAGCGCATCACGGAACGTGCAGCTGGATACCTGAAGAGCCCGTCCCAGCCGAAACCGATGCGCGGGACCCACCCTGGAAGCGTTTCTTCGGCTCCCTGTTTCCGACGGCGGGAAAAGCCCGTCATCATCGACCCCTTCGGCGTCAAAAATGATCAGCGCATGCCATTTTTAACCAAGGCGATCGATCCAGCCATCATGGCACCGTACTTCGATACGCACCTAGAGTGTCTGGCAAATGAGCAAGGGGGCGTCACCATCCAGTGCATACGCGTTACCCGGTATAAGCCGGATCGGAGATGCCTTTTCGAGTACCACCTGGGAAGCCGTTCGGACCAAGAGTCGATCATCGTGCTGGGGAAGATTCAGGCCAAGCGACTTAAACCGGAACGTTTCTCACTTTTTCGATCTCTCCGAAACGCGGGATTCGAGGAGGGACCAGGAAACGATGTGGCCATACCGGAACCCCTGGCCATGCTTCCCGAATTGCAAATGTGGGTGCAGCGAAAAGTGCGGGGCTGCATGGCCACAAATTTTCTGATGCAACCGGCGGCGATAAAACTTGTCCTCCGGATCGCTGACGCGCTAAGAAAGCTGCACAAGGCAGGCGTGCCGGCGCCGGCACGCCATACGGTGAAAGATGAACTGGCCTTGCTGGACGACCGGTTAACAAACGTATCGGACCAGTTTCCGCATTGGTCGCATCGCATCGGCGTCCTTCTGGAACGCCTGCACGCGTCGAAACGGGATCTACGCGCGTATGTGCCGCGCGGCATTCATCGCGATTTTTACTCCGATCAGGTGATTGTCGATGGGGACCGTCTGTACCTCATCGACTTCGACCTTTACGCTTCTGGCGACCCGGCCCTCGACGCCGGAAACTTCGTCGGGCACTTGATCGAATTCGGACTCCGCCACTCGGGGAGTCATCGCATGTTGAGCGAGCTCCAGGAGGCATTCGTCTCACGATTTTTGGAGCGGACTCCAGAGACTAGCCGCCGAAATGTCGAACTGTTCACCACGTTCACCCTCGCGCGTCATATTTACCTCAGTACGCGCTTCCCCAAGCGCAGACATCTTACAGAACGACTGCTGGAACTCTGCGAGCATCGCGCGGGTCAAACGTGGCCGGCCGATTGAGGGCAGATCTCCATCGGTTGTTCCGCATTTCCAGCGGCTGTGGGCTGGAATGCCGGTACTGCAAACGGAATCGGCGAGTGCGACGCGCACGCAAGCACCTTCGAGGTTCCGGCGCGGCCCGGGCAACTCCGGGCTCTGCCCGGAGACGAATTTCCGGGCGGTACGGTGGGGCGATCCCCCGGCAGAGCCGGGGGCTGAATCCTTCACGCACGTTCGATGTGCTGTCGTAACTTGTTGCGTGGATTGAGGTGAGGCCAGGCTAAGAACCTTTTTACAAAACCGCCGGTTCGCCTGCAACTTCGCGTTTTTAGTAGTGCATCCATGATGCTTTGTTAGACGCTATAAGTCATTTCCTGTCCGGCTGCGCCGCTTCCCTGGGCGGCTCTCGAAGCAGGTGCCGCTGGAAAGCCGGAACGTGATCGTAGCGTAGCTCCCCGCCGATCAAACGCATCAGCGGGCCCCGTCCCACGGCCGAACGACGAAACAGATAATCGACCGGCGCATCAGGCAGCTCGGGTACCTGCGCATCCATGCGCTGATGAATCGCTAGCAATTCCTTCACCACGTCGAGATGTTCGCCGGCGACGTTGTGCTGCTCGGCACGGTCCTCCGACAGATCGAACAACATCATCGGCTCGGGCTCGTCGCCGGTCGATACCCCAGGGTATTGGTCGGGCTTGGGCTGCTCGAACGGCGCGAGAATCGTCACGCCATCAGGAGCTCGAGGATCGACCCAGTCCACGGTCCGCTCGGGCGGCAGATGGTCGCGCCGCGTCGACTGAGGCTTTCGAACGTGCAGCTTCCACTTACCACGACGCACCGTGGCCAGGCGCTCACCGTGCATGCCAAACACCGCATCATGCGGACTCGGCGCCGCCTCATCCTGCAACAGAGGCATGATGTCGCGACCGTCGATAATCCGGTCTTCCGGCACAGGAACACCTGCCAATCGGCAGACCGTGGGAAAGACGTCGACCGAGGCAGTCACCGCCCGGTTGACCACTCCCGGCGGTATCGTGCCCGGCATTCGAGCAATAAACGGCACCCGAAAGCCGCCCTCCCATGTCGTCCCTTTCATGCCCCTCAAACCACCCGTCGACCCGCCGTGCCAGGGACCATTGTCCGACGTAAACATGACGAGCGTCTGCTTGTCGAGCTCAAGTTCCTTGAGCTTGTCGAGAATTCGTTTTACCGAATGGTCCAGCTCGGTCATGACGTCGGCGTACAGATTTTCGGGGCTATCGGGAGTGTAGAAGTCGTCCGACGCCGCGAGCGGCTTGTGAGGCATGGCGTGTGCGAGATAGACGAAAAACGGACGATCTCGTTGATCTTCGATGAACTCCAACGCCAGGTCCGTGTACCGCCGGGTTAACGTAGCCTGCACGACCGGGTATTCCACAACAGTTTCATTCCGGACGAGCTGGACCGGAAACATGTCGTTTGAATACAAGATGCCCAAATACTCGTCGAAGCCCTGTGTGCGCGGCAGCCATTGCAGGCGGTGGCCGAGGTGCCACTTTCCAATGGCAATCGTGGCGTAACCGGCTGATTGAAGGGCTTCGGCCAGGGTTATCTCCGAAGCAGGAAGACCGAAATTCGACTGGCCCACGTCGGGCGCGGGATTCCTGACGACGGTATGCCGAAACGGATAACGGCCCGTAAGTATGGTGCCGCGCGACGGTGCGCAATAGGGCGTCGGTACGGTGAAGGCGGTCAGCCGCGCGCCCTCGGCCGCCATCCGGTCCAGGTTGGGTGTGGGAAAGGGTCCTGCTTCCGGACGAAAACACTGAATGTCCCCGTAGCCCAGATCGTCGGCAAAGATCAGCACGACGTTGGGGCGCCCGTTCCGGTCCGTGGCGCCGGCGACCGACGCGAGCAAGTAGAACGATGCGACAAGTACGAATAGACTACCGACAGAACGACATGGCATAAGGCAAACTCGCTTTCATCCAGTTGCCAATGGCTTGTCAAAGCTTGACCTTGGATTGCCGTGAAGAGAGGTCAGGCCCTCCGCCCCGTTTTCACTCCTTCGCCTTGACAAAACCCTGGCCGGGTCGGTCACGGAGCCACGACCCCGCGTGCACAAGGTCACCATAGCTACCGGTGCCCCCCTCCGTCAATCGACGCCTCGGCCGGCTCCTTGTCGATAAAGACCGAACGGCCGGCCGGTACAACGCTCGCTGGTTGGTCAGAACAAACGGGCCTTACTCCAGGCGGATGGTGGCTGCAGTGAAAGCTGGGAGTCGTTGCGAGTCATCCATCCATCGTCAACAACCCAAGGTTTGGAGGCCCCCCCGAGAGGAGGTCGAAATCTAACGCTGAACGCGTGCGTCGATTCGATGACGGTTTGACGTCAAAACGATTACAGTCGGCCATAAGCTGGCCAGGACGCCGCTGTCCGCGCCGTGTCCTTCAAGCCAGATTGGGCCGTGAAATCGGCAACCATTGACTTCCGGCACTCTGTTTGCAAGGAATGACGTTAGGGAAGCATGGATCGCGGCTGGGTGCGCGTCGATCGGGCAGGGGGTGGAGTCATGTTATCGCTATTCACGTCATTCACGTCGAGAGGCATGCCGCAGGTCGTGGTTCGATCGGCCGTGTTCAGTCTGTCGTGTTGGGTCGCGCCGTTTGCGATCCGGGCTGCCGAACCCCATTTGGATGACGCGCCGGGGGAGGCCATGGAAGTCCTTGCCCGCGGACCCGTTCACGAGGCATTTGCCGCGGTGACGGGCCGCGACGCGAAACCGGGTGCCGTCGTGCCCCGGCAACCACCCGAGCCGGTTGAGGAACTTCCGCCCGAAGTCCAGCCCGAGGGAGACAACGTGCAGTGGATTCCCGGCTACTGGGCGTGGGACGAGGAGCAGGAGGAGTTCATCTGGGTAAGCGGCGTGTGGCGCAACGGGCCGCCGGGTCGCCGTTGGATACCGGGCCAATGGAGGGATGTGGAGGGCGGCCATGCCTGGATTTCGGGCTTCTGGTCGGATGCGGACAACAACGTTCCGCCACCGTTGCCGGCGCCGCCCGACCGTCCCGATGAGGAACCGAGGGGCGAGCCGCCGGACGACAACCACTTCTGGATCCCTGGCTGCTGGATATCCCGGAATAGCGTCTACGTATGGCGGGCCGGCTATTGGACCCGCTTCTGGCCCCAATGGATTTGGGTGCCGTCGTATTACGTGTGGACACCGGGCGGCTGCCTCTTCGTGAACGGATACTGGGACTACAGCCTGGCGCACCGCGGCTTCCTTTACGCGCCCATCCGCTTCCGCCACCCGGTCTATCTGCAGCGCAATTTCCGGTTCACGCCGGGCCACTGCATCAACGTGTCACGGATCCACTTCCACTTATTCGTACAACCTGGCTGCGGGCATTACTTTTTCGGCGACTTTCACGGCCAGCGCTATGCTCGCCGCGGTTACCTATCCCACACGAAATATCATCTTATGCGCCGCGGCCACGACTGCCTGTTCAGCTATTATCAGACGCTCTACCGGCGGCGCGGCTTCGATTACGCTCGGCGCGTGCAGGGCTGGCACGATTACTACGCCAAACATCGCGAACACCGGCCGCCGCACACGCAACACGCACAGGAGGAAGTCGTCCGCAAGGTGGCGCGGCAACCGCATCCTCGACAATCGTTGCTGGTTCAGCCGATCGATGATTTCCGACGACGGATCCCAACTGCGTCGTCCGCTGCCGACCGATTGCGGCGCGCGCGTTCGGATACGCCCGATACTTCCGACCGCGAGCGTGACGCGCTGCGGAGTGGCGATCTGGAAGCGCACCGCCCGCGCGACGTGGCACGACGACGCGCTGATATCCTGCGCAGGCGTGCGCAAGAACCTTCCCCTTTACAGAATGAAACGCTTCGGCCTTTCTCACGCGGCCGGGTGCCCGACGTGACGTCGTCGAATGAATGGCCGTCTCCGCGTCGGGACGTCCGTGTGCCGGCACGCCGTCAGGCAACGCCTGAGGAGACCGCTGCCCGAGCTGGGTCGGAGCCGTCGCTGGCGCGGCAGCGCACCAGGGATGCGTTACGGGGCGAGGCATCGATTCTGCGAGACCACCAAGCTGAAAGCTACCGGGAACTTCGGAATCGCGTGATTCCTCAACGCGGAAACGCGGTGGACAGTCGCAGGATCACCGAGAATATCCAACGCTATCGGACCGACGCCCGAGCGGGCGTAACGCGAGTTCCGGACATGTCGGCTTTCCGCCGGAGGGCGTCGCCTGCAGCGCCGCACGCGAGCGGAAGCAGCTCTGCGATACGCGGCCATCATTCCGTGCCAAGAATGCGGCCCGGCGTCTCGCCAAGCTTCAAAATGCGGTCGCCCTCCTCGGTCCTGCGCGGCCGGAGCATCCCCTCGAAGGCGGCAGGCGGACGGAGTGGCGGCGCGTCGGGTCGAGGGCGAGGCGGTCGCCGATGAGCGGCCGCACGCGACCCCGAACGAATTCCGAAGAACGAACAGCTTCGCCGAACGCCGCGCTCAAGCTATCCTTCTGCCGTCGCCCGAAAGGTCCGCGATCACGTCGTCGCGTTCCGCCAGCCCGTCGCCACGGCCCAACCAATCGTCTTGCTCGCCGAAGACACCGTCCGGCGCCGTGCTGGCAGCGGAACTCCGCGCAACGGCACGGATGACCTCGCGGGGCAGTTCCACATTCGGCAACAGCCGGTTTCCGGCGGTGACGATCGCATCCGCGGAATGCGACGGATCCTGTTTCGCACCGGTCGCGACGATTTCGGTGCCTTCCGCGGTTCGCGCGAATCTCGTCGAGACCAGAACAGGGGGCCCCGAAACATCATCGATGGTCGCCGCGACACTCGACGAATAGTTGGCGAGCTGACCCGACGCCAGCAAGCTGGCGAACGGGTCGATGTCGTCGTAGTCCATATCACCGTCGCCGTCGATATCGCCGATCACATGTGCCGAGATACCATAGGTCTCCAGGAATCGGTTTCCAGAAACCAAGGCCAGGACGAAGGGATCGATATCGCCGAAGTCGACAGTACCGTCGGTATTCATATCGCCGACGTTGAGCACGTCGACGTTTAGCAAGTACTCACCGACGCCAGCTTCAGCCAAAACTTGAATCAAGTACGTCCCCGGATCGTGCACGGCCAGATCCAGACGCGCGTTCTTGCCGTCCAGCGAATCGGCGTCGCCCAAGACAGGAACGCCGTTCGGGTTGAGTACGAGCAGTGCCGGATCAAGGTTGTTTCGAGGCGTGCCGAGCGTGTTGTCCAGCGGCGTGGCGGTGCTGGCCCTGAGGATTTCGCCCGCCGTGAGTTCCACCGTGTAAAGATCGCCCCTGGCAGCCAGTTGAAAAACTATCTCGAAAGCATGAATGTCATCGTGGCCTCCACCCGGCCCCGTAAGCGTATTGAGCGGGTTGCCGTCGAGATCCACGATGCCGGAATCGCTGCCGTCGATCGTCAGCTGGAATGAACCCGGGGTAAGCGGAGCGAAGCCGTCGCTGATCGCCAGGTCGACGAACCGCCCGCCGCCAAGCAGGGACGGAACGACGGGGATCACAATGTCGTCCGCCAACCCGCCTTCAAACAGGCCATTTGGCCCGGACTCAAGCAGCAGGTAGTTGCCGGGGTCGACGGCGGGTTGGGCTGCCAGTGGTTCGTTGAACTCAATGCTGATATTGGAAATATCGAGTTGGTTTACCAGCGTCCCGGCAGAGGGAGTGATAGCCAGGATCTGCGGGCCGACCAGCGCGGGATCGATCAGTCCGGTGGACAGACCGAACGCGATGCTGTTGAGCGTGTCCTCGAGCCCCGAAAACCCTTCGTTAGGCACAAACGTATCATCGCCGAAGTCGACATCGGAATCGTCGGCGGTGCCAAAAATCCTGTCGGGACCGACGCCCACGGTGTTGTCGAGGAACCCGCCCTGGTCCATGATGTTCGGCACGCCGTTGAACTGGTCGGTATGCCAGTTGGCCAGAAAATGCCCTGCCTCATGCGCGGTGATATTCCCCACGCCGGCGCCGATCAGATCTATGATCGACGCGGAGGGGTCCAACGCATACTGGTTCAGAGAATTGGGGTCGAAAGCGGGCGCGCTGAGCAAATCGAGCAGGACCACGGCGGACTCCTGCGATTCGAAATTGCCGACGTCGATCGATTCGGCGATGCCGATCGTCCCGATGCCAAGTTCGTTAATCGTTCCGCCCACGATGACACGGCTGACGTTCGGATGACCGAACGGATCGGCGTGGTCGCGGCTGTTGAGGATTTCGACATCGAACTCGCCCGGCACGCCTGAAGCCACGAAATCGCCGTTGTTGCCCAACGCGCGGATGTCGCTCGAAAGATTCTCTTCCACCGTGGCTACAATCGCATCGATCACCGCGTCCTCGTCGGAATTTGTCAGTCCCCAGCCACCGAGGAACGCGTTGAGCGGCGACAGCGTGGCCATTCCGACGGCGCCGAAGATGGAGGTGTCAATCGAGGCACCGTCGAAGTCCAGGAAGATGACCTGGTGTGACCCCACCAGGGACTGTTCCAGCGCCGGACGGAACAGGCGAAGTTGGAGATCGTACGAGCCGGTACCATTCTGAGCGCCGACATAGTAAGTGCCCGCGGTATCAACCACCCAGGAGAGCGAAGCATTGCCGCCTCCCGGGAGTGGCGACGCATCCGGATGGATGAAGGTGACATCCTGACTGGATCCCATCAGTTCATTGCCTGAAGCATCCCGCAGCGTCAGCCGGCTGGCGCTTCCGGAGACGTTGGCACCCAGAATGTCGCCCGGATCCAGTTCCAACTGGAATAAATCGATGTCGCCCTCGTTCAAGCCGATCGTGATGTCGTAGAATCCCGTACTGGCCGCCCCCATCCCCGTGGCCGGATTGAACGGGTCCAACTGGAATCCCGAGAAGAACCCAAAGATCACCGCGAAGTAGTCATCGTTCTGGGGAGCGATGAAAGAAAGGAAGCTGTCCAGGCCGTCGAAGTCGTCATTGGACGCCAGCAGGTTGCCACCGCTGTCGTACAGGCCGATGACCGGATCCAGTGAACTGCCAATGGCCGAGGCGTCGACATCGATCGTGATCTGCTGACCGCCGGCCACATTGCGGATGGCATACCAATCGTAGTCGCCGCTGGAGAACGCGAAGGCTCCGTCACCGATGACCGATGAAGCGATCACGCTGGCCCCTTCGGTCAGACCCGTCTCGGTGGCAAAGGGGATCGCGCCGTTCTCTTCGGCCGTGACGATGATACTCGGTGGCTGACCGACCGCCAGGTCGCCGTTCACGTCGATGGCATCGAATTCGCCCGCGCCGAAGCCGAGCGCCACCGGCTGGGCCGTGGCCAACGTGTCGTTGGGTTCCGCTTCCTGGACTGGCAGCGCGTCGGCCAGGGCTCCCGCGGCCGGCGAACGCCGCTGCACCGCCTCGACCGGCTCGAGCTGTTGGGCGATATCCCGGATGCTGACATTTCTTGGAACGAAGGCCGTCAGCGCGGAACGGGAGAGAATGTCGGTGGTCTTTGCTTCGGGTATGGGAAGGCTTGTGCGCGGCAGTCGCAGCATGTCATCCGCCGCCAACGCCGGCCCCAGCAACAGACCGGTTACCGGACCGAATCCTGTCGGGCCGACGAAGGTTCCAGCGCCCGTCACCGGATCGATGCGGTACAGATCGCCCAACTGGGATCCCGTTCCGCCCGCGTACAGGTTGCCGTCAGGTCCCAGTTCCAGGCTGCCCGCCTGAATTCCAGTGGATCCGACCGGACTGGCCTGCCCCGTTGCACGATCGATCGTGTACAGCGTGGCTGGTCCCGGTCCGCCCGCGATGCCGTACAGCCTGTCCGTCCGGGGCGCATAGGCCAGACCCGAAATCGGACCGACGCCCGTAGGTCCGATCGGTGAACTGGTGCCCGCGAACGGGTCGAGGATACGCAGTTGCGACAGTCCTCCAGGCCCCTGTATGGCCGTACCATACAACACGTCGTCGACCCACTCCATGCCATTGAATGCAAAGCCGTTTGGCACAATGGGCCCAATGCCCGCGCCTGTCGCGATGTCGAACTCCACACCCGCGAACGCTCCGTCGGGAAGTTGCGAAAAAGCGCGCCCGGTCAACGGATCGTATTCGACCTCCGTCGACGGTGCCGGCAAGAACCCGACCAGTTCACCCACGCCCGTCTCCACGTCGATCGTGAACAACTGGCCGTTCCGGTCACTGCCGTACAGCAGACCCTGGGACACTTCGTCTCCCAGAAAACCGAGCGCCGTGCCCGGTTCGGTCAGGTGCCTCAACGCATTGTTCTGCGCGTCGTTGGGCTCGGTATCAAACACCAGGGAATCGGTCACCAGGATTCCGTAAACGCCCTTGTCGGCCGCACGCAGTTGCAGCGTGTAAATGCCGTCCGCGGGCACTTCAAATCCAAGAATGCCGAGATCGTAATTTGCGGCGCCGGCGCCAAGCGGGTCCGGCACGGCGGTCGCCAGTACGGTCGTGCCGTCGGCGCCCGTCAGTTGCATTAGTGCATTCGAGAAGTCCGCCGTGCCCTGTCCGTCCAACACGATGTCGATGGAGTGTCCAACGCGGCCCGACAAGTCCAGCGTATAGGTATCCGTATCCGGAACATCGATATTGCCGGATCCCGCCAGACTGTCGCCGTACGAGAGAATATTCGCGCGGAGATTATCGGCTTCGGGCTGAGGCGAGTGGAAGTTGGATGTGGTCATCCCGCCGAACAGGGCGGCTCCGGCACCCCACGAAAGCTCGCCCAAAACGATTCCGCCAAAGCTGTTCACCAGCGTGGGCTGCAGGTCCGATCCCGAGTTGTCCACGACGGTTGCATGCCCGAAGCTATTGCCGGTGTAACTGGTCGTCACGGGGACCGAAGGCCCGCTGAAGATGGGGTGTGCGGGGTCCGCCGCCAAGGCATCCGAGCTGCTCTCGGGGTAGTTGAGCGTGATGCCGTCGAAGCCAAACGACATCCCATTGCCCTCGTTAGGCGCCGCGTTGATGAACACCACACCTCCGTCCGCGACGAACTCTTCGACCAAGAGGATATTTGCAACCAGGAACTGCTCCAGTTCGTCCGCGTTGTGATCGCTGCCCTCCAGGAAGACCAACGAGTATTCATTCGTAAAAACCTCGCCGGGCACAACGGTTTCATAACGCAGGTCGTCCCACCCACCCGGTCCGTAGGCAACGTCCATCGCCGATTCGTTCGCCGAGCTATTCCAGGGAGGCCCGACTACGGACCGGAAGTAAGCGCCTCGTTGCGACCGTGCCAGGTTGCTGCCGGCGCCCAAACCGTACAACGCGCCGCCCGGCACTACCTGCTCGGACCTCACCGCACCCGTATCAGGGTCCAGCGCGAAGAGTGATCCCGCAGCCGTCGATGCATACAGATTGACGCCGTCGTACGCCAGTCCTTCAATATCCGCCGCAGGTGCGGGCAGGCTGCTGATAAAGCTGTTGGTATCGACCAGTGGATCGTATTCGTGAATAAACCCGTCGATGAAGAAGCCGAACTGCCGCCCGGCGTCGTCGCCGCCGAGACCACCGACGGGCTCGCCCGTGGCCCACGCGTTGACCTCCGCTCCGGAGAATCCTTCCTGCCGGCGAAGGTCCTGGTTCGAATGCGAAATGAACAGATACTGATTACCGGCCAGACCGCTTTCAAAACCCAACCCGTCCGTAATCTGAGGCCCTTTGGTTTCAATCGACAGAACGGCTCCGGTTGCCGGATCAAGGCGCCACACCACCGAGGGGTCCACATCCGAATTCACGTAGATCAGCGAGTCCCCGCTCTCGGCCAGGGAAAGACCGATATGCTCGTGGCCCGGTTGAAGTCCGCCGGGTGCCAGAAACCGGTCGACGATAATCCCCGTGGCGGGATCCATTTTGACGATCATGCCCGTCGTCGGCTGGACGCCGTAGACTAGTGACTCAATCAGAAGCTCCTGCGGCGTGCTCGTCCCGATCACGCCGAAGCGCCCCGAGCCCAGTCCGACGAAGGAACCGTCGATGGGCAGCGGACCGCCTGTTTCTCCGAGTTCTGCTTCGAGCGCCGTGTTCCGGAAGATGTCGAGCGAATAAGTGGTAGGCGTGTCACCGGTGACGCGGATCCGGTACGCGCCGTCCACACCGATGGAAGTCGAAGACAACACGGCGGGGGCTCCCGGCGCCGGTGCCACGGCCACCGCGCCGGTCGTCAACAGAGCGAGTTCGAGAGTGGCCAATGGATCGTCCGGCGTCACGATCGCCGAAATCGTCTGCCCGCCTTCGACAAAGAACTGGAAATCGTCCGCGTCGCCCGCGGTATGCAGAACGCCCGTATTGCCGGCACTTTGGAAAATCAGGGAACCGAGTGGATTAAGGCGTAAGAAACTTTGCGGACTGCTGGACGCATAGTCAACGTAAAAGCCGACAACGAAATCACCGCCCGCCACGCCATCGCCGGATACGTTGGGCGGGACGGGAAAGATCAGAGGCTCGCCGTCCAGGTCGTTGCCCACTGTATCCTGCAACGCATTATCGCCGCTTTTCAGCGTCAGCGTGTAGCGGTCTTCCGGCAGAGCGTCGTAGTGCACGGTCAGCCGCAATGTCAACGGATCGTAGGCCAGCGTGGCGGGCATGTGCGCGCCGCTATTCTCGCCCACCAGCACCACATCGCCGACGTCCAGTGCGTCAGCATCGAGCGCTTCGTCGAACACCGCCACGAACGTCAGTCCATCGCCGGTGGACACGTCGCCCTCCTGGAGCGAGCTGAATGTAACGCGCGGGGCCGTCGTGTCGACGGTGAACTGGCTGACGAACAGTTCCACCGGAATTCCTTGGACGTTGTGTGCCGCTCCGGCGGCCAGCGATACGTTGTAAACGCCGTCGCTGAGCGGTGGTAACGCGAACTGGATAGTGTCGCCGTCGATGACGGAGAAGGTCTCGGCAGCAACGCCGTTAATCAGCACGTCCGATGCCTGCAGCGTATCGAGCCGCACGGCATCGCTGAAATCGAATGTCAGGCTCGCGGGGCTCGTCCCGATCGCGGCCCCATCCGGGATGCTGATCGCCACGACTTCAAACGGGCCGGGCTGCCCGCTGTATCCACCCACACGCACGACGTACTCGCCGCCGGTCCCGGCGGCGCCGCGGACCACGACCTGATAACCTCCTGACGTTGCAGCCAGATGCGTCAGCGACGCATTCCGGCCGTCCGGTCCGCTGTTGTCGTCCGCGGCCACGAGGTTGCCGGCCGGATCGTATAACTCGATGACGGGATCCAGGTTCGACTGCGGTTCGAAGGGCCCGTCGCCCGGCGTCGATGTCTGGACGGTCAGGACGTCGTCCTGATGAACCTGCACGAGGTACGAGTCCCCGTTGTCCACCGGCCCGCCGTCAATGTCGTCGGCCACCGAGCCCAGTGCGATTCCCACCGAAGTGATATCCTGCGAATGTTCCCCCGGGCCCTCGTTGTTTTCGGTGTCGAAGTCGGCATTCCTGGTCAGCACCAGGTTGTAACGCGAGTCCCCACCAGAGATTCGTACGAAGTACGTTTCCGGCAAGGCGTCCGTGGTCGTATCCGCAAAGTTGTTGATGACCTGATCGAGATTCGACGCACCGGCCACTCCCTGAGCAAACAGGTTGCCGGCGTCATCCAGCAAAGCGAGCGGTGATTGATCGGAAATGACTTCCACAACAAGCTTCGGCGGGTTGAATCCTTCGGATGACGGGAAGTCAACGCCGTTCGTGCCGGTTGGCAGTAGTACCCAGCCCAGGTTCTGCCCCGGATCCTGCTGCCACGCCAGGATGCTGTTGGTGACATCGATCGACAACGGCCCGGAGGAGGGCGTCGGGATGAACGCTTCGGGAAACACTGCGGCTTCCACGCCGTCCGGCTGGACACCGTTGCCCCCGAAACTGTTCCAGGTATCGGTGTCCTGCCACGGCTGGAGCATCTGGAACAATTGCAGGCTTGAGCCCTCATTGGTGATCTGCAACTCCAAATGTGCTGAAACGATCTCGGTCGATGTCCCCAACCGGCCGAATCCATCCCCGAATAGATCCTCGAACCGGATCAGAACCTGCGTGTCCAGTCCGGTTCCGCCCGGATCATCGCTGTCGACAGTCAACGACGGTGCGTTGGCAAAACTTAGGTCGGGATCGGCCTGGGAAAGCTGCGTATCGACCGTGCCCGAGTAGCCCGCTGCGTGCTGCTGGAACTCGATGAGTTTCGTACCGTTCTCGACAGTGCCGGACAGCAGCACGGTCGCCGATTCGCCATCGTTCAGCGTAAACGAATACCAGTCGGCGCCTTGAAGGGACGTGCGATACAGATCGCGCGTACCGGCACCGCCAATACGATCCGACTCGAAGTAAAGATCCTCGCCGTCCGCGCCGATCGCCGGTGCCTGATCGTTAAACGGAGTATTCACCGACGCGCCGAGTGCGACGACATTGGCAAAGACATCACCGGTACTGTCACGGGTGGCGACAAACACGTCGGTACCGCCGGACACGCCGGGACGGTTCGAATGGAAGTAGAGCCCGAGCGCATCGTCCGACAGTGACGGGCCCGCCTCCTGACTGGAAGTGTTGACGCCGGGACCGAGGTTCACGGGAGCACCGAACTGAGACGCCGTGTCCGGACGCGTGGCCATGTAAATGTCGCTGGACCCCAGACCGCCTTCCCGCGTGGAGGAGAACACCAGCGTCAGACCGTCGGCCGACAGCGTCGGGTGGCTGTCGTTGGCCACCGTATTCAGCAGCACCCCCAGATTGATCACGTTGCCAAACGGATCGTCGGTCGTGGCGCGCGTGGCGGCGTACAGGTCGTTGCCGCCCGCACCGCCGGGTCGGTTGGATGCAAACAGCAACGTCAGGCCGTCCTGCGACAGCGCCGGTGCCGACTCGTTGTGCGGCGTATTGACGCCCGGCCCGAGACCCACCACGTTGCCAAACGGTTCGGACTTTGAACCGCGCGTTGCCAAATAAAGATCCTGACTGCCCTCGCCTCCCGGACGGTCCGAATTGAAAACGAGCGTCAGGCCGTCGGCCGACAGGACGGGATTTCTTTCCTGGGAGAACGTATTGACGTCCGACCCCAGGTTGACGGAACTGGGGGGCTCGAACGAACCAACCACGGCTCCCCGCTGCGCGGTACCGACGCCCAGTGGAGTGAACGAAGGATCGAGGTCCTGAGCAGACTCCGCATTGTCGTTCGCCGGCCCTCCGTACGCTTCTTCTTCCACGACGGCATTCAAGATGAACGACAGGTGGTACGCGCCGGTGGTTCCGGCCGCGCCGCTGACTTCCACGATATACGTTCCCGCACTGGTGGCGGGTAGCGATTGGATAAACGCATCCGCACCGGCGGCCGGCGCGGTCGCCGAGGCGAGTTCCGCGGCGGACGGATCGAGCAATCGGACGGTGGCCTGCAAACCACCCGTCGATGTGACAACGACTGCCATGCTCTGATCGGCGTCGACGTCGACCGTGAACCGGTCGACGTCGCCGGCCACACCGATCGCGCCTTCGATCGGCGGATCGTATACCAGTGATCCGGCAGGTGGTTTGGCCTCCAGCGGCACGGGCAGCGGGGCAACCACAAAATCAGTGGCGAAGTCGATGGAAAAATCGCCGCCCGGTATCCCGTCGCCGGAAACATTGGGCGGAATCGGAAACGCCAGCGGCTCTCCGTCCAGATCATTTCCAACCAGGTCTTCGATTCGGCCTCCGCTCAGCAGCGTCAGCGTGAAGTTGTCCTCGGGCAAGCCTTCGTACTCGAGCGTCAGCACGGATGAAGTCGAATCATAGTTGAAACCGGTTGGAGCGTGAGTTCCACTGTTTGTCCCCGCCAGAGTGACGTCGTCCGCGCCCAATTGCGCGGCATCGAGCGTTTCATCGAAACCCACAGTGACGGCCAGCGGAACACCAGCCGGAACCGTTTCCAATTGCTGGATCGACGTGAAGATCACGCGGGGCGGAATTGTGTCGAGTGTCAACTCGATGTCGAACGCTTCGAGGGGCTGATGCTGCAGATCGACCAGCGCGCCAGATGCGATCGAGACCTGGTTGACATTTTCGGCCAGCGGAGGCAACGCGTAGCGCAGGGTGTCGGGCGTGACGACCTGAACGGCCGTAGCGGGTACACCGTTGACGGTCAGGTCCGACGCATCGACACTCGACAGCAGCACCGCGTCGGACAATTCAATCGTGATTTCCGCTGGAGCCGTGGCTCCGCTCGTGCCGTCAGCGGGATGGCTGGCAACCACTTCAAACGGAGACAGTTGTCCGGTGTGTCCCGAAATCAGCAGCGCATATTCGCCTCCCGTCTGATTCTCGCTGAACACGCGCACGGCGTAGGAGCCGTCGGCCGTCGCCGGATGCGTGACGTGACCTGAACTGCTCGTGGCGACCAGCACGCCTGCGGAATCAAAAAGTTCTAATGCGACGTCCATTTCATTAACGAATTCGCCGGGCCCGGCCGCCAGCGTCGACACATCGATTGCCAACACATCCCCGGCGCGCGCCGCCACCTGATAGAAATCCTCGGCGTCGCTCGCAGTAACGGCAAACGCGAACAGATTGTGATGGAACACGGCTCCCAACGGGTGGGGACCGCCGTCGTAAAACTCCACGGGAACCGTATGCACGACGACCTGTCCGGACCCCACGGGATAGTCCATGGCAACGATCTGCTCGGGGTTGCCCGTGGACAGGACGGCGTTGGTCCCCGGCGGCAGCATGCCGGTGGTAAAACCGTGGGTTGAAAAGCTTCCGCCATCGAGGTTGGTATTGTCAATCGTTCCCCCCGGCCCCGTGATGAGACCACTCGACGGGTCCAGCACGTCAATATCCGTACCGCCACTGCCGACGAACGTCAGACCGTCGGCATCGGGTAAGACGTCGAACGTATAAGGCAATGACAACGAAGACGCCGCATAGTTGATCAGCCACGTCCCGCCGGCACTCACGAATGCCTCAATGGTATCGATATTCGAGGCAACATTACTGTAAGTGCTGGAATTCTGATCTCCGGCCAACACCAGCACGTCAAACTGCGCGAGGTCGATCGTGCCGAGCGAAAACGAGGGTACGACCGTGACGTCGATACCGAGCTCCGCGGCCACGTCGAGATTGGCGAGGCTGCCCCAGGGCGACACGTCCTGGATAAGTCCCATCGAAGGGTTTTCGCCGACCGCCACTCCGCGCAAGGCTCCCAGTGCGGCGCCGGTTAAGGTTATATCCTGCGCTGACATATCCAGCCCGTTATTCGGTTCGGCGTCGAACGCGGCGTTTCGCGTAACGACCAGGCTGTACGCGGTGTTTCCTCCCAACACTTGGACAAAATAGTTCTGTGCCAAACCGTCGGCGGTGTCGTCGACATAATCGTCAATCCGCCGCGTGACATTCCTTCCCGGCTCGCCGGTCGCCAGCAGCTCGTCAGCGGCATTGTAGAGTTCCAGACCCAGCGGGCCCTCGCCAAGTTCCGTCAGGACCAGGGACGCGGATTCGCCGTCGTCGAGCGAGAATCGATACCAATCCCCTTCCGCCGGCAGGGGTGTGCTGGTGGCGGAAGGTAGTGCGCCGAGAACCGCACCGCGCTGGGCCTGACCCGCGCCGAGATTGAGAAAACTGGAATTGAGGTTCTGCGCGGCGGCGCGTGTGTTGTTGGCCGGTCCACCGAACTCTTCGGATTCCAGGGCCGCGTTGAGCACAAGCTGCAGCGAATAGGCTCCCGTGGTGCCCCCCCCGCCGCGCGTGGTGATCTGGTACTGGCCGGCAACGCCGGCAGCCAGCGTCTGCACGACTACGGGGTCTCCTGCCGCCGCTGCGCTGGCGGAGCCGAGGATCCCGCCGCCCGGCCCCGTAATGTCGACGGCGGGCCGCAGCGTTTCGCCGGGCTCGACGAGCACCGTCAGCGTCTGGCCCGCGTCGAGCTGGATCTGGTAGGTGTCATGGTCACCGGGCAAAGAAATCACGCCGTCCACCGCGGGATCGTAGATCAGCGAACCGTCGGGCGCCTTGGCCTGCGTGGGGGTGGGATAAGGTGCAATCACGACGTCCGTGTTGAACTCCACGACGAAGTCCCCGCCCGCGATCCCGTCTCCGGATACGTTCGGCGGCAACGGAAACGCCAGCGGTTCACCATCCAGCGCGTTGCCAGCCAGATCCTGGAATCCCGTTTCGCCGCTAACCAGCGTCACGCTGTACAGGTCCTCCGCGAGTGGACCGAACTCCGCCGTCAGAACCGATGTCGCCGGTTCGTAGCTCACGGCGAGCGGCACATGCCCGCCGGTCACCAAACCTTCCAGCACAATGTCCGACGCGTCGATCGTCCCGATGTTCAGCGTCTCGTCAAATTGGACGCTCAACACCATCGGCACTCCAGCCGGCAAGGTATCTCCTTGCTGGACCGACGTGGAACGGACGCGCGGCGCGACGGAATCGAACGCCAACTGGGCGTTGAAGGGTGCAAGCGGCTGCTGCTGCAGATCGACTATCGCGCCGGCCGCCACGGACACGTCATTGACACCCTCCAGCAGAGGGGGCAGTTCGAAGGACAGCGTGCGGTTTCCCAACACCTGCACGGACGTGGCCGGTGTTCCGTTGACTGTCAAATCCGAGGCGTCGACGCTCGACAGGAGCAGGGCATCGGAGAACTGAACGACGATGCGCGACTGGGAACCATTCAACAAATCTCCGTCGGCGGGCTCGCTCGAGACCACTTCAAATGAGGGAAGCTGTCCTGTGTGCCCGGACACATTCAGCACGTATTCCCCGGATGTCAGGTTCTCTGGAACGACGTGCACCGCATACGAACCAGTGAGCGCCGCGGAGTGCACGAGCGACCCGTCGGGGTCGTTTGCCACGAGCAATCCGTCGCTGTTGTACAACTCGACGCTCAAATCCAATAGGTTGCGAAACTCACCTGGTCCGTCGGCGGGCCGGACGGTTTCGATCGCCAACTGGTCGCCCGCGACGACTTCGAACCGATAGACGTCACGGAAATTGAAGCCACTGCCCACATGGCCTTCAACGGTCCCGGTAAGCGTGATGTCCTGATCGGCAGTTCCCGGCAGCGGGACGTCCTGCGCGGGTTCGTTATCAAAGGTCGCGTTGCGCGTGGCCACAAGCGTGTAGTCACCTCCGGCAAGGCCGTCGATGCGGGCGAAATAGGTACCGGACGCCGGAGCCACGAAGTCGCGGATGATCTGTCCCACATCGCCGGTCGCTTGTTCGCCCGCCGCCAACAGGTTCCCCGCGTCGTCCAGCAGGGTGAGCGGCGACCGATCGGCCACGACCTCCACGACGAGCTTGGGGGGCGTAAATCCTTCCGAGGACGAAAAGTCGACGCCGTTATTGCCGGTCGGCAATAAGACCCACCCGCCGTTCTGAGCCGGATCCTGCTGCCACGCCTGGACGCTATTCGTCACGTCGATGGATAACGGGCCAGTGGTCGGCGATGAAATAAACGCTTCGGGAAAGACCGCGGCCTCCACGCCGTCCGGCTGGACACCGTTGCCGCCGAAGCTGTTCCAGGTATCCGTGTCCTGCCAGGGCTGGATCATCTGGAACAATTGCAGGCTCGAGCCCGGGTTGGTGACCTGCAGTTCCAAGTGCGCTGAAACAATCCCCGTCGATGGACCCAGCTGCCCCAATCCATCTCCGAACAGATCTTCGAACCGGATCAAGACCTGGGTATCGAGTCCGCTGCCGCTCGGTTCGTCACTGTCCACGGAGAAGGAGGGCGCGGTGGCGAAATTTGCATCGGGATCGAACTGGGAAAGCTGCGTATCGACCGTGCCGGAGTAGCCGGCCTCATTCTGCTGAAACTCGAGTGTTCGTGTGCCGGTGTCGACGGTGGCGGACAACAGCACGGTCGCCGTTTCGCCCTCGCCCAGCGTGAACGCATACCAGTCCGCTCCGGGAAGCGCCGTGCGGTACAGATCCCGGCTTCCGGCGCCGCCAAGGCGATCCGATTCAAAGTACAGATCTTCACCGTCCGCGCTGATTGCCGGCGCCTGATCGTTGAACGGCGTATTCAGCGTGGAACCCAGAGCCACAACGCCATCGAAAAAACCACCCGTGCTGTCGCGCGTCGCGACAAATACATCGGATCCTCCTACGGCCCCCGGACGGTTCGAATGAAAGTAGAGCGCGAGCTGGTCTTCCGAGAGTGACGGGCCCGACTCTTGGCTGGAGGAGTTGACGGTCGGCCCGAGGTTCACGGGGGTTCCGAACGGGGACGCCGTGTCCGGCCGGGTGGCCATGTAGATGTCGCTCGATCCAAAACCGCCGGCCCGCGTGGAATTAAACAGCAGCGTCAGGCCGTCGGCCGACAGTGTCGGATGGCTGTCGTTGAACAATGTATTGAGAGGCAATCCGAGGTTGATCACGTTCCCAAACAATTCGTCGGTGGTGGCGCGCGAGGCGGCATAAAGGTCGTTGCCGCCCTGACCACCGGGGCGGTTCGATGCAAATAGCAGCGTCAGGCCGTCGGCCGACAGCGTGGGCGCAGACTCGTTGTCCGGCGTATTGACGCCCGGCCCGAGGCCCACCACGTTGGTAAATGGTTCGGCCCTCGAGTCGCGCGTCGCCATATAAAGGTCCTGGCTACCCTCGCCCCCCGGCCGGTCCGAATTGAAGACAAGGGTCAGACCGTTGGCCGACACGTCTGGATTTCGTTCCTGGGAAAACGTGTTGACGCCCGTCCCCAGATTGACGGCATTGGGCGGCTCGAACGAACCGACCACCGCCCCTCGCTGCGCGGAATCGAAGCCCAGCGGTATAAACGCGGGATCGATATCCTGCGCTGTTTCCCGCGCGTTGTTATCCGTGCCGTCAATTGTTTCGCGCTCTGCCGCCGCGTTCAAACGGAGCGTCGCCTCGTAGCTTCCCGTCGATGCGTTGGCCCCGGAAACATTAATGATGTACGACCCGCCTACCGAGGCGCTGACGGTTTGCATGAGTATGTCTTCACCAGGCAGGCCGGCTGTCGCCGCACCAATGCTGACGCTGCCCGGGTCGAGCAACTCAATGGACGGCTGCAAAGAATTGCTCGGGTCGACAATGAGCGTGATCGTTTGACCCGCGTCGAGATCGATGGCAAACGAGTCCACTTCGTCCGCCACGGAAATGACACCCGTCTCGTCGGACGAGTAGATGAGACCGCCAAGAGGCTCCTCCGCATCAAGCGGTGCCGTAAGATTATTGGCGGCGAGCAACGTCCGCGCTTCAAGCGATTCGACGCGGAGCCCGCCTGTACGACGCAGCCGGAGTCGTTCCGCGCGCCGTTGAGGAGGAGCATGAGTTAACTGCTTGTAACGGAACCAACCAAAGCCCTTGGTGCGCTGCATGATGCTCCTCCTGGTGGCAAATCCCAGCCAAGTTATAATCTCTGCAAAACAATAGTCAACGCAATTTGCTGTTTTTTCATAGTAACTCCCAGGTTGGGCGTTGCACAACAGGACGAGGGACTGCTGGCAACGGACCTCAGGACCTGAATCCACTCCACCGGAAACAAGATACCGGAAAGACGTGAACTCCTGCCGCCAGATTGTTCGTCACGCCAACCACAAAGAGGCGGATTCTATTCGCGTAAGGGACATCTTTCTTGGAAATAAACCGAGTTTGCATCCTATTCTGCGCGCTATTCTGCGCGGCGTTGGTTTTGCCATACTGCCATCCGGTGAACAGGTTTCGGCAAGCGCTTGCTGGCAGCGCTTTTATCTCTGCACGTCGCACCGGGCCGGTTCGGGCTTCCCGGTGGCGACCTTGTGTGGTACTCGCGACACGAGAAGGCGGCCTGTGATTGGTTTCGTGGCCGCCAAACAACATTTAATGAAGTCGGTAATTCAAAGAGGCGATGAGACACCCGGTTGGATCCTGTAATGACCGGCTCCCGTTGGTCGCCTATCGCCAATGACAATGCAGAGCTCAATAGGTTGCGTAAAGAGAACGCGAAGAGTAGCGACGGTTGTGCACGGAAACCGCAGGGACGAGGCGCGAGCGGGGCGGGCTCTGCTGCGTCCCGTGCCCGGCAGGCGGGAAAAGCGCAAAACGGCGAGGACGCCACTTGACCGGCGATGCGCCCATTCAGACGAGCCGCCCCCTTAGGCGCGAGAGGCGACTGCCGGTGTGCGTCAGGAGGAGTCTTCAATATCAAAGGCGATCACGTTATCGACGTGAGGCAGAATCAGCTGCTTTACCCGCTCGTGTTCCGGATGAGGCAGATAGGCGTCGCGCGCACCGGCGTCGCGAAATGTCATCAGAAATCCGTGAGTGAAGCCGGCGTGGAGTCCTTCCTCGCTGGCGTAAGGTCCACCGGCAAAATGGTCGATGCCGTCAACGACGTTGCGCAATTCCGCCAGTTCGGTCATAATGCTGCCGATGGCCTGCGGGCTGGTCTGGGCTTTGAATTGAAGCAGCACCATATGATGGATCCTGGGCATGATGGGGTCTCTCCGTGATTGCGTGGTAATGCGGGTCTTTCGCCGTTAAACGGGACCATCGTTGTGCATCTTCGGCTGAACAATGTCTGCAAACGCTACGGAAAATCACACGCGCTGCATCCGACAAGTTTGAATTTCCCCGCGGCAAAGACCACGGCCTTGATCGGTCCTAGCGGCAGCGGCAAGTCAACGATCCTGCGCGTCCTGGTAGGCCTGGTCAGGGCGGACGAGGGCGATGTTTTTTTCGACGACGAGTCCCTCACGGCGCGCAACGTCCGCCACCTCCGGCACCGGATGGGGTACATGATACAGGAAGGCGGGCTGTTTCCCCATCTGACCGTGCGGGGAAATGCCACGCTGCTGGCCCGCCACCTGGGCCGGACTGAAAAACATTGCGCCGAGCGATGTGCCGAACTAGCGCAACTGACACGGCTCCCCGAGGAAATCTTGGACCGCTACCCTTCCCAGATCTCCGGCGGCCAGCGGCAGCGAGCGGCATTGATCCGCGCATTGTTTCTGGACCCCGGCGTATTGCTGTTGGACGAGCCCATGGGAGCACTTGATCCGGTGATCCGGTATGAGCTGCAAAGGGAGCTGCGTGAAATCTTCCGCACGCTCCATAAGACCGTGGTGCTCGTCACGCACGACATAGACGAAGCCGGATTTCTGGCCGACACGATCGCCGTGCTCCGGGAGGGACGCATCGTACAGCAGGGCACCTTCGAGCAGCTTGTGCGCAACCCGGCGGACGCATTTGTCGCGCGCTTCGTCAGCAGCCAAATCCGCCGCTCGCCTCCCTCCGATCCGTCGGCGTAGCCAACCGCGCGCGGCTGGTTGGCCTGTGCAACTTCATTCTCACGCACGCCCCCAACGTGGCGGCCGTATTGGAAGCGACGCACTAGATTGTGTAATCGTCAAAGCCCGCCATACGACCTCGGGGCGCGGGTTGACCTGCGGAGTGTTTCCCCCTATTTTTTAGAAAAACCAGGGTGATCGGCAAACGGGGAACCTGCTTCGCCACGGCATGCCTTTCGCCGTTCTGTGAGCGCCATGCCCCCTGCGGCTCGCACACAGGATCCGAGTCCACCCGGATTCGCTGGATTGGCGGCGAGTTTCTGCAGGCTGCGGGGTAAGAGGTGCTGGGCCGATGTCCCGCGGTTGCGTGCGTCCCGACGACCATTTCCGACGATCAGGCCCATCCATGGCAGCCACCCGCACCCAGGGGCCGCCCCGCACGCGAAGCGGTCGGGCCGATGCCCTTTTCCGCCGATATCGGGAAACCCGTCGGCTGACCGAGCAGTTTTGCGAACCTCTCTGTGCCGAGGATTGCGTCGTCCAATCGATGCCGGACGTCAGTCCCACTCGGTGGCACCTGGCGCACACAACCTGGTTTTTCGAACGCTTTGTGTTGTCCGCTTTCCAGCCGGGATACGTGACCTACGACGCCGCGTACGAGCATCTGTTCAATTCGTACTACAATACGGTCGGCACTCCGTTTCCAAGACCGCAGCGAGGTTTGCTGTCGCGGCCCACAGTGGCCGAAGTTTTTGAGTACCGGCGCGCCGTCGACGGACGCATGGAGCGGCTGTTTCATCAGGCGGCAAACCGGAGGGAAAACCGACTTCTGGATGTCGTCGAAATCGGCGTGCACCACGAGCAGCAGCACCAGGAGTTGATGCTGACCGACATCAAGCACATCTTTTCGTGCAATCCGCTATTGCCTGCGTATCACGGGACGGAACCGGTCGCTCCGGCCAAAGCAGTTCCGCTAATCTGGCATGCCGTCCCAGAAGGCGTGTACGAGATCGGTCACCGTGGCCGCGGCTTCGCCTACGACAACGAAGGGCCTCGCCATCGCGTGTTTCTCGAACCATTCCGCATTGCCAATCGGCTGGTGACCAACGGCGAGTTCCGCCAATTTGTCGAGGACGACGGCTACGGGCGTCCCGAATTGTGGTTGTCTCTGGGCTGGAACCGCGTGCAAGAGCTGGACATCAGCGCCCCGTTTTACTGGGTCCGTCGAGGTTCGCGGTGGCACGAGTACACGCTGCACGGGCTGGAACCTTTGTGCGATGCTCGGCCTGTGTGTCACGTCAATTACTTCGAAGCGGACGCCTACGCGCGGTGGGCTGGCCACCGTTTGCCCACCGAATTCGAATGGGAGATCGTCGCCGGCGAGCAACCCATTGCCGGAAATTTCGTCGAGCAAGCGCGATTGCATCCGGTCGCGGCCGAGAGTGCAACGGGATCCGGGATCATGCAACTGTACGGTGACACTTGGGAATGGACGTCCAGTTCGTATGCTCCCTATCCGCGCTACCGTCCTCCCGCCGGGGCCATCGGGGAATACAACGGGAAATTCATGTGCAATCAGTACGTTCTTCGCGGAGGTTCGTGCGCAACCTCACAGACGCACGTACGACCGACATACCGCAACTTCTTTCCACCGGAAGCCCAGTGGCAATTCACCGGCATCCGGTTGGCAAACTGAAATGGGACGACCCATTCCCGCCACTCGCCGCGGCTTAAGAGTCTCCAATAGAACCGACATTTTGCCCGCAGGCTCGCAAACTCGTGTGACCTACATGACGTAATGTTCAACGTAACAGATCCATGCCAGGCGCGCCGCACTTCGCGGTCTTGGTCCTACTTATCATCGGTGTACTCGTACGAACGGTAGCAGGAAAGGCCTCAGGATGAGCAGTTATTCGACCTCCATCACAGTGCTCGATTACGAACCAACCACGACCGAATTTCGCGACGCTTTCGTGCACGGCTTACAGCAGCGTCCGAAGAAACTGTCGAGCAAATACTTTTATGATCACCGAGGATCGCAGCTCTTTGAAGCGATCTGCGATGTGCCGGAATATTACCCGACCCGCACGGAACTGGCGATCATGCACGCATCCATTCGCGAGATTTCCACCGCCGTGGGACCTCGTTGCCTGCTCATCGAATACGGCAGTGGCAGCAGCGTGAAGACGTCGCTGTTGCTGGAAGCGATGGAGGAACCGGTAGCCTATGTGCCCGTGGATATTTCGCGTGAACATCTGCGGCAGTCCGCCGATTCTCTGAATCGAGCATTTCCGGACCTGGAAGTCCTGCCCGTCTGCGCCGACTTTACGGTGGCCTTTGACGTGCCGGAATCGCGCGTCGAGCCACGGCGCCGCGTCGTCTACTTCCCCGGTTCGACCATCGGGAATTTCTCGCCGCCGGATGCCGTAAGCCTGCTGCGCGTGATGGCGGAGGAATGCGGCAGGGATGGCGCCGTCCTGGTCGGTGTGGATCTCAAAAAGGATCCCTCAGTTTTGGAAAGGGCGTACAACGACGACGACGGGCTCACCGCCGAATTCAATCTCAATCTGCTGGTCCGCGCCAATCGCGAACTCGGTGCGAACTTCAACGTGAACCAGTTCCAGCACCGCGCCCTATACACCGGCGAACATGATCGGATCGAGATGCATTTGGTGAGCCGCGTTGCTCAGACCGTGCGCGTCGACGGGCGGGATTTCCACTTCCGCCAGGGCGAATCGATCTGCACTGAGTACTCGCACAAGTACGACATGGAACGGTTTCGCCATTTGGCCGACCGGGCCGGTTTGGCCGTCACCGCGTTCTGGACAGACTCCAGGAAGTATTTCGCAGTGGTCTATCTCGTTGCCACAGGCGGGCCCCAGGACGCATGACGCCCTCGGTGGTGTGCGGCCCGCGTCGACTTGACTTTGCTGAAAATCCCCACTTACACTGATCAGGTATCGGCAACCCCAAGCGGCGTGACAGTCTTGCACGGAACGGGCCCTCGCCGGTCCAATCGGTTGACGGCTTCGCATGCGAGACATGACCTTGATCCCCCCGCGAAACAACCTCGGCAGCGGGCGGATGCTGCGGCGATGGCCGCTCTTGGCATGGTCCGTACTGCCGCTGGGGTGCACCGGCAGCGACCAGTACCAGCCGCCCGATCCGCCCATCGTTTCCGTCGCCCAGCCCGTGCGGCAGACGATCACCGATTTTCTGGAAGAGACGGGCACGACGGAAGCCGTACAGAAGGTCGAGATCCGCGCTCGGGTCCGAGGGTTCCTGGAAGAAATGCGGTTTGAACCCGGTAAGGAGGTCAATCAGGGCGATGTGCTCTATGTTATCCAGCCGCAGGAATACCGGGCGAAAGCCGAAGCCGCGCGCGCGGTCGTGAAATCCGAGGAAGTCGAACTGCGCCGCGCGGAGATTGAGTATCAACGCCAACAACGGCTACTGGCCGAGAACGCCACCGCTGAAACAAGCGTCGTCCAGGCGGAAGCGGAACGAGACGCGGCGGAGGCGGCTTTGGACGCCGCAAAAGCGGCCTTGGATCAGGCACAGCTCGAACTGCAATACACCGAGGTCACGACGCCCATCAGCGGACGTGTCGGCAAGACGCTCGTCAAAGTCGGCAACCTCGTGGGCGACGGTGAGTCAACCCATCTGACGACCGTCGTCAAGTACGATCCCATCTATGTGAACTTCAACATCAGCGAACGAGCCCTGCTGGCGCTGATGGAGTCCACGCCGGACACGGGTCAGGGGCAGCGGGACGTTCAGAGCGTTAAGGTTTACCTGCGTCGGGCGACAGACAGCGACTTCCCTTTCGAAGGACATCTCGACTACGCCGATGTGGCCGTTGATCAAAGTACCGGGACGTTTCTGGTCCGCGGCGTAATCCCGAACCCGGAGCGGAGGATCATTCCAGGTTTGTTCGTCCGCGTTCGAATACCCGTCGGCAAGACCGAAAACGCCGTCCTGATCCCGGAGCGAGCGATCGGCGCGGATCAGGCCGGCCGTTATGTGCTGGCTGTTAATCTGCAGAACCGTGTCGAGCGGCACAACATCAGGCTTGGCGTGAGGCACAAGGATCTGGTGGTCGTCGACGACGGATTAAAGGGCGACGAATGGATCATTGTCGACGGTGTTCAGCGATCGCGGGTGGGCGCTGAAGTGACTGCCGAGAAAACCACCCTTCCCCCGCCCTCTGGAGATCTGGAAACGGTGCAACAGGAACAACCGGCGTCCGGCGCGGGTCCTTCGCCGGATCCGGCCCGCGATACCGACGGCGCGGCCGGTGACACCGGGCCACCCTCCCCGTGAACATGGCGGCCCGAGTGTTCTTGCTACTTTCCAACCACGCCCGTCATTGACGGGCCCCCAGGCGACCATGTTATCGCGTTTCTTCATTCACCGACCGATCTTCGCGGCCGTCATTTCAATCGTGATCGTGATTGCCGGCGGCGTCGCGCAGCGCAGCCTGCCCATCTCCAAGTTTCCCGAAATCACGCCCCCCACCGTGGAAGTGACGGCCATTTATCCCGGTGCCAACGCGCCGGTCGTCGCGGAAACGGTCGCGGCCCCGATCGAACAGGAAGTCAACGGCGTCGAGAACATGATCTACATGTCGTCCGTCAGCGCGGACGACGGTTCCTATACGCTCACGGTCACGTTCGACATCAGTACCGATATGGACATGGCGACGGTGCTCGTTCAGAACCGCGTCTCTATCGCCAACCCCAAGCTGCCCGAAGACGTGCGGCGCCAAGGCGTGACCACCCGCAAGAAATCCACGCAGATTGTTCAGTTCATCACGCTCACGTCGCCCGACAACCGCTACGACGCGCTCCATCTGAGCAACTACGCGACCATCAATATAAAGGATGAACTGAGCAGAATTCCCGGCGTGGGTTCTGTCACGATCTTCGGAGCGGCCGACTACAGCATGCGCGTGTGGCTCGATCCGCAGAAGTTGAAAGCCCGCAACCTGACCACGCAGGATATCGTTTCCGCCATCCGGGAACAAAACGTCCAGGTGGCGGCAGGTCGGATCGGCGAACCGCCGGCGCCGGACAACACGGCATTCCAACTGGTCATCAACACGCAGGGGCGACTCCGCGATCAGAATGAGTTTGAAGACCTGATCGTCAAGACCAGTGAAGGAGGCCGGCTCACGCGCGTGCGGGATATCGCGCGGGTCGAACTGGGAGCCAAGGATTATAACCGGCTGTCGACTTTCAAGGGCCAGCCCTGTACGACCCTGTCCATTTACCAGTTGCCCGGTGCCAACGCGCTGCAAGTGGCCGAGCAGGTACAGCAGACCATGGAACGGCTCAACGAACGGTTTCCCGAAGGCATGCAGTACGACATTCCGTTCGACACGACGCGGTTTGTAACGGCGTCGGTCACGGAAGTGTACAAGACGTTATTTATCGCCGTTGTGCTCGTCATTGTCGTCATCTACATATTCCTGCAGGACTGGCGGGCCACGATCGTTCCCTGTGCCGCGATTCCCGTGTCGCTTGTGGGCACGTTCGCCGTGATGGCCGCTTTGGGGTTCTCGATCAACATGCTGACGCTTTTTGGTATCGTGTTGGCCATCGGGATCGTGGTCGACGACGCCATTGTGGTGGTCGAAAACACGTCGCGGCACCTCGATGCGGGCGGCACGTCGCGGGATGCGGCCGTCAAGGCCATGGAAGAAATGACGGGACCCGTCGTGGCCACGACGCTCGTCCTGCTGGCGGTATTCGTGCCGACGGCGTTCATGGGGGGCATCACCGGCCAGTTGTACCGGCAGTTCGCCCTCACCATATCCGCCGCGGTCGTGTTCAGCACGATCAACGCCCTGACACTCAGCCCCGCGCTGTGCGGTCTGCTGCTCCGTCGGTCGACAGCGGCCCGATTCTGGTTTTTCCGCTTGTTCAACTACGGCTTCGAACGCGCGACCAACGGCTACAAGACACTCATTACGCAGGCCGTCCGCCGCCTGGCACTGGTGATGATCGTGTTCGCAGGCCTGCTCGCGTTGACCGCCGGGGGCTTCGCCAGACTGCCCACCGGATTCTTGCCCACGGAGGACCAGGGCTACGCGTTTGCCAATATTCAGCTGCCGGACGCCGCGTCGCTGCAGCGCACCGAAGAGGTGTTTGAACAGATCGACGCGATTCTAAACTCCACGCCCGGCGTGGAAAGCTGGGTTTCGATCGCGGGTTATTCCCTGCTGAGCGGCAACAATGGCTCCAACCTGGGCCTGGCGGCCATTGTCTACGAGCCGTGGGACCGGCGACAGGCTCCCGAATTGAGCCAGGAGGCGATTCTTCAGCATATTCGCAGGGAATTCAACAAGATTCAGGAGGCCATCGTGTTCGCCTTCATTCCGCCGTCGATCGACGGCCTGGGAAATGCCGGCGGATTCCAGATGCAGGTTCAGGATGTGGGTGGCGCGGGACTCACGGAGATGCAATCCATTACCGAAGAAATGATCCGCGACGGCAATGCCCAGGCGGGACTTACCGCGCTGAATACCACGTTCCGCGCCAACGTTCCACAACTGTTTGCGGACATCGACCGTACCAAAGTTAAAACGCTTGACATACCGCTCAGCGAAGTCTTCAACACACTTCAGGCCGCTCTGGGATCCATGTACGTGAACGACTTCAACCTTTTCGGCCGGACGTGGCAGGTTCGTGTCCAGGCCGACCAGCAATTCCGGGCCCGCGCCGACGACATCGCCCGGCTGGACGTGCGCAACCGGAACGGCGATATGGTGCCCATCGGCACGGTTGTCGACGTTCGTGAAACGTTCGGTCCTCAGGTCGTGCAACGCTACAACTTGTACAACAGCGCACAGATCAACGGCGAAAGCGCGCCAGGTTTCAGCTCCGGGCAGGCGCTGACGCTGATGGAACAGATGGCGGATCGGAAACTGCCGGCGTCAATGAGCTACGAGTGGACGGGAATCTCTTACCAGGAGAAGCAGGTCAGCGGCGAACAATACCTCATCTTCCTTCTGGCCGTCGCGTTCGTGTTTCTCGTTTTGGCCGCGCAGTACGAAAGCTGGACCAGCCCGGCGGCCGTGATCGCCGTCGTGCCGCTGGCGGCACTGGGCGTCGTCATCGCTCTGTTGCTGCGCGGCGCCGACAACAATACGTACACCCAGATCGGTGTTGTGCTTCTGGTCGCGCTGGCCAGCAAGAACGCGATTTTGATTGTCGAATTCGCCCGCGAACAGCGCCGGTCCGGGGCCACGATTCGCGACGCGGCCGTCAAGTCCGCTGAGTTGCGATTCCGCGCGATCCTGATGACCGCCTTCTCGTCCATCCTCGGCTTCATGCCGCTGCTCGTATCTTCGGGTGCGGGTGCCGCCAGCAGGCAGGCGGTGGGAAACGCCGTCGTAGGTGGCATGATCGCAGCCACGTTTTTCTCGCTGCTGTTCGTACCTTCCTTTTTTGTTCTGTTCCAATCGCTTGGCGAATGGCGAGGCCGACGCGCCGGCGTTCCCGCAACCGACTGAATGCAGCGCACATCTTACCGGCCGCCGCGCGTCAATGTGGAAAAGACGTCCATCAGCTCGGACTTGGCTTCGATACCAATGCCCGGCATGTCCGGCACGGACACGCGTCCGTCGACCACGGGCACATCGTCGGCAAAGCCACCGAACGGCTGAAAGACTCCCGGATAAGATTCGTTACCGCCTACGCCCAGTCCGGCGGCGATGTGCAACGCGAATTGATGGCCTCCATGCGGAATGCAGCTTGTGCGCGGCCACCCATGCGCGTCCAGCATATCCAGGATCTCCAAGTATTCCGTCAAGCCGTAACTCAGCGCCGGATCCACTTGTACGATGTCCGTGCCGGCCCGCATTCCTCCGTACCGGATGAGGTTCCGCGCATCGGCGAATGAAAACAGGTTTTCACCCGTGGCGATCGGCGTGCTGCTACCTTCCACGACGCGGGACAACAAGTCGAAGTCCAGCGGGTCACCGGGCTCTTCGTACCACCGCAATCCATAGGAAGCAATCGCATCGCGAAAACGGATTGCTTCTTCGGCGTTAAAGCATGCATTGGCATCGACGGCCAACGCGGAGCCACGATCCACGACGTCCAGCGCCGCTTCAATTCGCGTCAAGTCCTCTTCCAGGGATGCGCCGCCGACCTTCATCTTCACGGTCTCGTATCCGGCGTCGAGGTAGCTCTGCAGTTCCATCTTCAGCTCGTTCAGGCCTTTGCCGGGATAGTAATACCCGCCGGCGGCATAGACCCATATCTGCGGATCGCATTTCCCGTGGCTGTAACGGTCCGCCAGGACCCGGTAGAGCGGCTGGCCCTGGATCTTCGCAACGAGATCCCACAGCGCCATGTCCACCGTGCCGACCGCCACGCTGCGTTCGCCGTG
>CAZNKT010000018.1:52542-53267 GCA_964573605.1 uncultured Pirellulales bacterium
TCGCCGTGGCCCCCCGGCTTTTCGTTCTTCATCATCACTTGGAACGCACGGTGTGGATCGAAGTTATCCCGTCGCTCGTCGAGCAGCGCTTCGGGGCCGGCTTCGAGCAGCCGCGGGATGATCCGTTCACGGAGGATGCCCCCTTGCGCATATCGGCCGTTGGAATGGAAACCGTAGCCAACCAGCGGCTTTCCGCCGACAACAAGGTCCGTTTGGATCGCCACTGCCGACGCGGTCATTCGGGAGAAATCGATCACGGCGTTGCGGATCGCCGAACGAATGGGAACGGTCGTTTCCAGAATGGAAGTAATGTGCGGGGGCATGATGACGCGGATTTCCTGTCAAACGTAGACTGCAAATCAAGCCGCCACCGCGTGTTTCGCCACACGCTCCGTTCCGTGGAACGACCGCGCCGGTCTGCCGTTAGGCACGCGGCCATTGCGTTTACCAGCGGCTGCGTGCGCGATCAGACGGACGGAAGCTGCCACGGGTCGCGGCGCTGGCGGTCGAGCCACGTGTTGGCTTCCGCATCGTCTACGAACTGCCACGCCTGGGGATCCCAGTGCAGCGTGCGGCCGTTCCAGTAGCCGAGGTTTCCCAGGTGACAGACGGTAACCGACCGGGCGCCGATTTCGACATCGCAGATCGGCCGCTCGCGGGTGCGAATGCAATCTAGCCAGTCGCGGGCATGCCCCGGCGACCGGCGAAGTTTCACGTCGCGGTCG
>CAZNKT010000018.1:53277-66891 GCA_964573605.1 uncultured Pirellulales bacterium
GGACAACGGCTCCTCAATAATCTCCTTCGGTTTGCTCGAAAGATGCCCGCGATTGACGGTAATCTCACCGTCCGTCCCGATGAACTGGACGCCTTCGCCCGGACCGTGAACCACTTCGACGCCGCTGGCATAGACGTACCGGAGGCCTCGCTGTGGCCGAGCGTCGTCGGGCGGCACAATTGTTACGGGACCGGAACGGTCCATGTCCAGCCCCCATTGGGCAATGTCGAAGTGGTGCGCCCCCCAGTCCGTCATGCTGCCGCCGGAATATTCGCGGTAGGCACGCCAATCGGGGAAATGATCGTGAACGCCTCGCGGGCTGAGGACCGAATGGTAGGGCCGTTCGGGCGCTGGTCCCAGCCACCGGTCCCAGTCCAATCCCTCTTCCAAAGGTTCTTCCGGCAGGTCGCACCACTTGCTCGGTCCACCCACATTGACGTTCACGGTTTCAACGCTGCCAATGCGCCCGCTGCGGACCAGCGAACAGGCGCGCCAGAATTCCTGGCTACTCCGCTGCTGGCTGCCTGTCTGGAACACGCGGCCGTACTTGCGGACGGCCGCGATCATCCTCTCGGCCTCGCGGATGGTCAGGGTGAGTGGCTTTTCGCAGTAGATATCCTTGTGGGCCACGCACGCTTCGAGAACAGGCGAGGCGTGCCAGTGGTCAGGGGTGGCAATGACCACCGCATCGATGTCTTCGCGCGCGACAAGATCGCGAAAGTCGATGTACGCCCCGCAGCCGCCGGCGGCAGTGCCTGAAGCGTTTTTGCCATAATGGCTGTCGACCGTTTGCCGGGCGTGTTCGCGGCGCGTCGTATCGACGTCGCACACGGCCAGCACCTGAACGTCCCTCTGGTTGAGAAAGTGCTGCAGGTGGTGCCGGTTCATCTTGCCCATCCCGATGAAGCCCATCGTGATACGTTCACTCGGGGCGTCACGATCTTCGGTTCCCAGCACCGCGCGCGGCACGATACAGGGCGCGCTTGCCAGCCCGGCGGCAACGCCCCTGTTGAATTGGCGGCGCGTCCATTGATAACTTCGTCCACCCATCGGCATTCCTCCCTTGCTTCTCCCCTGGAACACAGCGTTGATTTATGAACTCCCGGCGACCGGTTACGCGACCTGATCCGGCGAATGCGGTTCCCGGTAATGGAAAAGTACGACGGAAGCGTGAAATTGCTACCGGTCTGGGTCGTGCCTCAATTCCCTTCGCGTCCAGCGCTGCCATCTTCTCCAACACAGACCATCTGGCTTGCCGTCCGTATCAGCAGCCGGTTGTCGGCGATGGCCGGTGTCGCGAGCACCATGTCGTCGTCCGCCAGCGGATTCGTCTGGACAATCTCGAACTCGCGGCCCGCCTTGATAACGAAAGTCACGCCGTATTCATTAATGCAATAGATTCTTCCACCGCACGCCCAAGGCGACGCCGTGAACGCCCGGCCGTTGGGCAGGCGCTGCTTCTTGTAGACGGGCTCACCCGTTGCCGCGTCGTAACAAGCCAAAAAACCTCGATCGTACAGCACATACAACAAACCACGGTAGACCAAAGTCGAGGGATTGTAAGGAGCGGCGGATTTGTGGCACCATTTGACATACTCGTTGGAGGTTTCCAGTAGGCCCAGTGTGATATTGCCGGACGCGCCGGGCCGCACGGCGAAGACGGGCTTTCGCAGGTCGAGGATGTATCCCGAGCTGACGTACAGCAGTCCTTGATACGCATAGGGGGTGGCAATCGTAATGCTCGACGCCCCTCCAAACTCATACAGCAAGTTGCCGTCCAGATCATATGCGCGTGTTTTCACCGAGCCGGGCGTAATGATCTCGGTACGCTGTGTATTCTCCCAGACATAGGGCGTTGACCAGTTGCTTTTCTCGTCCCTCGAAACGCGCCACACCTCGTCACCGGTACGCTTGTCAATGGCCACGAGAAACGAGTCCTCCTCGTTGTCGTTCACGATGTAGAGTCGGTCATTAAACAGCACCGGCGAAGCCGCCGTGCCCCATCCGAAACGGATTTTGCGTGCTGGCCAGCGGACCGCCCAACGCGGCTCGCCCGCCAGATCCCAACACGAGACACCCACGTTGCCGAAGTAGGCGTACACGCACTCGCCGTCGGTGACCGGTGTTTCCGAGGCGTAGCTGTTTTTGATATGTACGCCAGTTCCGGGAACACCTTCGTGCGCCAAGCGCTCCCACAGTATGTCACCCGACTCAAAGTCCAGGCACAAAATCTTCCACTGGTACGTCGTGTCGGGGGGATCGGGCCGGTTGCCACCGAAGTAAAGTCCCCGCTTGGCAGGTTCCGTCTCGCCCTGGTTGACAGCCGTGGTCACAATCACCTTGCCACCGGTAACAATGGGCGACGACCAGCCCCGCCCGGGCACTTCGCGCCGCCAAGCGACGTTGTGATTGGCGTCCCAGCGCTCCGGCAGCATGGCGGCGGGCGACACACCTCGCGCGCCGGGGCCTCGGAATTGCGGCCAGTCATCATCGCCGGCGACGGCGGACACACCTGCCAGGACAACGCTGAGCGTGGCCGCCGCCAAACGGCGCGCTCCCGCTGGTATCGAATCAAATCCCGCTTTTTCAAAACAATCCCGCACCGTGCGTTCCTCGTCGCGTGGTCCTGGTTGGCCGCCCGAAAACAGTATAGCAACCGCGGCCCCGTTTCGTCGTCGTGTCTGACGTCGATACCCTTCCCGCATGCAGGCCGACACCGAGATGTTGCGCGACGAAGCCGCGCTCGGGCACCCGGTCGATTGTAACCGATGGCGTTCATGCTACATTCACGTTATGCTCGCTGGTCCGGCTGGCGCCGGCTGCCCTTCCCATTTTGCCTGCGTTGGGCGACTGCCAACCGTGGCCCCTGTCGAGCAGTCGAGGGTGGGTACCACCGTCGGGGTGACGACGCAAACTCGGAACGCAGCCGGCAGGCTGTAGTAAGAAGGAGATGAAGCATGGCGTCGACGGTGTACACCATGGGGCCTTGCGAGTTTGAAGCGGAAAGCCGCTACTTGACGCTGCAACTTCCCGACAGCACGCCGCACATCGACAACGTCCAGGCACTCCGAAACCGCATGGCCGAGGACGGGTTCCTGTTTCTGCGTGGACTGCACTGCGCCGATGCCGTCATGAAAGCCCGGCGCGACATCCTGCAGATCATGGCCCGCCAGGGAAAGCTCGACACGCGTTATCCCGCCGAAGACGCCGTGGCCAACCCAGACCCCAACGAAGTAGCCACTTCGTCCGTCCGAGGCAGAGAGATGCTCAAAACCGCATCGCTGCGACAGGTTGTGTACGGCGAGCCCGTAATGCGATTCTTCGACCGGTTTCTAGGCGGAAGGTCGATCAGTTTCAACTTCCAATGGCTCCGGACAACAGGACCGGGCGCGGAATCCACTATCCACTACGATATCGTCTATATGGGGCGCGGCACGCACAAACTCTACACGTGCTGGACGCCGCTGGGGCCCATTCCCCCGGAAATGGGCACCCTCGCTATCTGCCTGCGCTCCAACACGTGGCACGATGTCAGGCAAACGTACGGACAGACGGATGTCGACCGTGATCGCACGTGCGGATACTTCAGCGACAATCCTGCCGAACTGGTCGACAAGTTTGGAGGCCAGTGGGCGACAACAGCTTTCGAGCCTGGAGACGCCGTCATCTTGAGTATGCACATCATGCACGCGTCGCTGACCAACACGACGCGAAAGTACCGCATCAGTTGCGATACGCGGTACCAGTTGGCCGGCGATCCGGTGGATGATCGCTGGGCAGGTCCCGCGCCGCGCATGCACGACGCCTTCTGGAACCCCGACACCGAATTGGAATCTCTCGAAGTCTCCCGGCGCAAGTGGCGCCTGTGACGATACTGCACGGTCCATTCCAGCGATGGGCGCCGATCGGGTGGAGCGTCGCATGTCTCACATCGCTGGCACGCGTCGATCTTCCGACTTGCGCTGTGCGAATCACGACAAAGCTACCGTCCGAGCGTCGTTACTGGCGAGTGGGAGAAGCATTTGCCTCCGATGTCCGGAAGTCGCGGAGAAACTGCCGTTTAATGTGTTCGACACGTCGGCGATTCGCCCCTAGATCCGTATGCCCTACTCTGGATGCCGACCGTATGTGGATTTCTTGTTTCGACGCGTCGGCGAAGACCTCCAAGTCATCTACAAAGCCAAAAAACAAGCTTGTGAATTCGGCATGGAGATAATTGTCGGTTAACGAGACGATATTCGTCCGTGGCTGGCGCTCGATTACTTGAAGCATTCGTCCAATGGCGTCCTTCCCGCTTCCCTCCCAGTGCAACGGACGGACCGCGTGCCGGGGATCGCTCGATTGGCTGCTCACGCAGTTGGAAGTATCAGGACAGTCCGCCAGGCGACCGTTTCGGACGCCCAGGGTGGTCGACGGTTTACTGAAAGCCCAGAGTGACATTCGCAGCAGACCAGCCCCGACGATGCTCAACGACAGGACAATGTACACAATTCGGTTCACAGTACGTTCTTTGCCTTGGCTATCCTTTCAAGCCCCGGGGCAGGCATACATCGCGCATGCACGTGGCAGGTTGATTCAAATGGGCCGGTCACGGCCCCCCGCTTCGGCGGCAAAAATCGTGCGTCCCCCGTCCACCGGAAGACAGACTCCGGTGACGAACGGATTATCGATGAAGAATTCGACGGTCCAGGCAACGACTTCGGGGCAATTCGCGGACTTGACCAGTGTGGACTGCTTCATTTCCTCACGCTCCTCTTCGTCGGCATCGGGAGGGAACATCACCGGACCGGGATGAATACAGTTGACGCGAACCTTCGGATTTCGATCGGCAAATTCCACAGCCAGGGCGCGCGTGAGCGTGGGAATGGCCCCTTTGGAGACAAAATAGGCACTCCGATGAAGATACGGGCGCTGGATGGCCCAGTCGCCGATAGTGACGATCGAGCCGCCCTCAGGTTGCTCGACCATGGCCAACCCCGCCCGCCGGGCGCACAGAAACGTCCCCATCGCATTGATATCGAAGTTTCGACGCAGGTCGTCGGCCGTGATCTCTTCCAGTGGCGTGGTCTCCCAGATTGAGGCGGTCGTGACGAGAGCATCCAGCCTCCCCAGGTCGTGCACGGCCGCCTTGACCAGTTCGTCCACGTCGGACTCCCGGGAGACGTCCGCGCGGTACGCTTCGCTGCGCACTCCCATGCCGCGCAACTCGTCGACCGACTCGTGCGCTTCCTTTTCGGAAGAATAGTAGTGTACCGCAATGTCCATTCCCCGCCGCGCGAGTGCTCGCGCCACGACACTGCCCACGCGGCGCCGCCCCGCTCCGGTGATCAATGCGACGCGTCGTCGATCGCTGCTCATGGCCACGTTCTCCTGCGCTGCTTTATTCGTTTGTGGCGTAGAGTGTTCCGGTAGCGACGCCCCTCAAAGCGGCGACCCTTCCAGTAACCGTGGGCTAGCGCCTTTCGGCTGGTGAATGATCCGGGTTAGCGGTCGTTCTGTGCCCGGCGGGCGGAAAACAGAGCCACACATCCGCGGCATTCGATCGAGACGTCCTCGAACACCTGCGCCAATTGGCTTTGTAGGGCCTCCCTTCCATCGTGACAATTCGAAAATATCTGCCGGGCGTTGTACAGGGCCATCAACCGGCGAGCGGTCCAACCGCAACGGACTCCCTGCCGCAGGATCGTAGCTCCGAAAACGACCGCACCGGGGCTCATGACCGCGCGGAGATGCCGAAACACCATGCAGTTCTTGGTCTCCATCGTTCCCGGCAGGCAGTGCAATACGTAGTTCAATCCCACGGAGTCGAAGGGCCGCCCCTTCACGTTGAGCGGCTGCAACACGTCGCCCTGGACCGTCTCGGGACGGTAGCGTGCCACGCGGCGAGCGGTCCAGCGCAGACAATGGTCGTTCCTGTCGAAGAGGACGATTCGGGGCACGTGGCCGGGAAACTGGCATCGGTCGAGCAGCAGGCCCGTGCCGACGCCCACATCCAAATGATTGCTCGATACGAAACGATTGTAATGGTCGACCATATAGCGAGTGGGGCAGCGCCACACAAATCGATTCGTCAGCCCCATCACGAGCAAATCGTAGACGCCGAGTATTCTCGGCGTGTAGATTGCGTGACCGCTCATGAACGGCCTGCCCTGTTGGTGGCCGCCGCCCAACCGGCCAACAGCAGGCATCCGCCGAACCAGGCGAGTGCCTGGCCGTCCGGCTCAGGCACGGTATGGCGGAAGCTCGTCGACGGTACAACCAGCAATTGCACGAACTCGTCAATGTCGTCGAAGTCGAGATCGCCATCGTCGTCCACGTCACCGTGCAGGGCCGCAGCAACACCATACATTTGCTCGTAGGACCCGGGGCTTGTGAGCGCCAGCACCAGCGGCTGAACGTCGTCGAAATCGACATCGCCGTCCCGATCCATATCGCCGCCCATGACGCCCGGCGACAGGGTAGCGTCTCGCAACAACTCCAAATACAGCTGGCCGTATCCAGGGTACGCGAAGCCCTGGGTGAATTCCTGCCCTCCGGAATCGTCCTGGCTCGTGGCCGGTGCCATGTTGGAGGCCTCTATCTGGGTATCTTCGTGCCATTCGTTAAACGAATTGATCATCAGCAGCTTGTCGACTCGAGCGTCGACATGCGGGACAGCAACATCGGTGAGCATGCGGGAGAATAAGGATCCCTCCACTGGGTCGGGCTCGTCGACCAGATACCGCGGTGCGGCTGGATGACCTTCGCGGACGCCGCTGTCGTTGAAACCCGGCGATGCCGTGGGAATAAACCCGGTGCCCAGCGCATCGGCGGCAGCCAGCGCGCTGTCGTACACATCGTCCAGTGACGCGAGCGCTGCTGACCTAGATCCGTGGTTCTGTAAGGCCGTGCCATACACATCAAAGTCGGTTAATGCATCCCAGAGAGCCGCCCGCTGCATGTCTACGTTCGCCGAAAAGACATCATCGCCCACAATGAAGGGATTGTAGCCGTACTCGGCTTGCATCGTCGCGCGCAGCGCGGCCAGCGCATCACGTGATTCCGGGCTGTTGAAATAGGCCCGCGTGACATACAAAAAGACCACGGGGCGCCCGTCGATTCGCAAGTAATCGTCACGCGAGAAATAATGATCGGCCAGATGTCGAAAGTCGGGGACGAGCGAACTGAAGTCGGGGTTTTCAAACGGTCCAAACCGTCCGGTGGATTCGTAATGAATCGCATATTGCAATTCGGATGCGCGGGGATGAACCAGCAGATGCTGGCGAAGCGTGCGGTCCTCGGCGGAACCGGGTCCCCACCAGCTTAACGCCCAAAATTCGATGTTTCCCTGATGGCTTTGATCAATATGCGATTCAATTGTCGCGCTGTCTCGGCTGTTGTAATCACCAATATGCGGATACTGCCCGGGTTGAAGATGACCACGCAGGCTTTGCGTGATTGCATGCCCGCCCGAAAAATCGCCGTACCAGGGATAGTAGTAGGCGCCCACCCGCGGCGCACTCCACGCTCGAGAAGTAACGCAGATAGCGGTTAAAGCAAGAAAGAGAGCAGCCACACGGTTCATCAGAACTGATCCCGCGTTTGCGGCGTGAACGTGCCCACCAATGCTTCCGGTAGCGTCGGTTTCGATCGTGACCCTGCCGGACCGCTCGGCCACCGGAGCCTGCGTACCCGGCAGAGCGCAGCAGAACGGACGTGCCGATCGGCCGTTTCTGCAGGGAGCTTCATCCAGAGACTGGCAATGGGGTTGCGACGAGCCCGCCGATCGGGGTCGCCAAGGAAGCTGCCGCCAGTCGTGGACACGCCCTCCGCATTGTCGGCAGGTTCTAGATCACTGTCAACTTTGCGGCGGACCTTGTTGCGCGTCCCCGATGGTCGGCGGAACCGGCCACTCGGACACCACCGGCATAACGGGCCGCATTGCCGGTAACCGTGCTCTGCGTGATGATCATCGCTCCACGGTCCCGTACGCCGCCACCAGCGATTCCAGCCGAGTTGCCTGACACGCTGCTATCGGCCCTGTTGAGGATCATGGTTGCAAATCGCTGTCACGCTCCGCGACACCAACAGTTGTGAGCGGTCAAGTCGAAGAACGCGAAGAAATCTACAGAGCGGTTTTGTTTGAGGCTCGTAAACTGTTTGTAATCTATCGGTTGCGGGCGATTACGTGCTGTCGACCCAACACGATTGCGATCCGTAATCGAGGGCGATACACTCTCAACAAAGCGATTGTTCTCGCGTGCCTGGCCATTAGTCGATCCTCCGAAAGGCAACCCCATGGCAAAATCCTCGAAGCCGAAGGAGATTGTCGTCGTCGGCAGCAAGGTCAAGGAGACGGCGAACCCCCCTGCCGGGCTGGAGATCAATGTCGACGATCAACTGCTCGGCACGTTGTCCTGGGACGTCGGCTTGGCGGCTTCCAGCAGCAACCCGCCATCGGGATTTGCATTCACCATCGTTGACGATTTCCAGCCGCCCGCTGCGTTGGAGATTGGCTCGGCGACTTTGCACGAGGATCCGCTTGGCATCGTCGTCGGCATCAACGACAACATTCCCGAGGTGGGTGATGAGGTCCTGGTGAGCTTCATCGCGGGCGACGCCTTGGGAAACCGTTACGAAGTCGACCTTCTGCTTCGCGATGCGAGCGGCGACGCGGTCGACGCGGCCGGTCTCACGACGCCACTTCAGTTGCAGTTGGCCGACTTCACGACGGCGACCCTGTCACTCAGCGAGGTGGGCGTTCGGGCACCTTTTGCCGTAGCGGAAGTCGACTCGCTCGAATCGTTCGTGGTGCCCGAGCCGGCGAGCGCTGCCCTTATTGTGTCGATGTTGGGCACGTTCGTTGTGGGGTGGCTGTTCCGGAAGTAGTATCTTCGCCGAACGCCATCCGGCTGACAACAACAATTCACCGACGGTTAGTCAAGCGCCGATCGCGCGCCGCAATAAATTGTGCGTGATCTGTTGCACGCGCGGGTCCGAACCGTGAGGTCGGCTCCAGTGAGACCACGGAATCATATGTCCCGGAGGCGTCGACAAATCCTGGGACCAGAAGATCGTCGCGGCGTTGAACACGAAGTTGTTCTGAGGGCCGGGAAAAATGGTCGCCGCGTACCGCCCCTCGCGCGTGCCGCCGGCCCACACGGGACCCTCGGCCAGCACTTGGAGTCCCTCTCGTTCGAGGTCCGGTTCGCCGTGGTGCTCCCAACCGACCAGACCGGGAATGCTTTCACCATGTTTCATTGCAGTGCCGTCGAAGATCCAGTGGTTGGGTTGTACGCACGTCCAGTCGCCGCCGCCGTTGAAGGGCACAACGCTTCGCGCACCAATGATGTTGCGTTCGTCCGGCCCTGTGCCGGTGAGGCCGGCGAACAATTGTTGGTAAGACGCGTGTTCGTCCTGGCGAATCGGGCCGTAGGCGCCGGCACGTGTGATGATGCGATTGAAGGCACCGCGAAGGTTGGGAGAAAACGGCGACACGATGAACACCGAGTTCCCGCTGAGCCAAAGGACACTTACTCCGGCGTCGATAGCGGCCTTCACTGCGTGGTACTGCCGCGAGTCCCAATACTCGTCGTGCCCCACGCTGATAAATGTCCGGCATCGGGTGAGGAATTCGGCGTCGACCGTGTCGCAGTTCGAGCCGTACGTGACGTCATACCCGTGCTGTTCCAGCCAGTAACAGAGAGGAAACTCCCACAGCAAAAACTCACCCGAACCGATTGACAGCGGGTGTTCGAAGATCTGGACGTACTTGCCATAGGGCCGGTCGAAGCTCACGGCCACGTCGGGCGCGTGAGCCCCATCGGGATGCGTGTAAAGCGACTCGTTCACGGGCCAGCGGTTGTAGGCCTGCCAGGTGTTGTCGCTGCATTGAAACAGAACGTCCGCCGGTCGCTCATCGCGGACGATGAAAATAACGTAGCTCTGCCAATACGGTTCCGATTTTGTCGAGGGGATCGTCGTTAGTTTGCCGAGATACACGCCGCTGGGCCAGTCGTCGCGAATCTTCAGCTCGGCACTTGGCTCCCAATCGCACTCTCGAAGCCGCCCAGGCGTTGGGCCTAATTCGGGAACTGGCTGCGCATGTCCGTCGAGCGGCCCGAGCGTCGTCATCTTCCGCGCGCCTGTACCGCCGTAATATCCCATGCGGTACACGTCGATCGCAAACTGGCGCTGGGGCTTCGTGCTGACGAAGATTTTGAGCGTTTCTCCGGCCGCGATCGATTGGTGCGAGCAGTAACCCTCGATCAGTGATGTGCGATAATTACCTTGATTGATGCGGACGCGAGTGAGCTGCCAGTTTCGTACGCCGGGTTTCTTGTTTTCGCGCTCGATCACGGATGCGCTGCGACCCGCCGAAACCAAACGAATATTGCCGAGGTGTGAATCATCGGCCCTCAGCGAACCGGATCCCAGTGCCACCGACGATGCCATGGCGCCTTTCAGCACATCGCGTCGCCCGATGATGCGCCATTCATTTTCGCTCATGAATCACTCCCGCCTAAAACTGCCGTACGTAGTCGCCCAGCGCTTTAAGCGTTTCGCCCGGCACGACTTCCTCGGTTTCCAGGCGGCCGGGCACCACCTTGAGCGTGCAGCCGATCGGCGGCGACGCGGGAAACATCGGAATCTCCAATGGCGGCGCCTGCTGCCCCATGGCCTGCGCTATCATGTTCACGAAGCGATCGACCATCGCCACCACGCCGCTGGGGCTCACGTAGAGCAATCCCTGCGCGCCCGCGGGCAGCAGGTCGGCCGTGTGGCCCACCTGCGCGTCCTGACTCAGGTCGGCGCCGCCACTTTGCATGTTCCTCACGGCCCGGACAACCTTTTCCTCGGAGCCGTACTTCATCACGACGGTTTTCTCTCCCACAGGCACGACGAAGACTTGGGTCTTGCCTCCTTCGCCGATCATCATTTCGGTGAACGCCTTGATTTGGGGAACGCCCGGCGATCGCTCCAGCGCTTCGAACATGCCACTCATGTCCAAAGTCACCTTCAGCGCTGCCACGCCGGCGACCTCCACGTCGATCGCCTCCATCTCCATCAAGGGCTCACCGTCGGGCCCTTTCATTAGCCCCGAGCTCGCTAGTACGGCCTGTTTGTAATTGGCCAGGTAAGCGGCCGGGTTTTCTACCGTGAGCGCCACGGTCATCGTGTCGTAGAGCGGCTCGTTCCCCTCGCCTGGCGCCATCGACATCGACATCGTGCGCACGCCCTTCATCGCCGCCAGCGAGGCCTTGGCCAACTTGTCAACGTCCTCCTCGCTCAGCTCCGCGCCGTACATCTGCGGATTGGCTTTCATCATTTGGATTGACCAGCGGGTGAGCACCTCCATCGCCTGTTCCGAAACGGCGGCGCCGCCGGCCAACACAAATGGTCCGGCCGGCAGTCCGGCCAGCAAGTGGACTTCTTGCTTCTCAACCGAGTCGGTCCACTCGGCCAACTTTCCACCCGAGGTAGCCTGCGTTCGGCTGGCAATGAAAATGTTCTCATTCGCGTCGATCCGCGCGCCTATGGCGAAAACCGACACCTCGTCTTTCACGCCCTCACAGAACTGCTCGGCGACGCCCATCATCTGCAGCACTTGCTTCATCTGCTGGGCTTGTTGATCCTGCACGTTGGCAGCCATGTTTTGAAACACAGCCCGGCCCTGCTCGAGGCCCCGCAGCGCTTGGTCCATCCCGGCCCTGACCCCTCCGGGCAGCACCGCAGCCGCGGTTTGGTTGGAAGCGATCCACTCGTCCAGCGAAGCAATCACTGCTGCGAGTTTCACGTCGCGCGCCAGAAACGCCTCCAGTGCCGCCTTCGACTCGACGCCGGTCATCACCGCATAGTCGCCCTTTTCCGCCACCAGAACATTCTCACCGCCGATCTCCAGCACGGTGTTTCCTTCCGCGGAATTCCCGGAAAACCGGCCGACGAACGCCTCGTAATCGGCTACGGGCATCACCGTGACCAAGCTGGGGTTCTCCAGCTCGCCTGCCGGTGGCATCATCACCAGCAGAGCGTCACCTTCTTCATTCAAATCCAGGTCAATGCCGGCGGTCGTCTTGAACATTAGCAAAGGGCTGGGCACGGGCGCGCCGATCCGTTCGCTCAGCTTCTCGATCTTCTCGATGGTCGCGCCGACGTCCGTCACCACGACAAAGCCCCAAGCATCCTCGGGTACCAGCGCCAGTACGTTCTCGGCTGCCGGGACGGCAGCCACGGCGATGAGCGTCAACAACAGCGCCGGCAACACTTGGAATAACTTTCTTCGGCGGACCATGACGAGCCTCCTGAAATCTTAATTGTGGTGCAATCCGCTAAGAACCCATCCATATACCTGCGGTGATGGCACTCATAGGCGAGGGCAAGCATCGTTCATAGGGTACTCGGATAGGCTCTAAAACGCATTCGCCCAGCTTCAGACGCATTATCCTTCCCCCTCGTCCGCCCAGCAAGTGGCTGCCCGCCACAACATTTCCACCGGCCATCGTGCAGACGAATGGGAGTCCAGTTCGGTGATCGTTACGGCGCTTTCGCGGGGACATGCTTCGTAATGACCAATTTCCGGCCCACGGCACAGCCCGTCTCGAACCGCCTCGGATAGGACGGTTCGACGGCGGCAATGCTCGCTCCGGCCGGCGTTCCGCGTGGCCCGGGTGCCGGCAGCCAGAGCCCTGTACTTCACCACGGCCAGCGGCAACCTTACGGATGATACGACGCACCGTGAGACCTGGGATTGGTTGCGGCAATTGGTCGGTAACGCCGACTTCCTCTGCGTAGCCGACTGCACACTGGCAACGCCCGAGAATCTGCAATACATCCAAAATCAGGATGGCCGCTTCGTCACCATCTTGCCGCGTACCCGTCGAGAAGACACTGAGTTTCGGCAGCAGTTGCTAACGAACCTCGACGCGGTCAAGTGGGAGCATCCCTATGACATCACGAATGACAAACTGGAAGTCATCGATCGTCTTCGCGTTTCCATGATACGTGGATCAGGTTTTGGAACGCAGGCCAAAGAAGCCCTCCCCGGCCCGCCTAAGGCTGGTTTACAAATAATGTTGGAATTCTGCTGCGCAGCCTGCCGCAAATCGGCCGCTGGAGCACTCTAAGTAGATAGAAACGGCAGTTTCTCCGGTGAAACGAATGAGCCAACAGAGTGATCATGAGTTGGTCCGTGCCGTCGCGGCTGGCGACAAGGCCACATTTGCCGAGTTGGTGCGCCGCTACGAGCCTGTCGCACGAGCGGCAGCGGTCGCAATCCTGCGCGACACCCACTTGGCTCAGGACGTCCTTCAAGAGACCTTTCTGAGGGCTTACATGAATCTGGGTCAACTGACAGACCGTTCGCGGTTCGGACCGTGGGTCCTGAAGATCGCCCGGCGGCAGGCGCTGCACATTCGCGGCAGACGGCAGCACGTCGACTCGGTACTCGATCTGAACGATATACCGGCGGAAGAGGAGAGGAACGGCCGACTCGACGAAGATTCACGCGATTTGCTCGACGCAGTACAGCGGCTGCCCGACCGCGAGCAGGTGGCGATCGTGCTGCACTACTTCAAAGCCCAAAAAGCGGAAACGATCGCCCGAATGACTGGCTGCACTACCAGCACCGTGACTAAG
>CAZNKT010000019.1:0-63005 GCA_964573605.1 uncultured Pirellulales bacterium
GAGTGATGTAGTGTCGACTCGCATTGGAGCGAGCGGCAACAGACATCCCCCCCCGTTGGCAGCATTGGAGCCTGAGCATGAATCGCCCCGGCAGCGAGAGCTCTGTTGTGAATTGTCAACTAAGCACTGTCATGGTGCTTCTCTTGACAGCCGGTTACAGCCTCGCACTCTCAATTGATAATTTGTCTCACGACATACCCAATGGATTCTACGTCTATCTTTACGGCTGCTGGATTATGTTCGCAGGAATCATCTCGAACAGAGCGCTGATTTACGGGTTTGGAATTGCTGCAGTCTGTCTAGGTTTCCTTGTGAGTGTATTGTGAGTCCCTGACAATGGGGCTTACTCGCCAACTATGTCTTGCCCACGGTTCCTACACCGCCGGGGGGCCAAGCATATGGCGGCGACTACACCGCGAGATTCAGTGCGTCGTTGATGCAATTCGCTGGATGGCAACGGCCGGATCGCGCGACCGGCGTGCCGATACGAACCGCTTTGTTTCGCTTCATTCGACCGTCTTAATGAGCGCCCGGATCGCCACTTTGATCGCCGGCGGCAGATCGCGGCAGGCGTCGACCAATCGCAGCAGATCCGTGCGACTGAGCCGCGCGCGTTGGCTGGCAGCCTGCCCATCCGGCAAACACGGCACCAATGGGGGCACTTCGCTCCGTGGTGGTTCGCCTAAGTCGTTGTCTTCTTTGTTGGTTGCGTCAACGTGGCGTCGGCCTCCGGAGCCGAAGGTTAGAGGTTCGAATCCTCTCGGGGATACTTTTTTATTGCGTGTGCGCAACTTAGTGCGATGCGATGCAGAAGGTTGTTGTTCAGTGCGAAATGTCTTGCATTGTGGAGCAGTTAGGTCAACGGTTGAATCGCTGTTATCGCACTGTTGTTCATCGTCTTCTGTGCAATTTGATGCAATTGCTAACTCCTCCAATGCAGGCCGTTCGGCACCATTTTCGGCACCGCACGGCACCAATATGGGCACCATTTTTGGCCCGTTATCGTCCGCCGGCGCCCGACTTTCCGTTCCATCCGTCCCTGTTGCACGCAGCACCATCGCATCACTTTTAGGGCCGACGCTCGATTCAGGCGGGGCCGGCAGCGACTGGATTGCCGCGGTCTGATCATGCAACCCAACGTGCGTGTACACGCCCAACGTGAGCCGCACATCACTGTGCCGCGCTAGCGTCTGGGCCATCTTCGGCGACAGGTTAGCCCGTTCCAGACTCGTAATGAACAGATGCCGGTTGGAATGGAAGTCCGCGAACAGACCGTCATTGTTGCAGTACGTCAGGTAGTCGGTTGCCGCGCGGGCTTCTTTGTCCACGTCAGTCTTTCCCTCTTTAATCCACTTCTCGCGTGCTGACTCTAGATCACGCCGCATCATCTTGTGGGTCTTCCGCTCTTTGCCGCCCGGTGCATAGCGTGAGACGGGGAATAACAGGTCCGTTGGCCCGAGTGTGGGCTTCCCCGCCAGCCATTGCTTTCAGAGCCGAGCGACCTCGGGATGCAAAATCTGGGTGTCGTCGCGTTTCCGCTTGCTAAAGCATGCAGCCAGTTTCTGTCGTATCTTGGCGTTCACTCGAAAGCCCTCCGTGTCTTGTGGTATTGGTTTGACGACCAATCATGATACCGCCAAGAACGCCGAGAGTTTTCGAGTTTTTCCGTTTTTACTCACGCGAAGCCCTTGTGGGCTTCGCTTGATCAGGGCCTAGTTCAAGCTGCGCAGGCAGGCGCGCTTGACAAAATGACCTAGAAGTCCTATCGTTAATTAACGATGAAAGAATCGGGCGACCCGCCGTAGGGCTCAGGAGCATGGCAAAGCCAAAAATCAAGAGTGCAAAGTGTTGTGACGCAAGCGGCAAGTTGCGATTGCCGGACGTCGCGTGGGCCAATGACCTAGCCAAGCTCACTTGGGCGCTGGCACATCCGGCACGAGTGCGAATCGTTCGCTTGCTGTTAAGTCGAAGCTCATGCGTGTGCGGGGAGATCGTCGATGAAATGAGTTTGGCTCAATCGACCGTTTCTCAGCACTTGAAGATTCTGAAAGAAGCGGGGCTCGTCCAAGGCGAGATTGACGGACCGAGAGTGTGCTACTGCATCGACCAGAAAGCCTTGGAAAATCTTAAGAAGCTAGTGACGAATTTATGAGTGTTTTTTTACCGTTTATATCGTCTGTCGCCGATATACGATAAGAGGCCGTGAAAATGAGCGATGAGAAAACGATTGAGCAGGTGCGCAGCCAGTACGCCGACGTAGCGAAGAGCACGCTAGGGAATGACTCGGAAACTGTGCGGGCGGTGGCCTCCGCGTTTGGCTATTCCGAAGAGGAACTTAATCAGTTGCCTCAGCAGGCCAACATGGGACTGTCCTGCGGCAATCCGCTCGCCTTAGCGGGTATCAAACCAGGTGAGATCGTCCTTGATCTTGGCTGCGGAGGCGGGATGGATCTGTTTCTCGCCGCAAAGCAAGTTGGTCCAAGCGGAAAAGCTATCGGTGTTGATATGACGTCCGAAATGCTTACCAGGGCAGAAGCGGGCCGGTCGCAGCTCGGGTTAGAAAACGTCGAGCTTCATCAGGCAAGTATTGACCACGTGCCGCTCGCTGACGAAACGGTCGACTGCGTCATCAGCAATTGCGTTATCAACTTGGCCCCCGACAAGCTCGCCGTGTTTCGCGAGATTCGGCGCGTGCTGAAACCGGGAGGACGCGTTGCGATTAGCGACATCGCCCTGAAGCAGGCATTACCAGTGGAAGTAAAGGCGAGTGTCGAAGCCTACGTCGGTTGCATCTCGGGAGCACTTTTGTTCTCCGAATACCGCGAACTGCTGAAACAGGCGGGATTTAGCTCCATCGTACTTACCGACACCGGCGCTGATCTTAACGCCTATGCCCAAGCAAGTGGCGGATGCTGCGGCACGGAACCTGCTTCAAGTTCTGGTACGCCGGTCGCGGCTAACTCATCACTTCACGATGGGCTGGCACAAATCATGCATACGTTCGATGCAAATGCATATGTCGCAAGCGTTCGGGTGCATGCGATGAGCCCTCCATATGACGCTCTCTCTCAACAGTCATTAACGAATACCGCAAAGGAGAAAAACATGAAGACCATTCAAGTGTATGACAAGCCGATGTGTTGTTCGACCGGCGTCTGCGGGCCAGAAGTCGATCCGGTGTTACCGCAATTTGCAGCAGATCTCGATTGGCTCAAGGGACAAGGCCACCAGGTCGAGCGCTTTAACCTGGCCCAACAACCTCAAGCGTTTATCGACAACGCGACCATACACCAACTGCTGAGTAGCGAAGGAGTGGATTGCTTGCCCGTGATTCTTGTCAACGGGGAAGTTGTCAGTCGCAAGAGCTATCCAACACGCGAAGCGCTCGCTGCTTCGGTAGACGGCTCGCCCGTCCGTCACACATTGCCTCTTGCTGAACCACAGGACGGATGCTGTGGAAGTAGCGGTTGTTGCTAGCCGCGCCGTGAGACTGAATACCGAAAGGAAATGCGTACGAATGAACTACCTTCAATCCGCGACACGAAATATCTTCTTTACCGGCAAAGGGGGCGTTGGCAAAACTTCGGTTGCCTGCGCAACAGCGGTAACGTTAGCTGATTCTGGCAAGCGAGTCTTGTTGGTGTCCACCGATCCAGCGTCTAATTTGAACGAAGTGCTCGGAGTCGCGCTTGGCAATCAGCCGACTCAGGTGGATTCTTTACCAAAACTTTGGGCGATGAACCTTGACCCCGAAAAATCTGCCGCGGAATACCGGGAGCGAATGGTTTCGCCGTATCGCGGTGTCTTGCCGGATGCAGCAATCGCAAGTATGGAGGAACAGTTTTCCGGATCCTGCACTCTAGAGATTGCCGCCTTTGATGAATTCTCCCGCTTACTAGGTGACCCCGAGGCGACCTCGCAGTTCGAACACGTCGTTTTCGATACGGCCCCGACTGGTCACACGTTGCGGCTACTGACACTGCCGTCTGCATGGTCTGGATTCATGGAACAAAACACGACCGGGACAAGTTGTCTTGGCCCCCTTGCCGGATTGCAGGCACAGCAAAAACTCTATCAGCAGACCGTGAAGTCTCTAAGCGATGCTGAAACGACAACGCTTATTTTGGTTGCTCGACCAGAGAGTTCGGCACTCAAGGAGGCAGCTCGGACCAGCGACGAACTCGCGCTACTAGGAGTGGAGAACCAGCATGTTGTGATCAACGGCGTATTTTCAGCCGCACACAGGAAGGATCCCTATGCGGTTGCACTTGAGAATCGCGGAGACAAGGCGCTCCAAGAGATGCCGGAGGCACTCGCCCGGCGTCCGCAAACGAGGGTGCCGCTGCGAGCTGACGGAGTGATAGGACTTGCCGCACTGAGAGACTTGTTGACAGCCAAAAAATGCGCCACTGAATCAAACGCATCCGGAGATGAGATTGACGAAGCAGCAGCTGACCTACCATCTCTTGCGAGTGTAGTTGATGAGATCGCGGCATCTGGTCATGGAGTAGTGCTTACGATGGGAAAGGGAGGCGTGGGCAAGACCACGGTGGCGGCTGCCATTGCCGTGGCACTTGCTGAGCGCGGCTACGATGTTCATTTATCAACAACTGATCCTGCGGCCCACCTTACTTCAACCCTCGGTGCTGATTCCCTGCCGAATCTGGCAGTAAGCCGTATTGATCCGATTGCAGAAACAGAGAAATACGCTACTGAAGTGTTGAGCCGAGCGGGGGCGAATCTCGATGCACCCGGCAAGGCGCTACTTGAAGAAGATCTGCGTTCGCCATGTACGGAAGAGATCGCCGTGTTTCGTGCATTTGCCGATGCGGTCGCAGAAGGAACGAACCGGTTTGTGGTTCTTGACACAGCGCCCACGGGTCATACCATTCTACTACTCGACTCTGCCCTTGCGTATCACCGTGAAGTCTCTCGTCAAAGTAGTGAAATGCCCGAAGCCGTTCAGCAGCTCCTGCCGCGATTGCGTGACCGAGACTTTACGCGCGTGCTGCTGGTTACCTTACCCGAGTCCACTCCAGTGCACGAAGCGGCGGCGCTTCAGCGTGACTTACGGCGAGCAGACATTGAGCCCTTCGGCTGGGTCGTAAATCAGGTGCTTAGCACGTTGCCTGTCACTGACCCAACATTGCGGCAACGGCAAATCCATGAACGCAAGTTCATCGAAGAAGTTCAGGCTGTCCATTCCAGTCGTGCGGTGTTTATTCCTTGGCTCATCGAGCCCCCAACGGGACATGCCGTTCTTCGACGGCTGTCACTTCGGCGACGGTACAGGTCGTAATTGGAACAGCACCTCCCTCCCCTGGCCGGCGGACTTCGGCCGGGCCAAAGCGGCGGCGATGGCTGACATTAATCGAGAAGGACAATTGGATATCGTGCTCTCGGCCGAGCATGCCAACAGACGCCGCCGCAGCAGCGGCGTGATATGGCTGGAGCAGGACGGCGGTCCGACCGACACCGCTTGGCGATGGAACGACATCAGTGGCGTGGACGGTAGTAAGTTAGATCTGCTGTAGTTGGACGACCTGGATGGTGACGGAGACCTTGACGTCATTACCACCGATGAAGGCCAGGTTGGCGCGGGTTTGGGTCTAATTTGGTATGAGAACCCTGATTGGACAGCGCCGCTTCGGGCGAAAGACCTGCGAAAATCATAACCCGAAGCGTCAGTGAGGGAAGCTCCTCAAGTTGGTCCCTCGAAGCGTCGAGGGAAGCTCCTCAAGTTAGTCCTCTCGCTTACGCTTCGGGTTAAATTGGGACGGCAAAGCGGCGCTGTCCAACTAAACTCGACATCAATTTCGTTCGCGTCCCCGAGCCCAGCTCTCTCCAGTTGCTATTTCGTTGCGGACTCCCGTATCTGGCACTCGTTCTCCTCGGTCATGGGACGGAATCACGGGACGGAACCAGACAGGCGAGTTTCGGAACTTCCGTCGTCAGAGCATCGTTTGTGGGTCGGGATTCAAGAGAACGGGTGGCAGAGCAAGGGACCGCGGGGCCTTGCTAAGGGAAAGATGGCCGTAGGACGGCCCAACAGTAAAGCGTTTGGCACCCCGTCCCCGTAGACCGGTTCCGCGCAACGGATATCGGGGCGGAAGAAATCGGGTGCTCTGCCGTTCAACCAAAGGCGTCGGCACAGAAGGCCCGGCCCCGACAGCAGCGGCGGCCAGCCCGCGCGGCACTGGTGACCATAACGCTTCCCACATTGCCCAGCGGAGCATTCCGCATTGAGGTGCGCGTCTGTTTTGCGTCTCTCGTACTGCTATCATGGACGCCGGCAGTATGCTGCGAGCTGTTCTGCGCCGTATGTGCCCGCTGCCGTCGGGGCGCGGTATGGAGGCGATTATTTGTGCGTCCGTCGAAATCGGATTCATCCCACTCGTCAACGTTGCCTGTCGGCATCCACTTCTGGCCGGTGAAGAATTCGTGAAGAGCCTCCCAGCTTTTTGCGTATGGCTGCTTTCCATGAGCGGGTCTGTAGCCGATACCACCTTTCGAGATTTACTATCGGCCCATCAGTTCGCCGTTGATGCGAATGCGCTGTTACTGGTCAGGCGCCGCCGACAACCCCTCCGACTGCGAAGGGATACACGGCTGATGGTTTACGTTGGTTTGAATACGACGACGAAACTGCGACCGCCCTCGCAGGCAGGAAGAAAATCGAGCGGATCAAGAGTGTGGCGAAAATTGGCACCGAGAAAGGCGATGTTCCGCTGCCTGAAAACGAATCGGTGCGGTCCGAAAACGTCGTTTCCTTGAAAGCCAAAGAACTCCAGACCTTTTCATAAACATCTGTTTTCGCCAGCAATTAACACTTCCTGAAAAATCGGCCTTCACCGACTTGGAATCTTGAAAACGGCCTTCGGCCGATTTCTCAGGAAGTGCAGTTATTGACGTCCTATGTAACGTTATCGGAACACTGATTGGGTTCGCGGCTGCGCGGAGGATGATCCGGATGACGAGCGACGGCCCACCAAAAGTGAAAGGCCCGATTTTGATTCGACGAAACGCACTGCACTGAAATACGGGAGCTACCGATTCCAAGCACGAAGTTTGCCTTCTTGTATTGCAGTTCGATGGAGGATGGAATAGTTTCGAGCAGTCGGTCCCGCGCTCGGGGAAGCCTTGCTTAACTCCTTGTCAAGTTGATCAATCAATCGATCCTGATGTCTGTCTACTGTTCCGGGCCAAGTAACGTCATGGATTCGTCGATTGATCGCGTCATAACGCGAAGTGATTTGCCGATAGGAGTTTACTTTCGTCAACCGTCGTTTGTCGGAACTCGTTTACATCCCCACGGAAGATGAGTTGCCGACACCGGCCAAAACCCTCCAGAGGGGAGCGCTACCGGTGCGTCACGAACGCCCAAAGGATGGTTCTTGGTGTATGTAAAGCACCTCGGGTTCGATGGCAACACTTCGCGGTAACTTGACACGGTCGACACGCGCATAAAAAAACCGAGGCGGCTGAGGTGGACGTGGCTGCATCGTGGTCACTGACCATCCGTTCCGCGCGACAATCTGGGACTGGACGGCGGCCAATCGGTCACATGCGTGGAGGAGGCTTGGTCGGCCCGATCCAACCACGACGCCAGAAGTAGATCAGCATGCCAAATGCAATGGACGCCATCACCGAGATCGCCGCCACGTAGCCATACGGCCAATTCAGTTCCGGCATGTTACCCGGCAATGCGGTATTGAAATTCATACCGTACAGGCCTGCCACAAAGCTGAGAGGGATAAAGATGGTGGCGATGATGGTCAGCACTTTCATGACATCATTCATGCGGTTGCTGACCAGCGACAGGTAATAGTCGCGCAGGTCGGCGCACATCTCACGGTACACTTCCAGTAATTCAATCAATTGAACCGTGTGATCGTAGCAGTCACGGAGAAAGAGGCAGGTTTCGTCGGCGATCACCGGATGCTGGTCGCGTACCAGTTCGTTCAACGCGTCGCGATGCGGCCAGACACTGCGGCGCAGCAACAGCAAATCGTTTCGCACATCGTGGATGCGTTCGGTCACGGAGGGGCTTTGGCCGGTCGCGACTTCTTCGTCCAGATCGTCCAGACGATCGGCGAATCGCTCGACGACAGGAAAGTAGGAATCGACGACTGCATCGATCAATGCGTACGCCAGGTAATCCGCTCCCGCCTCGCGGATGCGGCCTCCGCCGGTGCGGATCCGCTCGCGGAGGGGATCGAAAGAATCGCCCGATCGTTGTTGGAATGTGACGACGAAGTTCTTGCCAAGAAAGATGCTGATCTGTTCCGATTCCAGATGTTCGGCAGTCATGGCCACGAGCCGGGTCACGATGAAGAGATGCTCGCCGTACGGTTCGACTTTCGCCCGCTGGTGAACGTTGATCACGTCTTCCAGCGCCAAGGGATGAAAGCCGAATAGCTCTCCGATGTGCTTGATCGTCTTCGTATCACCGAATCCATTCACACTGATCCACGTGACCGTGGCCTGGTCGAGGTATGCCTGCAATTGATGGATGTGTTCAATACGTTTCTCGATCAGCCGGTCCTTATTGAAGGCAATCAGATGCACGACGGATTGCGGCGTGTCCGGAACGGCTTTTAGTGTTCCGGGCTCCCCACCCGGTTTCGTATGATGATGAAACCTAGGTTTCCGTCGTTTGCGTCCGTGGTGCGATTGGCGATGCATGGCATTGCTCCCAGGGGCGGTTGGCAGCCGAAGGCTCACTCCGCTTGCAGATCAGTCAAAGTGACGCGTGTTTTCGTCGCGCGAGCGGCGCCGACTTCGACCGTCGTCCCACGTTCCTCGTCTACCAAGGCCATCAGTTGGTGCGTCTGTTGAAAATGACGCGGCAAGCGGCCGGTCGGCAGTGACGTAGACCACTTTGCTTCGCGGAACCATCACGCGCCGGCAAATCAGATCGTCATTGTATCACTTTGATCTGTCCGGGTGGGCAGCTCCTAAGCGAGCCGCGCTGCGGAAATCCGCCATGCATCACATTAGGCACGGTGTTCTACGGATGCCCACATTCGCTTTCCGGGATTGTGGACATGCTGCGTTTGCCTCTTCCGGAGAAGCCGCCAACGCTTTGCGACGCCGAACCGGAGAACCCCACTCAGGAACGACACAGTCAATGAAGTATTTCGGTTGGCGAACCGAGTAATTTCGGTTGACAAAACGCGTGCGCTCGGTCGTAATTGCGAACGCAGCAGACAATGGGAGAGATTCGGGCCTGATTGTCTCTTGCTTCCCGGCCGGGGATCGGCGAGACAACAAGGACCTTCCCCGACGCTTGCTCGCCTGATATTACATCGCCACATTGGGAGTCGCAGGGGTGTCGCAGAAAGGGGACTCGCTCCGAGCGGAGTCGGCGTTGCCGGTTCAAATCCAGCATGGCTCGGTGCGGGTCCCTTTTTACGAACATTTGGGGATGCGCTCATGGAACGTCCTGCCGTTGATCACCGGTCGCCGCCGGAAGCGAAGATTGCCCTCTTCCGGTCACTCTTTCGCGGGCGCGATGATGTCTATCCGCGTCGCTTTGAAAGTCGCAGAGCGGGAAAGTCAGGTTACGCTCCAGCTTGTGCGAATGAATGGGTACAAGGAATCTGTGAGAAGCCGCGCGTCAAATGTGCCGATTGCCAGCATCGGCAGTTTCTGTCAGTAACGGATGACGTGGTTCGTTGGCACCTCTCTGGACGGGATGACCGGGGTGCCGATTTTGTTGCCGGCGTATACCCCATGCTGCTGGACGAAACCTGTTTCTTTCTTGCGATTGACTTTGACAAGTCCTGCTGGCAAGACGACGCGCTCGCAGTCCTGAAAACCTGTTGCGACCTCGAACTTCCCGCTGCTCTCGAGCGATCACGATCTGGCAATGGCGGGCACCTCTGGATGTTCTTCGAGGAACCGCTTCCCGCGACGCTGGCACGCAGGTTTGGGTCACACATTCTGACCGAAACGATGGAACAGCGGCCGGACATCGGGCTCGACTCGTACGACCGCTTTTTCCCAAACCAGGACACCTTGCCCCGGCGTGGATTCGGCAGCCTGATCGCTCTGCCGCTTCAAGGCGCACCGCGGAAGGCCGGTAACACGCTCTTTGTCGATGAGGGCTTTGCACCGCACCCCGATCAGTGGGCATATCTCTCCTCGGTCAAGATGATCGCGCAGAGGACCGTCGAGAAGATCGTCTATGATGCGAGTCGACGGGGACGGATTGTTGGTGTCCGAATGGCGCCAACCGAAGAACACGATGTCGCTCCCTGGCGCGCACCTCCTTCTCGCCGAGGAATCGATTCCGCCACTATCGGTCCTCTCCCGGATCGCCTGGACTTGGCGCTTGGAGATCAAATCTACATCGAGAAAGATTGTCTGCCGCCGGGCGTACGCAACCAGCTGCTCAGGATAGCAGCCTTTCAGAACCCGGAATTCTACAAGGCGCAGTCCATGCGTCTGCCGGCATTCGACAAGCCGCGGATTATTGCTTGCGCCGAGGACCATGCGTGTCATTTTGCTCTGCCGCGCGGATGTCTCGAGGAAGTACAGGCCTTGCTTTCCCATTTGCGCATCGCGGTCGATATTCGCGATGAACGCTTTGCGGGGACGCCGCTCGATGTCACTTTTCATGGTCAACTGCATTCAGATCAGCAGACGGCGGCACGCAAGATGTTGGCTCACGACACTGGAGTATTGTCCGCGCCGACAGCTTTTGGAAAAACGGCTGTTGCGGCGTGGCTCATTGCCCAACGCGGCGTCAACACCTTGGTACTCGTACATCGCCGACAACTGGCAGATCAGTGGGTTGAGCGTCTGGCAACCTTTCTCGGCTTGCCACACGACGAGATTGGGCGGATCGGGGGTGGAAAGAAGAAGCCCACCGGCAAGCTGGATGTCGCCATTATTCAAAGCCTGGTTCGCAGGGGCGTCGTCAAAGACTGTATCGGCGATTACGGCCATATAGTCGTTGACGAATGTCATCATCTGTCGGCACGGAGTTTCGAACTCGTCGCGCGGCGAGCGAAGGCGAAATTTGCGACCGGGTTGTCCGCGACGGTGACACGCAAGGACGGACATCACCCGATCATCTTTATGCAATGTGGTCCGGTGAGGCATCGAGTTGATGCGAAAGTGGCTGCCGCAGAGCGGCCGTTTCAGCACACGGTTCACGTTCGCCCCACATCGTTTCGTTCAAAGGCAGAAGCCGACCCCGATCCGCGGACACAGTTTCACGATCTCTACCAGGAACTGATTGCCGACGAGGCTCGCAATCGGGTCATCTGCGACGAAGTGGTGCAGAGCGTTCGAGAGGGCCGCTCGCCGCTAGTGTTGACCGAACGAAAAGAGCATCTAAGAACCCTGGCCCCGCGCCTGAAGACGCGAGTTCAACACGTGATCGTCCTGCACGGCGGCGCAGGTTCCCGTGAAGTACGGGCTGTGAACGAACGTTTGTCCTGCATTCCGGACGATGAAGAACGCGTGTTAATGGCGACCGGCCACTACATTGGCGAGGGTTTCGATGATTCCCGACTCGACACGCTGTTTTTGACACTGCCTGTTTCTTGGCGGGGAACCGTCGCGCAGTACGTCGGACGGTTGCATCGACTGCATGACGGCAAGACCGAAGTCCGCGTCTATGACTACGCCGATCTGAACGTGCCAATGCTGGCCCGGATGTTTGATCGGCGATGCGCCGGGTATGAAGCCGTGGGATACACCGTATGCCTGCCAGGCAGTGCCGTTCCTGGCTGGCCGGTGGAGGTTCCGCTACCGGTTGATCCGCAGTGGAAAAACCATTTCGCGGCGACCGTAAGGCGGCTTGTCCGTGATGGCGTCGATAAGCCGTTGGCCAACCTCTTTGTTCATGTGGCTCGAGACATACATCCCGGTTCCCAGGGACTCGAGCGAGCTCGAAGTGCAACCGAGGCGTTCTTCTATCGGCGACTGGAAACGTTGCCAGAGACCGCAGGTAGATTCGGTCTGAATGCCGAACTACCAATCCCCTTTGACGGGTGGGGAAGGATGGAGGTTGACCTGCTGTGCACCGACGCGCGCCTCGTGATCGAACTCGACGGAGCACAGCATCTGACCAGCACGGACGCTTACCGACGAGACCGCCGCAAAGATGTCTTGTTGCAGGAGCATGGCTATTTCGTGCTGCGGTTTCTCAGCGAAGACGTGGGCAAGAGACTTGATCTCGTTCTAGATTCAATCCTGCGAGTGCTGTCGCATCGTAAGGCACAAGTGCCTTCGCCCGGCATCACTGGCCCTCGAAGCATGTGATCGTTCGCGACGACCACCAAGCGGCTCCTCCATCACTATCAAGCAATGGCTTCACCCGTTACACTCAACTTCGCGATGCAATAATGGCGGCCAAGGATAGCGGAAATCCGGTTGCATCTTGACGAGAGCGTGCCACTTTCTATCGTTGGTCCGCTACACGCACGGGGAATTGACGTCACGAACCAGTCGATGCCGGATTTCTTTCGACAGAAGAAGTCGACCATTTGGCTTTTGTTCGCCGGGGAAAACTCGTTGTTGGAAGGTGCAATTCCGTCAGAAAATCACGACAATTCTCAAGACAGGAAGAACGCGTAGACGGCCTCTACGGTGGCTCGATGTAGCCCGTCGGCCGGTGACGGTCAGCGGGTGTTTCTCAATGCGGTGACAGACACGTACATGAAAGAGGTCGTGCTCAAGGAACGGAAGGAAAAACAGATCCTCTTTGACCAGCTGCAGCGTGTTTGCCAGCACACACGCGTTTTGGGCAATGCATCGCTGGTGTTTTATCAGATGCTATGAATCCGTTGAGGGGAGTTTATGACGGGATCCGACATGCAGGCGGCGGATTTGGAATCGGAAGGCCCTCTTTTGCTCTTAATGGGGGCCACGGGCTACGTAGGCAGCCGTCTATTTCCTCTTCTCGAACAGCGAGACGTGCCGGTGCGGTGCCTCGCCCGCAATCCCGCGACGCTGCGGTCCCGAGTCGCCGAGAGAACAGAGGTTGTCGAGGGTGATGTGCTGGACCGCGGTTCACTCGACCGGGCGTTTTCCGGCGTAACGACCGCTTACTATCTTGTTCACCTGATGGGATCGTCCGCAAATTTCGAGAGGGACGACCGGGAGGCTGCAGAGAATGTCGCGGCCGCCGCCAAGCAAGCCGGTATCCAGCGGATCGTTTACCTGGGCGGTCTGGGCGAGGAAGCCGATCCCAAGCTATCGCCTCATCTTCGCAGCCGGCATGAAGTGGGGAAAGTGCTGCGTACATCCGACATCCAGATCATCGAGTTTCGAGCGTCCGTCGTGATCGGTAACGGCAGCCTCTCGTTCGACTTGATCCAATCCCTGACAAACCGTTTGCCGGTGATGATTTGCCCTCGCTGGTTGGCGACGCCGACACAGCCGATTGCTATCTCAGACGTGCTGGCCTATCTTCTGGCGGCGCTGGACCTGCCTCCCGGCGAAAGCCAAGTCTATGAGATTGGCAGCAGCGACGTGGTGACCTACGGCCAACTGATTCAAGAATACGCTCGACAGCGTGGTCTGCGTCGTTGGTTAATTTCCGTGCCGGTTTTGACGCCGTACCTATCGAGCCTCTGGCTCGGTCTGGTCACCCCCGCAACCGCCGAAATCGGCCGGCACCTGATCGAAGGCCTCCGCAATCCCACGATTGTCCGATATCAGAGAGCGCTCGAGGTATTTCCCGTGCGCCCCGTGGGGATGAAGGAGGCGATGCGGCAGGCGTTGGAGGACGCGGAGCGGGCTGGGTGAAATAATGAATGACAAGCGTTTGCGCATTTATCTGGATGATCATCTCGCCGTGATGGTGGCCGAAGTTGCATTGATCCGCCGCTGCAGGCGGAACAATCGAGCCACACCGCTGGGCGCGTTCCTGCAGCAGCTCGAAAATGAAGTACGGGCGCAACAAGCCGTCGCCCAGGATGTGATTCACCGCATGGGCGGCAAGGATACTGTGGAGAGCCGTTTGAAGCAGGGTGCAGCGTGGTTTGCGGAAAAATTAGGACGTTTCAAGTTGAACGACTCGTTCTTGACCTATTCCGATCTCAGCCGGGTAGTGGAATTGGAGACATTGGCCGCGGCTGCCCAGGAGCGGATCGGACTGTGGGACAACTTGGATGCAGTCGTGAGCCGCGAGTCGAGATTCGACGGCCTTACATTTTCGTATTTCCGGGATCAATCGCAGCGGCATCTTGACGAATTGCAGACACGGAGACAATTTGCGGCAGTCGAGGCGTTCGTCGGTGGTGGTCAGCAGATTTCTGGAATCTAAACGTATGGTGCTTCTGGCGACAACAGTTTTCAGCCGCGCAGCTAATTGAAAGGAATGGATGCGCGGATGCCCGTATTCGACTACCAATTTTCGGTTTACGCCTCGCTCAAGGCGGTGCGTGAATTTCATGGTGACACGAGTGCTCTGAAAAGATTGACTCCTCCGCCCACGATTGTACAACTCCACGACATCGAGCCGTTGGGCGAAGGATCCGTATCGCAATTTACACTCTGGGTGGGGCCTCTTCCGCTGCGGTGGAAGGCAATTCACCGCAACGTGTCCGAGCGCGGTTTCACCGATGTGCAACTCGAAGGACCGGCCAGGAAGTGGGAGCACACGCACGCATTTACGCCCTTAACAGCAGAGATGACAGGAATTCAGGAACATGTCGAGTACGAGCATAAGCGAGGATTCTGGGGGATCGTGACGCGACTTCTATTCGCCCGACCAAATCTTTACTTGATGTTCACTTACCGAAAGCTGGCTACCCGCTGGTATTTGCGCCGTATTTGACGCGACGGCTGACATGAACTACTGATGAACTACTGCTCGTGGCTGAAGTTGAGATGGGCGTATCCAAGGTCGGACGCTCGTTGCCCTTCTGCCGCAATGACAAGCGTGTTGATCGACAACCTGATGTGATGGGCGCATTCATGATGAAATCCACACGGAATCCACACGGAATCCGTCGACGAGGACGACATATCATATGGCACGACGATCGCTATGTGTTGCGGGATTGTCGTCTCGAATTATCGCGAACGCTTCTCTCCGTGGGGGCTCGGCGTCAACGGTGGCTCCTGTGAGAGGATCATTGTTCCATGCGCGGTGTCGGCGGAGATGTTCGCGCCCGTGTGTTGCGCTACTGCCGCTTTTGCAGTAGACTGGTGGCCTGACCGTAGCCCACGGAATTGCATGTCCCGAAATTGTGAAGGAGACTCGGATGGCAGAAAGTGAACACACGACAAACTGGCCAGACCTGGCCGTTGGCCTCTACGACCGCTTGACCGGCAGAAATGCCGAAATCACCTATGAGTTTGAAGACATGCACGTCAAGATTCCAAGCGGGACGGGTACCAGCGCAGCGCATGCCGAGTGGGTGCTCACCGGCAAGCTTAAGATTCGCACGCGTCATTCGGGATCGGACCCAAACTAACCGTGACCGGTCGGCTACGGGGTACGCTGTTCGGCCGGCCGGTCGAAATAGAAGCAGATGGGCGAGAGCTGCTGGTTCGCATTGCTGATTTGAGATCGGCATGGTGGCTCCGTCGTAGCGTTTCAACCAGCATGGTGCCACTGTTGCGGACACTTCGGCGTAGCGGATTAGCTTTGCGGATGCGGATTGGCTCTCGCCTGGCGGTTAACGTCTTACCCACCCCCGGCTTCGCACTTCGCATGCTCGTGCCCGCCCTTGGTTTTGCTAAGTCGGGAGATGCACCCTGAACTCGGATAGCGGCCAGGCATTCCGAATTGTTGTTACCGGAGCAACGGGCTACGTGGGTGGGCGGCTTGTGCCGGAACTCCTTGAGCGTGGCTATCGTGTTCGCTGCATTGCGCGTGAGCCTCGCAAACTCGATGAGCGCGTGTGGCGCAACGATTCCCGTGTCGAGATCGTCCGCAGTGACTTGGCGGATGCAGGAGAGCTTACCGGGCAACTTCAGGGCTGTTCAGTCGCGTACTACTTGATCCACTCGATGGTGGCGGCGGGCCGCACTTATGCGGAGCGAGACTATCATCTGGCGTGTAATTTCGCCAAAGCTGCCGCAAATGCTGACATTCATCGGATCGTTTATCTCGGGGGCCTGGGCGAACTCGGTCAGGGTTTGAGCGAGCACCTCCGCTCCCGTCGCGAACTCGAGCAAGCGTTATCCTCGACAGGTATCCCGGTGACGACAATTCGTGCGGCAATGATCATCGGCTCTGGATCGGCGTCGTTCGAGATCCTTCGCTATCTGGTCGAACGCCTGCCTGTGATGATTACGCCCCGCTGGGTGCAAACAGAGTGTCAACCCGTTGCCATCACGGATGTACTTCACTGGTTGGTCGAGTGCCTACACGTACCTGAAACCGGCGGTCGCAATCTGCAAATCGGCGGCCCGGATGTACTCTCTTATCGTAAGCTGATGCAGATTATGGCCGAAGAGCTCGAACTTCGACCGCGGCTGATCATTGGCGTGCCGGTCCTCACTCCGCGCCTCAGTTCGGCGTGGATCAGTCTCATTACGCCGGTCACGTACCGCATCGCTCGCCCGCTCGCCGACGGTCTTCGCAATCGCGTCGTTGTCGCCGACGACACCGCGCAGCGGCTCATGCCGCACGAGGCCCTGTCCGTGCGTGCCGCGATTCGGCGAGCCATCTCAACGACGCAGGCAGGGCAGGTTCCGACGCGTTGGTCCGCGGCCGGACCAATCCCTGGCGACCCGAAGTGGGCTGGTGGAAAGGTCTTCATCGACCAACGGACGATCGACATCGAAGCGGAACCGTCCACGGTGTTTACAGCCGTCTGCCGGGTTGGCGGCGGTCACGGATGGTATGCCGGGGACATCCTGTGGAGAATCCGTGGCTGGATGGACCAACTGGTCGGCGGGCCTGGGCTGCGCCGGGGGCGTCGGCACGCGGAAAATGTGGAGTTCGGCGAGGCGCTCGACTTCTGGCGGGTTGTGGGCATTGAACGTGGCAAGTCGCTGTTGCTGCACGCGGAGATGAAGTTGCCCGGGACGGCTCGGCTGGAGTTTTACATAGATCCCATCGAGGACGGCGGGTCCACCCGGCTAACGATGACCGCTCGCTTCCGCCCAAAAGGATTGCTCGGTATCCTCTATTGGTACGCCGTGGTGCCGCTGCATCAGGTCGTCTTTGGCGGCATGTTGAACGGGATCAAGCGTGCAGCCGAGTCGAGCGGTTCGGCGCATGAGACCGGAAAAAACGGTGTGTCGACGCGACGTCCTGAAAAAGTGCCGGATCAGTAACTCAACAGCGATCTGCCAACCGCCGGTCAGAGTGCACAGTCGGCCCTTCCAGGCGGCGACAATTCCGTCCTGCTTCCAGGAGGTCACGAAGCGTTCGAACCGTGAATCACGCACGGTGAAATACTGCGCTCCATGGTCAAACCGCGGACCTGCACTCCACCAATTGCTCGGGCAGACGCCTGACAAGTTCGACGCGATTCGCTTCCATGATTCAGACTTCGGCTTGGTCTTGAGTGCGATGGCGGACTGTGGAGAAGCATGGAGCCGGCGGAACAGGGAATTATTGTGCAAATTCCAGCCGGGTGCCTGCGAATTCAGGACAATCGTGGCACGCTATCGGCAACAGCACGCGCCCTGCAAATCGGTTTCCAATTTCCATTGCCGCGACTGCGCCCCGAACTCGGCCGGGCTGACGGGTTGCCCGTCGCCAGCCGTCCGAGAGTTGGCGAACCGCATGGTACGGCCAGTCACGATAAGACTTGAACCAACCATGAGCAATGCGGCGGCAATGGGGTGCAAGCGACCGGCTGCGGCCAACGCGATGCCCACCGCGTTGTAGGAGCCAGCCCAAATCAGATTGGAGCGAATCAACCGCAGCGCTTGACGGCTCAGTTCGAGTGCCCAGGGAATGGTTGTCAGGTCGTCTGACACCAGCGTCGCCTGGGCGTTCGCTCCCGCCAGTTCGGCACCTGACGCGAGGGCGATCGAGGCGGTGGCATGGCTGAGTGCCGCTGCGTCGTTGATACCGTCCCCGACAAACAGACAGTGTTCGCCGCCGTCTTCCCATTTCCGGACGAAGCGCGCCTTGTCCAGCGGACTGAGGCGGCCATGGACGCGGTCGAAACCCGCGGCCTTCGCTCGTTCCACGTGGTCGCCGGTCAGAACCGTGACTCTCATGCCCTGATGGCGACAAGCACGCCAGGCGGCCGCGGCCGAGGGCCGCACGCGTTCACGTATCAGGCAGACAGCTGCTAAGGTTCCGTCGGTCTCAATCGCGATCGGATCACCGTGTTCCGTGCGCAGATTCGAAAGCAGCGCCTGATAATCTCGCGGAATCGGATCGATCCATTGGGGGGTGCCGGCGCGCAGTCGACGGCACCGGCCGCAACAATCGATGAAGTTTGCTTCAAGTCCACAACCAGGATGCGTTTGCACACGCATCTGGCGGGTTAGTGATCGCTCTGTGTTTTCGTCAGAGCAAGCGGCCAACGCCCGGGCTACGGGATGGCGACTGTGGCTTTCTGCGGAAGATAACCAAGACAATAGCTTGTTCCGGGAAATGTGTGGGGCGACGGCGATGTCGGCCACGGCGGCGGCGTCTTCGGTCAACGTGCCGGTTTTATCGAACACAGCATGATTCGTTTTCGCCAACCGCTCGATAAAGTCCGCATGATGGGCCACCAGGCCGCGTTTTGCCAGGCGGCTCATGGTCGCCCAGATGGCCAACGGAGCGGCCAGCCCGAGGGCACACGGACATGCGACGAGCAACACGGACATGGCGTGGAACGAGGCCTGCTCCCAATCGGAAATCTGCCACCATGAAGCGAAGGTTCCGATCGCCACCAGCACGACGATCGGCAGAAAAACTTGGGCCCAGCGGTCGATCTGCCTCTGCAGCGAAATGCGCGTCCGCCGGGCCTGCTCAACAGCCGCCAGCACGCCATCGATTCCACGAGCATTACCGTCGGCTGTAGCCCGCAGCCACAGCGTGGCATCTTCGACGACACTGCCCGCGGCCACCCGATCACCTTGCCTCCGCACTTGCGCGAATGGTTCGCCCGTCAGTGGCGTCTCACAGACAAACGCCTGCCCCCGCTCGATGGACGCGTCAACGGTGATTGATTCGCCGGGATGGACCTCCACTCTGTCGCCAACTCGAATCGAGCCGACTGGGACGGCCTCGGATCGACCGTCCTCATCCAGACGGCGAGCGACATTCAGTTGATCCAGCCAGCGGCGCGTGGCTGCGACCGCCGAGGAGCGAGCGCGCGTTCGCAGCAAGTCGTTCAGGCAGTAGATGACCAGCAGCACCGAGACCACCTCGAAGTAAATAGGTCCGCGCCCCAGGAAGTAAGACTGCAGCGAGGCACCCATGGCTCCCGCGATGGCGGTAAAGAATAAGGCCTCCATCGTCAGACGTCCGCGTCGCAGCGTCTTGCCGGCCGCGACCGCCAGCGGGCCGCCCAGCAGCGCGATGGTGACCAGCGTCGATGCCAGCACGACGCTTTGCAGCGCAAAACGCGCTTCGGGCGTCGGCCGCGAAAGGTTGACGGCCAGGCCCAGCAGCATGCCCTGGCCGGCGAGCACGAGGCCAACGCCTAGTTTCCACCATGTGGGTTTCACGTCACTCTCCTGTCGACTCCTTCGTCGGAGCGGCCTGATCGTCATTCGCCCGGACCGCATTGTCAGGCTCGCGCGTCGCGGGCTCCGGCAACGGCTCGGGCTTGACCGCCTGAAGCTCCTCGGCGGTCCATGCGGTTGCCCGATCCTTTTCGATTTCCCGCACCCGGGCGATCCACTCGGGCGGGATCGCTTTGGCCTGGTTTTCCCAGCTTTGTCGAATGTAAGTTAGCGCGAGCGACAATTGTTGATCGTCCAGTTTGGCGCCGAAGGCCGGCATATTGCCGTTGTAAGTTTCCCCATTCACGCTCACAGGACCCTGTAGCCCGTTGAGTAGAATGCGAATCAACACGGCCGGCTCGCCCGTCACCCATTCTGAGCCGGCCAGGGGCGGAAACTGCCCGGCGACTCCGTTACCGGACTGCTGATGGCAGGCCGCACAGTGCACCGTAAATAGCCGCTTGCCCTGTGCGGCGGGGTCGGGCTCTGCCTGTTTGCCGTCGGACGCCTGTCCGAAGCGCATGCTCTTCTCGTCGTAAACGTCGGGCCGGAAGCCGGCGCTGTAGGTGGCAAGGTAGTAGCCGGACCAGAACACCACGACTCCATAAAACACAGTGAGCCACAACGGAACGGGTTCGCGTCCGTCCTGCGGTTCGGCCTGCTCACGCATGATCGGCGCGTGCAGATAGTGAATGTCGGGCGTCTCGCGCGCATCGTCCAACCCCAGCGAATGTTGTGTGGATTCGTGCGCGGGATGATCCGGTTCACCACTCATGGCGTATTTAGTGGCTGTGAGCGATCGAGTTGAAGCAGATAGTCGACCAGAGCACGAGCTTCCTCGGTTGGAACAACTTCATGACCAGGTTGTACCGCGAAGTCCCCGGGGAAGTCCAACGCGTCGGCGGAGGGCTGCCCCACAATTTTCTGTTTGCGATACAGGAACGAAAAGGATGGCATGATCGAACCAGGTGAAGTGATCCGCGGATTATACAAATGCAAGTGGTGCCATTGGGCGCTGGGTTGGCGAACGCCGATATTGGCGAGGTCGGGCCCGGTTCGCATCGTGCCCAGCATCACACGGCGGTCGCCCAGATAATCGCGCGCAACGGTCCGTCGTGGCCCCCAACCACGCTGAAAATCCGCGCCGAATCCTTCGGCGCGCACTTGCTGGCTGTGGCAGTACAGGCAGCCGTTTGCAGCGTACACCATTTCGCCTTCTCCAGCTTCACCTTCCACCGGCACCGGATATTCTACTCCCGTTTCCGCATCACGAATGGGTTGCAGAAACTGCAGCTGAATGTATGGCGTAAATACCAGCACGAGCCAGGAACTGGCGAAGCTGAGTAGCACACCCAGGAAGATAAATGGTCCGTGTCTCACGGTCGTCCTCCGGCGTCGACCGGCCCCTCGCTGTGCGAGTCGGCGGCGACTGGTTCGGTCAGCGCCGAGCGATATTGGTCAACGCTGCCGAGCAACATCGGGTCGTATCGCTGCTGGCCCTTGCGGCGGATGTTTGCAATGAACAACCAGGCGAACGCCAGATGTCCCACGGTGAGGAACATGCCTGACACCGAGCGAGCCCGTAGATATGGCAGAGTAAACGCTACAATGTCCATGAACGGCACTGCAGGGTCATCGAGTTGGATTCCTTGATACCAACCGCCCCACGTCAGCGATAGGAAATACACAGCGATTCCTGTCGCTGTCGTCCAGAAATGTATCTTGATTAAGGTCGCCGAGGACCATTCCCATTCCGTGAGTCGCGGCACGATATAGTACATGCTGCCGAACATGGACATCGTGAAGAAGGCGTAGACGCCCAAGTGAGCGTGGGCGACGGTGTAGTGAGTGAAGTGGGTGACCTCGTTAACCGTCCGGAGCGATTGTAACGATCCTTGTACGCTTACCGCCGTGTAGCTCATCGCTCCGAACACGATAAATCGCAAGGTGGGACTGTATTTCAGTAGTCGAAAGCGCCCCACGGTCGTCATGTGGTGGTTGATGGCGACCGTCGCCACGGGAATCAGCATCATAACGCTGGCCACGATGGAATAGGTGATGAGCCAGGCCGGAATCGGACCGCCGATCAGGTGGTGCACGCCGGCCGAATTGTAGAAGAAGGCCAGCGCCCAGAAGCCGAGTATGCTCAGTTGATAGCTGTAGATCGGCCGCCCGATCACTTTCGGAATCAAATAATAAGCCGCAGCCAGGCCGATGGGCGTCAGCCAGAGGCCCAGCACGTTGTGTGCGAACCACCAGTTCACGACTGGCTGCAAGACACCCTGTAGTGCGGTGATCAGCACCAGCAGGTTGGCCACCACATACAACCAGGGGAACCAGAAGGCGGCTCCAAACAAGTACCATTGTGATACGTAAACATGTCCTTCAACCCTGTTGCTGAACGTGACAAAGGCCGCAACAGCCACGATCGCGAAGGCGGCCACCAGCAGCGGGGCGACCTGAGGCGGAAACTCCAACCATTCCACCGACGTGCTGTATCCGGACAGGATTCCGACCGTGCCCCACACAATCGCCACATTCCAGAGCACGGCGGAGGCAAGCAGCCAGCGGGGCATCCGGAGGGTTGTTTTGGAGAGTCGCGCGAACAGCCACAACATCACGCCGATACCGGCTTGCGACGCCCATCCATACACCATGGTGTTGAGGTGCGCCGGCCGCACGCGGCCAAACGTCAGCCAGCCCGGATCGTCGAGAAACTCGGGCCAATGCAATTTGATGGAAGCCAGCAGACCAAGTCCGGATCCGGCCAGCAGCCAAAACACCGCACCCGAAAAATAAACCAGCACTGGAAGGCGTGCGGACCGATCGATGCGCAGCCGCAATTTGGCGAATGGAGCGGCTAACACCTCCCAGTCGGATGCGGTGGAATCAGTTGCGGTCGGCATGGTCTTGATTCGCCGTCATCGGAAGAGGTGCCGCGTCGGCTCGAAGAGCGCCTGGTGGTGGAGCCGGGCCCTGATCGGGAAACCAGTCGGTTATCTCCCCCAAGGGTTCGTCGTCATCGAAAATGCTGGTTGCTCCCCGCTGAAAGTCCGAAAATTGGCCCGTTCGAATTGCCCAAACGAACACGGCCACGACCGAGACGCTGAGCAGCGCGATTGTTCCGAAGATCAAAAGGTACGCGTAAGTCATGGTCTCACTTCGCAGGGCGTGGCTCGCCGGGTGATGTTGCCGGTGAAGGTTCCTCACGCTGATCTTCTTTGACCAGCAACTGCATGGCCCGGTCGATGGGAATCCGAACGACGCCATCCGATTGATTGATCCAACCGTACGTTTGCAGTTCATTGCGCGCGGTGGCCCGCAGCTCCTGTAGCTTGTGGCGGCCGTCTTCGTCTTGGCTAAGCTGAGTTCCGCGGTAGTAGTCACCGATCCAAAACATGGCCGCTGTCATGATGCCTGCCGAAGCCAGTCCGATCAGCGCGCTGGCGATTGTGGCCACGCGCCGTCCAAGAGATCGTGATGCCGTAGAGCGATCCGATGCAGCAGTCGAGCGTTCCGCGTCCTCAGCGCCCATCATTGATGCTCCGCGATGATCCTAGAGCCAAATTTCAAAACCCAATCTTACTGTGACACTTCCCGGTCATGGAGCGATTACAGCGCGATTTTAACCGCTTCTATTCATTTTCAAACGCCATGGCCCTCGACAATCGTGGATCACCTACCGGTGCCAGCGGGTGATCGCTGGCCGCCGTGGCGAGTGTCCACAGGCCAACCGATAACACCAACGTCCAGACCAGGGGATCGATCCAGTGGACGAAGTACGCTTCAGCGCCCAGCGTCGGCAAGATCTGCCAGTAAAGATCAAAGGCATGAAAAGCCAACAGCCACACGGACAGACAGGCCAAAACCAGTGGCGAACGTTTTGCCCCGCGGGGTAACAAAATGAGAAAAGGCAGGATGAAACGACCGAACGCCAGAACAATACTGGCCGTCCCCCAACCGTTTTGGGATCGCTGCACGTACCACACCGTCTCCTCCGGAATATTGGCGTACCAGATCAAGAGGTATTGCGAGAACGCGATGTACGCCCAGAAACTGACGAAGCCCAATTGCAGCTTTCCCAAGTCGTGACAGTGCTCGACGGTGATCAGACGTTCCAGGCCGGATCGGCGGCGCGCCCACAGCGCAAATAACGTGATGAGTGCGAGCGAGCCAGAGATCGATCCAGCCCAAAAATAGACACCGAAAATGTTGGAATACCAGTGCGGATCGAGTGACATGATCCAATCAAAGGCAGCAAACGTTGCGGTCAACGCCAGCATAATCATCCCGGGCGCGCAAAGTTTGTTTGGACTCTCGAGTCCCGGCTGTCTTGTGTCGGAATCCTGCCGCAGCGACCGACGGCGGAAGGCGAGTGCCAGCGCGATCCAGATGCTGAAATACCCGGCGGACCGGACGATAAAGAATGGCCCGTTCAGGTACGCCTGTTTGGCCGCTGTCAACCCGTCTCTGCCTTCCGAAGCCCAGGAGAAGATGTTTTCCAATCCAAATATCAGAGGGACAAACAGCAGTGCCGCCGGCAGCAGCAGTGCTGTGGCATGCTCGATCAGCCGTCGCATGACCGTCGACCACGAGGCACCGGTCAGGTAGTGCAGCAGCAGCCAGAAGAGCGATCCCGCGCCCACGCTGGCCAGAAACACGGCGGCTGCCAGATAGCGAAAGAAGAACTGCCGGGGATGGAAGGCCGCGGCAGCCACGCAGCCCGCGGCCGCCGCCACCGCAACCGCCGCCTGGATACCGCGGAACCAACTCGCGTCGGCCGGCTTCCATGGGCGTTTCGCGGTGTCCGGAATGGTGATGGGGGTATCTGTCATTGATTCTCGAGCTCGTCGCGGAATTGCATGGGCACATCCTTCAGCGTGGCGGTACGAGCGCGCTGTAACGCTCGCACGTACAGCACAACCGACCAGCGGGTGTCGGCTTTTAACTGATGTCCGTAACCCTGCATCAACCCCTTTCCCTGCGCGATCGTGTGGTAGATCTGGCCGTCGGGGAGTTTCTGCACCCGTGGCTCCACCAGGCTGGCGATCTCGCTGAACCCATATTCCGTCATGATTCCGTTGCCGCGACCGGTCCTGCCGTGACATACCGAACACAGCGTCTCGAAATACTGCTGCCCTTCGCGTAGTCGCGAAATCGTAACTTCGACAGGAGCCGCTACGGCCCACTCCTCTCCGAGCCTTCCTCGATAGAAGATTTCATCGTCCCGCAGAAAACGGTTTTCGTGAGTGATGTGTCCCGCGTCAGAAAAATAATCGTTGCCGCCATAAGGAATTGTGCCGACCGGTGGCTGGCGCTGCGCGCGACCATCGGAAAAAAACGCGCTCTTACCCTGCGCCCGATAGCGGGGTTGAAAGTCCATGTCAAAGAAGATCATTAACGGGCGATTTGGGGACTTGCTGCCACGCAGCCCGGATAACAGCGGAACAATCGCTGCGAGCACGATGAATCCCACCAACAAGCGTTTCATTGTTCGGCCTCTACCGGCCGAGGCTGCAACGCGCCCACAGCGTCCAAAGCCAACTTTGTTTCGGCCAAGTCGAATCGCTCGTCCCGAGCGTCAAGCAGCAAGAAGAAGCCGTCCGACGATACTCTGCGAAAAGCGTCCATCTTGAGCAACGGGTGACCGTAATAGGGCAAGCCGGTCAGCATCAGCAGTCCACCCACGGTGGCCAGCGCGGCCAGGAGAATCATCACTTCGAAGAGGATGGGAGCGATCGGCTGCACGGCTGCATACGGCTTGCCCGCGGTGATCAACGGATACTCGACAACGTTCAAATAGAGGATTCCGCCCAAAGGAAGCAGCAGGCCAAGAACGCCCGCGGCAAAGACCAGCGGCGGCAAGGGAGACCGGCCCAGGCCCAACTTCCTGGAAAGACCGTGAATGGGGAAGGGCGAAAACGCTTCCATTCTTCGGTAGCCTTGCTGACGCAGCGTGCTGACTGCCTCGGTCAACGTTGCGGCTGTAGGAAAGCGTGCCAGCAAACCGATTACCTGCTGAGGGTCAGGTGTCTGAGTTTGTCCCCCCGATGGGGCGTCCTCGTTCGCGGCCGGCAGGTGCTGGCTGTTTGGCAGTACGGTCTTGACCTCGAACATGGCAATGATCGGCAAAAACCGCAGGAACAGCAGGAGCAAGGTGAAAAACAGACCAAAACTGCCGATCAACTGAACGACGTCCACCCATGTGGGAACGAACATTCCCCAGCTGGACGGCAGGAAGTCGCGATGCAAACTCGTGACAATGATCACGAATCTTTCAAACCACATGCCGACATTGACCAGGACGGAAACTGTAAACAGCGCCCAAGGGTTTACTCGCAGCTTACGATTCCATAGGGTCTGCGGCACAAGCACGTTGCAGACGACCATAATCCAGAAGGCCCAGCCGTACGACCCGAGGGCGCGATTCGTGAACACGTATTGCTCATATAGATTGCCGCTATACCAGGCAGTGAAGAATTCAATGCCGTAGGCGTAGCCCACCATCAGACTGGTGGCCAACATCACACGACTCATCATGTCCAGATGTCTCGCGGTGACCAGGTCCTGCAGGCCGTACAACTGACGGCAGGGAATCATCAGAGTCAACACCATGGCGAAGCCCGAAAAAATCGCTCCGGCCACAAAGTACGGCGGAAATACCGTGGCGTGCCAGCCAGGAATGACCGACACCGCGAAGTCGAAACTGACGACGGTATGAACGCTCAGCACCAGTGGTGTCGACAGAGCGGCCAAAAAATAAACGGCCGTCTCGTAGTGCCGCCAATGGTTCGCCGAACCGCGCCAGCCTATAGCCAATAAGCCGTATATGATTCGACGCAAACGCGACCGCGATCGGTCGCGAATCGTGGCCAGGTCGGGAATCAGGCCCAAATACCAGAACATGAGAGAAACCAGTGCGTACGTCGAAACCGCGAACACATCCCACAGCAAAGGACTGCGAAAGTTTTGCCAGATGGCGTTGCTGTTGGGCACGGGAGCCAGGAACCACATCATCCAGACGCGTCCGACGTGAATGAGAGGAAAAATGCCGGCGCAAGCGACCGCAAACAGCGTCATGGCCTCGGCGAAGCGATTGATGCTGGTTCGCCATTTCTGGCGGAACAAAAGCAGAATTGCCGAGATCAATGTGCCGGCGTGCCCGATGCCCACCCAGAACACGAAGTTCGTAATGTCGAAGGCCCAGCCGACGGGCTGATTCAGCCCCCACACGCCAACGCCCGTCGAGATCAGGTACGCCGCGGCGAAAACTCCGGATCCCAGCAAGCTCAGACTGAACCCGAAGGCGGGCCACCACCAGCGAGGGGGCGGCCCTTCCACGATGCGAGAAATCTTGTCCGTCACCGAATCCAGCGATTGAGCGCCGCGGAACAATTGCCGCTCGGGTTCCTCCCGTCGGGCCGGTCGGGCCTCGACCGTCGTGGCCGCACTGTCACTCATGCCCATCGTCTTTCGTGAATGGGCGTAGGGCCGCCGCCAATCGGGGGTTTGGATTGCGGATCCGAGTCAAGTAGCTGGTTCGCGGTTTCGTGCCGAGTTCGGCCAAGAGATCGAATCGCCTGGCATCGCGCTTCTGCTGGCTGACTCGCGAAGTGACGTCGGACAAGTCGCCGAAAACGATCGCTTGCGCAGGGCATGCCTGCGCGCAGGCCGGCACCACCTGGCCGTCGTGTAGCGTGTAGTCCGAGGAACTCGGCGAAGCGAGCTTCGCCCCGGCCTTGCCTCTCTCAATCCGCTGCACGCAATACGTGCATTTTTCCATCACACCCCGCATGCGAACCGTGACATCGGGATTCTTCTGCATTTTCAGCGTTTCGGCCATTCCGAAGTTGGCCAGTGGACCTAGCCAGAGTTGATCCAGCGGACGTTGGTTGTAGTCAAACCAATTGAAACGACGCACTTTATAGGGACAGTTGTTCGAGCAATACCGCGTGCCGACACAACGGTTGTAGACCTGAAGGTTCAATCCTTCAGGGCTGTGGACTGCTGCATTCACAGGACAAACGGTTTCGCACGGGGCGTTCTCGCAGTGAACACAGGCCAGCGGTTCGTGGATGATCTCGGGATCGGATTCGGGGCCGCGGTAGTATCGGTCTACGCGTATCCAGTGCATCGCGCGGCCCCGCGCCACTTCGTTCTTGCCTACAACCGGGATGTTGTTTTCACTCTGGCATGCCACCACGCAGGCACTACAGCCCACACACCTGCTCAGATCGATGACCATGCCCCACTGGTGCCTTCCATCGAGCCTGGGCGGATCGATCAACCGAGACTCTTCGGAGTGCGTATCGTGACGTGTGGCGTCTTCTGCTTGCGCGGCACGCTGCACAAACTGCGCGATCGTCTGCTCGCGGGCCAGATCGCGATGTTCCAAGCGGTCATGCTGCTGGGTGAAGGCAAACTGGTGGCGGCTGCCGAGCGGCTCGACCAGAACGCCCGCGGCGAAGGCAAGATGTCGCGACGTCCGGAGCACGTAGGCATTGAAGCCCACGGACTTGCCGACGCGCCCGGCCACAGAACGTCCGTAACCCAAGGGCAAGGTGATACTGTGATCCGCGTGGCCGGGTTGGATCAATACCGGCGCCTCCACGCTGCGCTCGCCCAGCGATAGTCGAACGACGTCGCCGGTCGCGAGTTTCAGCGCGGACGCCGTGTCGGCGCTGATCAGCGCAGCATTATCCCACGTGAGTTTCGTTATGGGATCGGGCATTTCCTGCAGCCAGCCGAGATTGGCAAATCGTCCGTCGAAAACGGAAGAATCGGCTTGAAAACAGATCTCCCGGCCGGCGGCGGCTGGTGTCACTGGTTCGTACGCCTGGAGCAGGTCTCGCAGCCCGCTCGCCGCCTGGCCGGACAGCTGTGGCACGAACCAAAGCGGCTCGCGCCGCGCGAGGCCATCGTGCAACCAACGGTCGAATGTCCCAGCGTTTTGCAGCGATGGACTCTGTTCTTCGAATGCCCGTCGTACGATATCGTACTCTCCGTTCGTTTCGTAGCTCAACAGTTGTGCCAGCACGGTCAACGTCGAACGTCCGTTGTAAAGTGGAGCAATCATCGGTTGAACCGGCAAGTAATAGCCGTCATCAGTTTCCGCATCGCCCCAGGATTCGAATGTATGAGCGGCTGGCAATCGCCATTGGCACAGCTGCGCCGTTTCGTCTTCGTAGAGCCCCAGTCGAATCGTGTTCGGGATTTTCGCCAATCGGGCGGCGAACGTCAGGTCCGCCGGCGCGTCGTAGGCGGGATTTCCGCCGACGATAATCAACGTGTTGACTCGATCAGCTGCGGCGTCTTCAGCCAATTCCTCGATACTGCCCGTGTCTTCATCCGGAACTTCGACGTACCGCACACCGTGGGAAACGTTACCGAGCGCCACGTTCATCAGCTGCACCAGAGCGTGCACCAGCGGCGGTTGACGGGGACCGGCAACGACCAACGAGCGGCCGCGGTGCGACAGCAGGTCGGCGGCGATTTCGCGTGCCCAGGCTGGACCAGTCGTGTCCGAGCTGGCCTTGTCCCGCACGAGTCGGTCGAAGCCGCGGACAGCATCGGCATCCCATCCCCAGTCCGGGCCAAAGAGCCTTAGCTCCGCAGCCAGAGCCAAAGCAAAACCGGGAATGGCATGGGCAGCCAGACGAAGACGGTGGTCCGCCATGCCGCCGCTGAGCGTCGGCGCGGGCTCCACGACGTACAGACGGTTCATTTCCGGACCGTTGGTCGCGGCCGGAGTGCGGCGACTTGCAAAAGCGCGGCTGTTGGCGATCGCATCCTGGTCTGCCCGTCCCAGGAAGTCGGCATCTAAAGAGACGATCACATCGGGTTTCCCGAAGTCGGATCTGGCCCGCAACGTCTTACCGAACAAGCGACGCGCGGCTTGCTCGGCGTAGCCATACCTCAGCGGTTCATATACATGCCACTGTGCTTCGGGGGCGGACTGACGCATGTGTCGCCGCAGATGCTTCAGCGCGGGCGACGCAGTAGCGTCGCTCAAGATTCGCAAGCCCTGTCCGCCCTTTTGCAGAAGCTCCGCAAAGTGCGTCTCCACGAACGTATCGAATTCGTTCCAGCTCGATGTGATGCCCCCGCGTCGCACCTGGCGTAGACGATCCGGGTCGTACAACTGGAGAATCGTGGCTTGGGCGATAGCGTCGCTGGCGCCCTGGGTGGGCGAGTATTGTGGATGACCTTCTACTTTCGTCGGACGGCCCTCGTGCGTTTCAACGAGGACCGGCAACGCGCCACCACCGCACGTCAGCGTTGTTGCGTAGAACAGAGACATGCCCGGCACGACAAACTCGGGCATCTTCGTGTAAGGCCTCAATTCGATGTCGGGGCGTCGACATCCAGGTAAGCCGGCCAGCGCTGCCGATGCGGCCAGTATCCCCATCGCGGAACGACGGTTGATCGGAATGGCGGATGTATCGTCGCGCGTCGGTGCGTCCGCGCCGGGCAGGTCAACCGCTAACTTCCGCAATTCGGGCCAGAAACCATATGGCTGCCGTGAAACCCATTCCGATTGTTGTTGCCGATTCATCGATGGCAGCCCTGACAAGTTTCTGGTGGATTGATCTTCAACTCCTGTTCCATTCGCTGTCCAATTTCCAATGCCGAATCAGCAAACTCGGGTTTCCAGTCGAGATTGTACACTTCGCCAATCGGCCGCAGATACGGCGTCGGATTGCGGTGACATTCAAGGCACCAGCTCATGCTCAGCGGCTCGGCGTGATACACCACCTTCATCTCGTTGATCTGACCGTGGCAGGACTGGCAGCCGACGCCTCGGTTGATGTGCACAGCGTGGTTGAAGTAGGCGTAGTCCGGCAGTCGGTGCACTTGGTTCCACCGCACGGGCATCCCACTCTCCCAGCTGTTGCGGATTTCGGCCAGCAATGGGCTTTGGGCCTTGACCCGCAAGTGGCAAATCATGCACGTCTGCGTGGACGGCACATTGGCGTGCGGAGCCTCGTCAACATGCGTGTGGCAATATCGACAGGACATGCCGAGCTGGCCGACGTGAAGCTCGTGAGAAAACGGTGCCGGTTGCGTCGGCTGATAACGAACCCGCGTGTATTTCGGTGTGAAGTAGTACCATACGACAGCCACGGTGGCGATCAGCAACAGTCCAGCCGTGGCGATGACCAGTCGCAGCCAGCGATCGGCGTATTGATCGAGGATGGTGGCCACAAAGCGGACCTTCATCGGTTGTGACGTTCAAAACCACGAAGTTTCGAAGCCACGAAGTGTCGCGATTGCAAGTCTTGGTATGAGGAGGAGTTAGGTTGCTGACAACCAGGCGTTTCGATCTGTTTCCGCAACTCCTGACCAGATTATAGAGGATCATCAAGTATAGAGAATTGCCGGCACGGTACGATCCGCCGCTGAAGCGTTCTCATGGCGCGTGAATGGCGGAGGGTGAAAGCGTGCGGCAACCGTCAACTCAACCGTCAACTCGGGCGGGTGGCCGGATCTGGTCATTCATGGTGGTCGCGCCTCGTGGCAGCGCGGCTCACCAGATGCCCAGCAATTCCCATCGATCGCGGCGTCATTCCGGAAACGCGAGCAACGATGCGGCCTTGGACGGCATCGAACAAAGAGCTCGCGACAGCTTGTTCCAGGCGTCGTTCTTTTCATCGACCGGTTTCTGCTCCCGTGGATCGTGGGCTACGTCATAGAATCGACCGTCGCCGTACAGCTTCCAACGCTGATCGCGGACAAACCGTACCGGCGCCGTGCGTTCCGGCCGAGGATTGTAATAACAGTACGTCCATTCTCTTGGCTCGCCAGCCTCTCCGCACAGCTGTGACGCGAAACTGACTCCGTCGAGCCCCGGCGATATCGGCAATCCAGCGAGCTCCTGGAATGTCGGCACAAAATCAGAAAAGTCGATGAGGTCATCGCAGATCCGAGCAGTCGGCACCGTGCCAGGTTGGCAGGCGACCAACGCCACCCGCGTGCCGGCGTCCGTCGTCTTGCCTTTCCCACCGCGAATCTCACGACCGTTCAACGTGGAGCTGATCGACCTGTGCGTTCCGTTGTCGCCGGTGAACAGGATCAGCGTGTCGCCGGCAATTCCGAGTTCTTCGGTCTTGTGAACAATCCGCCCCACAATCTGATCCATGTAACCGACCATGTCTTCAAAATTCTTTTGGCGATCGTTGCTTTCCCGGGAGTCGCTGGATGGCGCCGGTAAGAACGGGCTGTGAACCAGCACCATGGGATAGTAAATGAGAAACGGGACGTCGCGCTGTTGCTCCATGAACCGGAGAATGTGGTCGGTCACAATATCCGGGCCGTAATCGTCCTTGTCGAACTGGCGGTTCTCGCCGTCAATATACAGCAGGGGATTCCAGTAACGGTTCCCCAGTTTGTCGACCTGCCAAAGGCAACAACCGTCGAAGCCCATCTCGTGGGGCCAACTTCCTTTTCCGCGGAACCGTTTGCTGTAGTGTTCGGCCCCCAGCAACTGCCACTTGCCGCCGACAAACGTGTCGTAGCCTGCGTCCTGCAGAATATGACCGAACGTACGCTGGTCGCGACGGATCACTGAAAATGCCGAGTAGTTTCGCGCGTTGGACAGACCGGTCATGATCTTCACGCGGCTGGGCGTACACAGCGGCTGCGAATAACAATGGCGGAACCGCATGCCACGTGAGGCCAGGCGGTCGATGTTCGGCGTATCATATTGCCGACTGCCGTAACAGCCGAAACATTCATAACCGACATCATCCGCCATGATGAGAATGATGTTCGGCCTTTCGGCGCGAACCGCAACGGGGCTGAGAAAAACAACGACTAAAGCGACAAAGTTGAACGCGCGAATGATCATGACATCATTGTCCCGAAATGGTGTCTGTTTTCAACCCCGCCGCCAAGTCCAAAAGGGCCTCGAACAGCTTGTCCGATGCTTCCGGCTCCACGCGGTTCGTGCCGAGCCACATTCTTTCAGCAGGCGTCCAGATCGCGGTATTGATCGCAAAATATTTGTTCACAAACGGCGGCTTTCGGCGACTGGCATACCACATCCGGTACGAACCGTTGGGCAGCCGCATTACCGACTGGCTTGTGACGTAGTGAGACTCCCACGCGCGCTCGGGGTCGGGTCGGAAAATCGGGTTTGCGGGATGCTTGTACCATTTCAGTCCGTTGAGACTGACGGCGAAACCCAGCGCGGTCGAGTTATCGCGGGCGCTCCAGTAACTGCCGTACCACATTGCGTAGACCTCACCGATTTTCAATACTGTCGGATAAAACAAACGGCTGCGTTCCCACCGTTGATCGATGACCAGGCAGGGCTCCCGCGAGACGCACCACCGCCGGCCATCGTCGCTCGTCGCGTGGCGGATGATCCACGGCTGATGTTCGACATCGGCGTACCACATCCGATATTGGCGACCATCGCGAATGATCGTCGGGGCGTAGACATGCTGCATGAGCGGCGGAGAAGGCGGCGACCACGTGACGCCGTTGTCGCTGGTCGCTTCGTGAAGCGTGTGCAATCCGGATTCATCCTGAAACGCCGTGCCACTGAACCACAGGCGCAGCTGGCCATGTTCGCGCAAGACACGGCCATCAGCAAGTCGGAGCAGTGCGGGCGTCAACACCGAGTGCCGGCCATCCGGGAAACCGAACACCGGTGCCTCGGTATGTCTCGTGAAATCGCGCCCATTCCCGCTGGATGCCAGCCCCAACCGAAATACGCGATCCTTCACCTCGCCCCGCGAGCCGCAATACCACATCAGGTAGCGGCCATTTTCACGAATGACGGCCGGAGCAAAAATATGCCTGTCGTCAAACCGCCCCGGTTCGCCCAGCGAAAGTATGGGACCGCGGGTATCGCGCTGCCATGTCTGCGGACCCAACCATGAGCGGAGTTGTTCCGGTGGCTCGTTGCCCAACAGGGGAGCGTCGATGAGACACGACAGGAAAACCACGAGTGCTCGCGATAAGTTCTGAATCATGGGAAACACACTGTCGACGGGGCCGTCGCCCGCTCCGCGGGGCCGGTGCCGCCGCTCAACGTAGCTGCACGAAGAACACGTCGTTCTGGATGATCTCACCCTTCTGGCGATAGCGAGAGAGCCCTTCCAAGTAAAGCAGCGGGGGACGTTTGCCGGCGGCGACGCCGTTGAATCCCGTGGGGCGCTCCAGCGTGGGAAGCAGCGTGCCCTGGTCGGGGTCGTGCTGGATGATGTCTCTGGAGGTGAATGTCCGTCCGCCGTCGCGAGATTCGAGCCACGCCAGTTGCTGAGTGTTTGGGTAATCGCGCAGCCAGAAGGCCGGGCGACCATGAATGCCGGGACTCCAGTTCGCGTCGGGATGTTCCCGGGGAGCGAGCGTCAGCATCAGGCACAGGATATCATCGCGGGTCATCGACACGGCGCAGCCAATAACGGCCCGCCCCGGCCACCGCCGCTCCACGGCCTGCGACAGCGGTCGCCGCTCCCAGCGACCCGCGCCGTCGGTCGTGACGAGGAAGATGCGTCCCGGCTCGGGCGTGTGACGGATATAGATGACCAAGGGACGGTTCTTCGAATCGACAGCGATGCCGCAGTGACGGATGCCCGGCTTCGGCTGGTCGGTTGCGCCGGGATCGCGCCGGCCCTCATCAATCAAGTCGATGGTATCGGTGGTGGCGGGCAGCGCGATCGGCGTGCCGTCGGCTCGCGTCCAGGTCTTTCCAAAGTCGCCACTGCGCATGTAGCCGACGGCCTGGTGCAGTCCGCGCAGTTTTCGGCTGCCGTCGCCGCGCAGACCCATAAAAAATCCCGTCGACATGTGCAACGTTTTGTGATGCGGCCCCCAGGCCAGCGCGTTGTGATAAGCCGCGTAGAATTCGTAGCGCTTCTGTTTGGCAACCAGCAGTCCGCGATGCTGCCATTTTTCGCCCGGCGGTTTAATGTAAAAATCCATGCCCTTCCAGCCGGAATCATGCCGGCCGGCAAGGTAGAGCGTGTCGTCGGGACCGCAGATCATTAACGGGTATGTCGTTTTGCCGAACGCTTCGGTTTCCGTCCACCGCGAAGCATCCCCGGGACGCAGGCTGCGACGGTACTGCAGGCCCGTGTGATGTCCGCCGATGATGACGTGCAGGTACCCCTTGCTGTCGACCGTGATGGTCGGTCGCGCGTGATTGTCGCGGCCCTCGCCGAGCGTGTACGTCGTCGACCAGCGGCCCGTCGTGTGATTCAGTGTCCGCACTCGAGCAAAGTATCCATCCTGGTCGGCGTCCTGCCACACGACATGGGTTTGGCCATCGACGGTGACGATCTTGTTGCCGTTGCCCGATGTGGCCCGCTCGCTGCCGATGGCAGAGATCCGTTCGCGGTGGATCTTCGGTGCGTCGCCGGCGACGACTGCGTCGTCGACGCCCGATCCCGCCCGATGGTTGGATGTTTCAGCAATGGCCGGTCGCCGGACTTCCTCGCTGACGCCAATGGAAGGTTGTTTCCCGAAAGCCGTTGAACCGGCAGCGAAAACGACAATCATCAATAGAGCGGATCTCATGGTTGCCATCGCCACATGGGAGGTTATTCCGCAGTGCCCTCAACCCCACGGCCTGCAGTATTCAAACTGGTGCAGAAGCTGATTAGCGCGGTCGTCGTCCACGCAAATCTCCTTCTGCGGATCCCAGCCCGATGATTCCCAGCGTAAAACGTTCGCTGGGCACCGTGGAACCGGAATTGCCAAAGGAGGTTGCCAGGATGATCGCGGGCGCGGCACTGGTTTCCAAAAACCGCCGCCGGCTGATGCGGGTGCGTGACGGAGTCAACGAGACCCCCTGCCGCGGAAAGGCCGGCGAAACCGTGGTCGCCGAGGAATCGAGTACCGGCGCCGAGCTGCCCGGCAAACCGACTGGATGCGGACCCGGACGTCATCTGGCTCGCGCATGGTTTTCTCTCACTTTGCCGGCCTTGATTCCTTGTGCAATCAAAAGAACACTGTAATTGCCGCCGCTGGACTGCCATACGTTCCGACCGTCCTAGATTTCTTGCCCGCGCCAGAGCACCGACCATTCGGGTGTGGCCACCCACTGCGGCACGGGCGGGGCCTGACGGCAAATTTCGCCGCCGTAGTTGCCCAACACGCCAAAGGAGACGACGATTCCTACGGTAAATGATATCCATAACCTTTTTGTATTGCAGGAAGTTTTGCAGTAACCTGCGGATGCGTCCGTTGCTCAACGCGGGCCGGTCCGGCACGACGTGCGGTGCATACGGAAGATCGATCGATGGCTCCCTTCGAAGCAGGATTGAACAACCCATGTGGGGAGTCAACAATAAGGCGGAATCTCGAACAGGCGACGGGGCACCAAGGCAAACAGGATGCCGTTGCAGATTGAAGACTATGCACTGATCGGAGATTGCCAGACGGCGGCCCTCGTGGGACGTGACGGTTCGATGGATTGGCTGTGCTTTCCGCGTTTTGATTCCCCCGCTTGCTTTGCCGCTCTTCTCGGGACGTCCGACCACGGCCGGTGGCAGCTTGCCCCATCGGGCGAGATCCGCGCCGTGCGCCGCCGGTACCGGGGTGACACGCTGGTGCTGGAGACGGAATTCGAAACGGAATCAGGAAAGGTGGCGCTGATCGATTTCATGCCGCCCCGCACGGAAGCTCCCGACCTGGTACGCATCATTGAAGGGCGCAGCGGCCGCGTGCCGATGCGATTGGAATTGACCATCCGATTCGACTATGGATCCATCGTCCCCTGGGTGCGTCACGTCGAAAAGGGCATTCGCGCGACGGCCGGCCCGGATACGCTCTATTGCCGTTCGCCGGTCGAGCTTCGCGGCCAAGACATGCACACAGTGGCTGATTTTACCGTATCCGAAGGTCAACCACTGGCCTTTGAGATGACGTGGGCGCCGACTCATGCCGCGGAACCCGTGGAAAAGGACCCCCACCGGGCGCTGCGCGACACCGAACAGTGGTGGCGGGAATGGTCCGGTAGCTGCCGGTACCAGGGCCCGTGGCGCGAAGCCGTCATGCGCTCCCTGATTACGCTCAAGGCGCTGACATACGGCCCCACGGGCGGGCTGGTCGCCGCCGCGACCACGTCGCTGCCCGAATGCCTGGGTGGTGTTCGCAATTGGGATTACCGGTATTGTTGGCTGCGCGACGCCACGTTTGCTCTGTATGCCCTGATGACCGGTGGCTATGTGCAGGAGGCTCGGGCTTGGCGCGACTGGTTGGTCAACGCCGTGGCGGGTACTCCCTCGCAAATCCAGATCATGTATGGGTTGGCGGGCGAACGCCGCTTGACCGAACTGGAACTGGAATGGCTTCCCGGCTACGAAGCATCCGCGCCGGTGCGCATCGGCAATGCGGCAGCCAACCAGCATCAGCTGGATGTGTATGGCGAAGTCATGGACGCCCTGCATTTTGCTCGCCGAGCCGGGCTGGAACCGAGCGAAAATGCCTGGCGCGTGCAGCGCGCGTTGCTCGAGTTTTTGGAAACGGAGTGGCAACATCCCGATGAAGGCATCTGGGAGGTACGAGGGCCGCGGCGGCACTTCGTGCATTCCAAAGTCATGGCGTGGGTGGCCATGGACCGTGGCGTCAAGGCCGTCGAACACTTCGGGCTGCCCGGCGAGATGAAAAAATGGCGGCGGATTCGGGACGAAATCCATCGGCAGGTTTGCCGCGACGGTTTTGATCGGCAAATGAATGCGTTCGTTCAGTACTATGGCTGCCAGCGACTGGACGCCAGCGTGCTGATGCTCCCGCTGGTCGGATTCCTGCCCGCCACCGATCCGAAGATGCTGGGCACGGTCGACGCGGTCCAGCGGCACCTGTCGCGCGACGGATTTATCGACCGCTATGCCGCGTTTCCCGACGTGGACGGGTTGCCGGCCGGTGAAGGAACTTTTTTACTATGTACTTTCTGGTTGGCGGATAATCTGGCCCTGCAGGGACGGCACGACGAGGCGCGGGACATCTTCGAGCGGCTGTTGGATTTGAGAAATGACGTGGGACTGCTCTCCGAAGAATACGACCCGGAAAGCCGCCGCCTGGTGGGAAACTTTCCACAGGCATTTTCGCATTTGGGGTTGATCAACACGGCACGGAATTTGACCGCTGCGGGGGGGCCAGCCGAAGATCGCCAGGATGCCGACGAAGGCGCACCATCCTCGATGGCGGAATGATGCCGGCCCCGTCGCGTATCAACGCGGCGCGGCGATGCGGCGGTTAGCCACGACCGGCGGCCCTGCATGGCGGGACGGTCGGGGATAGCGCCGGGGGTGAAATAAGAGGTTCATTCGTGGAAGCACCGCTGTTTGCCGCGACCGAACATGCCAGCCCCGCATGGGTGATGGTTCTTTTCGGCGTCATCATGCTGCTGACCTATGTGGGGGTCGCCTACGAGCGCTTCCACAAGACGGTAGCCGCACTGTGTGGCGCGGCCGTGTTGACAGCGCTGGCCCTCGGTCTGGGTGTATTTGACGAATACCGCTCGATCCACGAACACCTGGCGCGGGACCTGAATATCTTCGGCGTGATCATCGGTACGGGAATCCTGGTCGACGTAACGGGCAAATCGGGCCTGTTCCACTTTCTCAGCATGTTGATCGTCCGCGGTACCGGGGGACGGGCGGCGCGTCTGTACCTGGCGATTTGCGGTCTGACCTTCGTTTTCGTGGCCCTGTTGACCATCGTGCCGGCGATGCTGATTCTCAGTTCGCTGGTGCTCGTGATCTGCCGATCACTCGACTACAGCCCCAAACCGTATCTGTTGTCCGTCGCACTGTGCGCCAACAGCGGTGCGATTGTTACCTTTGCCAGCGGCTTGCCGAATATCATGATCGGGACGGCGGCCGGCATCCCCTACATGCACTTTTTGCGGGTCAGCGCCCCGTATGCCCTGATCAGCCTCTTGATAGCGCTAGTAACACTGCGAATTTCGTTCCGCAGGGACTTGCCGTGGCGGCAATCACGCGAGGCCGTGGATGCTCTGCGGGCACGGATCCAGGAATTCGATCCCTGGGCGTTGGTCCAAAGCGGCGCGGTGCTCGTCCGCAGCGCCGTGATTCTCGGTCTGACCGTGATCGGTTTTGCCCTGGCTCAGCCGCTGGGCGTGGGCATGGACTTCGTCGCCATGGTGGGGGGCACCGCTGCACTGTTGTTCGCCGGCCACGGCGTCGAAGACACGATTGCCAAGGTGAATTGGACCGTGATTTTGTTTTTCACCGGATTGTTTGTGATCATCGCATGCGTGGAAGCTACCGGGGCGTTGGAGGTCCTGGCCGAAGTCGTGATTTCGCTTTCGGGCGAACGCCCGGTAATGCTCGTGCCGATCCTGACAATGTTTTCGGCAGTCGCCAGCGCGATTGTGGACAATATACCCGTGGCTGCCACATTGATTCCCATCGTGCGGCACATCGGCGAACCGTTTGAACCATTGTGGTGGTCGCTCGTGTTGGGATGCAATCTGGGTGGAAATGCCACGCCGATCGGTTCGATTTCATGCGTGATCGCCATTCATACGCTGCACAAGGAGGCCCATATCCATGTGGGGTGGGGCGAATTTTTTAAGCTGGGCGGCATGACGATGCTGATTCAAGTCGCCGGCGCCATCGTTTATCTGTTGCTGTTGTACGCACTGAAACTCTACCCGCAGCTGTAGACGGGCACCAACGTCGATCGGAGCTTGTGATGTTCGAGCCTACGGAACGTGAAGTGGATTCCGTTGTCCGCCGGTCAATGGAAATGTTCGAACGGGCGAAGGTGGGCGAAGTTGCCCCCGTCGATCCGCGAGTCCCCCAGAAAGTGCTTGTCGTGCTCGACGGTTCGTCACAGGATCCCATGAGTATTTCTCTGGCCGACGCATTCCGGCGCCGGTTCGCTTGCGGGCTCGCGTTGCTGGACGGGCGCGAAGGAGTGCATGACAACGACCTCGCGCGAGAGGCGGCCGAATCGCTGCAGGCCCAGCCGCTGGATAAGCTGGAGGGCGAAAGCTACGAGCAGATTCTCGCCGCCGTGGAACTCTCGGAATGCGACCTGGTTGTCGTGCCTTCTCCCTTTCAGCGGGAGCTGGACAAGATCGGCAGCGACAGTACGGGCACGGTGATCGATGTTCTTCTGGCTCGGGCTGCGACGCCGCTGCTGATTGTTCGGCGGCCGTACTCGTTGGAGAGCCAGCCCTTCGAGCGCGTTGTGATGTTGCTGATCGGTGAAAACGAAGCAGCGCCGGCGGCGGCGTGTTGGACGGCCGGTATGGTCTCGCCCGGCGGTCGAATCGGGCTGTTGCTGGTGCTCGAGGACGAGGTCCTTGAAAATGTGCAAAGCCTGATGCGTTCCCTCGATCCCGATGCAGAGATTACAGCGGAAAACTTGGGCCAGGCGATGCAGCAATCCCACGTGCGGTTGCACCGGGCGCTGCAAAAGGCGGCCGACCGGCGGGGCGTGGGCTATCAATTGGACGTCTGGCACGAATCCGACGCGCGACTGGCGGAACTGTCCGCCGGCACGCAGCATCCTCTGTTGGTGCTCGCTCACGAGCGGGCCGATCATGGCTCACAGGGACATGTTCACGACCGCATCCGCCATTCTCCCCATCCGGTGTTTGTCGTCTCCATGGACTGAGACACGCAGGTGCCACAACCCGTGATGCAGGCACGGCAAAGTGTCGTGCTCGCGCCGGGGATCTCCATACCGGATGCTTCATGAAACACCATACTGGGTGTTCCTACCGTTCGCGAATTTGTGCAACGGCGATTTCGCGGCTGCGATCACAGGCGATGCCGCGGGTCCTTTCCATGTGAGCCGCTTTGGCGGCGAGATCTACATCCTTATTCGATACCGCGATCTGGGCGGCAGGACACCTCGCGCAAGTCGTCGGCGATGAGGCGGTCGATCAGTTCAGTCACACCGGCCCCGCGCTGCCCGTGCAGCCGGATATCGGCGATCTCTTTCACGGCCGGCAAGGCGTTGGCGACCGCTGCCGACGTTCTGCAGAGGGTGAGCATGGATTCATCGTTCTCGGCGACCAGGCATTGAAACAGGGCAAGTTTCGGAAACGCCTCCAGCAAGCTCTCCAAACGCCGGCCCGTGACGAGCACGAGCTTTCTTCCCGAGTCGCGCAGGCGTTTCAAGGCATCGATCGTCCGATCGTCGACCGCGCCGGCGTGTGCGAGTGTGCCGTCGTAGTCGATGGCCAGTACGTGATGAATCATGGTGAGGCCTCACAGCGGCAAACAAATCGTGATGGCCACGCTGGCGACTTCGACGGCGTCTAATGACTCCGGCTGCCCGCCGGGCAAGTTGCCACTGTGCTCCTGACGTACGGCAGTACCAACCGCATGCCCCGGGAAACGGGTCCATCCAGGTCGGTCCACTGCCCGGCGTCCAGGCACGCCCTCGATTCGACTTCTGCCAGCGTCGTGACGCTTTCGCAAACCTTTTGCAGGCCATCCGACGTCAGGCAGGCCACGCCGCTGCCGCGCATCAAATCGCGCATGTTTTCTAGCGCATCGGCAGTCAGTCCCAGCGTCTCCAGCGGACGAATGATCTGCTCGCGCCGCAACAGCTTCAATGCGACGGCTTCTCCGTTGACAACAGGTGTCGTCGCGGCTTCCTGGCTGATCTTCAGCTCACGTGCCAAGAACTTCACCAGGTCCGTAGTCCGATTTTCGGAGACGGAAGGCGACCAGACAGGAGATCACATCGGCGCGCCATCGAGGCAGGATTGCCGTGATGAGCAGCGCTTCCGCGTTGGCAAGGGCAACGCCCAGCATCGCCACGCGGAGGGGCCACACCGACCAGTCGAGGAACAGGGCTACTGCCGCCACGACCATCAACAGCCATGCCGTTTTCGCGGTCCGCGTGTGATAGTTCGGCAGTCGGCGAAACTTCCAAAGGGCCGCGCAGCACGACGCGGCAAACGCCAGCAGGGCCACGGCGATCCAGATCCACTCGGCCTGCAACACCCGGCCCTTCAACCAAACGCCGGCGAACAGCAGGGCCGCATACATCGTTGCGTCCGCGTAACTGTCCAGACGGGCGCCGAAGGTCGAACGTTGGTCCAGCCAAATGGCAAGCTTCCCGTCGATCCAATCCGTTGCGCTTAAGATCAAAAACAGGCCGAGGATCCACTCCGGCTGCGCGGTCAGAGCCAATGGAACCAACGCCAGCGAGCCGATCAGGCGCACGGCACAAAGAATGTTGGGAATCGTCATGAGGCGGCGGTCCATCGCCTCCGCCGAAGATGTCGCCGAACGTAGCTCGATCGAATTGTGATTCATCAACGGGCTCGTCATGCAGCAAAAAGTACGAAGTAGTAAAACACCGGCGCGGAGAATGTCAGACTGTCGACACGATCGAGGACTCCGCCTTGGCCGGGAAGAAAGTGGCTGCTGTCCTTGACACCGGCATCACGCTTGATGGCCGATAGGTTAATGTCTCCAGAAAAACCGGCCACGGCAATCAGCGCGCCGGCCGCGGCGGCGTAAAAATAATCTAACGGCGTCAACCACGGAGCCAACACGGCGGCCAGCACCGTCGTCGTCGCGATACCTCCCAAGAATCCTTCCCAGCTCTTTTTCGGCGAAACGCTCGGCGTGATCCTCCATTTTCCGATACTCCGTCCGATGAGGGCTTGAACAATGTCATTTCCTTCGGTCAGAAGGAGTAGAAACAGGAACCAGCCGGAGGCACCGGCGACCGGATTGCTTGCAGGCGGCAGGTCCCATAGCAGTACAGCATGGGCCAGAAGATACCCGCTGAGCAGGATGCCGAAAGTCGCGCAGCCGACCTGGCGCACAAATCCCTCGATCCGGCCAAATGTCACGGACAGAATGCTCGCTAGCATCAGCGCGGCTAGAGGAAGAAACGCGACGAACACATCCGGACGACCGATCCAGATCCAGAAATAACTCAGCGGGATCAATGCATATACCGCTAACGACAGCCGCCGGTCCGTTGTAATGCCCGGTGCCAAGTGCAGAAACTCGCGCATCGACATCACACTGATCACAGCAAACAAAAGCGTCGTCGTGGTATGCCCCAGCAGCGCCGCTGCGAAAATCACGACCGCGACTAGCCACCAGGTTTTCAAACTGTCAATCCGCGTTCTGGCCACATCCTGGGCCGCGCCGCGGAGCATCGCCAGGCGAACGACCGTACCGGTTGCCAGCGCGCCAAACGTTGCCGCCGCGATCCACAGGACATTCGGGCTGGGAAAGACGATGCTCACGACGTCATACCGTTGTTCGTCCGGGAAATCGCCCGCTTGCCGCGTTTCGCGAACGTCATGCTTCCGGATGTTTGCCAACGACGGGCCGCGACAGGGACGAGTGCAATGAGAGACAGCCCGACGAGCAACGGTACATTCACGAGACTCCAAGGTCCTTGTTCGGTCAATTGCTCCAGTGTGGGGAGCTGCGACCCCGCCAGAACAAAGGCGATATTGCCCGGCAGCAAGCCCAATTGTGTCGTCCACCAGAAGGTTCGGGCCCGCACGGCCGTCGCGCCCGCCGCGTAGTTTGTCAACGAGTACGGCGCGTGCAGCAGACGCAGCGTCACAAGGTAGATTGGTCCGTCCCGACGCAGCGCGTCGTTGACGCGCTGGATCCAAACCGATAGCTTTCTATGGACAAAGTCATGGAAAACGTGACGCACCGCGAGAAACGCGATCAGTGCCGCCAGTGTGAGCGCGATATTTACGATCAGCAGGGCCATCCAAAAACCAAACAACCATCCGTAGACGATCGATTTTCCCGATGTGCCGGGAACCAGTGACGCCGCAAAATAGAGGAAGAAGCCGACCGCCAAGGACGAAACGGGCACGTCGTGTACCAGTTGTCGTAAGGCACCTTCACGTCGAACCAGCCGGTCCAACGTGACCTCTTGCCCAAATACCCAGCAAGCCACTCCCACGGCCAGGGCGAAGAGCAGAAATATCCACACCTTTCGCTTCATCGGACCTTCCCTAGATAAGGATGCTCACGGGGGAAAGCGATGGGAAGCGTCGGTCGTGCTTTTCGTCTTGCTTCAACGGCGGCACGTCCGCTTGGTACCGCGCCGGTGGCCGGTCCAGTTCGGTGGCCCGCTGGCAGCGGATGCATTTGATGGCGTACGGCAGGGCCTGGAGCCGGCTCACCGCAATGTTCTTGCCACACGCGTCGCAGACGCCATAACGGCCTTCACGCATCTGTTCCAGGGCGCGCTCGATCTGTTCCAACTCGCAGCTTTCATTTTCGGCGAGCTGCGAGTTGATGAAGCCATAGTCCGTGTCGGCGGCCATGTCCGCATCATCTCCCACGGAGCGATCGTCCGACATGTTGAACCGGCCCAGTTCACCCCCCAGCGACTGCCCGATCGCCTCCCGGCGACGAAGCAAGATCGCCTTCATTCGGTGTAGTAGTTGTTTACGAGTCATGATGTCTCTCCTTGTGCGTGCTGACGTTGGCACTCCTCCGTGATGCGCACCTCCACCACAGCGGGTAAAACAGGTGCAATTGCTGTGCCATACGGCGTGCGGCCCGACAGAAAACCTCGCATTCAGATCCCGCCAGACGGGGCCCGCCACCAGGGACGATCAGGCGGCTGTTTGGCCGTCCGGCGCTTCGGATCGGAAGGCGGCGGAATGGGGCCCGCGGACGACGCGGACGGCCGCCGGCACGACTTCAAACGTGGCGTCGATCGTGCGGGTGGGCTCACCATCGACGCTGAACGGCAATTCCGGTTCGGAATGAATTCGGACGCGGGTCGATGAATAGGTTTGCACGCCTTCGTCCCCTTCCTCACGGCGCAGCGCGAAGTTCAAGCCCGCGGCAAGCAACTCCATGGCGGGCAGCACGGGGATGGCTGTCACGTGCAGCAAACCGTCGTTCAACAGCGCCGAAGGTGCCATGGGAAATCCGCCGCCGACGTAGCAACCGTTGAAAACGCCCAGTCCGTAAGCCGTAAGCGCCAGTGTCTGAGCGTCCAATTCAATGTTGGTCTGGTATTCGCACAAGTCCGCGAACTCCGACGCCGCGGTCATCCAGTAGGCGAACGGTCCCCAGCGGCGCTTGTCTTCGGTAGCCACGTCCACGGCCACCTTGCCTCCGAAACCGCCGGTGGCCGCATTCACGAAAAACGACGTTTCGCGGCTGCGGATGCGACCGACGTCCATCGGCGTGCCGATGCCTTCGATAGCAATCCGCCAGGCGTCGTCCACCGCGCCGATAGGGATACCCAGCGACCGGGCCAGATCGTTTCCCGTCCCGGCCGGAATGATGGCCAGTTCGACGTCCAACAGGCTGGGCCCCACGGCGTTGAACAGCCGCGAGATCGTTCCATCTCCGCCGACCGCGATCAGCCGTTCGCATCCACGGCGCTGAACATCGCGGACCAGATCATCCAACCGCTGGCTGCGGTCCAAGACGACGAACTCCGACCCGTGCTCGCGGGCCAACACTTCCAAGCGCGACTGCATCCGGGGGGCGACCCCGGAATCGCTGTTGAGGAGCGTACAGGTTTTCATGGTCGGGTGGTACGCGATATGCTCTCCAGTGGGTCTGTGTCGCGGCGCGACCAGCACGCCCGACTGGCAAACTACCGCTCGAACCACTTTACAGCAACTCGCGTACCAAAGCCATGATTCGCTTGCTTCACGTTTCCGACCTCCATTTTGGGCCGCCCTACGTGCCTCATATCGGCGAGGCGCTGTTGGACCGCGCGCCGCAGTTGGAGCCGCACGCAATCGTTGTCAGCGGCGATTTAACGCAACGGGCAAAGCGCGAACAATTCGCGGCGGCCCGCGAATTCCTGGATCGCTTACCTGCCGTGCCGAAAGTGATCGTGCCCGGCAATCACGATGTGCCACTGTTCCGATTGGTCGAGCGGTGGACGCGACCTCACGATTTGTACCGCCGGTGCGTGTCGCAGCCACTGAATACGGTGCTCACGCTGGACGACGCCGTGATCGTCGGTTTGGATTCGACGGCTCCGCGCAGCGCGATTACCAATGGCCGGCTGCACGCGGGCCAGCTGGACTTTTGCCGCCAGGCATTCATCGACGCGCCGCCGTCCGCCGCGCGCATCGTCGTCGCGCATCACCACTTTGCGCCCGCGCCGGACTATCTGCGCGACCAAACGATGCCCAAAGCCCGCCGTGCGATCAACTGTTTCGTGGACCTCGGTGTCGAACTGATTCTGGGCGGCCACTTGCACCGCGCCTATATCGGAAATTCGTTGGATTTCTATCCAGGCAACCATCGCGATCGAGGGATCGTCTTCGTGCAATGCGGTACGACGACTTCCCGTCGCGGCCGAGGCCGCGAGCGGGAAAAGAATTCATTCAATCTGATCGACATCGACAATGAGATGATCCAGGTCGCGCACTTCATGTACGTCGACGAAGATGGCAAATTCGCTCCGTTGAGCCGTTATCTCTTCCCGCGACCCGGGCGGCGGTTTGTGGAACCGCTCCGCACGCCGGAACGGGGGGCCACTACCCGGTCCGCCCAGGAAACTACCTCGACGGCATCGCGGAACCCAACGGAACGCTGATCAGCAAACCAAACTGCCGGTTCGTCCGCAAATTCGCGTTTCAGCCGTGCGTCTGAGATATTTGTTAAACACTATCGGTGTAAACGGCGTGCATATGCGAGTCGCTGATGTGCAGATGGGTCAAGGCTCCGGACCACTGGACCTCGAAATAGCAGATGATGCTCACACATGCCGGTGAAAGGAATATCACGCCCCGGCACCCGTTCGTCGTAGGCTTCGGGAAACGTGACTTGCAAATGACGAGCGTGGTCGTGGCGCAAAGCTGATGCCCACTTGAGGTCCAAACTTGTGTTGTCCCACCCGGATGCGATAGATTGGCGTCGGGTGATGACAAGAGCCGGTGGGGCACTTCCGGCTGTCGGCAACGTGCCGGAACGGCGATGGCACGGTCTTCCGCGACGGAGTGATTCCAGCGCCCGCGCATTTCCGAGATTGCTGTAGGCTTGGATACGCGAGATGTTCGCCATGCACAATTTATTCCTCGGTGTAACCATTTGCTGTGTGCCGGCGGAACTTCCCGACGTTCGCGTGACGGATGTGCATCGCGTATTTCATAACGGAGAACACAACGCCTTTACCGATCTCTGTACATTCCAGGGGCGGTACTTCTTGACATTCCGAAGCTGCCCGGACGGCCATGGCGTCCATCCCAGTTCGTCTATTTTCGTGCTGGTCAGCGACGATCTGCGGAAGTGGGAGCCGGCCTACCGGTTTTCGGTAGACAAACGCGACCCGCGCGACCCGCATTTTCTTGTGTTCCGCGGGCGACTGTTCGTCTACACCGGTGCCTGGTATTGCGGAGACCGTTCACCTCGCAACTACGAAATGAACAAGCATCTAGGGTTCGCCGTTTGGAGCGACGACGGCACTACCTGGAGCCAGCCCCAAATGCTCGAAGGAACGTACGGTCATTACGTGTGGAGGGCCGCATGTTTCGGAGACAAGGCGTATCTTTGCGGTCGACGCAAGCAACGGTTCGCGGAAACCGGCTCACGGGCCGAGCGCGATCCACTGGTGGAGTCGGCGATGCTCGAAAGCGACGACGGATTGGTGTGGAACACCGTCGGTCTGTTCCAGCGGCGCTACGGCGACGAAACCGCATTCTTGTTCGAACCCGACGGCGGAGTGCTGGCAGTGGCCCGCAGCGGCGGTGGCCGAAACGCGCAGCTCTGTCGCTCAAAACCTCCATACCGTAACTGGCAGCGCGAGGACCTGGACCGTTATATTGGCGGTCCGATGTTGGCACGCTGGGGCTCGCGCTACGTCGTGGGTGGCCGCAAGACGGTGGATGGCCCCGCGCGGACATCGCTCTACTGGCTTCACGAGGATCAGTTACACGAGTTTGCGGAGTTGCCCAGCGGCGGAGACAATTCGTATCCGGGTCTGCTGGAGTTGAGCCCCACGCAAGCGGTCGTGTCCTGGTATTCCACTCACGAGAAGGACGCGCAAGGCCGTGCCATCACGGCAATCTACCTGGCACAACTGCACCTCCAGGCCACCCCGCCGTAAATGCACAACGCACTCAGATTGCGTGCCTGTCCCTTCGGCTGATGAATCATCCAGGTTAGTTCCGCGGACATGGTGCATCATATGATTGAGTAACCATCTCTTTTTGACTTCAAGAAAGAAGGATTTCTGTTTTACCGGCTATCAGGCCCGTGGTACATTGATCAGAACCGTCGTGTCGGATGCGTGGGCGCAAATCCCCGAAACCAGGCAGACACCATGGGCGGACGTGCGCAGCAGCCTCGTCGTGATCGGCTCAATGGAGCGTGTGCCAGGCAGCGTTCGTTACGGTTGGAGGCGTTGGAAGACCGGCGGCTGCTTGCCCTGACGGGTGACATGGACTTGGACCGGGACGTCGATTTCGACGATATCGACGAGCTGGTCCTGGGGCTCAATAACCCGGCGGAATATCAGAATCGTTTCGGCGTGTCACCACATGTCGCCGGGGACACATCCGGCGACGGCCGGCTCGATCCGGGAGACATTCCGCGATTTGTTGAGATTCTGTTCGCGCGGCGCACCGTCTTCTTCGCTGGACTTGCCAACGACACGGCTCCCGCTAGCAGGATTGACGATGACGGCTTGACGTCGGACGCCACGTTGTTTGGTGTCGTCGTCCACGGGTTCGCTCACGTTGCATCCCTGGAAGCCCGGATCGATGCGGAGTCAGTGCTCAACGTTGAACTGAGCGACACGGGGGGAGCGCTGTTCGATCCTGGTTTGCTCCTAGATGGCACGGCCGATGGCCCCCACAACGTTCGGTTTGTCTTGACCGATATCGATGGTCAGGTTTCGACCATTTTCGACGTTCCCTTCACGCTGGACACCACGCCGCCCTCGGCACCGAGCTTGGACCTGGATCCGGCGTTCGACTCCGACCCGGTAGGCGACCAACGGACGACGCTGGACGAAGTGACCCTGGTCGGCGCCACCGACGACGCGGTCGTGGTCCAGCTCGCCGAAACGGGCGTCGAGACCGAGTCGGATGCGAATGGCGTGTTCGAATTCTCCGGTGTCTTGTTGGATGTCGGCGCCAATCCGTTTACCGTCCGGGCCATGGATGCGGCGGGCAACGAGACGGCGGCCAGCCAGTCGATTCGCAGGCTGCTGCTGGGCGACGATGTTGAGCCGCCCACGATTCAGGCCGGGCTGCTCAACGACACGGGCCGAGATTCCGCCGATGGGATCACCTCCGACGCAACGATTTCGGGGACGGTTGTCGACGACGAGTCAATCGGTCTCGTCGAACTTACGGTCCCGGAGCTTGGCTCCGCACCATGGGACATCACTGGGATGGTCGATCCGGACACCGACACATTGTCGCTCTCTCAGGACATCGTGGAATTCTTGCTGGGAAGTCCGCTACCGGATGGCAGTTACACGTACTGGATTCAGGTTGAGGATTCTTCGGGGAACGCTTCTGCTCCATTCCATGTGCGGTTTACGCTGGACCGGACGCCTCCCCATCCGCCCATGTTACCCGACCTGGCGGCACGATCTGACACGGGGAGCAGCGACAGCGACGACGTCACCCGGGACACGCTCGTCACGATTCGCGTGGATGCCGAAACGGGGAGTCTGGTTACGCTGTCCGTGGACGACGACGAGGTGGGCCAAGCCGAAGCGAACAGTCAGGCGGCGTTTACTACCGGGCCACTCGACGACGGCGTGCATTCGATCACTGCGGTAGGCATCGACTTGGCGGGCAACGCGAGCGAGATGTCGCAGGCTTTGGCCATTACCGTCGACACCGTGCCGCCGGCACCCGTGCTGGACGCTCCCACGGCTGGGGAAACGGTCAACCGCAGTTCGCGGCTTTCCGGCAGTGTGGATGGAACCGGTTCATCCGCCGACATGCTGTCGTACCAGTTTGGCGGCCAGGTCCCGATACCGGTGGCTACCGATCAGCGCGGCCGGTTTGACCGCGAATTGCAACTGGCCGGCGTGGCCGATGGATCGAACACGCTCAGCGTGGCGGCGTTCGACCGGGCAGGCAACGTGGCCACCACGGAGGTGGATGTCGACGTCGCACAAAACAGCGTGGCTTTTGATCTGGTCGATCATTTGCCTGTCGACGGCGCGGACGAAGTTGGAGTGACATTTCATCCGCAAATCTTCTTTTCCAAGCCGGTTGATCCTACGACACTCAACGCGGACAACTTTTTCGCGTCTTTTGGCGGCGAAAAGTTGCCGGCCAACATTGTGCCGGCCGGCGACGGTCATTTTGCCTGGCTGTTCTTCGAAGAGCCCTTGCCCGGCAGTTCGCGGATCCAGGTCACGGTCGACGGATCAGCGATCTTCGCACAGGACGACCGGCAGGCCTTGAACGCCGACGGCAGCAGCGAGCCGGGCGGCGTTTTCAGCTACGACTTCACCACGGTCAGCCGAATGCCGTTGGTCGGTACGCGGCTGTCGGGCATCGTCGCCGACCCGGGTCCCGATCGATTGCTGCAGACGGCGGATGATTTCGACCCGGGTCCCGATGGCATGGCGGGGACAGAAGACGACGTCTTTTTGCTGCCGATCCCTGGCATCAAGGTGTACCTGCTCGGGCTGGAAAACGACGTCCGGTTCACGGACGCCGGTGGCCGCTTTTCGTTCGATACTGTGCCGGCCGGTGATGTGAAGGTGGTGGTCGATGGAACTACCGCCACCAATCCGCCGGCCGGGATGTATTTCCCCGAGATGGTGATGGACGCCATGATGACCGCTGGCGCGGACAACACCGTCATGGCCGGATTGCCCGAAGTGTATTTGCCTCGGCTCAGCATCGACATCCTGCAGTCCGTCGACGCATCGGTCGAGACGGTGATCGTGGCCAATGCCGGTGGTGCCCCCGACTTGTCGCCGGACCAGCGGCAGTTGTTGTCACTGGAGATACTGCCTGGCAGCCTGATCGCGCCCGACGGCTCGTCCATGGGCACGGCCGATGTCGGCATCAGCACCGTGCCGCCCGAGTTCGTGCGGACGATGCTGCCGCCGGGTGTCCTGCAGGAGACGTTCAACATTACGATTCAGGCGCTGGGGGTGAGCAACTTTTCCACGCCCGCGCCGCTAAGCTTTCCGAATGTCTACGGCGCGGCGCCCGGTACGCAGTTGAATCTCATTTCATTCGATCACACCACCGGCCGGCTGGTGGTGGAAGGGACCGGCACGGTGTCCGCGGACGGTCTCTTCGTGCGAACCGATCCCGGAATGGGAATCGCGCATCCGGGTTGGCACGGCTTCACGCGGGAGGGCACCACGCTCCGGTCGCGCCGGAAACCCGTCGACGATCCGGAGGTCATGGTCGAACCGGACCTGCTGATCGGGGAAATCGAAGGTGCCCGGCAACTGGTCCCGCTTGAGGATCATTTGTTTTTCAAGGGCGGCGAAGGCGTTAGTTTGTTCTTCGCGAATCTGGCCGAAATGCCCGAGGGAACAAAGGAACAGGACATCACGCCGTTGGAAATCACCATCGATCCATTAAAGAACTCCAAGCAGCAGACCTTCTTTGTGGATTTCCTGACTCTGGAAGGAACGGGCATTGAAGCGAGGGATCCGCATTCGACCTCTTACAAGATGGAGCCGCAGACATTTGATCTGTTGCCCGGATCCGAGCAGATCGTACAGGTGCGCACGAAAGACCGTGCTCCACGCGACCAACGTACACTGCAAAATAATCAGCTCGGACACACGTCCGTTACGATTACCGCGAAGAAGAAGGGCTCGAACAGCAATCTCTTCGAGAAGACGGTTTACTACTATCGCTTCCTGGACAATACCGATTTGGAACCCGATGACGGGATACTCAGCTTCGAAGACACCGTCGTGGATGGTCTATTGGGTTTGGGCGTTCGGCGCAAGCCGATCCTTTCACTTGGCTTGCCAGCCAGCAGGCCTGTCCTGGAAACGGAGGATCCGGATGATTTGGTGTTTGAGACCATTGTCGAATCGACCAAGGGTATCACGCAAAGTAATACGGTCGTGTTCAATCCTGTTGAAGTATCGGAGAACCAGGGCGAATGGCTGATCGTCAAGACTCCGGCGGATCAGGAAGCCGGGCGTATACTGCTGCAGGGCAATGGCACGCCGTCCGAGAAGGTTTTTCTGAATCCCGAAGGTCTCAAAGACGTCCTCCAGCAAATTGTGGAAGGTCCTCCACCCCAAGAAATTGTACTAGGCCAGGTGGTGGAGAATACAGGTACCGCCACGTTCCGGCTCGCAGTTGATGGCCACGTGACGCAGAAGATTCCGCTTCGCGCATCAGCCAGTGAAGTGGAACGGAGGCTTGTCGATGACGTTCCCACGATCGATTCCGGCGATGTGACGGTAACCCGCCTGTCACGCAATAACGAGATTGGGGGTGGCCGACTTAACATAGTGAGCGTGAGCTACACCGTCACTTTCGGCGGTCGCTTTTTAAGTCAAAGCGCACCTGCGATCAGCGTTCATGACTTTGGAAACGGCATGTTTCTCGACGTAAAAAATGGACTTCCCGCCGTGTTCAGCACGATTCCTGATCGTGATGCGCTGATCACTGCTCAAGAAAGACAACTGCTCGATGAGCCACAAGAGCGGGATGCGATTGCCGAAGAAATCTTGCGGGGTGTGATGGATCGCTATTCCCAATTTGAGGAAACGGTGCACTTTATTGACAGTCCCCAGCCGGGTTCCGTTCATGTGAAGTGGTCGACGAGCAGCAATCGCCCGCTTTTTGGTACTTCTCAGCCGGGACCAACGGACGACGGTGTGGACAATATCAAGGCGATGCGCGAAGCGCTGGAGGAATCCAAGTCCGAGAGTCTTAATCAACGCATCTTTCGCTTCAATCAGGCCGTCAACCTCTCGCGAGAGACCGATGTGGTTATTTTTCCGGATAATATGCTCGAACTGGCTGTCGTGAACCCGCTATCACTCGACCGGAACGAATTCATCAACTTCGTATCCAAGGTGACGGCCCACGAAGTAGCCCACACGATCGGTTCGCTCCATAGCGCTCAACCTGAGTTGGACGTCCGTCAGGAAGAACGGCAAGTCGTGCAACTCGCCGGCGGAAACGCAATGTCCTCGTTTACCTTGACATTCGACGGACAGACAACTTCGCCGATTTCGCGCACTGCTAGTGCCATGGATCTAAAAATGGCACTGGAAGCGTTATCCAATGTGGTCGACGATTCGCTCGTCGTAAAGAAGCTGGATACGGATCTTTTCTTGGTCGTATTTGGCGATCCACCGAAAGCCAGGAGCGCGGTCTGGCGAGGGACAGACTTGCCCAAGATGGAGGGCATGAGCACCGATCCGGCGGACGGGCTGGATGTGTTCGTGGCCACTGCCGTAGATGGGAAGGCGGAGAACGCCGTGAAGAAGGATTTTCTTATAGTGAGCGGCTTTGCGATACCGGTTGATCTAACGGTCACGATCGGTGGAGTTGAAGGTACTGAAGACATCATGTACGGAGGGTTTCCCGACATCGAGGGAGAGACCGAATTCAAGCAACCACTGGGCGGAGCTATGTTGTCCGTCGGCCTCGACTTTGCCGATGAAGCGACTGTTCAACATGCGATTGGCTTCTTTGAACGGAACGAAGAAATTGGACCGTTTGCGGCCATTGGACTTCAGGACACCGAACTGTTGCCCCGGTTGAAAGGTCCGCGACTGCGTGTCCGAGGTGAGTCGCTCGACGTGCAAGGCCGGGTCGATTTCGCCACCGTATCGGTGGATGGAACCGGAGACGAACGGGGTCGCGAGCGTGTGACGCTATCGAATGCCGGCGACGAGTTGCTTGAAATCAACTCGGTGAGTCTCTCGGATCCCGCCGGCGTGTTCTCGGTCGACGGCGCCGATTCCGGCGTGACCCTCGGTCCGGCGGAGAGTCTGGAGCTTGTCGTAACCTTCGACCCGGAAACCAGCGGCGTGTTTCGTGCGATGTTGAGCGTGAATTCGAACGACGAGCGTGGAGTCGTGGATGTTGATCTGTTCGGCATCGGCCGCAGTCCGCACGGCGACCTTCGTCTCGATATCCTCTCGAACAACGCGAGTGGCGTGAAGGTGGGTGGCGGGGGAACCACGCGCGAAGCGTTCGCCACGATTCGCAACATCGGTGCCGGGCCATTGACTCTGACCGACGTAGTGATGGGGCAGATTGGGATGGGACAGTTCGATATTGTTGGACTACCCGACGGCTTCGGCCCGGAGAGCCCTCTGATACTCGAACCGGATGAACGATACGATCTCGACCTGTTATTCGATCCTGCCTCTGTGGGCCTGCAGCGCGGAAGTTTTGCCCTCATCAGCGACGACCCGGACACGCGTGCGTTTGTGCAACCCATCGTCGGAACCGGCTTGGCCCGTACGGGCATTGGCGTCGGCTACGGGCGCGATTTTGTAGCCGTCGACTTTCCGTTTGACGATAACGCCGTCGATTTACGAGATGTCAGTGACACCGCGGGTAACTTCGACTTTTTCATCGCGCCGGAAACCAGCTTTCACGTGTCCATTTTTGATCCGGTGAGCGGATTAGTGGCCGACTTCTTTGATGATAGTGAGCCTTCCGGTCAGGCCACGGACTTGGGACCGCCAGTATTTGTCGCCAGCGCGGAACACGATTCGGACGGAGATGGTTTGCCGGACGACATTGAGTTCACGATTGGCACCGCGCGAGACGCGACGGATACCGACGGCGACGGTCTGGATGACTTTGCCGAGATCCAACAGGGACTCGATCCGGCCGGAGGACTGAGCTTTAGCGGCATTATCGGGGCCGTCGCGCTGGACGGGAATGCGATGGACGTGGCGATCGCCGCCAATCCGGAAGATGCCGACCGGATGCTGGCCTACGTGGCGACCAGCGGCTCCGGGGGACTGGCTGTCGTCGATGTGACCGATCCATCCAATCTCGTCGTACTGGCTCAACTGAACTTGGACGGCGAGAACACCGATGTCCGCGTCGATTCCCTCAGCAACACGGCGGTCGTGGGCGGCGGCTCGGCCGGCGTGCATTTGGTCGATGTGAGCGACCCCACCGGGCCCAAACTCACAGGCACGATCCCCACCGGACAAAACGCCCGGGCGGTGGAGACGCACGCAGGCTTCGCCTACGTGGCCGACGGTGTCAGGCTGTTGGCGATCGACCTGGGAGTCGGCCAGGTAGTGGGGCGGCCTCTGCTGGTGAGCCAACAGCCGATTACCGACATCGCACGGGAAGGAAACAGACTGTACACCATGGACGGATCGATTGCGCTGCACGTAATCGAAGTCGACGGGCCGACGATGACCGCCCGCGGTTCGCTGGATACGTTTCAGGGAGGCACCCAACTGTTCGTGGACCGGGATGTGGCGTACCTTGCCGCCCGTTTCACATTCGGAGGCGGTTTCGCCACCGTCGATGTGTCTGATCCGGATCATCCCGCGATCATCAGCCTCAGCGATGCCTCGGGAGGCGGCGCGCTGCCGCGCGATGGCATCGTCACCAACGGTTCGGGATTGGGACTGTTGATCAGCGGTTCCGGCAACCAAGGATTGAGCATCATGGATGTGTCCGACCCCGAAGTGACCAACGCCTTCCTGGCCGGCTTCGCCTTGCCCGCGTTCGCGCACGCCGTGTCGGTCGGCGCGGGACGGGCCTATCTGGCCAATGGAACGGCGGGGCTGCAGGTGGTCAATTTCCAATCGGTGGACCTGCAAGGCCAGTCACCGTCGGTAGCTGTCGGTGTGTTGGCTGGCGACGCGGACCCGGACAGCGACGGGCTGCAGATTGTCGAAGGCGGTGTGCTCCCGCTTCTGATGGATGTGACCGATGACGTGCAGGTGCGTCGCGTGGACCTGTTGATCGATGGCCAGATCGTGAATACCGATTACAACAATTCGTACCAAATGGCTATGCAGGTACCGCTGATCGCTGATGGCAGAAGTCAGTTTATGTTGCAGGTACGTGCTACCGACACGGGTGGCAACGTGTCGATGTCCGAGCCGATCGAGCTGGAACTGGTACCGGACATGTCCGGACCGCGGATCATCCGCGTCGATCCGCCCCTGGAGGGGACGCGCCCGCCCGGCGACCTGGTTGTGGAGATTACTTTTGACGAATGGATCGATCCGTCGACCGTCAGCGCCGCGACGTTTCAGCTTCTGGACTCAAGTGGCAGCCCGGTGGCTGCTGACGGAGAGCCGCTCCTCGTGTCGGGCCGCACGGTGCAATTGCCGGTGTCCAATTTGTCCGCCGACGACTACCGGGTTTTCGTCGATTCCGATCAGGTGACAGACACGTTCGGCAATGCGTTCGGAACGGACGACATCGTCAGCCAGTTCTCGGTGATCGATGGCACGGTCTTTTGGATCAATCCGTTGGGCGGAAGCTGGAACGAGCCTGCCAACTGGAGTACGGGCACGGTGCCGGGGCCGGCGGACGATGTCGTTGTGGGGGTGCCGGGAGACGTCGCCGTGCAACTCAACCAGATCGGCGATGTGAGTGTGCGTCGGTTGTTTTCCGAAGAACGTCTGTCTGTCATTCAGTTGAATGTGGCCATCGATCAGCAGGGACGATTGGGTGGAGGGGTGGATCTCTCGCGAGGCGATCTGAGGATCGACGGTCCGGTTACGCTGGATGGCACCAGCCTGTGGATCAACACGTCGAGCGTGCAAGGTGAGGGCGTGCTCAATCACGACGGCACGCTGCACAGCTTCACCTCGCCGGTCACGGTCGAGCCGGTGCTGAATAATCGAGGCACGATCCTGCAGGCAGGCAACCAGTGGACCGTGGGCGAGGTCAACAACCTGCCCGGCGCGAACTATGAATTTCAAGGATTTGCCACACTGACAGGTGCCAACGGTGTATTCAACAACCAGGGAACGATGGTACACGGCGGCACGAATCTGACCACTGTCAGGGTGCCAGTGAACAATTCTGGCGTGGTGGACGTGCAGGCAGGTACGCTTTTGCTGTCGGCTTCCGGCAGCAGCAGTATCAACGAAAACGCGATCTACCACATCGCCGACGGGAGCGCGCTGCAGTTCGGTGCAGGCCAGAACAGATTTATCGGCACGTCGCGGTTCGACGGGGAAGGCCGGTTACGGATTTTCAGGACCGCACCGGTTACCGTCGAAACGGAAGGCGAGTTGACGCTGGCTCTGAATGGCGCGGGCGTTCAGGTGGACAGCGGTACGGACATGACGATCAACGGTTCTCTGATCAACGACGGGCGGATCGTGTGGAACGGTGGCCGCATCGATGTTGTTGGTGAGATGATCAACCGGGGCACACTGGATTTGGCGAATGCCAGCAGCGGCACGCTGAGCGGTACGCTGGACAACGAGGGAACGATCCTGCAATCCAACCGTGTGCTGACTGTCGACGGTGCAACGATTAACAATCTGGCCGGGGGCGTGTTTGACGTTACCGCCAGCGCGGGCATCAATGATGTGGCCGGTACGATCAATGTGCTGAATAACCTCGGCACGCTGACCAAGAGTGGTGGGGGAGGATTCACGAACTTCGATCTGCCGGTGATCAATTCCGGATTGATGCAGCTGCAGATCGGCACGTCCAATTTTCTGCAAGGCGTGACGCAGACGGCCGGTACCCTATCGCTGGCCGGGGGAACGCTCGCCGGCAACGCACCGCTGGACCTGCAGGGCGGGCTGCTGACCGGGGCGGGCCGGATTACCGCCGAAGTAATCAACAGCGCCACAATCGAAGTCGGTGGCGCGGGCATCGCGGGCCTGTTGGAGATGACTCAGCCCTATACGCAGACCAGCACCGGCACACTCAACATCGAAGTAGGTGGAACCGAGCCGGAACACTTCGATCGACTGGGACTGTCGGGAAACATGACGCTGGCCGGTACCCTGACCGTGCGGTTGATCGGTGACTTTACGCCGGCCGATGTCGATCTGTTTGACATCATCACATTCGGCACGCGGATCGGCGACAGCCAGTTCGGCACGGTCATGCTCCCCACCGGACTGGAGACGATCACGTACAACGACACGGGTCGCCGGATCACGGTGCAATAGACCAGCGTCGCAACGCGTTGAATCGATTCGAACTCGGAACGTCACAGCATGCTGGGAGTCGGATTGTGGACGACGGCGTCCGGTTTCTCGTCGGTTAAGGGCTCGATGGAATGCTCCCAATAAAATAAAGATGTCAAGGAAAACCATTGCCACTTGGTTCGGTCGCCGAGAGGTGGATGACGTCGCGCGGTGTGGGCGGCCCGGGCGGGACAGAGGAGGCAGCAGTGCCCAGAACGAGTGCCGGGTTGTTGATGTATCGGCGACGGCCCGATGGGCTCGAAGTCTTTCTGGTCCACCCCGGTGGGCCGTTTTGGACACGCAAAGACGACGGGGCATGGTCCATACCAAAAGGGGAATTGTCGACCGGAGAAGACCCGCTGCGGGCTGCACGGCGCGAATTTCATGAAGAGACTGGCATGCACGCACGCGGCCCTTTCGCGGCACTGAAACCCGTCAAGCAGCCCGGCGGAAAAATCGTGCTGGGCTGGGCGTTCGAGGGCGAATGTGTCCCCGAGCACGTGCACAGCAATACCTTCCGCATGGAATGGCCGCCCGGTTCAGGGACGGAAAGGGAGTTCCCCGAGGTCGACCGCGCGGACTGGTTTTCGCTCGATGCCGCGCGACGCAAAATACTGAAGGGACAACGCGATTTGCTGCGCCAGCTGGAGGACCTGATCCAGGCCTGAGCCGCGAACCTCCAGCCGAATAGGCTCGGTCTTCACTCAGTTCGTCGCCCAGAAATTCTGGTCATCCCGTGCTTTGGAGCAATAATTAGGCAGCGACGAGTGGCAAACAGGAGCAAACCATGCAGCCCGACCTCTTTGAGTTGCCGGACGATTTTTCTGGCGAGGTGCGACTGTTTCCGCTTCCAGACCTCGTCCTGTTCCCGGGCATTGTGCAGGCGCTTCACATCTTCGAGAGTCGCTACCGGGAAATGCTGGAAGATGCTCTGGACAACGACAAACTCATCACGCTGGCGACCCTGGAACCAGGATATACGGCCGACTACTACAGCCGACCGCCCATTGCGGGGCCCGTTTGCATTGGGCGAGTCACCAACCACGAAAAAAAACCGAACGGAACATATGACCTCGTTCTCGTCGGCATCCAGCGCGGGGTCGTCCAGGAAGAGATCTGGCCGGTCCGCGCATTCCGCCGAGCGAATGTCCGCGTGTTGGACGAGACTCCGGGACATGAAGCGACGCCGGGCATCAAGTACGTCGGTCATGATCTGGCCCGGAAAGTCGCCGCGATGTGCAGTGGGAGCGAGAAACTCGTGTCGGCATTTCTGAAAGGCAAGATTTCGCTGAGCATCCTGACCGATGTCCTGGCCTATCATTTGCCCCTGGGAACGGACCAGAAACTGTCGCTTTTGGCCGAGGTAAGTCCCGTCAGGCGAGCGCTGGCCTTGCAGAAGATGATCGCTCCGGCAACCAGCACGGCCTCGAGAGATCGCGGATTTCCCCCAGATTTCAGTACCAATTGATCGGGTCGGGCGGCACCGGTGTTTCCAGGAACGTCGGTCGGGGGGCCGCTTGGCGGTCGTGTTGCGCCACGCCGTCTTAAAAAATTTCGATTTGAGGTCGACGGCACGCAATCTGCTCTCCTACCCATCCGGTGTACGCATCGCCCACCATGCCCCGTTTTCGAGAAGGCGTTCTCGGGGTCGGGAAGGCCAACTTCGCAATGCGGTCGGCGTCGAGGTGGTCGTATCCGCGCACCCCGTGTGCGATGACGCACGATCGTGACGCAAGTGCGTGATGCAACTCGTGAATTATCGGTAATTCGGAGTTTTGGCCCGTGGTATGCTGAGGTTTTCAAGTACCGCAATTGCAGCAATTGCCGCTCGCGCTTTCCGAATTCGGAGTGTTGGCCGGCCATTGCCCTCAACGGGAGGCGAAACGATGAGCACGAGATCGAACAATCTGGTTGACGGTATTCTCCAAGGCATTCGTCGTGTCACGGAGACGAACCTCAATCTGCATCAGCAGATGTTGCACGGATGGTCGCAGTTCTGGCCGACGTTTTCCCGGCAACACCTGAGGCCGCCGGAGGCCGTCCACCAGATTCAGCGGCAATGGACCAGTGCCGTGTTGGATGTCGCGCGGACACAGCGCAACCTGTTGGATCAGCAAATCGACGCTGCGATCGCCTCGTTCGAGATTGCCATGGGGCTTGCGGGTCACGGCAACGGGTCGCCGGTGGCCGCCAAAACGCCGCCCGCGCGTGTCGAAAGCAAATCGGTGACGGTGCCGCCGGCGCCCGTGCGCGTCAAACAGCCCGGATTGCCGGTAGGTGTCAGCGGGAACATCTACCAGAAGGTGGCGGTGGTCACCGGTGCGGCGAGCGGTATTGGCGCGGCGGTGGCCCGAGAACTGGGGGATCGCGGTGCCCGGGCCGTCTTGCTGGTGGACCTCAATGACGGGGTGCGCGAGGTCGCCACTTCCATCAACGACGCGTTGGGCCGTACGGTCGCCGTGCCCAAGGTGGGCGACACGACGGATGCAACGTTTCGGAAACGCATTTTCGACGACGCCGCCGACGCGCATGGTCTTGTGACGATCTGTGTCCCGGCGGCGGGCATTACGCGAGACGCTCTGGCGGTCAGCATTGACAAAGAGAGCGGCAAAGCGGTCACGTATCCGGTCGAGACGTTTCGGCAGGTGACAGAGGTCAATCTGCTGGCACCCATCTACTGGGGAATTGAAATGGTCGCCCGCATTGCCGAGGAAAGGCGACGGCGGGGACTCAAGCGATGGGAGCCGGAGGAGAGAATTCAGGGCGTGGTCGTTTTCCTGGGATCTGTATCTTCCCAGGGCAATAAGGGCCAAATCTCCTATGCGGTGGCCAAGGCCGGTCTGGAAGGCGCCGCGGCGACAATGCAGAAGGAGGCAATCTTTCACGGTGTCCGTTGCGGGATCATCCACCCGGGCTTCACGGACACCCCGATGGTACACGCTTTAGGGGAGGATTACCTGAGGAAGTACGTCCTACCCTATACGCAACTTCGCCGCCTGATTCGGCCGGAAGAGATCGCCGACGCTATCTGCTTCATGATCTCCAACTCGGCAGTCAGCGGCGAACTGTGGGCAGACGCTGGATGGCATCCGCCGGCATAGCTCACGGCGGACAGTTCGATGTCCGATACGCAAGCGAGCGAGCGCCTCCCGCCGCTTGCGTGTCGGGCGGATAAGGAGCAACCCCGGGGAGGGAAAAGCGTACTCTCTCCGGAATTTGACTAAAAAATTCGCGAGTGGTGAAACGTTCACCCGAGTCCAGGTTCACGATTTTAGAAGGAGTATGGAGATGACCACCGAGACCGCCAACAACGTTTACGAGGAAGTATTCCGCAATATGCGCAAGGCCGCCGAAACGAATCTCAAGATGCAGCGGGACATGCTGCAGCAGTGGTCCAGCTTATGGCCGGGCTTTCCGTCGCCCCAGTCCATGTGGTTGGACAAAATGCGGGATTTTCAGAGGCAGTGGGCCAACACCATCTCCGATCTGGCTCGCAAGCACCGCGACACACTGGACCGGCAATACCAGGCGGCTCTAGAATCACTGGAAGAAGCGTTGCGGGTCACGGAAGCGAGCAATCCGGATGAGTTGCGAAAGCGGACGGAGCAGGTTTGCCGCAAGACGATGGACTGCATGCGGGAAATCTCCGAGGCGCAGATGAAAGAATTCCAAGAGGCGATGGGCAAGTGGGGTGAGTTGCTCACCAGGCCCGTATCCTGATTTCATCGTGCCTTTACCGGGTGCCTTTACCGGCGACCTCGCGGTACAAACCGCAACCTCTGCGCGGGCGGCGGCCAGTTTGCCACGGCGCCGTCGACGTCTGCAACCGGATGGAGACCAAGCGCGCGGTCCGTTAGCCAGAGGATCGCCGGTCGAACCGCGTCGGCTCCCGCAACTGATGCCCTACGGTCTTATGGAGAAGGATGATATCGGTGAGCACGACTTTTGTCACTGTCGATGGGAACGAGGCGGCTGCCTATGTTGCACATCATACCAACGAAGTGATCGCGATTTACCCCATCACGCCCGCGTCGCCCATGGGCGAATTGTCCGATGCCTGGTCGGCACAGGGACGGCGAAACATTTTCGGTACCGTCCCTGAAGTGATTGAGATGCAAAGCGAAGGAGGCGCGGCGGGCGCCGTGCATGGTTCTCTACAAGCCGGAGCGCTGACGACGACGTTTACGGCGTCGCAGGGATTGCTGTTGATGATCCCGAACATGTACAAGATCGCCGGCGAACTGTTGCCGACGGTCTTTCACATTTCGGCCCGGACCGTGGCCACGCACGCGCTCTCGATCTTCGGCGACCAGAGTGACGTGATGGCGGTGCGGCAAGCCGGCTGGGCGATGCTGGCCTCCAATTCCGTCCAGGAAGTCCACGATCTGGCACTCATTGCGCAAGCGGCTACGCTGGAATCGCGCGTGCCGTTTGTCCATTTCTTCGATGGGTTCCGCACTTCCCACGAGGTGAACAAGATCGCGCAGCTTTCCGAGGACGACATTCGGGCGATGATCGATGACGACCTTGTGCAAGCGCACCGCGATCGTGCCATGGATCCCGACCGGCCGGTGCTCCGCGGCTCGGCCCAGAATCCCGATGTCTTTTTCCAGGCCCGCGAAGCCACGAATCCATTCTACGACGCGCTGCCGGGCGTCGTGCGGAACACCATGCGGCAGTTCGCGGCGCTCACTGGGCGGGCGTACGACCTTTTCGACTATGTCGGAGATTCAAGCGCCGATCGTGTCGTCGTGATGATGGGGTCCGGCGCGGGCGCCGCCGAGGAAGCGGTCCACCAGCTGAATGCCGCTGGGGAAAAGGTCGGGCTGCTGAAAGTTCGGCTGTACCGGCCTTTTGATATCGAGGCGTTGAGCAGCGCGCTGCCGCCATCCGTGCGGGGTCTGGCCGTGCTTGACCGGACCAAGGAACCGGGTGCGGTCGGCGAGCCGTTGTATCAGGACGTGGTTACCGCGCTGGTCGAAGCGGGCAGAATGCGCAACGGGCTGACGGTGATCGGCGGGCGGTACGGCCTGTCGTCCAAAGAATTCACGCCGGCAATGGCTGCCCGGGTTTTTCAAGAGCTGAGAGCGGACCGGCCAAAGCTGCACTTCACCGTCGGGATCATCGACGATGTGACCCGTCTGAGTCTGAAATGGGACCCTGAGTTTTCCACGGAGAGCGACGACGTTACGCGGGCCGTGTTTTACGGACTGGGAAGCGACGGCACCGTCGGCGCGAGTAAGAACTCAGTCAAGATTATCGGCGAAAATACATCCATGTACGCCCAGGGCTACTTCGTCTACGACTCGAAGAAGGCCGGGTCCGTGACGGTATCGCACCTGCGGTTCAGCCCCCGCCCGATCGACTCGACGTACCTGATCGAG
>CAZNKT010000020.1:0-12021 GCA_964573605.1 uncultured Pirellulales bacterium
CGCGCCAGCGCCTCGAAGATCACAAATCGAATCATGATCTCCGGCCCGCAGGTCAAAATGCGGGTTTTGCGGGGATCAAGCCGCAGCCGATAGAACAACACGGGAACGACGCCGATCTTTCCGGTCCAGTCCGATTCGCCGATATCCACGGTCGTATCCACTTCGATATCCGCTTGCTGCCACTCCGGGTATTCGCCGGTGAACAGCAGGTCGCCGGGCGTGCGGGCTCCATACAGCAGGATGACGCGTTCAAAATCCTGGCGGTGCTTGATGATGTGATAGATCATGGGACGCACCGGCGGAAGGCCAACCCCGCCGCATGCCATGATGACGTCGCACCCGCGGCAGGCGTCGACCGGCCACGACGATCCGAAGGGGCCACGCAATCCAATCGTCTGGCCGGGTTGGCGGCGCGCGAGTGCCGACGTCACGTTGCCGGTCATTCTCACCGTGTGCAGCAAGTGCCGGGGATCCGCCGGGTCGGAACTGATACTGATCGCCGATTCACCGCATCCCGGCTCATACAGCATGTTGAACTGGCCGGGCTGGAATCGGTACCGGTCCGCGAATGTACCGTCCTCCAGGGTCAACGCGTACGTGTTGATTCCGGCTGCCTCGCGCTGCACGGCATCAATGCGGGCAACCTGTGCCAGCCAGGGATTTGCATCGGGCGGACGCAACACAGTGGACGCCATCGTCATGCTCCTCGAATTGCCGCCACTTCTTCCGTCAGGTCGATGCCCACGGGACACCATGTGATACACCGCCCGCATCCGGTGCACCCCGACACGCCATACTGGTCGATCCACGAGGCCAGCTTGTGCGTCAGCCATTGCCGGTAGCGCGACGGGATCGACTTGCGCACCGTTCCGGAATTCATGTATGAATGTTCCGCGGTAAAGCACGATGCCCAGCGTCGTTCCCGATCGACGTGATCGCCGCTGAGATCGGCGATGTCGTGGACCGAGCTGCAGAAGCATGTGGGGCAAACCATCGTGCAGTTGGCGCACGCCAGGCATCGCTCGCCCACCTGGTTCCAGCGGGCGTGTTCCAGGTTGGTAAGCAGCACGTCGCGGAGGTCGGTTGTATCCAAATAACGTTCGCGCGGTTCGTCGCCCGGCGACGACCCGGAAGCCCGTTTTCGCATGCTGGCCACCAAACGGTCCGACACCTCTTTGGCTGCTTCGATTTCCGCCATCGAACAGGGCGTCCACCCGGCCGCGGCGATCACCTCACCGCCACATTCGGTGCCCACTTCGATGATGAATCGCCCGTCCAGTTCGGTAAGCGTCAAATCGCTGCCGCCGGTGACCTGCGGGCCGGTCCGCATCGAATGACAGAAGCACGTCGCCGCGGCGCGGCGGCAGTTCACCGCGGCGATGAACAACGCCTCCCGCCGCGCGCGATACGCCGGATCGACGTACGGACCCTCCAGAAAGATCGTATCCTGAATTTTGAGTGCCGCCAGGTCGCAGGCCCGCGGACCGATGACCGCCAACGGCGTGCCACGGGGCTGCGGGGCCTGAAACTGCCAGCTGCCGTCCTGCCGATCCGCGTGCATCAATGTTTCGCGGGGCGGGAACAGATACCGCTTCAATGAATGCGGGCCCACAACATAGTCGAAAAAGCCGCCCATTCCGGAGTCTTGCAGCCGATACGTACCGCCGTCCTGCCAGTCCACTTTTCCGATCGGCAACTGGTCGATCGATTCGATGTCGTCGTACACCACGGCCCCGTCCGTCACGGTCGGACCAACCGTACGGTATTCGAGCTGCCGCAATCGGTCGACGATCAGCTGCAAGTCGGGCTTTTCGATCCGTACAAAGGAACCAACCGGCAACGTCGTGGGAGGCATTGTTCCCTTTCAAAGCTCTGTGGCAAACAAACCGCGACCACGTCGAGCGGCCGCGTCCAAGTGGCTCAGTCCGACCGGGCCAGCCCGGCCGGGGGAATCTCTGTCCCGAAGACGTCCAGCATCTGCATCCGCGTGGCGCTCAGTCGGCCTGCCAAGGCAATCGCTGTGCGGCGCATGAACTCAAAACCAAAACGGGGACTGTGTTCGCACAACGTTAGCAGTTGCATTCCGCTGATCTTCACGGCCCGAGTGGGAGTGAGCGTGCGCGCGGTGGCCGTCAGATGCTCGTGGTGCAGGATGGGCGACCAGCCGAGCAGTTCACCCTCGCCGACCGTCAAAATCCGCCGGCTTCCGATGCCCGGGGCGCTGATGTCGAGGGACACATTGCCGTCGGCGATCAGATAGACGTCCACGGCCGCGTCTCCCTCGCGAAAGACCACCTGGCCCGCTTCAAAGTCGACTATCCGCCCCACGTCGGCCACCTGCTGGACGTATTCATCGGCAATCCCCTCCAGGAAGCCCATGCCGCGCAACACGTCACACAATGCTTGATTGTTGCTCATCGCCGTCCCTTGTCCGCGTCGACTTCGGAAGTCACTTGCCTCCAGATGACCTGTTGAATATCCGACAGCCTGTGCGCCACGGCGGCACTCGGGCCGCACCCGGCAGACACAGAGCCCAGTTCAATTCCAAATACAACCAACTCGCGGGGCAGCGTTCCCAGCGATTCGGCAAGCCGCAACGCGTCCGCCACGCTCAGTGCGTGCGACGAACGGCGGTGCCGCGAAAGAATCCTCGCGTCGGGCCACCGAAGCCGGCTCAACGTGCCCGTTGCCGCGCCCGTCACGCACCCGTCGACCAGGTACACCCGCGGCGTGCCGTCGAATTCCGCCAACATATCGAGCGGATTTCGGACTTGCGACGCGACGATGTCTGTCGACGGGTTGCGAAGAAAGCGTTGCAACAGAATCCAGCCCACGCAGTCGTCCCCGTGATCGCTTCCAACGCCGATGATGCGTGCGCGGGTCGCCATGCGCTGCTCCTCACCTGCCGCACCATCACCCTGACGGTCGCGGACGCGAAACGCGGACACGTTGCGCGTCCGGAAAACGGTGCAATTCGAATGCCAAAGATTCGCGAGACTGCCTGCCTGGCTGCTTCGGCAGGGGCGTCCGACGCGCCGTCGCCTGCCATCTCGCCGCGCGGTGTTCGGACCGGGACGAAATCGCGTGCCAGGCGCCGCGCGGCGCATGAGTCGCACCGAGCACGCCAACCCCGCCGCCACACCCGTCGACGTGAAAGGTGCGCCATATCGCACACTTCCGCGCACTTTACGCGCAGCGCAACAGTCGCGCGGCGGTTGGGACCGCCGCCGGAGAGACCATCAACCAATCCGGCGCCACCGTCGGTCCCGGCGGCATGCGGCGCGCGGCGCCCCCGAGGGCGCGGGGCGCTCCCGCTACCGCGACGACAAAGCCCGCTTGACCGTCTCGACATCGGGGCACAGCGTTTGGATGAACCGCTGGGTGGCGGGCGAAATAGGACGCCCTTTCTGTAAGACCAACCCGTAACTGCGGCTGGGGAAATAGCGTGCCATGGGAGCGACATGCAACCGGTCGTTCTGCTGCAGGCAGTGCCCCATCACGATCGATATGCCCAGCCCCAGGCTGACATAGGTCTTGATCACGTCGTAGCCGCCAACCTCGAGTTTTACCTCATGCTCCAGCGATTGCTCGGCAAAGACCATTTCCACCAGCCGCCACGTGCTCTGATCTCTGGGAGGAAGTATCAGCGGATATTTCGAAATCGTCTTCAAATTGATCCGCTTGCGCTTGGCCAGCGGGTGGTCCAGCGCGGTGATCAGAATCGGCTCATAGGTCACAAGCGGAAAAAACAGGATGTCGGGCGGCGTCTCCAGCATCGGGCCCACGGCCAGGTCCACCTCGCCCGCCCGCAGCAACGCCAGGCCCGCTTTGCCAGTGACATTGTGCAGCCGCAGATCGACGTGCGGAAAATCGCCGACGAACTTTTTGATGGACGATGGAAGAATGTACTGCAGCGTGGAACCTCCAGCGGCCAGACTGACCGACCCGCGGGCCAGCGAATCGCGCCGCGTGGCGAATTCATCCTCAAGTCCGTCAATGCCTTCGACCAGGGGTCGAGCCAGGTCGAGCAGCGTTTTGCCCTCCGCAGTCAGACGGATCCGGGGCCCGCGTCGTTCGAAAAGCTGCGCGCCCAGCTCTCGCTCCAAGGCCTGAATCTGCAACGAGACGGACGGCTGGCTGAGCGCCATTTTCTCGGCTGCCCTGGTAATGCTCCGCGAGCGCGCCGCGTAATAGAAGCCGCGCAACTGCTGAAGTCGATTGTGGCGGTAACGCACGGTAGACACTCGTCGCCCGAGGGAACAAAAAGCGGGCCGCACGGCCGTCGCCCCGCACCCGGCTGGACTATTGATTATATCAATCATTGGTATTTATTAAATTGGTATTTTCAAGTCTGCGTCGGGAGCTAGGATCAAAGTACCACGGCGCGTCATCGCCAGGTGGTCGTAGGGCGATGGGTCGCGCGAGGTGGATCGGGTCAATCAGCAATGGAACACAGAAGGGAATAGACGATGGTACACGCGGCAGGCAGACTGGATCGCGCCGAGAGCAGCGAATCGTCGGCCGACGGTTGTTCGCTCATCGAGGCCACCAAGAGGCAGTTAAGCAACGGATTTGCGCCGCCGGCCGAGGCGTATCTGGTCCAGAATCGCCACAAGATCAACTGGTCACGTTTTCCGGACTGGGCCCGCCCGGCGGATCCGGAGATGTTCGACGGTTGCGGGCACGAGGGCTGACCAGGCCCTGGGGCCGAGCACCGCCCGTCGCGGGACATACGTCATCACCGCGCGGAGGCTCTGGGAGTTGGAGTGCTGGGCGGGCTCGTCTCGCCGACGATCAGTCGCGACGCTTCGTCGATAGGTTGCACCGTGGGGATTCCCGCGAGATACCCGTGGTCGTTCAGGAATTGATCCGTCGCCAAGAGTGTCTCTTCAAACCACGGCGAGCGGTTAAAAAAGCCGTGTCCTTGGCCTTCGGCCAACAGCAGGCGGGCGTCGATTCCCAGTTGCTGGGCACTGTGCATGAATTGCTGGCCCGTGCCCAAGAGTCTGTCCCGGGTGCCGTAGAACAGCACGGTCGGGGGGACCGCTTCGGTCAGGTGGTGGTTGGGGGAGATTTGCCTGGCAATCTCGGCCGAACCGGCCTGCGATATTTTGTCGATGGTGTTCATGACCGGATTGAACAAGATCAACAAGTTGGGCCGGGACGAAACGTCCGCCAGCGGGTCCTCGCTGTCAAATCCTTCAATGATTGCCGCCGCCGCCGCCAGATGTCCTCCCGCGGAGCCTCCCGCCGCCGCGATGCGTTTCGGATCGACGCCCCATGAGCCGGCATGGCTCCTCAACCAGCGAATGGCGCTCTTGGCATCAGCGACGCAGCAGTCCGCCGAGGTTCCATGGCGGCTGCGCACGCGGTAGTCGGCGCGTGCCGCCACCATTCCTCGTTCGCTCAGATAGTCCGCCTGCCGGCGGAATTGTTCCACGGTGCCCCGTCGCCATCCGCCGCCGAAGAAGAACACGATCGCCGGGCGTCGATCGTCGGCGGTCCATCCCGGCGGGAGATGGAGATATAGTTTCAGATCGCCCTGAGGCGTTTTCTTGAAGATGTGTTCTTGCGGGTCGCCGCGCGCCGCGGGCGCTGCCATCAGGAAGATGCTCAACCAGGTAAAAAAGTATCCCGACGGGGACCCTTGGGTTTGCGTCATGGGCTTCGTTCTCCTCTGCCAAAACAGCGATAGGCTGCGGTGGTCACGCTCGGTGGTGTCCAACCAGTATATTCGCGGCCGCCCCGCCGTGCATGCCCTCGACCGTTGACCGCGTATCCGCATGGCTGGACAATTAGTCCTCCGGTCCGGTGCGACGATCGTGGTGCAGCGATCGTCGTGCTCGATTCCTTCGGGCGTTCTTTGCTCCTTGGCGTTTGTTCCGATTTGTCGCGCCGTCTTCCGCGCGTTTCAATGGAACCGGGGTGGTTGACGCGGCGTGCGCGAAAAGCGGATGGAGAATGGGCAACGGTGAGCAAGAGTGACACCGCGGGCACGAAAGGCATGACACGAGTTGCGCAACCACGGCTGGCCGGCGTCTGCCTGTTGACGGTCCTGGCTGCCTTGACGGCGGAGCCATTAGCCATTGTGGCGGCCACCGATCGCCCGGAGCGTCCGAACATCCTGTTGGCCATTGCCGATGACTGGGGATGGCCTCACGCATCCGCCTACGGCGATCCGGTTGTGCGGACTCCCACGTTCGATCGCCTGGCCCGGGAGGGCATCCTGTTCCAACATGCCTATGCGTCCAGTCCTTCGTGCACTCCGTCGCGTGGCGCATTGCTCACGGGACAGTACCACTGGCGGCTGGCGGCCGCGGCAAATCTGTGGAGCGTGTTTCCCGACGCTTTGATGACATATCCTGAAGTGCTCGAGCGGTCTGGGTACCGCACGGGCCATGCGGGCAAGGCATGGGGGCCCGGCCGGGTGGCGTCGTCCGGCAGGCAACTGGCGGGACCGCGGTATCCGGATTTCGCGCGGTTCCTGGAAGACCATCCCGAAGGTCGGCCCTTTTGCTTCTGGCTGGGAAGCGGAGATCCGCACCGGCCCTTCGCGGCCGGGTCGGGGGAAGCCGCCGGCATGGAGATCGGGCGAATCGTACTGCCGGCGTGCCTGCCGGACCATGCCGACGTCCGCGGCGATGTCGCCGATTACTATTTCGAGGTTCAGCGGTTTGACCGGCTGGTGGGCCAAGCCATCGACTTGCTGGAGGCTCGAGGTTTGCTGAGCGATACGCTGGTCGTCATGACAAGTGACCACGGGATGCCCTTTCCGAGATGCAAGAGCAACCTCTACGATACAGGCGTACGCGTTCCGCTGGCGATCCGCTGGCCGAAGCGGTTCGACGGCGGCCAGGTCATCCGCTGTTTTGCCAGCCTGTCGGATTTGGCGCCGACGTTTCTGGACGTCGCCGGTCTTTCCAGATCGCCGGAGATGACTGGACGAAGTCTGGTTGGCATCATGCGGGACGGGGCATCCGGCGAAGAACGGCGTGCTCGAGAATGTGTGCTGTTTGGCAAGGAACGCCACGTGCCTTCGCAGGAAGCTCCCGACATGGGCGGTTATCCCTGCCGGGCCGTGCGCACGCACCGGTTTCTTTTCATTCGCAATTATCGTCCTGACCGCTGGCCCGCGGGCACGCCTCGCCACACCCGGGCGGCCATCCCAGGTGCGTGGTTGGCCGACTGCGACAACGGGCCTACCAAGACCTACATGGTTCACCATCGCAACCGGGACGCCGCGCACCGCCGCCTGTATCGGCTGGCTTTCGCCAAGCGCCCGGCGGAAGAGCTTTACGATCTGCGATCCGATCCCCACCAGCTGCACAACGTGGCGGACGAGGCGGCTTACGCCGCCGATAAAAAGCGGCTCGCCGAACGGCTGCAAACGGAACTCCGCGCGACGGGCGACCCGCGTGCCGCCGGTCGGGGCGACGTTTTCGACCGGCAACCGTACCTGGGAGGCGCACCCCGATTTCCAGGCAACCTCTAGCGGCGACACCACCGTGTACGCGGCATACGTGTCGCGGACGGAAAGACCATGCAGACGACCAAGCTCCAAGCCTGCCGCCGCGAATTCAAGTATATCATCGACCACTCAACGGCTCGGGAAATACGCCGATTCGTGCTGGCCTACCTCCAACCGGACGCCTACACGGATCCGCATGCCGACCACGGGTACGAGGTGCATAGTTTGTACCTGGACAACCGTGATCTGCGTCTTTGCCAGGCCACGCTGGATGGCCTGAAGAACCGTTTTAAACTCCGCATCCGCTTCTATGACGAGTGCGACGCCAGTCCGGCGTATTGCGAGATCAAGCGTCGCGTGAACGACATCATCTTGAAGGAGCGGGCGGCAGTATCCCGCGACGCCGTCTCTTCGCTGGTTCAGGGCATGGCGGCAGACACCAGTCATCTGTTCCACTCGCCTGGGGCCGACACGGACCACGAAAAATCCTTCCGCTCGCTGCTGAACTTTTGCTTGCTGCGGGACGAAGTCCAAGCCGTTCCGGCGGCATACACCTCTTATCTCCGGCAGGGATTTGAACTGCCCGACAGCAATGCGATCCGCATCACGCTCGACCAGCAGCTCCGGGCGGGCGTCTACAACGGCCGTCTGTCCGCCGAGGATCACGATACGTGGCCTGAGCCCGAGATTGGTGGTGTGGTTCTGGAACTGAAATTCACGGACCGCTTTCCGGAGTGGATGCATACGCTGGTGGAATCGTTCAATCTCCTTCGCAGGGGGATGCCGAAATACGTCAGATGCATCGAGCTGTTGCGGCGCGTGGCGCCCGAGATGCTTCCGTGCTAGCGGTGAAAACCTCCCTCTTTTCACCGCGTAGCTCGAACGTTCTGGGCGTGGTACCATGGTTTTATTCCTGTGCCGGCCTGCTGCAGCCCACCTTGACTTGCTTGGATTCGATGAATAGCAACACCGCACGACGGGGTTACGAGGTGTTCGACTTCCGCGAGGTCGCACCGGTCGCGTGTCCCTGTGGCTCCGCGCAGCGTGCCCTGGTGGAAGTTCCCGACGCCCCGTTGAGTGTTCACGTGACGCACATCTCATCAGACGCGCGGACGCACTATCATCGAACGCGGACCGAAACGTACTACGTTCTTGAATGCGGCCCGGACGCCGGTTTGTATCTCGACGGGGAGTGGGTGCCCGTTCACACAGGCCTGTGCGTCATGATCCGGCCCGGCACGCGTCATCGGGCCGTGGGTTGCATGAAGATTCTCAATATCGTGATTCCCAAGTTCGATGGTCGTGACGAATGGTTCGACTGATCAACCTCGCCGGGCGCCACATACTCGCGCTCTCGGTTCTGGCAAGTATGTTGGGACTGGGTCTCTCTGCCGCGAACGGGGCAGGTCCGTCCGACGCGGGACGCCCGAACATCCTGTGGCTGACCAGTGAGGACAACGGACCTCATCTGGGCTGTTTCGGTGACGCTTACGCGAGCACGCCTCAGCTGGACCGGCTCGCCTCACAAGGAATTCGATACCTGCATTGTTGTTCCAATGCACCGGTATGCGCGCCCGCCCGAACGGCGATTATCACGGGAATGTATCCCCCCGCGCTCGGCGCGCAGCACATGCGAAGCATGGTCCGGCTGCCGCGGGGTGCGACAATGTTTCCGAAGTTGTTGCGCGAGGCAGGATATTACTGCACGAACAACCGCAAGGAAGATTACAACGTCGAGAAGCCCGCGGGCGTGTGGGACGAATCGTCGCGCACCGCGCACTGGAAGAATCGGCCGGCGGGTCGACCGTTTTTCGCCGTGTTCAACCACACGGTGTCTCACGAGAGCCAGATTCGCGCCCGGCCCCATACGCTCGTTCACGACCCGCGCCGCGTATCGCTGCCCCCCTACCACCCCGATACGCCCGAAGTACGCCACGACTGGGCCCAGTATTACGACAAACTGACGGAAATGGACGCGCAAGTAGGCGAAAAACTGCGCGAGCTGGCCGACGCCGGGCTGCAAGACGACACCATTGTGTTTTATTTTAGCGACCACGGTTCGGGCATGCCGCGCAGCAAACGCTGGCTCTACACATCCGGACTGCACGTGCCGTTGATCGTGCGCATTCCTGAAAAATTCGCCCATCTTCAGCCGGCAGGCTACCTGCCGGGCGGCACAGACGACCGTCTGGTGGGCTTTGTCGACTTGGCCCCGACCGTGCTGAGTCTGGCGGGCATCGAGGCCCCTGAGCTGATGCACGGCACCGCGTTTCTGGGCAAGTATGCCGGCGCGGCGCGTGCGTACCAATTTGGCTTCCGGGATCGTATGGACGAGCGGTACGATCTGTCACGCAGCGTCAGCGACACGCGCTTCTTGTATCTTCGCAATTACATGCCGCACAGGGAGTACGGGCAGTATCTGAGCTATATGTTCCAGATGCCGACAACGCGGGTCTGGAAGGCGTTGTTCGACCGGGGCGAATTGTCGCCGCCGCGCACGTACTTCTGGAAGGAAAAACCTGCTGAAGAGTTGTACGACATCCAGTCCGATCCCCACCAGGTCCGCAACCTGGTCAACGATTCCCGGCACGCGGCCGTTCTGAATCGGCTGCGTTCCGCCCACCGGTCTTGGGTCGGCGGTATTCGCGATCTGGGGTTCTTGCCCGAGTCGGAAATCCACGGGCGCAGCGGCGACGGATCGCCCTATGAGATGGGCCATGACGAAGCCCGCTACCCGCTGGCTCGCATTGTCGAAACGGCCGACCTTGCCGCGTCACGCGACCTCGAAGACCTTCCGTGTCTTGTGCGGCGGAGCGGCGATTCCGACAGCGCGGTTCGTTACTGGGCAGCCGTCGGGCTGCTGGTACGCGGAGCGACCGCCGCGAGCACGCACCGGAAAACCGCCCGGCGGCTCCTGCAAGATTCGGCCTGGCCCGTGCGGATCACGGCCGCCGAGGTCTTGGTGCGGCACGGCGATCGCGCGGACGTGGACGAAGCGCTGGACGTCCTGCTGGACGGCGCCGACGTGGAAAAACACGGCCTGTACGTGTCCATCCACGCCCTCAACGCGCTTGATATGTGCGACGCCGCCGTCGCCGCGCAAGCCGCCAATCAAATCCGCGCCATCCGCACTTCGCACCCATCCGTTCCCAAACGCATGGGCAATTACCTGGGGCGCCTGGTCGACAAGATACTGGTGGACATGCAGTGATTTCGGCAAACACCGGCGGCCTGCCGCAAGTTCAGCGCATGTGCTTGTCGGCGAAGTCCGCGAACACCTGCCAATCCGCCGGAAGCACATCGTGTTTTCCGCGGCGCAGCCGGTAGCCGATCGTGCTCATGATCGGCACGTCCAGCGGCGGTAGCTGCTCGCTGGCGCAGCCGTCTTTGCCCCACAGGCGGTACACGGGGTTGGCAGCCCGGCAGGCCAGGAATTCGCCGCGCGGGTCGGCCCATCGATCCTGGTGGGCGCTGGCGACAAATACCGGCCGAGGAGCAATCAGCGCGAGGAGCATGTGTTGGTCCACCGGCAGCGCGTGCTCGCGGTCGTTGTACTGCTTGAAATTCTCACAGAACCAGTGCGGGAACACCTCGTTGATCCTGCGCACGGTTTCACCGAACCGCCGGCGGCTCAGCGCCGCGCCGCCACATCCCGAGTTATTGGAAATGACCAGTGCGAATCGGGTATCGACGGCGCCGGCCCACAGCGCCGTCTTGCCGAGTCTCGAATGCCCCATCACCGCCACACGGCTGGCGTCCACATCCGGATCTTCTTCAAGGTAATCCAGAATTCTGCTGAGTCCCCACGCCCAGGCGGCGATCGATCCCCACTCGTCCGCGGCCGGTCGTTTCTGATCGATCGAATAATACAGGGAATGAATACCGTTTTGAAATCCATCGTCATAGTCCGGATCGATATCACCGTAGTGGGCCGTGGCCACGCCGTACCCGCGGCGCAGCATTTCATCGATCGACCAGCGCGACGCGCTGGTGCCCCTAGACGCCTCGGTGGCCCGATTGGCGACGACGCCCTTGGCCGAATTCGCTCGCATCCAGCGGTCGGAAATGCGAATGGCAGGATCGTCATGAACACTTTGATTGCCGTAGAAGTTCAGTCCCAGCAACAGGGGACAGCGGCATGGTGCATCGGTGGGCAAGTAAATCAATACGTCCAGCCGAGGCGTATCGGGGTGATCTGCAAAACGCAGGGTGAGCTGTTTGCGGTGGGCCGTGCCGTTCCAGGCGTGCTTCTGATCTTCGATGATCTGGTACCAGTTGGCATTGCCACGACGCCGTGCTTTCCAAGACGTCTCCGCCCTGGCCGGGACCCTGCCGTAAACGTGCGTCTCGAACAGTTTTCGGATCTCCGCGCGGCGTTGCGACCAATCCTGTGGGGTGCGGACCGGCTGCCCTTCTCGCGTGCGGAGGGGGTCGGGCAGGGTATACGCGGGGACCCTCTCTTCGTCATAATTGACGTCCGAGGCCAGCGTCGCCGCTGTCAGGGCCAGTGGGATCAGGGCCAGTGGGATCAGGGCCAGTGGGATCAGGGCCCA
>CAZNKT010000020.1:12121-61419 GCA_964573605.1 uncultured Pirellulales bacterium
TCAGGGCCAGTGGGATCAGGGCCAGTGGGATCAGGGCCAGTGGGATCAGGGCCCAACCCCGCTTCGTCTGCCGCGGGCAACAGCCTGGAGTCAACATGGTGAACCTCTCGGAATCGTGCGGGCAATCCCAGCGCGATTGCTGGGCACTGCGTTGGACAACCGCGATCGTTGCGCAGCACGATATTGTTGTGCCTCTAACGTACCGACGATGACGGGGATCGACAAGGAACCGCGTTATGGACGCCCGCAACGGCAAGCCGGAAGGTATCAGCCGCCGAACCGTGTTCGGCGCGGCGGCCGTCGGTCTGGCGGCAGCCGCAGCCCTTCCACGCCGAACTGCACAGGCAGACGATACCGCGGCCGATAAGGGAAACATCAAGCAGTCGATCGCGCGGTGGTGCTTCGCCCCGTACTGGTCCATCGAGGAAAACGCCGCCATCGCCGCGAAGCTGGGCTGCGCGAGCGTCGAGCTGGTCCCGCCGAAGGATTTTCCGGTGCTTAAGGAGCACGGACTGCGATGTGCCATCGCAACGCTGGATCTGCATCCCGATCCGCCTTTCGTAAAAGGAATGAATAACCCTCGGTATCATCCCCGAGTCCTGAAGGCGACACGCGACGCCATCGACGCCTGCGCCTCGTACGGATTTTCAAATGTCATTTCCTTCACAGGAATGCGCGAAGATATTCCGAATGACGTCGGGGCCGACAACTGCGTGAAAGGATACAAACAGATAATCGGGTATGCCGAACGCATGGGGGTTACGTTGTGCTTGGAAATGCTCAACACGCGCGATGCGACTCATCCCATGAAGGGTCATCCTGGTTACCAGGGTGACCATACGGAATACTGCATCGACATCATTCGCCGAGTAGGGTCGCCGAACCTTAAGTTTCTGATGGACATCTATCACGTCCAGATTATGGACGGCGACGTCATCCGTCGCATCCATCAATACAAGGACCTCATCGCCCACGTCCACACGGCCGGCAACCCGGGACGGGGCGAACTGAATGATGACCAGGAAATCTGTTACCGGGCCGTCATGCGGGCGCTGGTCGATATCGGATACGACGGTTACGTTGGCCATGAATTCATCCCGACACAGGATCCCTTGGCGGGTCTCCGGGAAGCAGTTGCCATGTGCGATGTGTGATGCATGTGTTTCTTTTCGTCAAAGCGATCCGCCGGGCGACGGTTTGGTCCACGCGCCGCTACTGGGTACCCGCAGGACTGGAGCCGGCAACTTGCGAACGTATGGCCTTATCGCTTGCGCTTATTGCTCGAACTTCTCGACTGCGAGCTGATCCGCCGGAATCCCAAGATCCTGATTGGATTCTCCGACATCACGGCGTTGCAACCGGCGATCAACAAGAAAACGGGCCTGGTCACCTTTCATTCCCCGAAACCGATGTGGGGACTCGGAAGCCGGTCGAATCTGAAGGCAGCTTGATTATGAATATTGGACTTCGCGCCGTTCCGCTTGCGTGTTTGATCGCGGCACTACTGGCAATCGCGGCACGTGGAGCGGACTTGTCCCATTCGCTCGCCCTGATATTCGACGACGGGGCCGGCAACACGCTTCCGTACCGCTTGTTCCTGCCGCCCGGCCATGATCAGCCGGGGGCTTCGCATCCCCTGGTGCTCTTCCTGCACGGGGCCGGGGAACGCGGGACCGACAACGTGGCATAAGTCAGCGTGCATATGGACGGTTTAATCGAGGCTACGCAGAGCGCGCCGTTTGGCGCGTACTTGCTCGCTCCCCAAGTGCCGTCCGGTCAGGGCTGGAGTCATTTTGGCAGCGACGATCTGGCTCCGGCCATGGACTTGACGCTCCAGATTGTCGAGCTGTTGGAAACTCAGTACGCCATCGATCCTTCGCGCCGTTATGTCACCGGCCTGTCGATGGGAGGTTTCGGTACGTTTGACCTCTTGGCCAAGCGGCCGGACATGTTTGCGGCCGCGGCTCCCATGTCGGGTGGTGGCGATCCCACGCGGGCATCGGAGATGAAAGACGTGCCATCCTGGGTGTTTCATGGCAGCCAGGACGCCACCGTGTCAGTCAACAATTCGCGCGTCATGATCGACGCGCTACGCGAGGTTGGCGGAGCGCCTCGGTATACGGAAACGACGGGCAGGCATGCGATCTGGGGCCCTATTTATGATGATCCGACAGGCGAGTTGTATCCATGGATGTTCGATGGCGTCACTCCCCGCTTGGCGCCGCTGACCTATCACCCAGGCAATGGCCGGGTGCGGATCGACGCCTCTCAGGCTCCCGGTGGAACAATCACGCAGTTTCGCCTGTCCAGTGCCGGCCAATTTGTCATTCCCGAGCGGGTTGTCGCCGATGGCGCAACCATCCCGGCGAATCAATTCTTCAATAGTGCGACCAACAGTGTCTTAACGTACGACGCAACGGCGACAGGGGGTTTCCACGGATCGGTCGATCTCGGAGAATTGCTTCCTCCGGGACTCGGCTTCGTCGAACTCTCCGCGCTGTTCACGTCCCAATTCTACGCGTCACCGGCCACGGGTCGGAATCGCCGTTATTTCGAGGTGTTTGTACAGGTACCCGAACCGAACTCCCTGGCTCTGGCGACCATGGCTCTGTGTGGTGCAGCGGGTTTCCGGCGCCGGAGCAGACGACGCTCGGCACCGTGCGCGCGAAGCGTTGAATGACCACGGCGTGCCGTCCTTCCTGTTGGATTTTGTCGAGTCGAAAAATCCGCACTGGCAAAGATCGCACTGGCAAAGATGTTGTCCTGGGCGGACGGCGACTGCCCTGGTGGGCCATCGGCATGTCGCTGGTCGCCACGGACATCGGGGGGGCCATAACATCGTCGATGTCCGCGGCGCGGCCTGTCGGTAAATGGTGCCGGCCCGGCGGAAGCGGGCAAATCAGATACACGGTTATTTTTTGGATCTCGTGCACAATCAGCAGAACCAGCATATTATACATTCTCGATAATCCCCGCGGCTTATCGCCTTCCCGGAGCCGTTGGGCGGGCCGAAGACCGGCAGGCGACCGGTCGATCGCCGGCCGACAGGTGCGCGGGCCGGCGGCAACCGATCACGTGGCCAGCCCGTGCTCCGGAATCGCGCGTTTGCGGCCGAATTGTCCGTTATGTTAGAGTCTGTTGGACTGCCGCACAGACGTCCGGGAAGAGTCGTTCATCGGGATTGGGGGTGGGTATGCCAAACATACTCGTAGTCGACGACTCGCACGTCGACCAGCGACTGATCGGCGGCATCCTGTCGCGCATCGACGACGTGTCGCTCGAGTTCGTGGACGACGGCATCGAGGCGATCAGCAGCATCAAGCAGAACCTGCCAGATTTGGTATTGACCGACTTGCAGATGCCCAAGATGGACGGTCTCCAGCTGGTTCAGGCTATGGGCCTGCATTTTGCAGGAACGCCCGTTGTATTGATGACCGGCCGCGGCAGCGAAGAAATTGCGGTCGAGGCGCTGGCCCAGGGGGCGGCCAGTTATATCTCCAAGGCGCGGCTCAATGAGCAGCTCATTGGAACGGTCACCAGCGTGCTGGCGCGCTCTCGCGCCTACCGCAGTCATGAACGCTTGATCCGATGTTCGGCGCTTGCGGAATTCACCTTTGAGCTCGACAACGACCCCACGTTGATCGATCCGCTTGTGGAGCTGGTGCAGCAAATTGCTTTGAGTATGGGGGTCTGCGATAAGCGGTCGCGACTGCAGGTCGGAGTGGCGTTGGAGCAGGCAATTTCCAACGCCATGTACCACGGCAACCTCGAGTTGAACGCGGAACAGGCGGGGGCCTGCCGGGAAGAAATGGGCGAAAAGGGGCACTGCCAACTCGTTGAACAGCGCGCGGCGCAGGCGCCTTACCGTGAGCGCAAGACGCACGTCAACGCACGGCTCCGCCGCGATGAAGCCCGGCTGGTCATCCGCGATGAAGGGACCGGTTTCGACATTTCGCACGTTCCCGAAAAGGCGGACCCGCGCCTATTGGCTGCGGAAACCGGCCGCGGCCTGGTGTTGATGCGGGCGTTCATGGACGAAGTCCTGTTCAACGACCAGGGCAACGAGGTCACACTTGTCAAGCGCCGCACCGATCACGCCGCCCCGCGGTCCTCCACGCCACCCGAGGAGCCGCGCTGAACCGATTGGCGCCGAGCGCTCGGTATGCACCAGCAGAGGTGCCTCCGTGCCGGATCGGCGGGCATCTGCGGCGGGCGTTACTCGGGCCGCGCTTCGCGGGCCCGTAGGCCGTCGTACACCAGCAGACCGACCATCGTCTTGGCGTCCTGGATGCGGCCGTCGAGCGCCATTTCGAGGGCCGTAGCCAGGGGCACCACGGTGGTTTCGATCTGTTCGCCCTCATCCAGCGCCTGAGCACCCGGCGTCAGATCCGTGGCTTCAAAAAGTTCCATACGCTCGTCCATGATTCCCGGTGACGTGTAAAAGGCATGGATTCGGCGCAGTCGCCCGGCCACGAAACCCGTCTCTTCGCGCAGTTCACGCTCGGCGGTCGCCTCCGATGATTCGCCCGGCTCGCGCGTGCCTGCGGGCAATTCGACCAACGTCATGCCGACCGCCGCGCGTTTGTTGAGGATTAGGCAAATCCGGTCCCCGTCGAGCAACGGCAGGATCGTCACGGCACCGGGATGCCGGATCCACTCCCGCGCGGGCAACGCTTGCTCGGTAGCAGAAACGGCCTTTCGGACCACTTCGAACCGGCAACCACGAAAGCAAACTTCGATATCCATGATCCGTATCCAGATGGGGTTTTTCGGTTGCTTCTTGTAGCGAATATGCCGGATAGTCTGGAAATCCGCTAAAGGCCGATCCCAACGTTCTCGATAAGAAGACCTAGTAAGCAAAGGCCCAAGTGCTAGCAAAGGAGCGCATCATGGCACCTGGACGTAGACCATTGGCACGAATTGTATATTCGCTGATGTGCCTGTTGGCGTTACTTATTTCTCCAGCCGCGGCCGAGGACGACACGGCCGGCGATACGGCCCAGCCCGCCGACTGGGAGGACTCGGGCGATCCTTCCAGCTGGAAGGATTCCGACTCGCCATCGCCGCGTACCGAGCTGATCCGGGAGCGGTATCCCAACCGTTCGGTCAAGATCGAACGGCAAGTGATTCAGGATGCCCAGGACAATTTCCTGAACCACGGCAAGTGGCGGATGTGGGATCCGGTGGGCAACTTGATCGCGGAAGGCAAATTTTACAACGGAGAACGGGATGGAACCTGGGTGCGCTGGCTGCGGGCCAGTGACGCCAAGGTGTTGTCCACGGTTCCCTTCCGCCAATTTGTGGGCCCCTTTATCTCACAGGCGTCCTTCCAGAATGGAAAACTGCACGGCACATGGACGGTCTACGACAGCAAACAACGTAAGATCAGTTCCTGGGAATACGAGGACGGCCTGCGGCATGGAAAATGGACCTGGTGGTTCCCCAACGGTCGCAAGATGCGAGAAGTCGACTACCGCATGGATGACATTCACGGCCAGTGGCTGGAATGGGATCCCGACGGGACGCTGACACAGCAGGACAACTACCAGGACGGCCGCAAGCTGGCGCGTAAGGTGGATTATCACCGAGGCGGCAAGCAGAAGCAATCGGAAGGCGTGTACCTGCACGCCCGACTTGTACGCAAGACAAATGATGACTGGTGGTCGCTGACGCTCGGCACCTACGAGCGGCAGGGCAAAGACGAGAAACACGGGCCGTGGGCGACGTGGTATCCCTCCGGCCAGATGCGGCTGCAGGGCGAATACCGGCACGATCAGGAGCACGGCAAGTTCACGTGGTGGCATTCCAATGGCCAGAAGGCGGCCGAAGGTGTTTACGACAACGGCGACCAGAAGCAAGAGTGGACCTGGTGGCACCAGAACGGGTTGAAGTCGATCCAGGGCGAGTACAACAGCGGTGGGCCGAGCGGCCGTTGGACCTGGTGGCAGGACGACGGCAAGGTCGCCCAGCGGGCGGACTTCACCCACAGCAAGGGCCGCGTGGTGCAGGTTCCCGAAGCCCAACCGGAAAAGAAGAGCTCGACGGCCCAACGCCTCCGTCCGACACCCGCACGGCGTTACCGGACGCCACGTTGAGCGGGTCCGTTAACAGGGGCTGCCATCCTTCTCGAATAAAGGGCCGCGTTGATCCGACGCGGCCCTTTTTTCGTCCTCGCACATTCCCTCGCCGGGCGGCTCGGGCGGCCGGTGCGCCGGCGGATTGCCGCGGTCAAAGTCGGATGATAAAATATTTTTTCGTAGACTGCTTCTCCGGCCATTCGCCCCGTTTCTTCTCGTTTCCTTTCGGTATCATGGGTGCGGGCAGCCATGCGTCGACGGGTGACCGATCATGCGTGAGCCTAGGGCGTGGAGCCTGAACTTCGGGAGATGGGGTGGCGTGCACGTGCGGATGCACGCCGGCTTCGTTGTCCTGGCCATCTGCACGCTGTTCGTGGCGACCCAGAGCAACGATTCCGGGTTCCGCTGGATCTGTGGCACGGCCTTGATCCTGTTGCTGGCCAGCGTCGCACTGCACGAATGCGGACACGTGCTGGCCACGCTCCGCGTGGGCGGGCGGACCGAACTTGTGACTCTCAGCCCGTTGGGCGGCTACTGGCACGGATTTCTACCACGGGATCCGCACTGCGAATTGCTCGTGGCGCTGGCCGGACCGGCGGCGAACCTGGCCGTGTGTCTTCTGTGCGCGGCGCTGCTGCTGACCGTGGAAAAGGCCGATCTCGTGGGACTGCTGCATCCTTTGCAGCCGAAGGGGCTCGACCTTGGGACTTTCGGTGTCGCGGAAATCCGTGAACTCGTTCTGAAGCTGGCGTTCTGGCTCAATTGGCTCCTGGCACTGGTCAATTTCCTGCCTGCCAAACCGTTCGACGGTGGCCGCATGCTCCGCGCGATCCTCTGGCCCGCCTTGGGATATCGCACGGCTGCGTTGACCGTCGCTCGCCTGGCCACGGTGACGGCCTTGGCGCTGTGCCTGATTGCCTGGGCTTTGGCGGCCAACCAAATGCCCCCGTCCTGGTCATGGCTGGCCCTGGTGCTGCTCGCCGTACTGATCTATTTTGCCGCCGGCGCCGAGCCGGTCAGGTCGGACCAGGACGCTTCCGAAGACGCCGTGCTCGGTTACGATTTTTCACAAGGCTACACCAGTCTGCAGCGCGATGAATCCACGGCCCGCCACGACAGCCACCTGGGGCTGGTACAGCAATGGCTTAGTCGCCGCCGCGCGGTGCGAGAACGGATGCGTCTCGCGCAAGAGAAAGCGGAAGAGGCCCGCGTGGACGCTATTCTGGCGCGACTGCACGAAACGGGCCTCGACAGGCTATCGCCCGAAGACCGCGCCTTGCTGGAGCGCGTCAGCGCTCGCTACCGCAACCGCATGAATCCCTGACAGGTGTCCTGTGTCGCGGGAAACTTCCGACCGCGAGGATTTGCTGGGGGAGGCGACGGCGTTTCCGACGCGCATCCTGCTCCATGTATCCGGGCACGACGCACCGATCTTTGCCGGCTTCCGGCGCGACGGCGGGGTCAGCCTCTATTTCGGGTCCGATCCGGTTTACCACTTCAATAGTCGAGGCGAACTGCGCCGCGCGTTTGTCGAGGGTTGTCTCCTCAAAGCGGAGGCAGGCCGACTCGCGTCGTTGACGCGCAACCGGACGGCGAACGAGGTGCGGCTTCTGCGCGACGACCTCGATGCGATCCGCGTGCAGCGCTTCCTGTCGCATATGCAGGACTGTTTGGACGTGCTGCGGCGGTCCAGATTGAGTGGCGGGTGGCGCGTGGCGGGGCAAGTGCCCGCCCATGAACCGATCGCCCGACGCCTGGCAGCGTGGCTGCGGGAGACGAACCACGGCGCTATTGCCCGGTCACCACGGGCATGCTGACCACCTGCACGGCGTCCCGTTCGCTGCACAACGCGGTCCCCGGTGCGTCGTGCGGGCAGCGGACGTAGGCCAGTGCCAGTGGCGCGTCCAAGGCCGTGGACCAAGCGGATGACGTGACCTCGCCCACGGCCTTCCGCGCGTCCTCGTCGTGAAACACCCGGGTTCCTGGCGGGGGCACCTCGGCGGCCTGGAATCGCAGTCCCGCCAGCTTGCGATTGACGTGCCCCAGCGCATCCAACCTCGCCACGGTTTCCTGGCCCAGGTAGCAGCCCTTGTGGAAGTTGATGGCCTGCGCGTCCCGGCCCACTTCCTGAGGAAAATTAGCGTCGGAGATATCCACGCCATATTGGGGCGTGCCCGTTTCGATACGCAGGGCTTCGAAGGCCGCTTCGCCGCACACCACCGCGCCGGCTTGCTCCAGCCGCCGGCTGATCACCACACCATCAACCGTGGTGCTCCGCACAAGAAAACCACCGGGCCACAACAGGTCGGTACGCCGCACATTGACCGGCAGGCCGCCGATGCGCGTGCCGACGTGGGCCAGAGGTTCGCCGGGAAGGCCCTCGTCGATCACAGCTCCCAGCAGACGACCGGCATTGGGTCCTGCCAGAATGGCTTCCTGCCATTCGTCACTCCGGTCATTCAGTACGACGTCCTCGCGAATAATGTATTTCTCGATATGCCGCATCAACGTCTGGGATTGTCCGGCTACGGTGTCAAGGACCAGGGAGTCTGTGCCGCAGAACACGTACCCGTGCCCCAACACACGGCCCTGCACCGAGGTCAGAAAGGTTTCACACCCCATGCCGGGCTGAAGTTTTTGAATATCGCTTGTGCACAGATTGTGCAGCAGCGTGCTTCGATCGGCCCCGGTCAATTCGATCTGGGTCCGGCGCGTCGATGCGACGAGCCCCACATCGCTGGCAAGCGCGTCGTAGTGTCGCGGGTCATAGTGCATGCGGCTCTCGTTTCGTCTTCGCCCGGAAGTGTTCCGTCGGACGCCACGGCGGATCCGCACGGCGCCGGTTGGCCCGCTTGCAGGCGGGGCACGATCCACTTCCCGGCTGCTATCGGGTGTTTCCATCCTGAAGCACGATGTGCTGCGCGTTGCCTAGAATGATGCACGACGCGTAGCGTGCCACCAGCCGGGCGATCTGGGTGTCCGACGTCAATGGTACGATATTCAGTTCCTCGACCGACTCGGCATCGAGACGACTTCGCAGATAGACCGGACCCCGCGCCAGGGCCCGGGCCATTTCCAGGGCCGTCACGCCGTCGGGCGACGGATCCTTTCGCAGTTCCGGCAGCAATTGCGCGGCATCTTCCGCGGTACCTAAGCGGGACAGGGCCATGCCGGGAGGTGTTTCGAGTTCGCTGACCACCAGCACGCCACCGCCGTCCTGCGCCGCGGCGCCGGCAATGGACAGCACGTGGGCCACCGTCTCCCAGGTGTGTTCCCCGCGCGGTCCGTCGATACAGGCGACGACCAGCGGGACGCGGTCCGGCACTGTCCATGACCACGCGTTTTCGCACGCAATCTGGCCCGCCCGGAAGACCGCCGGGGCGTCGCCAGCCAGGATCGACAACACGCCGCTCTGTACGGCCGGTACGACGCGGACCGCCAGGCGGATGCCGAGCATCCATCCGGCCTCGTCGATCTGGGCGGCCGCGTCGCCATGCATCAAGTCCGGCGAGGGGACGAGCCGTCCGGCCACGGACGACGTTCGATCGGAAAAACTCGGGAACAGACCACTCGGCGATTGGCCGCCGGCCAGTGGTCCCGTTCCGGGCCGTGCTCGCAGGATCGGCAGCACGAAGTCGGCATCCACCAGGGTTCGATTCAAGTACAGCGGCTCGTTGGCCCGAGTCAGCCCCAAATAGGCAAGACGGTCGCGGTCGAGCGGGTCGTGGATTTCTCGTTGCACACGTCGTCCAATGTCAGCTGGCAACGAACCGCGTGGGTCCGGATCGACGTGCCGTCGAGCCGCATCGGTCTGGACGATGACCACATCCTGCGGGTCCACACCGCAGGAGATCAGGGTCTCGATCGTCCCGCCCACGATGTCCGGGGCCTGCGGAACGTCGTGATCCAACACGACTGCCACGCGGTCCCCCTGGACAACCGCCTGGCGAAGCGGCGGAAAATCAAGAGGATCCCCCAGGCTCGCGACTACCGCCGCGGCGGGGTCTGACACCGCATCTTCCGGCGGGCCATGGAATTGCGACACGACCGACTCGGCCGGAATCTCCGACAGCCTGCCGGTCCTCTGCACATCGTTGAAGCGGGTACTCATTGCTTGTGCACTCCCATCGGGCAGCTTACTTGAACTTTACTTGGATGAGCAAGACACGGAATAATCTGTCTCGCGTCGCGATCCTCTTTCACGTACGACATCCAGCGACGCGGGTTCCGCCGGGGAAAGCAAAATGCAGAATGCCATCGCAGAAAACGGTCTCGCAGCAATCAAGGGCCCGCCAGGCGGGTGTGGCTGCCGGGGCTTCAGATCGCTTTTCGCCGGATTCGGCGTGTTGGTGCTGGTGCTCATTGCCGCGGCCGGGTGCGGCTCCGACGCGCCGATCGCCGCCGGATCGCCCGCGGCTCCCGAATCGCCGAATTCCTCCCCGCCGGTGTCGCTCACGGCCGCGGACATCCTGCGGCGCATGGCGGACGCCTATCGTTCGGCGGGCAGCTACGAGGATGCGGGGGAGCTTCGGGAAAGAGCGGTGGTTCGCGGCATCGAAAAGGAATCGCCCCCCATTCCGTTCTCGATCGCCTTTGAGCGCCCAAACCGCATCCGCGCCCACCTGTTCAATGCCATGGTCGTGTGCGACGGCCAGACAATGCACGCGGCCGTGGACGAATTGGAGGGGCAAGTCCTGCAGATCCCCGCGCCGAAGCATTTGCCCGACGCGTTGCAGGCACTCGACCCCGTTTTACATCAGGCCATGACGGCCGGTCGCCCGCTGTTCGAGTCCATCCAACTCGCCCTGTTGCTGGCGCCTGAAGCCCAGCAGGCCGTCCGCGGCGACATGAAAACGGCGCGGATCGTGGATGAACAGACGTGGCACGATCGCCCGTGTTATCGGGTGGAGACCACGGCGGGCGACGGGCGCTACCTGTACTGGATTGACAAGGACCGGTTTACGCTCAGGCGCCTCGATCTGCCGACCAAAGCACTGCGTGACGCCATCGACAGCGGGCAGGATGTCCAACAACTTGAACTTTGGATTGACTTGATGGGAACCGCGCTGGAACAACCGATCGACAAACAAGCGTTTACGTTCGAGGTGCCCGACAACGCACGACGCCTGGTGCGGTTTGTGACGCCGCTGCCAGGCCCACGACCCCCGAAAATCGGCGACAAAATCGATTCCTTCTCGTTTCGCGATCTGGATGACAAGATCATTGACGACGAGGCATTGCAGCGCAAGATCAAGGTGCTCGATTTCTGGTTTACCACGTGCCCTCCCTGCCGCTTGAGCGCGCCGGTTCTCGAGCAACTGTACCGCAAGTACCGGGATAACGAGGACATCGCGTTTCTGGCCGTAAGCATCGACAGCCCGAATGTGGACGGTGAAAAGATCGAGCAGAAACTCCGCCAGTGGGGCGCCTCGATCCCGATCGGCCGCGACCTGGACCAGCAGAACCAGACGGTCTTTCAGATCAGCGGCGCGCCCAGCACGTTTTTGCTGGGCCGCGACAACGTAGTGCATGGCTACAAGATCGGCTATCACCCGAATTACGACGAGTTCGCGTCGTCGATCGACCGGTTGCTCGCGGGCGAAAACGTGGCCCAGGGAATCCTGGCTGAGTACGAGGCCGCGCAGCAGGACTACGAGATGCGGCTGGCATCGGCGGCGGCCACTCCTGACAGGGCCCTGATCGAAGTGCCCCAGGCGCGCATCACTCCGAGGAAGCTGCCGGCAACGTTCGACATCGAGCGCATTTGGCAATGCAGCGAATTGGACAAACCGGGCAACATTCTGGTCGTCAACGACCGGGACACCGATCCTCAGATCTACGTGCTCGCCGGGTGGAAGGAAGTCGCGCGGCTCGATAGGCAAGGCCGCGTGAACAAACGGCACAAGCTCGCGATGGACGAATCCGCGGCAGCGGGATTTCTGCGCACCGGCTCCGACGCGGACGGGACGCGTCTGTTCCTCGTCTCCGGCGCCGCCCAGCAAAAACTGTATCTGTTCGATCACGGGTGGCAGCTCGCGTGGAGTTTTCCCGACGAAGCCCATGACGGTATCGCCGACGCCCGGATCAGCGATTTGCACGGTGATGGCACCCCGGAAATTGTGGTCGGTTACTGGGGAGTGGCCGGTGTACAGTGCCTTTCGCGCGACGGGTCACTACTGTGGTCCAACCGCAGTCTGGAGAATGTGATGCAGATGGCCGTCACGGGACCGGACGATGCCGGCCGGCGGGAATTGTTGTGCATCAACAACCGGGGGACGTTGGTGCCAATCGACGCCGACGGGCAACAACGTCCCGATGTGCGGTTTCCCGACCGGGCCATGATTCACGTCGCCAGCCGGGATGTGGACGGGAACGGTGTCGTCGAATTCTGCGGACTGGCCGCCGAAGGGATCGGCAAACGGATCGCGGTGGGACTGACGCGCGACGGCGAAGAGCTGTGGTCCTACGCTTTACCGGAAGGAGTCCACCAGCAGCAGATCGACCCGATCGTGCCGGTGCGCCTGGACACCGGAGACGGCGGATGGTTGCTGCCGGGTCCCGACGGGTCGATCCACTGGCTGACGAAGGATGGCGAATTGATCGACCAATTCGCCTATGGCGAGGCATTGACCGGGCTGGCCATGACGCAATTCGAAGGGCGCACGGTGTTGCTCGTCGCGACGGCCGACGACGTCACAGCCTGGCATGTTCGCGCGGCCGCACCGTGAACCAGGGTCCCGACGCGGGCACCGCACCGCGGGACAGGCCTTGTAGACGCCGGCGGAACAAATCGGTATCGCACGCGATACGTCCCGACGCGGGCACCGCATCGCGGGACAGGCCTTATAGCGCCCGACAAGACATCATGGATGCACTACCAAAACGCGAGTTTGCAGACGAACCGGCGGTTTTGTGAGAGGTTCTCCGCTCCTTTGAGAGGATGATCGGGAGCCGTCGGCCACGCTTCGTAATCGAAATCGTGCGACAGGCCTACGGATACCCCATTGATCGGCGTCTTCGCCGAATTTGCGGGCGTACGGCCGCAAGGCCGCTTCCACGGCCAGCATGTGCTTGCGAAGGTTGCCGCTCTTGGTGTATTGCTCTACCAAGCGGAGCGCATCATGGCGATTCCTCACCGATGGCTTGTTCTTCGGAGCCGTTGGGCGGGTGCGGGTCGGATTCGTCTTGATTGGATTCCGGGGACGGCGCGACGGTGGTTTCCGGCCGGTCCTCGGGGACAGAAGCGGCCGATGGCTCTGGCGACTCCCGTGGTTCCTGCGACTGCCGCTCGCGCCATGGCTTGCCTTCGCGATAGCTGGCAAGCTCCGCCGTCAGCTGGTCGAGCTGGGGGTGCGGGCCTTCGTCGGCCTGCTTGCCCAGCTCCACTGCCTTTTCGGACCATCGAACGGCCGAATCGAATTCCCCTTTCTCGGCATAGGCCGCCGCCAGCGTGCTCAAGATATGAGGCTCTTCGTAGGCGGTTGCTTCGCACGCCTTGGTCGCCAGTTCCACGGCCCGAACGCCGTCGCGCAGATCGCCGTCGGGCGATGTTGCCAGGACCCAGGCCAGATTGTTCAGGGTACTGCTGTCTTCGGGCCGTTGTTTCAACGCCGCTTCGTAGTTTTCAATGGCCGGGGCCTGTTTTCCGATGGCCAGCAGCGCATCGCCGCGAATGCGCAGCGCGAGCCAATTATCCTGGTTTTCGGACAACAGTTGGTCGAGCGTTTTGATGGCCTCGTCAGCGCGCCGGTCCACCAGGTAATAACGGGCCAGTTGCAGCAGCAGGATGTTCTTTTGGTCGGGGACCTCGTCCACCGAGTCGGCCAGGCTCTTGATGGCCTCCTCGATCCGCTTCGACTGGACCAGCGCTTCAGCGCGGAGGATCAAGGCCGGAACGTAGTGTTCGCGCATTTCGAGGATCGATTCCGCATCGGCCAGCGCGCTTGGGAAATCGCCTGTTTCAAAATGAATCTCGGCCCGCTGCGCCAGCGCGGCCAGATCGTTGGGTTTTTTCTCAAGCAGCTGATCCCATTCCGCGAGAGCGCTTGCGTAATCGCCCGTCTCCCGGAATACACGCGCGCGGTACCAGCGTGCCGCGCGGAGCTCCGGGGCGATTTCCAGAACCTTCTGAAAACTTGCCAAAGCGGCGTCAAACTTCTTCAGTCCAAATAGCGCCATGCCTCGAGCCTGATGCGTGGCAGCATCGTCGGGTTCGATGTCCAGCGAGCGATCCAGATCCGCGAGCGCCTCGTCCAACTTTCCCCTGCTCAACAAGTACAAACCTCGCGTGCGGAGCACTTGGGGGTCCTTGGGCGCCAGTGTGCACGCCTGGTTGACGTCGGCCAGTTGTTCTTCGTCGGAATCCTGTAATCCGGCGCGTAAGGCGAGCGCTTTGGCCTTGACCGACGGCGACGTCTGCTAGGCGGCTACGCACGCATCGAGTGCGTCTTTTGCGTCATCGCGATTGTCGGCGTAGAGTTGCAGCCGACCGAGCAGGAACTGGGGTTCGCCGTCGCCGGGTCTCAGCTTGATAACCCGACGCAGGTCCGCAACGGCAATATTCCACAATTGGATATTGGCCCGGCCATTGTCGGGGATCCTGTCTTTCAACAGGGCGTCCACGATCACCGCGACACGCTCCATGAGCGTACCGGCCAGAAGGTCCTCGGCAAATTCCCGATTGCTGTCGTCGAGCCCCTTGTTTAAAGCCGCTTGCAGTTGGCGAATGACGTTCGTCAAGTCGTTGAGGTTCTGTGCCGACTGCTTGGCATCGGTCGCTTGATCCAAGGCCTCCAGGCCCGGTTCCTCGGCGCATGTTGCCGGCAGATACCAGGCCCGCAGGATCAAGGCCGCCAGCAGCGCAACGCGCAAGGGCCAGCCACACATGGCAGGGGTCTCCGGGGACAACAGGTTCCACATGCCCCTATTATTACGCCTGGTCCGGCCGGGGGCTATCCGTATCTGCCTGGCCGGTGTCAGTAGGTCCGCCAGAAGCTGGGCATGAACATCACCAGGATGACAAACAATTCCAATCGGCCGAGCATCATCAAGAACACGAATAACAGCTTGGCGAGGGGTGAGAATTTCGCATAGTTTTCGCTGGCACCAATGACTCCCAGTCCGGGCCCGATGTTGTTGAGTGTCGCGCTGACGCAGGTTGCCGAATCGATCAATTTATTCTCCACGCGTTGGCCGCCGCTGCTCCAGGTGGAATCGGGTTCGATCATCACCAGGGCCATCCAACTGATCACGAAAATGGCCAGGATCAAGCTGAAGTAGACCAGGATCTGATGCCGCAACGAGGGATCGTCCACGGGCTTGCCCGCCAGACGGAGCGGCCGCACGACGGACGGATGGAAGGCGTGCTCGACTTCCAGCCGCATGACCTTGTGGAACAGGATGTGACGGATTACCTTGACACCGCCGCCGGTACTTCCGGCGCAGCCGCCCACGAAGGTCAGCAGGAACAACGCGCCTCGGCCAAAGTTATTCCATTTGTCGAAGTCGTGCGTACCGAATCCGGTCGTTGTCATAATGGAAACGACCTGGAAAGCGCCGTAGCGGACGGCGGCCAGCAGCGTATCCCAGGGGCTCACACCGGACGTCGCAAAGTCGGCGTGTCCCATGCCCCATATGACAACGAGCACCGTTGCCACGAACAGGGTGGCGATGTAGACCTGCCATTCGACATCGCTCAGCAGCGCGCGGAATCTGCCGATGATGGCCAGGTAGAGCAACGTGAAGTTTGTTCCTGCGAGGATCATGAACACGATGACGGTGTAGTCGATCAGCGCCGAATCAAAATGTCCCAGGCTACGGTCGTACGTGCTGAATCCGCCGGTGGCCATCGTGCCGAACGCATGGCACATTGCGTCGAACCAGTTCATTCCTTCCACGTGCAGCAGTACGGCCAGCACGACGGTCAGCAGGCAGTAGGTGCCGCCGAATGTCCACGCGGCATGTTGCATGCGCGTTTGTGAACTGTCCTTGCTGGGGCCCGGGATTTCGGCGCGCATCATGGCCTTTCCCGCCGACCCCTGGCCGAGGACCGCGACAAACAGCACCATGATGCCCAGCCCGCCGAGAAAATGCGTACTGCTCCGCCAGAAAAGGACCGACCGCGGCACCAGCTCGGCGTCCTCGATTCGCGCCAACACCGTGGCACCCGTGGTGCTGAAGCCCGACTGGGATTCGAAGAAACAATCGACCAGAGTCATGGGGGCCGGACGGATGCGGATCCGGCCGTCTTCCGGCGGCACTGCGTCGTCCCCCGCGCCGGCGGGCAGGATCGCGTAACGCCAATCGTCGTCCAGCGACTGCAGCTGTTCGGCCACGCGGTCCGCCGCATCCAGGGACGTCTGGCGGTTCAGCTCTTCCGTGGTCAGCCCGCGGGCTCCGGCGCTGGTCAGGGCGCGTAGCACGCGCATCTGGTCGGCCGAGGGCGCTCTTTTCAGGCGGCCTCGTACTTGCACGAACTGATCACCGTCGACCAGCTCGACAACCAGCCCGCAAGCGGTGCGGCTCAACCAGAAAGGCAGCCCCCCCAAGACGGTGGCCAGCACCCAGCTCAGGCCGACGATGGCCATGGCCTCCTTGCGGAACAACGCACCGCTGGAAGAACCACCCCACTTCCGCAGCACCGCCCCCAGACCCAACGCGATGATCATCGACAGCAAGAGTCCGAACAACCCGCGGACCTCGAGCTGCTTGGTGTGCCCAAACTGCGGCCATGCCCACGGCAGGCTGAAGATCATGGCCGCACCGATTAGCCAGGCGACCGAACCTAGATGGTGCGCAACCAGACGCTTGTTCATGGACTACCGCCCGTTGACGCTAAAGATCTTCAGCGTCTGGCCGACGACTGCGTCTTCGACCAGCATGACCGCCGTGTCTCCGGGGCGGAGCCGGTCGTCCGCGCCTGGCACGCGCGAAAACTCCTCTTGCAGGACGGCCGCAATCAGGCATTGGCGTGGCAATTCCAGCTTCGCCAGCACGTGCTCGGTCGCCGCGGCGCCTTCGGCAACGTCGACTTCCAGCACGGAGATTCCGCCGTCGCCCAGCGATGTCCGCGAAATCAATGGGCCCGCGTTCAGCATGCCCATCACCTGCTTGGCCATTACTTCGCGAGGACTGACGGCCAGATTGATCCCCAGCTTGCCGACCACGTTGGCGTAGTCCGGACGGTTCACAATGGCCATGATGGAAGGGGCACCGAGTTCGCGCGCTTCGACGCCTGCCATGATGTTGTTTTCGTCGTCCCCCATGCACGCGGCGAACACATCGGCGCTGCCAACCCGCTCTTCCTCCAGCCGCGAGCTGCGCGTGGCGTCGCAATGGACGACGGTCGAACGCTTGAGGTTCGCCGCCAGAACTTCGCAGCGGTCGCGGTCAACTTCCAACAACACCACGGCAAATCGCTGGCCCTCGAGCGTACGCGCCAAGTGATAGCCCGTCTCGCCTCCCCCGGCGATGACCACTCCTATCTTGGACGCCGGACTGATCCGCAGCGAATCCTTGACCTTATCGATGTCCTTATGCGCGCCAATCACCGTGATCCGGTCGCCAGTTTCGAAACGGTCCTCCGCGCCGGCGATCCATGTGCGACCCTCGCGCGCGATCGATCCGACGCGCACGCCGGCGGGTAGGCCGAGTTGTTTGAGCGGCGTGCCGCGGAGCGGGTTGACTTCCGTAATGAACAGCTCCTGCACCTCCAGTTGGCCGCGCGCCAGATTTTCGACGATCACCGACCCCGGGTGCCGGATCCCGCGCGCCAGTTCCATGGCGGACAACTGTTCGAGGCTGAGCAGGCGGTCGATTTTGAAATGGCGCTGGTAGTCGAACGTGCTCAGATCGCGAAATACCGAAGCAAAGACGCGGGCCACCGTCCTCTGCGCGCCCATCGCCTTGGCCATGCTGGCAGCGACCAGGTTCACTTCGTCGACTCCGGTAACCGCCAGACAGACATCGGCGTCCATCACGCCGGCCTGGAACAGGATCATGGACTGCGATGCCGATCCGGTGATGCCGCGGACGTCCAGCGTGTCATTGATGCGGCGAATATGCGCCGGATCGGTGTCCACGACGGTGACGCTGTGGCGGTCCCGACACAGCAGGGCGGCAATCGAGGTGCCGACGGTGCCGGCACCCAGCACGACGATTCTCATGGAATTCGTTTACGCGGGTTAGGGTCTCTGCCGGCGAAGCGACAGCGGCGGGGCCAACGATGCAGGTCCTCATAGAGTCCAACATTACAGCACCGATGCAAGACCGCAACGCGAGTTTGCAGTCGGAGCGGCGATATCGCTGGAGGCTCTACAGAAACATAGCCCGGCGCCGGAGGCGACGGGCGGCAAATATCAGGGGTCCGACGCGGGATTCTGCCGGCCGCCGCCGCTGCCGCCATTGAGCACATCCCCGAACTCGCCCTTGTCGTCGTGATACTGGATCACGTCCCGCAACTCGAAATCCTTGGGGAAGGGTTCGTCCAGCTCGTCCAGGATGCGGCGGTAGCGGCGGATCACGTCCATCAAATCGTCGCCGGTCGTGGGATCGTCGATAACAGATGGAAACGCATCCATGACCTCCCCCCAAGCGGCGAAACCTTGGTCATACAGCCGCTTGGCTTCGACCAGATCGGCGTCCTGCCACTGCTCGTCCCCTTCAAAAATCATCCTCCGCGCGCGGAGGGCTTCGGGGGTCTGTTCGAACTGGCAGCGGGTATTCCAGTAATCGTAGTTGACGATATTGCGATAACGCCGAGTCCGCCCGATCCGCGCGGCGTTTCGTCGTGCCGCGGAGGCAAGCCGTTCGGCTTCGGCCGCCTTGTCGGGGGCGACTTCGCGGAGGCGTTGGACGAGGTCGTCGTTGCTGACGCTGAGCCATTCCCGGGCTTCGCGAAGCGCGACATACTGCTCGTCGCTGAGCTGATCCGAGGGAGTGTCTAGCGCTTCGCGTTGCGCGTCGCTCAAGTCCGCTTCGCGTTCGGCGACGAGTTCCGCCCGCAGGCCGGGCACCAGCGCGTCGAGCTGCTGTTCGAGCTGTTCCTGCTCGCGCTGCAGCCGATCCAGTTCATTCAGCACGATTTCGCCCTGGGCGTGTTTGAGGCGCCGATTGCCGTAGTCCTCAGTCCATTCGTTTTCCGCGCGCTGCCACGCGCGCCGCGCCACGTCGTCCAACGTCCCCTCTTTTTCGATGGCTTCCGCATAGTTGATCTGGCACATCGGCGCGTTCGCGAAAAAAATAAGGTCGCTCGTGCCACGACCGCCCGCGCGGAGTTGTGTTCCCTTCTCGTCGACGACGCGTTCCGCTCTCCGGAACCATAGCTTGCCGACCAGCCAATTGTCGCGCTGCGCGGGCAGGCGATCCGGTGGGTGGAAGTCGTCGTCCTGTTTGAACAAGCGGCGAAAGTATCGGTGTTCGTCCGAGCGTCCGATCTTTTGGCTGATGAACCACCCGATGTCCCGCAGGATACGCGGATCGTCACGGTTGTATTCTTCGCCTTCCTTGAGAAAATCCACGCCGCGCATCACCCAGTAGTACCGATCGTGATAGTCGTCGAATTCGGCGGACACGTTGTAGGACAGGTTCCACGCCTGGAACCGCCACACCGAAATGAAATTGGGTTGCAGCTTGGTGATCTGCTCGAGTGTCGCGGACAGATTGGTCCAGTCCTCGGTCTTCTTGTAATGGTTGGCCTTTTCCCAGAGCAGATTGGCCGCGATGCCGCGCATGCCCAGGGTGGCGAGCTTGATCGCTTCGCTGGCCGGATCGATCTCACCCAGATTGGCCTGACTCAGACCCGCGTCGTCCCGCATCCGCGCGAGCCATCCGCCGGGCGATCCCGGCGCGTTGGCCGACCGCCGCGCGGCCGGCGCGCCCAGCCAGGCCACGGGCATCAGCAGCAATACCATGGCCACCACGTAGGCCAGTTTTCGTAGAAACGGCGTACGCTCTTTCATCGGGCCACCTCACGCGTGCGGAAAAAGAAAAATCCGATCACAAACATCCCGGCCAGGTACGCCGCCGTGGCCAGCAGATCCTGCGACAACAGGTCGATCGGTATGTTGAACCCATCCGAGACGTAGCGCACGGAACTCATCCCGCGAAAGTCCGGAATCACGGCCGTCACCGCCCGCATGGCCAGCAGAACAACCGCATCGACGGTCCGCGTGATGGTCGTGCCCCACCCTTCTTCGAACTGCAGCGTGACATTCATCTGGCTGACCAGCCGAATCAACGATTCAATCGGGCCTCCGCCGTAGACCGTGCCCGTCGCCACGCCCAGAATGAACTCCTTGAAGAAACCCAGCACGATCACCGACAGCGTGAACATCATGGCCACCGGGCCGCTGAGAAACGTACTGCACGCCACAGCCGCGCCGATGACCAGCGCCATCTGCATCCAGATGCTGACATAGCCCTTCACGTAATTCAGCAGAAACGATCCATCCCGCGCCCGCAAATACACGTCCGCCTGGGCCATGCCGAAGTATTGGGAACGATCCAGGCACTGGATCTCGATGATCAGCCTGCCATCCTGGACCAGGTCATCGAACAGATCGAGCGGATTTCCCTGGGGATCCTGCAAATTGCGGGGGATAAACTGCGAATCGATGGCATATTCCCGCGCGCGAAAGAACTGCGTTGCACTGCGTATTCTTTCGGGATCGTCTGGATGGCGAAGCACGATACCTCCCAGAATCCCCACCGCCTGGCCCGTTTCCTCGTCGGCAATCTTCCCCTTGTACGTCCGGAAAACGCTCAATGTCATTTCGATGGGAAGACCGTCCGGGTAGCGCGCTTCGTCAATCGCGTCGAAGGTCCATACGGCGGCGGCCTCGGTCCCCCCTTCGATATAGCTGCGGTAAGTCCATTCGTTCCCGACGCTGATTCCCTTGGGCTTTTCGTTGCCCTGCCGGTCTTTGAACCGCAATTTTCCATACACGGGGACGCGCGCCACGAGCATGCCCCGCGGCCGGCCCACCGTGTAACGAACCTGGTCGCCATCGGTACTGGCCGCGATCTCGTGATCGTGCTGTTGCGCCACCAGCGCCCGGCCCGCTCCCTGCTCGCCGATCATCACGTCGTGCCAGTGATCGGCCGTCGTCGTCGTCCGTCCCCGCAGCCCGAGGCTCCCGTCGGGTTCCTCCTCCGTTTGGAGCGTCCTGCCGTCGATCGCGTGGGAATGACTCAACGTCTGGACGACAAACACGTAGCTGGCGACACCCATCACTGTCAGCAGCATCGTGCCGACGAACAGGAAACCCAAAATGCGGCCCAGGACGATCTCCGCGGCCCGGACTGGTTTGGTAACGACCGTGTGAATTGTCTTGTTGCCGATATCCGCGGGCAAGCTGAACGCGCTTAAGAACAACGCCATCATGACCACCAGATAGGTCGTTGCCGTAAGCACAAAGCTCAGGTAGAGCTTGGCCGGCTCGGTATAGTCGGTTCCCAAAAACCAGCCGGCAAACAGCAATACGACCAGATAGACAATCACCGCTACGAATACCCGGCGACGAAATGATTCCTTCACGGCCAGCCGCGACAACGCCAGCACGCGGCGGGCGGAAATGCCCCGCACATCGCGCAGGCCCGTTACCACGGCCTGGTAGGTCAGGTCGCCGGCCTTCATCGGCCCGTGACGCACGGCCGCCAGCAGATAGCCGACGACCAGCGCCCCCAGCGCCAGGGACACGGCAACAATGACGAACCAGATCAGCGCTCCGTCCACGAGCGAAGACTCGCCGAGAAGCCACTGCCAGAAATCAAGGGTCTCTTGTTCAACAACCATCGCCGGACCAGGACGTGCTGCGAAAAACGTACGGAACGCCGGATTCAGATGCGGCTCCGTCGCCCCGCCGTGCTACGACTTCTCCTGCCGCACGGATTCAGGCTGCCCGGATTCGGGCTGCGGCGCGACCGTCACACGGCGTCCAGGACGGGCCTCGCTGTCGCGAACGATTTCGAGAAACAACTCCTCGAGCGTGGTCGTTGGATTCTCCATCGCCAGCAGCTGCGCCTGGTGCTTTCGAATCACGTCTTCAATTTCCTTGCGGCAGGCGTCGCTCAGTCCCCGGGCGCGGATCTGAGTCACATCGGCGACCGTCAGCAATTGATCGACGCGCCCCAACTCCTTCAACTCCCCCTGATGCAAGATCGCAATCCGATCGCAGACGTCCTGCACGTCGGCCAGCAAGTGCGAACACATCAGAATCGTCTTGCCTTCGTCACGCAACTTGAGGATCAAATCCTTCATCTCCCGGGTGCCAATCGGGTCGAGCCCGGTGGTCGGTTCATCCAGCAGAATCACCTCGGGATCGTTGATCAGGGCCTGCGCGAGCCCGATACGCCGCGCCATGCCCTTGGAATATTCTTTGAGTTGACGGCGCTTGGCCCACCCCAGACCGACCATTTCGATGAGACTGTCGATGCGCTGCCGCCGCTGGGCGACCGGCATGTCGAACAGACGCCCGTAGAAATCGAGCGTCTCTTCGGCATTCAAGAATTTGTAAAGATACGACTCTTCGGGCAAATAGCCGATCCGCTCATTCTTGGCCACATCCGTAGCATCGCGGCCCAGCACCAGTGCCTGCCCGCTGGTGGGAAACAACAACCCCAGCAGCAGCTTGATGGTCGTGGTCTTTCCCGAGCCGTTCGGCCCCAGTAATCCGAAGATTTCGCCCCGCCGCACCTCAAGATCGAGGGCCTTGAGCGCCTGCACCTTCTGCCGGCCCCAAAAATCACGGTAGATTTTCGTCAGCGACCGCGTTTCCAGCACGATCTCGGCGGCCATAATCCCCCTTCCCTTCCGTGGGCGCCCCCCCGTTCGCGCGGATTGGCGCCAGAACATCTTCTCACAACAGTCGTTACGCCGGATCGCTCCTGCAGGTTCGCTGCCGGCCGCCATTCGGCGGTCGCGGGCCCGGTCTGGGCGGTCGCCTTGACGGGCGACCACCCCGCAACCTGTGGGAAAGCAAAACTATAGGTCAATTCCGGCATGACTGGCAAGCACGCACCGCCAGCGGCCGGCCCGTTTTTGTGCGTGCTCGACACTTGACACAGGATCCGGAACCGAGCACACTGCGTGGGATTGCTATTGATACTAAGTATCAGTTAAATTTGTGGGGCGATGCCAAAGGGCGTCGCTCCATTCCGGACCGGGAGCCCGATCATGTCCAGAGTCCGACCCGCCACCACCCGGCGGACCGCCTTCAAGCCCGATATGCGTAACAGCTTCTCTCGGCCCCTACACGGTTTCACGCTCGTCGAGCTGCTTGTCGTGATCGCCATCATCGGCATTCTCATCTCGTTGCTTCTGCCTGCCGTCCAGGCCGCGCGCGAGGCCGCGCGACGGATGTCCTGCACGAATCAGCTCAAACAAATCGGCATCGCCATGCATCAGTATCACGATACCAACCGCCTGTTTCCGCCCAGCTTCTGTTGGAATCGGGTGGTCAACGACCCGGGAGGAAACTGGTCCGCGCAGGCGCGCATTCTGCCGTTCGTCGAACAGGCCGCGCTCGAGTCGCAAATCGACTATCGGCAGCCATACGATGTCATCCCGCCCACGTCGGGCTTGGACGTCCCGATCAGCTCCCTGAGGATCGACGTCTACCTCTGCCCGTCCGAAGTGAACGACCGGCAGAGGCTTAAGGACAACCGCCCCGAGCACTATCCGCTCAGCTACGGCGTCAACATGGGCATCTGGAACGTGTACGATCCGGTCAACAACAAGGGAGGAGCCGGCACGTTTCATCCGAACAGTCGCCTGGCAGCCCGGAACGTTCGCGACGGCATGACCAATACCATCATGGCGGCCGAGGTCAAAGCCTACACGCCGTACTACCGCAACGCCGGTTCGGCCGATCAAAACGTTCCCCTCGATCCGGCGGAAATCTGCGGCCTGGGAGGCGATTTCAAGAATCCGCCTCCCAAGGATCCCTCGGGGCACACCGAATGGGTCGACGGTCGCGCGCATCAGACGGGATTTACGGCAACCTTTACCCCCAATACCGTCGTCGCATGCACGGAAAGCGGCGAGCCGTTTGATGTGGATTGGACCAATCAACAGGAAGGCAAATCCGACACGAACGTCACCTATGCTGCGGTCACCTCCCGAAGTTACCACCCCGGGGTGGTGAACGTCGTCATGATGGACGGCAGCGTGCATCCCGTCGCTGATTCGATCGAGCTTGACGTGTGGCGTGCCATGGCGACACGTCAGGGCAAGGAATCGGTCCGCTTGCCTTTCGAATAATCCTTGCGGAAGGCCGTTTTCGAGAGCGACATCCGGCGGGCGCCACCGAACCGGCGCGGCGCGTGTTGCCCGTCCCTCCCAAGACGCTTCACCCAACCACGCCATCGGGCAGCGCGCGGAACCACGACGCACGGACGGGATCCGATCGCCGCGGGACGAAGGCCAACCCAAGGGGCCAAGACAAGGGGCCGCGGAATCGCTACAGTTGGAGAATCCCTGCCGGCAGCCCCGCCGGCTGCGAACGCCGTTCCGCCTGTCCCTGTTGATCGAACGTGCCCTATTCAACTCCCGGAGCGGCGTCACTCGGACCGGAACCAGGGCGGCACTCCGCGGCCTACGCCGCATCGCTGGGGTGGCTCAACCGCCAGATCAATTATGAAACGACGGGCCGAATTCCCTATGGTGCCGGCCGGATGCGGCTGCAACAGGTACGCCGCTTACTGGACGCCGTGGGTGCGCCGGACCGGCAAATGCGAATCGTGCATGTGGCCGGCACCAAGGGAAAGGGCTCGACGTCGGCCATGATTGCGTCGGTACTGGAGGCTTCCGGATACCGCACCGGGTTGTACACGTCGCCGCATCTGGATCATGTCGAAGAACGGATGCTCGTCGACCGCCATCCGTGCATCCCAACTCAGTTCGTCGACCTGATTGAATCCGTTCGCGCCGGCGTGACCGCGATCGACGCAGCTGGCGGCACCGGCAATCCGACAGATCGACCAACGTCGCGCCGGTCTCGGCGTGGACCCACGTACTTCGATATTACGACGGCGATGGCCCTGCTGCATTTCGCTCGCAGCGGCGTCGATATCGCCGTGCTTGAGGTGGGCATGGGCGGGCGGCTTGATTCCACGAATGCATGCCTGCCCTGTGTGAGCGTGATTACCAGCATCAGCCGCGACCACACGAGGCAGCTCGGCAATACGCTGGCCGCCATTGCCCGTGAAAAGGCGGGCATCATCAAACCCCAAGTCCCCGTCGTCAGCGGCGTGCGTGCGGCTTCTCCGCAACGCGTGATCCACGAAACGGCCAGCCGCAGCGGCTGTCGGCTGGCGCAATTGGGGCGAGAGGTTCTGTTCCGATATGTGCCGCCCGAACACGTCGAAAGGGCCGCGGTCGACGCCCGGGTGGATATCGACTATGTCGGCCACCCCCCCTGCCGATTCACCGATCTGCGTTTGCGCCTGTTGGGGCGGCATCAGGCGGCCAACGCGGCCACGGCGGTCGCCACCGTCGTCGAGCTGCGCAAACAAGGCATTGTGATCCCCGATGCGGCCGTCCGACGAGGGCTGATCGGCACGCGGCTGCCCGCCCGGGCGGAAGTTCTGGGGCGGCGGCCGGCCGTTCTTCTGGATGCCGCCCACAATCGGGCGTCGGCCGCGGCGCTGGCGGACCTGCTGGACGAAAGTTTTGATGTCGCGAAACGCATTCTGGTCTTCGCCAGTACCCGCGATAAGGACGTGCCCGGAATGCTCGGCGTCCTGCTTCCGCGTGTGGACACCGTGATTTTCACGCGTTACCAGGCAAATCCGCGGGCGATGGATCCACCGGAATTGCTGCGGTTGGCCGAGGCATTCCCGGGGCCGGCGTGCCTCGTCCGAGAGCATCCCCTGGATGCGTGGCACACCGCCTATGCGATGGCCGCGCCGGATCACCTGATAGTCGTCTGCGGTTCGTTCTTTCTGGCCGCCGAGCTCCGCGCAACCATCCGCTCGTGTGCTCGCCGGGGCGCGGCAGATCGCAAAACCGCGCACGCAACGCCGCCCGGGCCTTCCGGCGATAAACCGGTAGCGACCACCGAACCGGATCCCGGAACGCAGTGGCGCTGGCGTTGATAACGCTCTAGCGGTCCGCCTCCAGTCGCGGTGACAAATATTCCAAGACGAGGTCGATTTGCGGATCGGCGAGGGGCGGCATGTCGTTCCGCGGACCAAACATTGTGTCGCGCAGGTTGCGTTGCTCGCGGATTGCCGCCCGCTCGTCCTGGGACAGCGGGTTTGCCATGCCGGGATCCGGTTGGACGCCCCACTGTCCGCTGTTGTCGTCTTGGAGGCGATGAATGTTCTTGCCGCTGGGTCGCCAGTAGGTCGCCGCCGTAAGCTTGAGGATGCTGCGGCCCGACTCGATCGGTATGACGTGTTGCACGGTGCCTTTGCCCCACGTCCGTTCCCCGGCCACCACCGCGCGTTTGTGATCCTGAAGACAGGCGGCAACGATTTCACTGGCGCTCGCCGTGTAGTGATTCACGAGGACGACCGTGGGGATATCGAGAAATCCTCCGCGGCCCGTCGATTCGCGGACATCCTCCATCCCGGGATGGCGTCCCCGGATACTCACAATCACGCGTCCTTCCGGCAAAAACAGGTCACACGTTTCGATGGCCGCCGGCAGCAGACCGCCGGCATTGTCTCTCAGATCCAGCACGAGTGACGCGACCGACCCCGCCCGCAGCGTCTCCAGCGCGGATCGCAATTCCTCGGATGTCCTCTCCCCGAAGCTGAGAATCCGCACGTATCCCACGCGCGGATCGCGCGCCAGCCGGTACTCCCACGAACCATCCGGGCGACGGAAGTCCCCCAGCACCGACGGAATCCGGATCGTGTCTCGCACGATCCGCCTCGTGACCGGTTGATCCTGGTCCCGATGGAGCAGCGTGAGTTCGATCGGTTCACCTTTCTTACCCCGCATGCGGCGCACGACTTCTTCCATCGTCATTCCGGCAGTGAGTACGCCGTCGATCTTCACGATCTGATCGTGCACGCGAATGCCGGCATCCAGGGCGGGTGTACCAAACAGAGGGGGACTGACGACGGTCAATTGCCGGTTCTCACCTTTCTGTTGAAGCAGGACTCCAATGCCGCCGAATTCCTGTTCCAAGTCCGCCTCAAACAGCTCGAGATCCCGCGAACTGATATACGACGAATAGTCGTCCAGTTGGCCGACGATGCCGCGCATGGCACCATCAAAGATCTGCTGGGGAGGCACACGTTGCAATGCCCAGCGGTCGATGGCGTTGAGCACCTGGCCCAGGTATCTGCCGTACGGACTGCGGTCGGCCCGCACGACGCAGATGACGCAGAACACGAACATGATGACGATCACGAGAAGATTGCGTCGGGGCATGGCGGGGCTGAACTCGTTTTAGGATCTGTGGCGAAAAGCCAGTTCGCTATTAGCTATCCTACCGGGCCCACTGGCCGCACAACTTCACCTTCCTGGTCGCCGGCGGCCCGCGGCGTCCGGGTCAGGTCGTCGGACAGACCGACCCGCACGGCGGACGGCACGTGGTCGATCCGCATCCCGTGGCGGACATCCACGCCACCCTATTGGCGTTGGGCATCGATGGGCAACGCGAAAGCACCACCAGCCAGGGGCGTCCCATCCGCCTGTCCGAGGGCCAACCCATCCGGCAACTCCTGACGGATACCTGAGACGCCCGAGGAGAAGACGGCAGCTCGCCCCTTTCCCACAACACGAAAAGAACTCAGAGCCGCAGGATGCCTGCTCGCCCCCATCGGCGGCCGAGAAAAGGATTCAGCGCTTGGAGAATTGCGTCCCGCGGCGTGCGCCGTGGAGTCCGTACTTCTTCCGTTCCTTCATCCGCGCGTCGCGTGTCAGGAATCCGGAATCACGCAGCGGTTCCTTCAGCGCTTCCTCCAGATGCACCAGCGCCCGCGCGATACCCTGCATGCACGCACCGGCCTGTCCTGTGTTTCCGCCGCCGTGGACATGGATCAACACGTCCAACTCGGTGCGCTTGCCGACATGCTCCAGGGGAGCCACCACATTGTGCCGATCCTGTTCGAGCGTGAAGTACTCCTCGAGCGGCCGCTTGTTGATCAACACGCTGCCGCCGCCGGGGCGCAACCGGACCCGCGCCACCGATGTCTTGCGGCGGCCCGTCCCCGTCGCGTGCGTGGCGGCAGCCGTCGAGGCATTCTGAGTGGTTTCTGCGGCCATGGCGGCGTCCCTTTACGCTCTTGATCGTGGAAACAGATGCACCCGGAGCCAATGGAAGGTTCCGGCGTTATTTCCGCTCGCCTAGTTCCCTGGGTTGCGGCTGTTGTGCCTGATGGGGGTGATCGGGTCCCGCGTAGATCTTCAACTTTCCAAGCATCCGTCGGCCAAGCTTGTTCTTGGGCAGCATCCTGCGCACGGCGTCGCGCAACACGGCTTCTGGTTTTCGCTCCCGCGCGCGGGCGGCCGTGATCACCTTCTGCCCGGGGTAGCCGGTATACCAGCTATAGGTTTTCTGATCCCATTTCTTGCCGGTAAACACAACCTTTTCGGCGTTGATCACGACGACGAAATCTCCGGTGTCAACGTGGGGCGAATACGTCGGACGATGTTTGCCCATCAGATGCACGGCGATATCCCGTGCCAGTCGTCCCACGATCCGATCGGTTGCGTCCACCAGCCACCAGTGCTGGGCAACCTCGCCCGGTTTCGCCATGTACGTTTTCATCTCAATTCCTGCATCCGTCAGGTTCGCCCCGAGTTCCCTCTGACCTCGCCGCCTCACCTCGCCCCCATCTGGGCAGCTCGGCGAATGGTTCTCCAATCGGATTTTCAGTGCGGTGTCTCAATGCGGCCGTCGCACAGCGGAAATTCGCCGAAATTCATCGAGCTGGCTAGTTTAGCCCTTGCTTCGGCCGGCGGCAAGCCGGCCCATCGATCAAGAGCTTCCACGACTCCCGCACCACGCTGTGCGCGTCTCGGTCGGGCACCGGACGGGATCGGATCAGCGCCGCGGCGGAGCGTCGCGCCGGCGGCGTTTGCGTCGGGCGGCGGCCAGCGCGATTAACCAGCCGCCCAGAAAAGCGGCGGTGCAGGCCAGGATCACCGCCGATCCGCGAAACTCGCCACGCAAGAAGTAGGCACGGACCGCATGCAGGATCCCCCACGCCGCCACGGCGGCCATGATCCATCCCAACAAAGCATTACGCGGCGTCGGCGGCATGGCTTGGTCCGTTCTGGCCCGGCCCGCTGGTCAAGAGGTTCCTGGTCAAGAGGTTTAACGAGCCGGAGGCTCGTTAAACAGTCCGTCGTCGGCAGGCAATGGGTCGTCGGGCGCGTCGTTGGAGCCTGGTGGCGAATCGCCGGGTCCGGTCTCCTCCGGCGCTTTGGCCGCGGAGTCGGCCGCCGTCGGATGCCGCACCGGTTCCGGAAGACCCGGCTCGTGCAGGCATTGAACCAGACCACTGGACGATACCAGGTAGATACGATCGGACAGGCGATTCAGCAGTGCATCCGACCCGAGGCGTAAGGCCAGCTTCGCCGCCTGCGTGCCCGTCTGCCGGTCCAGGGCGACAAGCTGCATGGAGTCGTCCAAGACATAGATCCGACTGGGACTCGCCGCCACGAATTGTGCCACACCCGGCGCGTACCATAACTGGCGACCGTTTTCCGCTTCCAGGCAATACATCCCCCGGTCGACACAACAGACGTACATTTGCTTGTCCAGGGCAACCAAGGCCTCCTTAACCAAAGACCCGGCAGCAAAAACCCAGGCAATGGAGCCGTCCTTTTCGCTGATGGCGTAAACCTTTCCGCGTTCGGTGGCCACAAAGACGTGCGGGGGCAGCGACGCCATCGGTGCGATGACCGGATCCTGCAATTCAACGCGAAACCGGGCTCGACGGCTGTCCTTCGACGCCACATAAAAAAACCCTCGATCCGTAGCCCAGCAGATATGCTCCTGCGTCGTCATCAACGGTGTCTCGACGCGCCCCACGGAATGATGCTTCCAATGCAACGTTTCCCGGTCGACCCGCGTTTGCTCGTTGAAGCGCGCGTTCAGGGGTGACGGTTCCTCGGTCTCGTGCGGCAGCAAAAAACTTTCGATCAGACCGGTCAAAGCAGGAATGTAGACTCGGGTATCGGTCAGCGTAGGGCCAACGGCCGGGACGGTGCTGACATCATAGCGCCCGATCTCGCGACCACTGTCGCTGGCCAGCACGACCACTTCGGACCCGCTGGCCACCGCGACGTGAGGTCCTCGGGAATCTATTCGCAGCGTCGGATAGCCGGGCTGGCCGACCTCGGTCGTCCACAGCGACGCGCCAGACTCACCATCGATGGCCTGCACAACGGACTGGTCTGTCATGCAATAGACGTTCGACCCGCCCACCGCTGCCCGCACCACACTGGATCGGGCCGGATCGACGACAAGATGCCGGTGCCAGGCCCGCTCCAATCCCATCCGCACCGCTATCGGACGCGGCACGAATTGCGAACCGGGTCGCTGCGCCGACGCGGTCGGGGCGGTGCTGCCCACCACCAGCACGAAGGACACCCAACCGACGCACAGACGGTGTCGTGATTGCTCGATCATTTTTAGGTGCCTCTGACTCCCAAGTGGAGGTCTTCCAACGGCGTTTACGCATGCCGCACGTGCCGGTGCTACGGGAATCCCCGCGGGCGACTGCGTGCTGGACGGAGGATTGGATCTCCGTGGCTTCAAACGGCTCGTACCGGAGCATCCATCGGTCTTAGCCACTCCGTTCCATCTTTCATCATAACCTGCCGAGGGAGCGTAGAAACTGCCTGGAGCGACGGCCGCCCATGCCCGCGTGCCGTCTGGACCCGTTCCGGATACATCGCGTACGATGTGGAATTACCCCCCTTGCCACGGGACCCGCGCGACAGTCGTTCTCGGGACAGCTTTTCCAGCGGAAGTTGCTTCTGAGAGGGGATTTCTCTCGCACCCGATCCGGCGGTCCCGTTTGTTGTGACCCGATTTTCGATGCCGCCCATGCGACCCAATCCAGACGTCCAGAAGGTGCTCGAGGAAGTTCTGGGGTATTTGAATTTTGGATCTGGCGCCGAGGATCCCGCGTTTTTCGTCCGCCTTAACCAGGCTTTTGACCTCGTCGAGGGGTCCAGTTCCGACGACGTTGCTCCGCATCAGCACCTGCGATCGCGGCTCGAAGGCCGCTTGACGGAATTGGCGGGCCAGCAGATGGCGTTTCGGGACACCGAGCAGGCGCAGTCGGTCGTGCGTTTGCTGTTTGACGGGCTGTTGCCGTCCTACCGCGCGCACCACCGGGACTTGCTTCATCACCAGACGGACGTCGCGTTGTGGCGCCCTTTTTTCCTGGCGCGGGCGTTCCAGGCCCTGTTGGCTCAAGGGCCGCCATGGGACGAAGCGCCGCGCACCGTCGAAGGGGCGCTTGACCAGTTAAACGACTTCGTGGGCTATCGACCGGTGGCTGTACTGGAAAGCAGGCAGCACACCGAGCCGTACGCGCGCGAACGCGTACGCCCCATACCCCTGTACATCCGCGGGGCGGGAACAGCCACGGGACGTTATCGGGATATCGTCACGAAAGCGATGGACATACTCAGTCAGACGCAACCCGACGTATTGCGGCAGGCGGGATTCCACCTGGATCGACTCAGCGAAATCGCCATGGATCCGCGCGCGTACGATTTCGGTCACCCGGTGCACAAGCGGCCCAATTATCAATTCGGAGAATGGGATCCCCACGCGATCAGTCTCCAGGGCTACTTCCATCGTTTTGTGATCCGCCAGGTCGCGTTGGACGCCTTGCTCGATCGTCCGGGGCCTCCTCCCGAGATACCCGGCGAGCAGTGGTTGTTCGAGGCGGCGGCCGTGTTGGCGGGAACCGTTCTCATGGCCTCGGCGATCACGGGCGACCGTCCCGAGGCCCACGCATCGACGATCAATCTGGCCAAATTGCTCCCCGAGATCGCGACGTTGCGCGATTCTTTTTACGACGCTTTGCTGCAACGTGTTGGGGGCCCGCACGGCATTCGGCTGCGTGAGGAAGCGCAACGGCTGCAACAGGCGTTCGGCGGGGCTCGCCAGGCGCTGAATCGATCCTTGGCCGTGGACCGGGCACGACAGATCAGGCAATATCATCTCGTGCAACTCTACGCGGACATGGGATTCCCCGAATCCGCGATGGAGTTGGCCGGCAAGGAATCGACCTTGTCGATACGGATCGCCGGACAGATCGACGGCCTTATCGCCGCGGGTCATCGCGCGATCAACGACAACGACGTGCAGCAAGTCGCCGGCATCCTGGACGACGTCGCCGATTTGTTGCGTCGAGGCGTCGAGTGCGGCGCGCTGATCGACCCCTGGAATATCGTGGGTTTTGGCGGCAATTTCAGCCTGTTTCCCGCGTTGGAAAACAGCATCCGCGATCATCGGGCGGACGATTTGATCGACCGCGTTGCCTCGCTCTTTCAACTCGCGGCACGCGGGCGCACCGCCGCCGTCGTTGCCGGCAACGATGACGTGCACGACGCCCTGGCTGCCGCGATGCACCGATTGGCCGAATGGTGGGACCCGTATGCCACGGCCAGCGCCAGCGGCGTGCGTCGCCTGGTGGGCGGCGAACTGGTGGCGTCGGCGACAGCCGTCAGCGAAGCCATCCGGGGCTGGCGGGAAGCGGACGCCGCCACGGGCGACGTGGCGTTCTGGCGGAGCCGCGTCAACCGCTTCGCATCGCCGCGATCGTATGCCACCGTGATTCGGTCACTGCTGGACGAAGATGACCACGTCGCCGCCATGGCGCTGTTGATGCATTGGCTCAGTCAGGCCGATCTGCTTTCGCTCGATGATGAAGGCCATCCGTTTCACGAATCCGCGCTACGATGGCTGGCGACGTGGTTGTCGCGGGATATCGAAGACTCAGCCCATTCCTGGAAACTGGTCGTCAAGTTCTTTGATTACCTGGAGGCCAATGCACAGGATAACTGGAACGTCCCGGACGTGATGCTGGGTGCCGGAGGCGGCACGCCCGCCAGCGGCGTTGAGCCGCCCGACGACGCGGCGCGCGGAGTTGCCGAAACGCTGCCCGGCGACGACGGCGATGACCAGGACCCGGAGGATTATCTGTACAGCGCCGCTTATGACGGCGTCGTCTATCGCGACAGCACTGCCGACGGCGTGGATGCGGACATGCTCGACGAGGCGGCGGAACCGGACGCGTTCGAAATGGAAGAGGAAGTGCGGCGCCTGCACGGCCGGCTGGCCTTTCTGGCGACGGTGGCCAGTCTCTGGAAATACGCCGCGATGGCCGCACAGAACACGCGGCAACTGCCCGAGTCAACGCGCGACGCGCTCGACGTGTGGCGGGCGCGGGCCGCGGACAATGTTCAACAACTGCTCGAACTCATTGGCCGGATTCAGCGTCTGCCGGTCGGGCAATCGACCGGGTCGCTCCAGATGTTGATGGAATACGATAAGCGAAGGACTGCCAAGGAACTGTTGCTGGAACGCGGCATGACGGCAGCCGTCGCCATGCGGGACGCCGCGCGGTATCTCCTGGCGGCCGCCATGCCGCCGCATGACGACATCCCTCGGGCCCCGGAACCCGCGCTGCTGCGGGCCGTCGCCGCGGGCGATGTTGACGCGGTTCGCCGGGCGTGGAAGCCGTTTCTGGCAGCGATCGGTCAAGACCCGCTGCTGTACGTTCCTGCCAACCGAGGGGGCAATCCCCACCGCGCCGTGCGGGCGAGGTCCAATTTGGAGTTGATCGGCCAGCTCTTGCAATGGCTTCCGCGCCTGGGTCTGGTGCAGGAAACCAGCGCGTTGCTGCACGCCGTGCGGCGGATCGAACAGGCCCATGAAGTGCGCGCGGGAGGCGTCACCGAATTCGACCGCCTGTTTCAGACAGCAGCCACGGCCGTGGTCGAAGCCCTCTCCTCGGCTGCCGGCCCGCCCCAGCCCGACGGACATCGGGACCCCACCCAAGTGCCCGATACGCTGCTGGTCGACGCCGTGCAGCGATGGACCGAATCCCACATGGAAGCCTGGCTGGCCCATAGCCGATCGCTCCGCCTGACATCCGTGGAACGCTTCGGTGACGAAGCATGCTGGAACCGGTTCGTTGCTTTTGTCGAACGCTTTGGACACGACCTTTTTACACAGCAGGTCCTCGCGCTGCCCTCGGCGCGGTCCATTCTGGCCCACGGCGTCGGCAACTGGCTGGCCGCCATCGAGCAACAGTCCGACAGCGAACCGGCCGTCGTGGGGGCCATTCGTCTGAAGGAAGTCTCGCGGGAGGAAGCCGCGGCACAAATAACGTCCGCGCTGGAAGCAGTCGTGGAACATCACGCCGAATACCGCGAATACAACAGCACGACCACCCAATCGGATCGTGGCGAGCTGTTTTGCGCATTCGTGGATTTCCTCCGTCTCAAGGCACGCTACGAACGGATGGCGTGGAACCTCAAACCGGCGGTTTTCGTGCATCGCGCGCTGGTCACCGGCGGAAGGGACGAAGCGGCCGCCGAATGGCGGCAGAGCATGGCCCAACATACGAACCGGGTAGCCGGCGAGCTGGTGGCGGCGTTCGAGCAACTGGTTCACCAGCACGCCATCCGTCTGGCAACCGTCGAGACGCGCGTCGGCCAGCGGTTTATTCACGGGCTGGACGTCGATCGCTGCCGGGCGCTGGTGCGTCCCGCCATGGAGCGGCAGGACGCCGGCCTTCGGCAGTCGGCCTTCGCCACACTCCAGGAAGAAATCGACCAGCTTGCCGCTGAAACGGAGTACGCCGGTTCTGATATCCCGCCCTGGTTGGAGGCCCTCGAAGAAGAAGTCGCCACGTTACGCGCCTCTCGCGGGTCCCCGCCACCGCTTACCGCGTGGATCCCATCGCTGTGGCTGCCCTGGGACGACGTCATGCGACAGCTCGGCGAGTGACTCGCGCCCGGCTGGCCGGCCGCCAGACGGGAGTTGGATTTCCACCGGGGCCACGGCTCGGACATGGCAACTCCCGCCAGGGACCGCCGTGCCGGGGGCTTTTGACACCTCGTGTTCCGAGTAAGATCGTGGCCAGTGTAACGGTCGCTGGCTTCCATCCGGCCCCATTGCCAAAAGGTGGTCCGAACGCGCCGACGAAACACCACATCATCCATAGCAAAGCGAGCAGGAACGGTGGAATCATCCAAACGAACGACCGGTGGCCAGAGAACGTTCCGGCCCATTGGGCCGTTCATTTTTCGGTCGAAAACGCGAGCCAGCGTGCGCCACGCAGTGCAAGCTCGGCGTCGAAATCTGTTCGGCCCCCTTGGATATCCCGATCGGCAGGATCGCCGTGATGAGCGATCCCCAGAAAGCCGTTTTTCCCGGCTTTGGATTCGGCGAACCGGCGCAAAATGAAACCGACAGCGCAAGAGCACCCGGATGTGGGCGAAACCCGCACGCTCACTTGCGCAGCAGATGGCTCCACAAGGAGTCACTGACCATCAGCCCTTCCAGGGTGAGCGTGACGCGCTGGCCGTCGTCGCGGAAGAGGCCGTCGGCGACGAACATCGCCAGATGGGGTCCGGCCAAATCATCGATGGTAAAGCCCGTCCGCGCGGTAAAATCGGACCGATCGACACCTTCGAGGCGACGCAGTCCGAACACAAGTTGTTCTCGTGCCCGGTCCTCCGGTTCCAACTCCTCCCACTCGGCCACGGGTGACTGCCCGCCCAGCACGCGGCGCACGTAGGTCGAGCTGCTGCGGTGGTTCGTTTCTCGGCGTCCGCCAACATACCGCGCGGCACCGGGTCCCGCCGCGTAAAAAGAGCGCCCCGTCCAATACACCTGATTATGCCGGCAGCGACTGCCGGGACGTGCGAACGACGACACTTCATAGTGCTCGTAACCGGCGCGCGTCAGCCGTTCGATGGCCGCGGCAAACAGTTCACGCTCCAGCGATTCTTCGCAGGGCGTCAGTTCGCCACGGTGCCGCCGGTTCCAGAAGGTGGTTCCTCTCTCGAAGGTCAGACCATACGTCGACAGGTGATCGGGTGCCAGCCGCAACGCCCGGTCCAGGTCCGCGGACCAGCGCGCGAGCGCGTCATGGGGGACGGCGAACATCAGGTCCAACGAAAGGGTTGCGATATGGCGTCGCGCAGTCTTGCAGGCGGCTTCAATCTGCTCGGCGCGATGATCACGTTCGAGCAGCTCCAGCGTCGATGCGTGGAACGATTGGGCGCCGATGCTGATGCGCGTCACCCCGTGTGCGGCCAGCGCGGCAGCCGTGGCTTCGGTGACGTCCACCGGATTCGCCTCGACACTGAATTCCGCGCCGGGTCGCAACGGATGCCATGTGGTGACCAGGGCCAGCAGGCGTTGTAGACTATCGGCGTCCAGATGGGTGGGCGTGCCCCCGCCCAAGTACAGCGTGTCCACCGGGCGCGGCCGCTCTAGCCAGGAAAGTTCGGTTTGCAGAGCTTGCAGGAAGTCCGGAATCCGATCGCGGCGCCCGGCGACCACGGTGAAGTTGCAGTAGCCGCACCGACGGGCGCAAAACGGCACGTGGACATAGGCCGCACGCGGATCGTCGGCAGGCACCATTGGCATTCCTATCGGCCCTCGGCCACGTACATGCGGATCAAGACAGCGACCGGAACGGGCATCCCGGACCGGACAGCGGCGCCGATCGGTTCTCCGGCCGACAGCAGCGTGCACGTCACAACCACAAGTAGAGTCGCCCCTGGAGCATATCGGGGATGGCCCTGGTGATCAGTTCGCGGATCCTCCGCGCTCCGTACCGCGTGCTGAAGTGCGACGCGATGATACACTGGTTTTCAAACCGGTCACGGCGGGCAATGACGTCGTCCAGGTGCAGGTGTCCGAATTTATGAATTTTTTCCTTGCGGTGCGACGGCGCGACGAACGTCATTTCAAGAATCAGGATCTGGGCCTGATACATGGCGGGGCAATCGTCCAGTCCGCTCGGCGCGCTGTCACCCAGGTACGCCAGCAACGCTGTGCGCAATTCGCGGCTCACATCGGTTCCCGACAACCGAATATCCCGAATCTGATTGCTCGTCAGCCCGGCGTATTCGGGTTTCAGTTTGCGGCGGCGATGCCAGACGACGAAACCGAATGACGGCACGCGGTGCTGCGTGGGCGAGACAGTAACCACATGCTCCCGCGATAACTCGATTTCATCACCGCCGCGAATCGGTACGAGATGGCACGGCATGCGACCACGGTCGATGCGCGTAAATAGCTTGAGGATCTGCCGTGTCGGTTCGACCGCGGATTGCGGCAGGTAGATCGTGGGCGGCTCCATTTTCATCATCCGCCGTCGCGCCACGTACAGCGGCAGCGCCGCGATATGGTCCAGGTGCCCGTGGGAGACGAACCAGGTGGCCGTACCCATGAAGGACCAGGGCTGCGCACCGAGGTCGAACCCGATCTTCAGTTCGGGGATGCGCCAGTACGTCTGCACGGCGGCACGCGAATACCCCTCGATCGTCAGGTCGTTGTACTGCAGCCTTTTGACCGGCGCGTTCTGGATCATTGCGCCGACGAATCGTGCTCGTAGTTCTGGACCCGCGACAAGTCGAGCGGCTCGCCAAAATTCGATCCGGGGAGGATCCAGATCTCGCCAAACAGGTCATTCTGTTCCGCCCGCACATGATGGTCCCGCGCCAGCTCCAGCAGCGCCAGGAAGACACCGATTCGCGTCGACTTATGCATGCCGGCCTCGAAAAGTTCGCTGAACGCCAGGCGCTGGTGGCGACCGACGCCTTCATGAATGCGCGTCATGAAGACGTGGATGGGCGTGTCGTCGTACACGATACTGGACGGACCGGCCGTCGCGCTGTCGCGCACAATCCGCCCGAACGCGCTGACCAGATCCCAGAGCTCCACTTCGCGGATCGGCTGCTCGGCGATGTCCGGCCGTCGGGGCGGCAGGTCGTTTGCGGTGCGGGGGTATCGATCCTGCCACAACCGCCCCCGTTCCTCGAGGATACTGGCAGCGTCCCTGAATTGCTTGTACTGGAGCAGCCGGCGGACGAGATCTTCGTGCGCCCGATCGATGTCCTCGTCCACCTCCTCGCCCGCGTTGGGCAGAACCATCCGGGACTTCAGTTCGATCAAGGTGCTGGCCACGTCGACAAAATCGCCCACGGCATTGACGTCGAGTCGCTCAAGAACGGCCAGATGTTCCAGGTACTGGTCCGTGATTTTCGCCACCGAGATGTCGACGACCTCGACCTCGTGTTTGCGGACCAGATACAGCAGCAGGTCCATCGGTCCGCGAAAAATATCCAGATCGATGCGAAAATCCATCGCCATCCACCTCGATCGGCAAGCGGCCATCGGGCCCTCGCCAGCCCCGGGCTCCATCACGCCGAGCCCTGTTCAAGCGCAAGCTCTCGTAATGTAACATGTTGAGCCTGGTGTGGCGAGAGAGGCTCGGCGTGGCGAGGTTTTTTCGCATGGGCTACGAGAGGCTGGCAATGATAGAATAGGTAACAGTCGCTGGGCGACTGGGGGCCGGATGTCAGCGTCCGGGACCACGGGGCAAAGCCATGATTGAAATTCGGCACAAGTCGACCGGCGAAGTCTTGCTGCGGGTCGATGCCGAGAGCTTGGACGGCATGAAACTCAGTTGCGCCAAGCTCCGCGGCGCCGATTTGACGCGAGCCAATCTCGAAAAGGCCAATCTGGTCAGCTCCGATTTGCGCGACGCCGATCTGCGCCACGCCAAGATGGCCGGGGCGGCCTTGAACGAAGCTTCCTTCCGCGGCGCGACGATGGAACACGCGGACCTGTCCGGCGCGGACTGCACCAGTGCGGATTTGAACGACGCCCATCTGGCCTTCTCCAACTTGACCGGTACTATCTTTCGGTACGCGCGGCTGGTCGGCGCGGACATGCACGGCGCCAACATGCACGAAGCCGATTTGAGCATGGCCGATCTGCGGGCCGACCTGCATCAGGCTCGGCTGACGAGGGCCGACTTGAGGGCCGCCAATCTGACCGGGGCAAACCTCAGCGCAGCAAATCTGGAAGAAGCGGACATGACCGGTGCGAATCTCAACGGCGCCAGCCTGATCGGCGCGAAGATGCACGGCGCGATCGACTCCCACGGGCGTTTGCATGTCGGTAGCCCCAAACCCAAGGCGGCCGGCGTACCGTCACGCCAGTGGTGGAGGTTCTGGTAGTCGCGTGGGCAAGCAACGACCTAATTATGAACGCCTGTGGGCGCCCTGGCGGCTGGAGTACGTGGCCCAAGAGGCGGACCACAGGTCGGCCGAGGCGGGCGTCGACCCGCGAAGCATCCAACTGCTGCCCGGTGCCAATCCGGAATGTTTCCTGTGCCGTGCGGTGGCCGCCGACGAAGACCGCCGCCATCTGGTGGTTTACCGCCGCGAGACGACCGTCGTCGTGCTCAATCGCTATCCCTACAACAACGGGCATCTGCTCGTCGCACCGTATCAGCACAAAGCCTCTCTCTCCGATCTGGATGCCCGGGAGCAGCAGCAAAGCATCGAGGTGCTGGCCGAAATGATCCGCCGCCTGGAGGACTGTCTGCGGGCCGAAGGTTTCAATGTCGGTCTTAACCTGGGAAGCGCGGCCGGCGCGGGCGTTCCCGGACATCTCCACTGGCATATCGTGCCGCGATGGAGCGGCGATACGAACTTCATGGCCACGCTGGCCGGTGCGCGGGTCATCCCGCAAGCGCTCGATGCCCTCTGGCAGTTGCTGGCCGACGACGACCAGGACCCACCACGGTCGTGAATACCCAACCTGCCGAAAGGCCCGAACGGTTGGCCTGCGAAACGGTGCACGCCCGCGAATCCCTGATCCTCGCGCCTTACGCCATGCACAGCGCGCGTTCCGCCGGCCGCAGGTACCGCGAGCCGGAGCACCCGTACCGCAGCCCATTCGCCCGAGATCGCGACCGGATTGTGCACAGTGCCGCGTTCCGCCGGCTCAGTGGAAAAACCCAGGTCTTCACGGGCAACCTGGGCGATTACCACCGCACTCGATTGACGCATACGATGGAGGTGGCCTCCATCGCCCGGACGATCGGAAGAACACTCCGCCTCAATGAGGATCTCATCGAAGCGCTGGCCCTGGCCCACGATGTGGGACATCCGCCGTTTGGCCACGCCGGCGAGGATATCCTCGATGGATGTCTGCACGGCAAGGGGGGATTCAATCATAACCGGCAGGCGTTACGGGTGTTTGAGCTGTTGGAAACGCGCTACGCGGCCTTTCCGGGATTGAATTTGTCGCTGGAGGTGCTCCAGAGCCAGGCGGCCCGCGCACACAAGGAGGCCCCCCGGCACCCGCCGCTGCTGGAAGCCCAAGTCGTCGACGCGGCCGACAGCGTGGCGTACACGACGCACGACGCGGACGACGCGCTGGAACTCGGCCTGTTGGAACTCGAAGAGATGCTCCAGTGGCCGATGTGGAACGAGGCGGCGGGGCGCGTTCGCCGGCGCTGCAGCGGGCTGACGCGTGCACAGCTCCGCCGGGCGGTCGTCCATCAACTGATCGACTGGCAGGTTGGCGACCTGGTCGACACCGGCCGCCAACGCCTGGCGCCGTATGTCGAGACTGCTGCCGGATCGCAGACGCAACAGAACGTGCGGCTCGCGCCAAGCACCGACGTGGCCGAACAGAAGGCTGCCCTCGAGAATCTCCTCTACCAACGCGTGTATCGGCACCCCAGCGTGTTGGCCGTGCGTCAACGCGCGCAGTCGGCGCTCCGCGCCATGTACCAGGCGCTGCTGGCCGAACCCGACCGTTTGCCTGCCAAGTTTCGTGGCCGTGCGGCTGAAGATGGATCGGCACGCGCCGTCAGCGATTATCTGGCCGGCATGACCGACCGGTTCGCGGTGCGGGCATTTGTGCATCGGTTTCCCGAACATGCCCGCGATTGGCCCGGCGAAACAGGGGTGATAGAATAGAGGTTCGTGGCCTTCTGTGAGCCGCACGAGGCACGCCATCGGCACGCGTCGTGCGATTCGAGTTTGTTCATCCCGTCTCCACGTCCGGACGCTTTATGGCTCTGATCGTTCTTCGTGCCATTTTCCTGATGGTCGCGGTCGGGCTGGGAGTGCGAGTCGTCAACTCGCACACGCTGCCTCCCGACTCGCAGTGGCTGCCGTGGGCCACGTTCGTCGGCATCGTCGTGGTGGCGCTGATGGTCATGTCCATCGATGTCTTGACACCCCGAAAACGGTTGGAGACCATTTCCGCGGCCTACTTCGGGATGATCGTGGGGCTGTTTTTTACCTACGTTTTGCAGCTGGCCCTGAGCCCCATTCTGCCGCCGGACGCCGGGTACACACCCTGGGCGCTGATGGTCGTGGGAATGGTGCTCTGCTACACGTGCATCAGCCTGTTGCTGCAGACCAAGGACGACTTCCGGTTCATCATTCCGTATGTCGAGTTTGCCAAAGAGGTCAAGGGCATTAAGCCTTTCGTGCTCGATACGAGCGTCGTGATCGACGGCCGGATCGCGGATCTGGTCGAGGCCGATGCGTTCGACAATCCGCTGGTGATGCCTCGATTCGTGATCGGGGAACTTCAGCGGATCGCCGACAGTTCCGAACGCCTCAAGCGCACGCGCGGCCGGCGGGGTCTCGACGTACTGGACCGGCTGCGGAAAAACCCGCGCGTCGATCTCCGTATCGACGACCGTGACCTGCCCGATTTCACCGGCCAACCGGTGGATCTGAAACTGGTGCTGCTGGCCAAGCATCTGGAAGGCAAGGTCGTCACCAACGATTACAACCTGAATAAAGTGGCCCGGCTGCATGGCGTGGGGGTGATCAACTTGAACGATCTGGCCAATGCGCTCAAGCCAGCGTTCCTGCCTGGCGAAGCCGTTGCCGTGCATATCGTCAAACCGGGTGAAGAACCGGGACAGGGTGTGGGATATCTGGACGACGGCACCATGGTGGTTGTGGAAGGCGGACGCGAGCATCTGGATCAGCAGGTGCAAATCCACGTCACCAGCGTCCTGCAGACCAGCGCCGGCCGGATGATTTTCGGTCGGTGCGAAAGTCCGGTCACCGCCGAAGCGTGAGGCGGCATCGCGACCCGCCTACATCTTCTCCACGACGCCGATACCCAGCAGCGCCAGGCCCAGCTTGATCGTGCGGGCGGTCACGTCGCACAACTTGAGGCGGCTCGTCCGCACGGAATCCTCGCCAGCCCGCAACACCGGGCATTGTTCGAAGAATTCGGCGAACCGGCTGGCCACGTCGAACAGGTACGATGTCAGGTGGTTCATGCGATAGTCTTCGGCGGACCGCTGGACCGCTTCGGATAGCCGCACCAGGGCCAGCGCCAACGCCCGCTCGGCGGGTTCCTTCAGCACGAATCCGGCCTCCATGGCACGCACCGACTCGGCCGGGACTCCCGCCTTCTCGAAGATGCTTCGGACGCGCGCGTAGGAATATTGCATGTAGGTCGCCGTGTTGCCCCTCATGGCCAACATCTTGTCGTAGCTGAACGTGTAATCGCTTTCGCGGTTTTGGGACAGATCGGCGTATTTCAGCGCTCCCAGGCCGACCTGTTCCGCCACGGCGCGGCGCTGTTTGGCGGACAACTCCGGCTCGGTCTTGGCGTCGTCGTTCTGCGTCACGATCTCCTCGGCCCGGCGAACTGCCTCGTCCAGCAACCCGGCCAGCCCGACGGTGTCGCCAGCGCGGGTCTTGAACGGACGGCCGGCCTCGCCCAATACCGTGCCGAAGCGCACGTGCTGCAGTTCCACAGCCGTGAAGCCCCATCGCCGGGCGGCGGCGAAGAGCTGCTCGAAGTGCAGCGACTGGCGATGGTCGACGACATAGAGGATCGCGTCCGGATGGAACGTCTCCATGCGATACTGCAAGGTGGCCAGGTCCGTGGTCGCGTACAGAAATGCTCCGTCCTGCTTGCGGATGAGCATGGGAGTGTCAAACCCCTCCAGGAACATACACCATGCGCCGTCACTCTCCGTGGCCAGTCCCGTCTGCCGCAGTTCATCAACCACCCTGGGCAGACGATCGTGATAGAAGCTCTCACCCAGCGTGTAATCAAACGCAATGTCAAGCCGCTGGTAGATTGCTTCAATGTCTTTTAGGCAGGGAGGCAGGAATTCCCGCCACAGCGCGAGATTCTCTTTGTCTCCGGCGTGCAGTTTGGCGGTCTCTTCCAGCACCGTCGCGCCGATCGCCGCGTGCTCTGCGGCCAGGCGAGCCAGTTTCGGTTGGCCTTCCACTTCGGTGATCACCTGGCGCAGCCCCGCCGCTTCGGTTTCCAGCTGCTCGCACCGCTGTTCGGCAGCCCTCACATCGCGGGCCACCTTGCGGCGCTCGGATTTGTTCTCGGGAAGCCGTCGGGCCCGCGCCTGCTGCAGTTGCTCTTGGGCCTGGCCGGCATGGCGCTCCAGGCTCGCGATTCGCTGCCGGGCGTCCTGGTAGTCCATCAGTTTGCGGACAAGGCGATAAATGCGCGACAACTCTTCCACCGGGTCGGATGCGTAAGCGGCAGGATCGCGGAAGTTTTTGTACCCGTGCAGGATCATGCCGAACTGGGTACCCCAGTCCCCGATATGATTGTCCGATACGGTGCGGTGACCCAGGAACCGTAGCAGCCGATTGAGGCTGTCCCCAATCAGGGTCGACCGGATGTGGCCGACATGCATGGGCTTGGCCACGTTCGGCCCCGAATAGTCCAGTACGAACGTTCTTGGCCGCTGAACCCGCGCCACCCCCAGCCGGTCCTCGTCGCCCAAAGCCAGCTCGAGCAGGTCCGCCAGCCACGCATCCCGCAGCCGCAGGTTGATAAAGCCGGGTCCGGCCACGTCCGGAGGCAGGCACATGTCAGAGACATGAAGGTTGTCGACAATCTGCCGGGCCACGTCGCGGGGCGGGCGCCCGAGTTGTTTGGCCAGCGGCATCGCGCAATTGGCCTGGTAGTCGCCGAAACGCGCGTCCTGGCTGGGCAGGACCAGATCGGCCAGGCGACCCGCATCGGGAGCCAGGGATGCCAGCGCGCTGTGGAAACGTTCACGCAACTGGGAAAGAACGTTCATCGAGGAATGGAGTCCAACGCTACCTAAAAGATGCAACGCCAAAACGCGTGTTTGCTTTCCGCGTGCACGGAAAAAACACTTGTGGAAAACGTTTTTGAGGGCAGAGAGCCGCAGCCATGCCGGGCGGTCCTCATAGCTCCTGGAAGTGCCTTGTGCTCGTCCGGCGAGCAGCGTGAAGGTGCAAGGATCGAACCAAGAATGAGTCGGCCTCGTGCCGGCGGTGCGGTGGGAAGGATTACGCCGAATCTTCCAGGCGTGCGTCGAGCGGAACACGCCGAGCGCCCGACCAGAGCTGCTCCAGCGCGTAGAAATCGCGCATCTCTTCGTCGAACAAATGAATGACCACGTTACCGTAATCCAGCAGGACCCAGCGGCTCTCTTGATAACCCTCGATACCCATGCGGCGATCTTTGAGTTCATGCTGCAACGCGCGGTCCACTTCGTCGCTGATGGCCCGCAACTGTCGCCCGCTGGTGCCGGTGGCGAGCACGAAGTAGTCGAACAGCGGGGTTCGCTCTCGCAAATCGAGCACCACGATATCCCGGCCGCGATGGGCTTCGGCAACTTGAGCAGCCGTCAGGGCGAGTTGCAAACTGCGTTCGTCTTGTGAGCGTGTCGAACTCGGTTGATCGATGGCCATCCTCCTCGTGTTCCACGTGCCGCTGGCAAAGGCTCCGGCACCCCGCCGGCCCCCGATATCAACCTAGGCAGCCGGCCCGGCAAAGTCAATCGGATGCGCGCGGCTGCAGCCTGTGTCCTGCTTCGGACGGGACGCGCGCGGAACCCCCGCGCTGCGGAAACGTTCCTCGGCAACGGAGAGCGCGTCAGGCCGAAGTGTCGACGCCGCCCGGTACGTCCGCCGCGGTCTCGGTCGACGCGGTCTCGGTCGACGCGGCGGCCGCGGCGAGCGGCAGCCGCAGACGCGACACGCGGTCGTTGGGCTTGTCCTGCACGCCGTTGACCACGGACCCAATGACGCGGATGCCGACACTTCGCAACAGCTCGCTGGCCTGATGGATCTTGGGCACCTGGCTTTGATCGCGCATCACCGACAGGATTGCCCCGTCGACATACTGGCCCAGAATCAGCGGATCGGACACGTGCAACACGGGGGCGGCGTCGATGATGATAAAGTCGTAGTCAGCGCGGAGTTTTTCAAAGATCGGCTGGACCTGGTCCTTGGCCAAGGCTTGAATGGCCTCGGAGTTGCAGTAACCGGCGGTAATCAGCCACAGCCCCTCCGCGTGCGTCGGCCGCACCACATCGGCCACGTCCGTTTCGGCCCGCAGCACTTCGCACAGACCGTCTTCCAGCGGGAAATCGAACAGTATGTGCATGCTCGGGTGCCGCAGATCACCATCCACCAATAGCGTTCGCCGACCCGCCCGGGCCAGGCTGGCCGCCAGTTGGCTGGCCACGGTCGATCGGCCCTCGTGACCCGAGGCACTGGTCACCATCACGACGCGCGTTTCTTTCGACGTGCTGGCGTGCATCAGCGTTGTGCGAACGCTGTCGATCGACTCCAACAGCATCGCCAGCACGGGATCCGAGTCGTCGGACGTCTTGCGGAATGCCAGCGACGGCAACGCGCCGACGACCCGAATTCCCAGGCCGTCGCAAATCTGATCGGGCGCGTTGAGCCTCCGGTGACGGAAGTCCCAGTATGCGATGCCAAAGCATGTCACACAGAGCCCGAACATCCCGCTCATTCCCGTGAGCAGATAACGCTGTAATGAAGTCAGCCCGGGCGACGCGATGGCATGCTGGACGATCTGAACGCGCGGCGGGGCTGCCAACTCGATCTTCCACGACTCCAGCTTGTTCTGCATGGTGTTGGCCACCGTGCGCAACCCATCCAGCCTCGCCTGCCGCTCTTCCAGTTCGACGTTGTTCTTGGCCAGTTCTTGTAATCGAGCCTCCAAATCCCTCTGATCCTGTTCCAATTGTTCGAGCCGTTGGCTGTACAGTTTTCTTCGAAGCCGGTGGCCCTTCATGGCCGACTCGAGTTCCAGATTGCCGCCGCCGTTGGCCATTTCGGCGGAGATGCTGCGATAAAGTTCATTGCGCATTCCGCTTAGTTCGTCGACAACCTGCTGTTTTTCATCTTCCAGCGCCTGGATACGAGGGTGATCGGGGCGCTTGAATCGTTTCTTGGCCTCGATGATCCGATAATTGACCTGTTGGATCTGGGCGTTCAAACCTTGTGCCATGGGGTCGGTCGTCATCCGCTCGCTGACGGCAGCCGCCACCGGATCGATGCTCTTGCCTGCCAGTTCCAGCAGCTCCAGGGCCACTTCCGCATTGAATACCATCTCGCGCACATCGTCCTGCTCTTTGCGGAGCAGCGAGAGCTGATTGAATGCCAGCTCTCGATTCACGCTGGCCGTATCCGACTGCGCGGCTCCCAGACTTTCCGCCAGATCGCGAAACTTTTCCGACTCATCGCGAATCTCTTCGGTCGTCTGCTGTGCCACACGCTGCAATTGATCAAAACGGATCTGCTTCTCCTTCCTTTCCTTAATCACGACCTCTTCCATGTACGCGAGTTTCACCGCATCCACAATCTGTTCCGCTTCATCCGGCGTCGGTGCGGACAGGGCGATCACCATGTTTTCCCCGTTGAAGGGGAATTCCACTTCCAGCTCCTGCTGCAACCAGATGACTGGATCCTTCTGCTGGGCAAGGATCGGCAGACGGGCGATCCCCTCTTTCCGGAGCGCCGCCTGGATGACAAAAATACTTTTCACGTTCGAGAGCTGTGTCTGGCGATAGATGTCAAACTTGACCTCTTCGCTGCCCGCGTCGACGTCGAATGCGATCGTGGGCGTCACGCTCGACACCCTCAATACGGCCACGGCCCTGGCTTCCGGAGGATTTAACCACCACCTCAGCGCCCCGAACGCGATGGCCGACAGCACCCCCAGGCCCGTGGCCAGGATCCACCGTCGGCGCAACGAATGCAGCAGCCAGACTGGATCGAAGTTGTTCTGCAGGATCTCGGGCCCGGACGACATCCCGGATTGCCAGCTACCACGCATGATGGGCTGCAGCGGATCGGATGGGACCATCATCCGGCCCGGCTGTTGGCTGTCACCCGTTTGCGGGGTGGGCAGATCGGCGTTCACGTTGTCCGCATCAGAGTGGGTCATTACGTGGCTCCGTGGTCATCAATCGTGGGAGTCGCCCGGATCTTCCTACCCAGGTATTCGTTGGCCATCGAGTGGGCGACCGCTGGCACGCGATCAGTGAGCAAACATCGCGCCGCCGCACGAGAAAACGAACAATCCACGACGTAACGTGAAGCTTCATAACCCTTTCCGGGGTCCATCCGCGGCGAGCCCCAACGTCGATACTGTGTTGCCTGTCCGCCACCGGTGTGCCCACAGGCAACCGCCGCGGCCGAACGGCATCCCACCGGCCCAGGTCCGCAACGCCCGTCGCTGCGGCGTCGCCGCAGGCGCGCACCATGGGGCGGGAGTCCATCAAATGCCAGGCGGAGAAGCACGCCCGCTAGATCCTGTACGCACTCCGACCGTGGCCAGTTTGGGACTTTCGTCCTCGATCACCAGATTCGACAAGATCTGCAGCTCGACGTACAGCAGCCCCAGCGCGAGCGGCATCATGAACCAGCCGGCCCAGTCGTGAAACACTTTCTGCGCCAGTTCGCTGTTGCCGGCCAGCATATAGAGCAGACCCGTGACCGTCACCCGCACGACATTGACCGCCAGCGCGATCGGGATAGCGCTGAGCAGAATCACCAGGCGGTCCCACCACGGGCGTTCCACCACCAGCACGATGGCCACGGCCAGGGCAAAGAAAATCGTGGCCATCCGCAGGCCGCTGCACGCGTCGACGACACCCAGCTTCAAGTCGCCGATGAATATCACATTGCCCTCACGATGGGCAGCGATACCCAGCGTTTGAATCACGAACGTGCTGCAACGCGTGGCGACATCCTGCAGGTTGCCCAGGATGTTTGATCGGAGAAACCCGGGCAGCGGAAACATGAAGACGAGAAACAGAATCGCCGGTCCCGCCCATCGGATCAGCCGCCATCCGCCCACCAACAGGAACACACCAGCCACACACGGCACCATCGATAGCGCGTCGAGCGTCTCCACGCCGTAGTAGGTTGCCACCATGCGGACGCCCCAGCCCGCCGCCAGCAATCCCAAACCGCTCCACCGCGCCAGTGCCGTGGCCTTGGAAAACGGTTGCCGTCGCATCCAGAGCAACGCCAGCGTGAACATTGGGACCAGCCAGCCGTGCGAATAGAGCGGGTCGTCCCAGAACGACGCCGTCCACACCAGCGTGTTCCAGTACGCCCAGACGAGGACCAACAGCATCGCGATGAGCGTCAACAGCGGATAGAACTGGTCCGGTTGTGCACGCAGCTCCTCGAATTGCCATTTGAGCTTGTCGACAAACCCCGCACCCTCCGCAACGGAGGGCCTCGTCGTATTGGATTGCTCGCCACCCATCGGTCCACCTGTCGTTGGAAGAGTTCCTTGAAAGTCGACCCGCGCTGCGCCCGACAGAGCTTAGATGTGCTCTTTGAATTTGAGAATAAGCGGATTGCCAGAATCTGTCAAACGCCTCAATCGCCTATCTTTACAACCGGTTCGGTTCCGCCAATTTCAAGGCCGCGGAAGCGTTGCGAGCTGCATAAATTCCCTAAATTATCGACCTGACTTCATTGATGCAGGCCGCCCCCTATTGCGCAAAATACGAATCGCTTCAAAACTGAAGCATCCGAGCAAAGTCTGTGGGCGGATTGTCCGATAGGAACAGCCGGGACGGTGATACGTGTCATACGGAGCGTACCGACGGTATCGATCGTACCAGGCGCAGGGGGGCGCCGGAAGGCACAGCGATCGCGTATCGCTGCCTGCCGGGGTCACGAGGGAGATGACATTGAACTCCACACCCTGCCGCCACCTCCGGACCGTGGCCTGTCTGCTGGCCGCCGGGCTGTGCTCCGCGACCGGCTGCACGGCGATCTACGCGCCCCGAGCGCCCTTGCCGGTCACGCCTCCGCCTCCGTCTCCTGAAGTGGAGGTGCCCCGTGAACTGGCCAAGGTATCGCTGCCTCCCTACATCATTGAACCCCCCGACATCCTGCTCATCGATGCCGTAAAGGTTGTTCCGAAGCCCCCG
>CAZNKT010000021.1:0-61313 GCA_964573605.1 uncultured Pirellulales bacterium
CTTCGTGCTGCTCAGCGCCGCCGCGGCGTTCTGGCCGAACGAGTTCTTCAACGCGAACCTCGCGAACCTCGATCAGCTCAACGCCAAGCTGCCGTGGATCATGCTCGTCTTCATCCCCGCGATCACGATGAGCATCTGGGCCGAGGAACGGCGGCAGGGGACGGACGAACTGGTGCTGACCATTCCGGCCGGGGACTTGGAAGTCGTGCTGGGCAAGTACCTGGCAGCGGTGGCGATCTTTACGGTGGCGCTGCTCTTCTCGATGGTTTCCAATCTGCTCGTCCTCCTGCAATTGGGATCGCCCGATCTGGGACTGTTCGTAGGCACCTACGTCGGTTACTGGTTCGTCGGCCTGGCGATGCTGGCCGTCGGCATGGTGGCGTCGTTCCTGACGGCCAACCTCACCGTCGGATTCATACTTGGCGCCCTGTTCAACGCACCTTTGGCGTTTTCGGCCGAAGTTGAGACGATCATCAAGGATCCCGCGCTGGCCCAGACCATTGAGCGGTGGAGTGTCGCCGCGCAGTTCAGCGACTTCCGGCGCGGCGTGATCAGCATGTCCAGCATGAGCTATTTTGTGATGATCGCCGTCGTCATGCTGTATCTGAGCATGGTGCTCATCGGCCGACGGCACTGGCAGGGGGGGCGAGCCGGCAAGTCGTTGCTCGGCCATTACATCGTGCGCACCGCCTCGCTGGTGTTGCTAGCAGTCGGCGTCAACCTTTTCTTTTCGTATCACGACATCATCCGGTGGGACATCACGAGCGAAAAACTCAGTTCCCTGTCGACCGACACCCGGACGCTGATCGCGGAACTCGATACGGAGTATCCCGTGAACGTCGAGGCCTACGTCAGTCCTGAAGTACCTACCGAATACGTCCAGACGCGTCTGAACCTGCTGTCCACGCTGGAGGAACTCAAGTCGATGGGCAGCGGCAAGATCAATGTCAGGACGCATGTCATCGAGAACTTCAGCCAACAGGCCGTGCTGGCGGAAGAGAAATACGACATCGAGCCACGGACGGTGTTGTCAAAGACGCGCGGAGCTCGCACGCAGGAAGATATTTTTCTCGCCGGGGCGTTTACCTGCGGGCTGGACAATGTCGTCCTGCCGTTCATCGATAAAGGGCTGCCCGTGGAATACGAACTGGTGCGGTCGATCTGCACGGCGGCCGACCCGACGCGCAAGCGCCTGGGTGTCGTCAAGACAGATGCGCCGTTGTTTGGGTCGTTCAATATGCAGACGATGGCGCCCACCGACGACGCGCTGATCATCGAGGAATTGAAGAAGCAGTACGACGTCGTCGAGGTCGATCCGACGAGTCCGATCACGGACCATTTCGACGTGCTGCTGGCCGTACAGCCGTCTTCACTGGGCCCGGACGCGATGGATCATTTCGTGGCGGCGGTCCGGCGAGGCGTGCCGACGGCGATTTTTGAAGACCCGTTCCCGCTGCCCAACTTCTATCCCAATGTGCCGGGAACGGCCCAGCCCCGCCGCCCCCCGCAAGCCATGCCGTTCATGCAACGACAGCCGCCTCAGCCCAAGGGCGATATCCAGAAGCTATGGGACACGCTGGGTGTGCGGATGAGCGGAGATCAGATCGTTTGGCAGGACTACAACCCCTACCCGAAAGGCCGGGAGTTCATTTCGCGGCAATGGGTCTTCGTGGATCAGGGACTCGGCAGCGGGTCGCCATTCAACCCCGAAAACCCCATTTCTTCGGGTATGCACCAGGTGCTGTTTATCTTTCCCGGGTCGTGGCAAAAACAGAATACTTCGGACCTGGAATTCACGCCCCTGGCCCAGACTGGTGAGGCCACGGGCACGATCCGCTTCGACGATATCATGCGGATGGCCCGCACGTCGCCGATCGGCGAAAGCATGGCGCTATTCGAACGACCCACGGGCGACCAGTACACGCTGGCGGCGTACATCCACGGCAAGGTCGCGGACGACGAACTTGAATCGACGGCGGAGGAAGCGGATGACGAGGTGGGAGGCAACGGCGACGACGTGGTAGAAAACAGCCAGGAGGGTGACGAACAAGACGCCGATGGCGAAGCCGCGTCGAGCGAAGAGCAGCACCAGGAGGAGTCCGGCGATGCCGACGAGGAGCCATCGGTCAAGGCCGTACTCGTGTCTGACATCGATTGTCTGGCGTCGGCCTTCTTCTTCGTACGGGCCCAGGGCGAGGAGCAAGACGCGGAGATCTCGTGGAACTTTGATAACGTGCCTTTCGTACTGAATGCCATCGATTTTCTGGCGGGTGACGAGCGTTTCCTGGACATCCGCAAACGACGCCGGCCCCACCGCACGCTGGCCAAGGTGGAGGAACGCACCGAAACGGCTCGCAACGCGGCAGCCCAGGAGCGGCAGCGTTTTATTGACGAGTTCAACAAGGCCCGCCAGGAGGCGCAGGACGAATTCGACAAACGCGTCGAAGCGCTGGAGAAAAACGAAAACCTGAGCCCTCAAGTCAAGGCCATCCAAAAACAGATGCTGCTCAACGATGGACAGCGGAAACTGGACATCCGCATCGCGCAGCTTGAACAGAAGCGGGACAGTGAACTTCAGCGTATCGAACGGAATCTGTCCCTGGAGATCCGCCGGGTACAGGACCGTTACAAGTTGTTCGCCGTGCTCGTGCCGCCCATTCCACCGCTGCTGCTGGCCTTCTTCGTGTACTTCCACCGCCGGCAGGCCGAGCGTGAAGGCGTGGCCAAAACGCGATTGCGCTGAATTGCGGACCGACGATGGTCGGACCAAGACGCGTCGTGCTCCCGCGGCACGGACCCGTCCATCGGGCAGTAAGATTCCCACATAGAAATCCTTCATCGACACGCAGAGGACCCCTACCATGACCGAAGCTGCGAAGACGATCACGCATCTTGTCGCGGCCGGCGTCGTGCTCGCCATCGCGATTCTGTCGCGACCGGAGCCACCGTCAATGGACGCCGATGTGGACACGGCGACCGCGCTGAATCCCGTGGAGGATCCGTTGTCGGCGACCCGTTTGGAGATCGTGAAATTCAACGAGGCCACGGCCTCGGTGAGCCGTTTCGAAGTCGCCAAGGTCGACGAGATGTGGGTCATTCCGTCCCACGACAACTATCCGGCGGATGCGGAGCAGCAGATGGCCGATGCCGCGACCAGCGTCATGAATCTCGACATTCTCGGCATGGTGACGTCCAATCGGGGCGATCACGCCACGTACGGCGTCGTCGATCCCGATGTAGAAAAGCTCAAGCCCGGCGAAGTGGGCGTCGGGACGCGCGTCACCATGATGGACGCCAAGAACAACAATCTGGTCAATATGGTCATCGGCAAGGAAGTTAAAGATCAACCCGACCAGCGGTACGTCCGGGAAGTGCGCAGGGACCCGGTGTACATCGTCAACCTGGATCCCGACAAATTGACGACCAAGTTTGAAGACTGGATCGAAGGCGACCTGCTGAAACTCAGCCCGTGGGATATCCGCCAGGTCACCTTGAATGACTATTCCGTCGATCTGGCGCTCGGCGCACGGGGCATTGAGGTGGTGTGGGACCGGCGCAACAAGATGACGTTTGCCTACGACGATAGCGAGACGAAGTGGACGGCCAAAGAACTGCTGGTGTACGACAAGGCAGCGGAAACCTTCGAGCCCGTACAGCTACCGGAAAATGAAGAAGTCAATTCGGACAAACTGAACGAACTCAAGAACGCCCTCGATGATCTCAAAATCGTCGATGTCCAGCGAAAGCCGGAGGGGTTGAGCCGTGACTTGCGCGCCGAAGCCGATTTCGCCAACAACCGCGAAGCGGTGGAAGATCTGTTCGAGAAGGGCTTTATCCCCGTTCAAACCTCGCGCGACCAATTCGAAATCTTATCTACCGACGGCGACATCGTCTGCCAAATGAAAGACGGCGAGGAATACGTGCTGCGTTTCGGAAAGCTCGTCGTGGGCTCCAGCGATGGAGGGCAGCCGGAAGAGGCTGATGAGGCAGGCGGCGCGACGGCGGAATCCGAATCGTCCGACGCGGCGCAGCAGGGCGGCCAAGGCATCAACCGCTATCTCTTCGTGATGGCACGGTTCAACGAGAATGTCCTCGAAAAACCGGAGCTGGAGCCGTTGCCCGAGTTGCCGCCCGATGCGCAGGTCGACACCGAAGACGCCGCGGCGCCGAGCGACGACACGAACGAGCCCGAACCGGACAAAGATGCACCACCGGAAGCCGAAACCGAAAGCACTCCGGCCACACCCGCCCCGGAGCCGGCCGACGAGACCGATACGCCCACGGACAATGACGCGGCGGATAGTGGCGATGACGGCGCCCAAGATACCGAAGAGGAATCGCCAGCTCCCCCAGACGACGAAGGCAACGGCGCCGGCGACACGCCCGCCGTATCGGGCCCCGACCTGACGCAGGGCAACGGCGAGACAACGGCGGAGGAAACCGACGCGCAGGCCGAACCGCCGGCCTCGTCGGACGATGAGGCGAGCCCGGCCCAAGGACCGGCCGTCGCCGCGGAAACCTCCGATGCAACCGCGCCGTCCGATTCGCCAGCGGAGCCGACTGAGTCAGACGACACCGAGGCGGCTGAGGAAGCCCCAGCGACGGATGCGGCCGCCGAAGAAGGAAAGGCGGACGGCGAGTCCGCTCCGGCCGACGAAGAATCGCTCGAAGAATTGATCGAGAAACGCAAAGAGATCGAAAAGGGAAACCAGCGGAAGCTGGACGAATACAAGGATAAAGTCGAAAAGGCGAAGGACCGTGTCCAAGAGCTGAACGACCGATTCGCGGATTTCTACTACATCATCCCGGACGATGTGTTCCAGAAAATCCACCTGTCTCGTGACGAATGCATTAAAGAAAAAGAGCAGGAGGAAGACAAGGACGCATCGGATTCCAGCGAAGAGCCGGAAGCATCCGCCGAACCGGGCAATCCGCTCCGGCAGCTGGAGTCACTGGAGGAGGGCGTCGAATAGTTGACAGAGAACGCGCGCTCGCTGGCCGGCAAGACGCTGTTTATCACCGGTGCCAGTCGCGGGATCGGCAAGGCCATTGCCCTGCGTGCCGCCCGAGACGGCGCGAACATTGTCGTGGCCGCCAAGACGGTCCAGCCGCATCCTCAACTGCCCGGCACGATCCACTCGGCCGTGGAGGAAATCGAAGCTGCCGGCGGCAGCGGCCTGGCGTGCGCGGTCGATATCCGCTTTGAAGACCAGGTGCATGAGGCCGTCCGGCAGGCCGTCGCTCAATTCGGCGGCATCGACGTGTTGGTCAACAATGCGAGCGCTATTTATCTGGCCGGCACGCAGGACACGCCGATGAAACGGTTCGACCTGATGCATGCGGTCAACGTGCGGGGCACGTTTCTGGCGTCGCAACAATGCCTTCCTTATCTATTGCGGGCCGCCAACCCGCACATCCTCAACATCGCCCCTCCCTTGAACATGGAGGCCAGATGGTTCGCGCCGCATGTGGCGTACACGATGTCCAAGTACGGCATGAGTCAGTGCGTGCTGGGAATGGCCGAGGAGTTCAGGGATCGCGCCGTAGCGGTCAACGCGCTGTGGCCCCGAACGGTGATCGCCACCGCCGCCGTGGTCAATTTGTTGGGGGGAGAACCGGCCGCCCGCCGCGGCAGAAGGCCCGAAATCATGGCGGACGCGGCCCATGCCATCCTGGTGCGCGACTGCCGCAGTTGCTCCGGCAATTTCTTCATTGACGACGACGTGCTGCGCGCCGCGGGTTGCACGGACTTGAATCGCTACGCCGTCGAGCCGGGTACGGAACTGCTGCCGGACTTCTTCATCTGACGCTTCAATCACGTCCGTGGCGTCACTCGGCCCTGCCGAGTTCGCGAAGCAATTCCAATGTGTAAATGCCCGTGTTGTGGCCGTCGCTGAATGCGATCGAATAGGCGTAATTGCCCACGGGCTTCATCCCTTCGATTCGAAGGGGCCGCGCCTCGGCCGCGGACAGGACAGGCAGATCCGTGGGGGCCGGCGGGCCTGCGCTGCGTTTCTCACGGCACGTCGCGCACGGGCACCGGTCGCGAAGTTCGGCGCAGGAATAGATGCGAACCTGACCGTCACTCCAGGTGACTTTCAGCTCGGACTCGCCGAGTCGTTCGATTTTCGTGGGACGCACGCCATTCATCAGGGACATCCTTCCGTGGCCGGCGGTGCTCCGGACCGCTCATCAACCACTCGCCGTGCCTTGCCGTCGCTGCGGGGCAACGATCCGGCCGGCACGCTCCGCACTTCCACGCGCAGCCCCAGCCGAGCGTGCAGTGCGGCGACGATTCGGTCCGGTGTGTGTAGCCGGTCTTCAACTTCTACGATCATTTCGTCCATGGCATCCCTGGTGCGCAGGATCAGGCGATATTCGCTGACATCTGGAAATTCGTACAGGATGGATTCTATCGAGCTGGGAAAGACATTGACGCCCCGCACGACCAGCATATCATCGGCCCGCCCCAGGACGCCCCCTTCAAGCAGCAGAAAATGGTTTTCTTCAACCTGCGGCGCGGCGCGGCGGACCAGATCCCCCGTGCGGTAACGGATCACCGGCGAACCGTATCTTCCCAGCGTCGTCAACACCAGCTCGGCTGTCTCGCCCGGCGCGGCCGGCGCATCCGTTCCGACTTGCAGCAGTTCCGCCACGAAGCGGGCTTCGTTGACAAACAACCCCCGGCCCGCGCGGTCGGCATAGCCCCAGGCGCCGATTTCGGTGGCGCCGCTGTGATCGACGACGCGGGCTCCCCAGGCGTTTTCGATACGGTTCCGCGTCGCAGGCACGGATCCGCCCGGTTCGCCGGCCACGACCACGACCCGGACCGACGATTGCGACACATCACAACCGGAATCGGCGGCAACTTCCGCGAGTCGCAGTGCGTAGGTGGGAGTGCAAAACAGGGCTGTCGCGCGGCTGGCCTCGAGCAGCGCCAGCCGCGCGGCGGAACTCATGCCGCCGCCCGGCACGACCATCGTGCGGCGCGCCACCAGAGCATCGTGCGCGCTCCAGAATCCAATGAAAGGTCCGAACGAAAAAGCGAGCAGCGCCCGATCGGAGGCGCCGATCTCCGCGGCATCCAGTACGAACTGCCAGCAATCAATCCACCAGCTCCAGTCGTCATCCGTATCCAGCACGACCATCGCACGGCCGCGTGATCCGGACGTGTGGTGTAGCCGTACGTACCGCTCCGGAGCGAAAGACCGATTGGCTGCCAGCGGATCGTCGGGATCCTTCCCCGCCAGCTCGTCCTTGGTGGTAAAGGGAAGTTCGCGCAGCGCGTCCAGCGTCGTCAGCGGCGGCCGCAGGGAGCCCAATTTACGCGAGTAAAACTCGTTGTCAGGAAGAATGCCGCTCAAGAGCGCGTTGAATCGCTTCAACTGGTAGCGTGCCAGGGCGTCGCGATCCAGCTGTTCCAATCGCCGCCGCTCGTCGTAGGTAGTCGTTGTTTGGCCGCCGTTGTTGTTCATCACTCTCCGGACGCGGGCCCGATACAACGCACGGACGATTCGGTGCGCAGATACATTTTTCCACGGGCAATGGCAGGTGTCGAGCGGCTCGGTTCACCAAGCGCATTGCGGGCCAGGAGGCGAAAATCCCGTTCGGCCGCGATGACGACCACGTCGCCGTCTTCCGCGATGCAGTACACGCGCCCATTGGTGCACACCGGCGAGCCGGAGAAATTCCCGCCCACGCGTTTTCGCCATGTCTGCTGATGCGTGTCCAAATCCACACACGTCACGACGCCCCGGTCGGACCATAGAAAAAGCAAGTCGTCCCAGGCAATCGAGGTTGGCACATACGGAGCCGAGCGCGTGACACGAAAGATCTCACGGGGGTGGCCACGATCCGGCTGTCCGGGTTGCAGCGCCACGACATAGTTGCCTCCCCGCCCCGACCCGCACGATCCCACGATCCAGTCGCGGACGCACAGCGGCGACCCGACGGTCCGCATCGTGAACACGTCTTGCTCCCACTGAACGTCGCCCGACAAGGGATCCACGCCCGTTATGCCGTGCGCCAAGCTCATGAAGATCAACTGCGGGGAGCGGTCTGCCGGGCAGTAGACGCAGGGAGTCGAGTACGACGTGTGGTCGGGACGGCGGCGGCATTTCCAGATGGTGTCGCCGGAGAACCTGTCCACTGCGATCAGAAAGCTGTTGCTCGTCTGTTCTTTGGACAGGATGACGAGGTCGTCGTAGATGATCGGAGAGGTTCCAAAACCGTGGCGGCCTTCGAAGGGTCCCAATTCCCTCTGCCAGACGATGCGGCCGTCCGTGTGCCGGATGGCGGCCAGCTTCAGTTCGCGGGGCGTGGCCCAGGCCACATACAAATGCGCCGGATCGGCTGCGGGCGTGCTCGTCGCTTGGCTGTTGCGCTGGTGCACCTGGCGGGCGGAGGCGGCCAGCCGCCTGTTCCATAGCAACGTGCCCCGGTCGGCATCCAGACAGTAGATCAATTGGTCCCCCGATTCGGGGTCACCGCTGGTGACAAACAGACGCGCGCCCCACAACACGGGCGACGAATGGCCGACGCCATCCAGGTCGAACGCCCAGATGCCGTGCTCCTGTGTCCAGGTGTCGGGCAGGTGCGGGGCCACGCCGCGTCCCGTGCCGTTGGGACCGCGAAAGCGGGCCCATTCCTGGGCCAGCCCATCGCCCGTCACCAGGAGAAATAGGCCGATGCAGAAAAGAGTATGCCGGGTCATCGTGAGATACCATATTGTTCGATTTTGCGGTACAGCGTCGCGCGGCCGATACCGAGCAACCGGGCGGCGTCCTGCACATTATTGTCCGTGCGCGCCAGGGCTTCCCTGATGAGCTTACGCTCCCATGTTTCGATACGCAGAGACGGCAATTCGTCGCGCTCGGCGCTGCGGATGGTCAAGTCGGACGATTCGATCGTGTCCCCGTCGGCCAGCACCACGGCACTGTCGATCACATTGCGGAGTTGCCGCACGTTGCCCGGCCAGGCATAAGCGACCAGCGCGTCCCGGGCGTCGTCGGAAACCCGCACGTCGGGTCGCCCGTGCTGACGGCGAAAATGCGCGAGGAAGTAATCCGTCAACAGTCCGATATCCGACCCGCGCTGTCGCAGCGGCGGCACTTCCAGTTCGAATACCTCCAAACGGTAATAGAGATCTTCCCGGAACTTTTTCTGCTGGACGTACGCGTGCAGGTCCTGATTGGTGGCGGCAATCACGCGCACGTCGACATTGATTTCGCGATCCGCGCCGACCGGCAGGAACGGGTGCCCCTCGAGGATCCGGAGCAGTTTGGCTTGTCCGGCCAGCGTCATTTCGCCGACTTCGTCCAAAAACAGGGTACCCAGGTCGGCTTGCTGAAAGAAACCCGCATGGTCACGGTCCGCGCCGGTGAAGGCACCCGCTTTATGGCCGAACAACTGGCTTTCCATCAATTCCGCCGGAATGGCCGCGCAATTGACCGACACCATCGGACGATCGGATCGGGGACTGGCCCGGTGGATGGCCCGCGCCACCAGCTCCTTGCCGGTTCCGCTTTCGCCGCGAACAAGCACGCTCCCGCTGGTTCGCGCCACGCGCTGGATCTTCGATTGCAGCTCCTTCATCGGCGGACTGTTGCCCAGCAGATCTTCGTACCCCGGTGTTTCCTCGACCAACCGGTCGTAATCCGACTGCAAGCTCAAATGCGTGCGGGCCCGCACGAGCGAAACTGCCACCAGATTGGCGGCGGAGATAATCAACTCGAAATCGGCTTGCCGGAATCGGCCCTTTTCCAGGTACACATGAATCGCCCCCAACGTGCCGCTGTCCGACGTCCCCGTTCCACGGCGGACGAGCGGAGCACAGATGCCGTCGGCAAAATGCTCCAGCTCCGATGTCGTGCCGCTGGTCATCTGATTGGCTATCCAAACGGCGTGACCTCGGCGGCAGACAAGTTCCGTGAGCAATTGACTGAGATTGACGCGATCGCGCTGCGATTCGGGCATCACCATCTTGGGTTTGAGCTGCCCTTCGTCGCTGACCCACAGGAAGCCGACCACGGCGGCTTGGGTCCGTTCCAGCAGCAGCTCCAACGCGACACGGACGATCTGATCCGGATCATCGCACCCCAGCAATCGGATGCTCAACTGGTACAGCAACAACAGATCGTCGATTCGGTCCACGCTGCCGGGCAATGCTGCCAAATCCACGCCCGAATCAAGTTCACCGACTGGCATGTCCTTGACGATTGTTTGTGTCAGATTCAGATCGGACAGTGCCGTGGTCGTGGGAGGATCGGCGGAGAGGTGGAATGAGAATGCGGTGGAACCAAACTTTAACTCGGCGCCGTCCTCAAGATTCGATTCCTCGATTTTCTGACCGTCCACTACGGTTCCGTTGCGGCTCCGGTCGTCGCGGACCTTCCACTGCTGGTCACGGAGGTATAATGTGGCATGGAAGCGGGAGCAGAGGGGATCGTTCAGTACGATCGCGCAATCGCGATCGCGTCCGACCACATTTTCGTGATCGGGGTTGAGCGGAAAATTCGTGCCGACTTTCTGGCCCGCCGTCATCGTTAGAAACGCGTACACGTACGACTCCCGAGCTAAACGGCCGTGCGCTGGCGCCGTCTTAACTGGCGTCCCCACTGCCAGTCAGGCCCGCGGAGACGCCGGCATCAGCCGATTGTTTTGCGATCTCAGAGGGTTCCTTGAAGCGGCTTCAAAAAGCGCTGTCATCGCTCCATGACCGGGAAATGTCACAGCAAAACCGGGTTTTGAAACCGGCTCCAGTATAGCAGGCCGGCCGGTTTTCCATGACCGGCAACCCGAACCGTGCCGCACCGACCCATGACTTTTGAACACCGTTTTTACGCTGACACAACCGCGAATTCGGCGGACCCCGGTCCGGGATTGTTGCTGGTAGGCCACGGAACCCGCGACGGGCGGGGCCGGGAAGAATTTCTGCAGACGGTCGACATGGTCCGACGGACCTTGCGCCCGACACGCGTCGAAGCCGCTTTTTTGGAATTGGCCGAACCCACCATCGCCATGGCTGCGACGTTGCTGGCCGAAGAGGGTGTCCGCAGCCTGGTAGTGGCGCCTGTGCTGCTGTTCGCCGCCGGGCACGCCCGCAGCGATATCCCGTTGGCGCTACAGCAGGTGCGCGATGATATCGACATACCGCAGATCGTGCAGACCGATCCGCTGGATTGCCACCCCGAGCTGCTGCGCCTGTCGGCGAATCGGTTCGAGGAAGCCGTGCGTACGCTGCCGCCGCTTGATCGCGTGCAGACCGTTCTGTTGTTGGTCGGACGAGGCAGTCGCGACGATCGGGCGATAGAGCGCATGCACCGGTTCGCGGAGCTTGGTGCGCAGCGGCGGCGGGTTGCCCGCGTCGAGACGTGTTTTTACGCGATGGCCCGCCCATCGCTCGACACCGCCCTGCAGGAGGCCGCCGCGTTGCCCACAACGCGTGTCGTGGTCCAACCCCACCTGCTTTATCAGGGTGAGCTGCTCCGCGCTTTGCGCGAACGCGTGGATGCACAGGCTCGTACTTATCCAGAGACCCAATGGACGGTGACGCCCCATCTGGGGCCGGCGCCTGCCGTGGCCCGAGCGCTGGTGGACCGGTTTCACCAAGCCCGCCGGAGGCTCCCGGGGCCAAAACGCCGTACAAGAACAGTTTGAAGGCGTTCGATCTTGCCCGGATTCGCATATGGAGCTACGATCACAGTAGACGCTTGTGGCTGCGTAACTTCTTGTGGCTGCGCAACTTATTGATACGTATGGAGTAGAGTACTCGCATGAAACTCCCGACCGATGCCCACCGCTGCTCGATTCCTGCCCGCCTCACCACATTCGCTTTGTTGTTCGGCCTGGTCGTCGGGCTGGTTGCCGTGTGGGATGCCCGGGTGGCGGCCGACCTTACGGACCTGGGCGGCGATGCGCGGCAGGTCGTCCGCATGGTCAGGTTCATGATGGAACGCCAGCACCTGTCCGGCCATTTGCTGGATGACGAAATCTCCCATCGCAGCCTGGAGGGCTTTCTTGAGTCGCTCGACCCGCGCAAGGAATATTTTTACCAGAGCGACATCGATGAGTTCATGGCCTACCGCGACCAGATAGACGACATGATCAAGGCCAACGATGTGGGGCTCGCCCAGGTCATTTTCGAGCGGTTTCTGCAGCGGGTCCAGCAGCGCACGAAATTGGTCGATCAGCTATTGGACATGGAGCACGATTTTACCGTCGATGAATACATCGTGGTGGACCCGGACCTGCTGAATTATCCCAAGAACGAAGCTGAAGCGTACGATCGTTGGCGGAGACGGATCAAATATGAGCTGCTGCGGAGGAAGGCCGACGACGTGGAAAAGGACGAGGCGGTAGAAAAAATCCGCCGGCGATACGCAAGCCTTGGCCGACAATGGGAACAGACCGATGACGACGAGTTGCTGCAGATGTTTCTGTCGGCGATGACGACGAGTTTTGACCCTCACAGCACCTACATGTCGCGGAAGACGCTGGAAAACTTCGAAATCCAGATGCGGCTCGAATTGGACGGGATTGGAGCCCAGCTTCATTTTGAAGATGGTTACACCGTCGTCCGAAAGATCATTCCCGGCGGCGCGGCCGACAAGGACGGGCAGCTGCAACCGGGTGACAAAATCGTCGCCGTGGGGCAGGGCAAAGAAGGCGAAATGGTCGACGTCGTCGACATGAAGCTGAGTGACGTCGTCGAACTAATCCGCGGAAAACGCGGCACCGTTGTTCGCCTGGGCGTCATTCCCAGCGGCCAGCACGATCAGAGCGTTTACGACATCACGCGAGCCCGGATCGAACTGAAGGACAGCGAGGCCCGCGGCGAAGTCGTGGAACTGAACGGTCAGGGTGACGGCACTGCGCTGAAAGTGGGCGTGATTGTATTGCCCAGCTTCTACATGGATATGAAGGGCGCCCGGAGCGGCCTGGCCGAATACAAGAGCACGACGCGGGACGTCAATCGCATTTTGGGTCAATTTAAGCGGAAGGGTGTCGAGGCCGTTGTGCTGGATCTGCGGCAAAACGGAGGCGGTTCGCTCACCGAAGCCATTAACCTGACCGGGCTGTTTATTGACACCGGGCCCGTGGTGCAGGTGAAAGGTCCGGATGGTCGCGTGCAGCCCTATGAAGACTCGACGCCGGGCATGGCCTGGGAGGGTCCGCTTGTTGTGCTGATCGACAAGTTCAGCGCGAGTGCCAGCGAGATCTTTGCGGGTGCGATGCAGGACTACGGCCGCGGAATCATCGTGGGCGACAAAGCCACGCACGGCAAGGGCACCGTGCAGCAGTTGTTCGACCTGGGCCGTCAACTGTTCCGCCGGGCCGTCGACGCGCCCAACTACGGCGCGCTGAAGATGACCATCCAGCAGTTTTATCGCGCCAACGGCGACAGCACGCAAAACCGGGGAGTAGAAGCCGACATTGCGCTGCCGTCACTCAGTACGCACCTGGATGTGGGCGAATCGGATCTCGACCACGCCATGGCGTTCGACCGAGTACAGGCGGCTCCGTACACCAAGTACGAACTGGTTAACCCAATTCTTGTCCGCGCACTTACCGAACGTTCCCGTGGCCGGCAGGGCGAATCAAAGGATTTTCAGAAGCTGGCGCGTGACATTCAGCGATACCTGGAACGGAAAGAGCGGAAGCAGGTCACGTTGAACGAAGAGTCTTTTTTGGCGGAGCGTGCTGAGTTCAACCAGGAAGAGAAAGAGGAAGAGCAGTTCGACGCCCTGAGCGACCCCGACCGGCCAGTCGTGAAGCGCGATTATTACTTCAACGAAGTCCTCGACATCACGCGTGACTACGTGAACATTCTCGACCAGCAGCGCGTCGTGCGTCGGGACTGATGGGTCACGGGGCCTTGCGTCGTACTCCGTGGGGCGGTTGATATCCGGGGCGCGCCCCCTGACACGTCTCTTGGCGGGCACGCCGTCTCTGGCGTGCCGCGATCCCTGCGGGGGGCGGTCTGTCCTCGGGGCACGGACCGCCACAGAAGGCGGTCCCTACGATGCCAGCCGCGCGAAGAGCGCGTCGCGAGGATCTTCGTTTCGCAGGGCATGGTCGACGTCCACGGCGATGTCGTCCAGCGCTGCCTGATCGTCAACCGTCGCGTCTGCCGGAGGATCGGGGTTCGTCCGCGTCAGAAGCACGCCATGCGACGGTGCATCGTCGCCGTCGACACTGGCGATTTCCAGGCGTGATGGCCGGGTTGATGCGCCCGAGAGGCTATCTTCCCGGGAAACAGTGTCTCCGGACAAGCTCTCATACCGGGTGACCGGCGGCTCGTCGACGCCCGCCAGAAGATTGGTTGTTGCCGTGACGGTGATCTGGGATGCCTCCACGTTGACCCGGCCTTCGGCGCTCGCGGTTGCCGCGACGTTGAACGTGTTGAGGAAATTGATATCGATCAACGCGTCCTGAGCCGACACGATTCCATCGCCACTGACGTCCAGAAACGGCGGCGGCGATTCGCCGGGCAACGGCGGGTTTGGAAGTTCGCGCGTGCCGTTGCTGTTGATGTCATTAAAAATGATGAGCACATCCAGTGCCGAGACGATGCCGTCATTGTTGACATCCATGCGGTTGCCCGGATTCTGCCACGGATTCCCGCCGATCGACACGGCGTAGTCCTCGACTTCGCCATCTTGGGCCGGCCCGGTGGGCGCCAGTCCTCCTTCGGTGCTGAAACGGAAGCGAGCCACCGCGGTGCCCAACGGGGCGCCAGCCGGAACGTTGACCGTGAGGGTGTTGGGACCGGCCACGAGCGCCCGGCTGGAGAAGATTTGCTCCGCGGGCGTGTCTCCGGGGTCGTCCCACGTGCCGTCGCGATCGAAATCGATCCAGGCGTCCAGCAAGCCGGCGTCCGATGCGGTGACGGTGATCGTGGCCGTGCTGCCGGGCAGCAGGGGAGTATTAAACACGACGCCGTCGTCCAAGGCGTCCGCGTCGGCCGAGAAACTCGGCGCACCATCCAGTTCGCCGTCCACTCCCGCGCCCAGGAACAAGCCTTCTTCGATCTTGTGACGCGCGCCGTTGCTCGCCAGCAAGGTGGGAAAAGTTGGATCGGGGGCGTCGCCGAAATCTTCGGCGGACGACAGCAGAATGGTGAACTGCGTCTCGCCCGTGGGCTGATTGGCCTTGAGGAGATTCCCGGCAATGTCTCTGATGGTGGAATTGTCAAGCTGGATCACATAGGTTCTGTCGGACTCCCAGATACCTGCGACTGGAGTCAGCAAGACGCTGTCGTTCGTCGTGTCGAAATCGAACGTGTAATCGACACCGTTTACCAACGCTTTGCCGTCACGGGTCACGGTGACCGTGTCCGCTTTTATGGAGGCAGGGGCTACTCCCGTTCCATCAAGCGGATCAGCCGGTGCGACTCCATCGATGAATTGGATGGTGAAACGTCTGAGTGCACTACCGTCCGCCAATTTCACAATAGTGCCTGCCGGATTCAGATCTGTGCCTTCCTCATCGTTGTCGCGTGGTTCAGCCAGAAAAGCCGTGGGCCCGATGAAATCGGCGCGGTCCAGAGCACCACGATCCTTAAATACTTTCTCTCCCGATCCAGTAGGCAGTTCGACACTAGGGTCATCCACGCGCAACAGACCATTTGCATCGCGATCCGGCGCCAAAATGGGTGAGGGTGGGATGCCGAGCGGCGCTCGTATGGCGACCAGAGCGTCACGATCCTCTGCGGAGTCGATCGAGCTGTCGATCGCCGGGGAATCGGCCGCGAGATAGAAATTTCCAGCGGCCGGATTTACAAACAGCGGGGAAGTGTTGGCGAGAACAATCACGAATTCGCCGAGTCCAAAATTGAACGTGTTCTCCTGGTTTCCTTGGAAAACGGTGCCTCCCAACACAGAACTTTGCGAGGCGCTGTCGACCTGGATTCCACGATTGAAGTTAGCGACGATATTGTTGAGCATCGTCGGACTTGCATGTTCTTCGACCAGGATTCCCACATCGGACACGTCGCTCGATGAAAGAATGTTACCTCCCAGACCAAAAATCGTATTATTGATGATGCGTCCGAACGGAACACTACCGCGTTGCACTTCGAAGAAGTTGAACGGAACAAGCGCCGGAGCGATCAGGCTGGCTGCTCCTTCCACAAAGATTTCATCTAACTTTCCACGAAATACCGTTACGTTCAGGTCGGAGGCCTCGATGGCCGCGGCGATCGCGCCGGTGATGCCGGCGGGTGAAAGATCGGCTAAGGAAATAGGTACATTATCTTCGTCTGTCGGCTCGCCGTCCGTGAATTCGAAGGTCACCGAGTTCCCAGAAATATCCGTAATGATTAGCAGGGACTCCTCTGGGATTTCTTCTCCATTGACACCCGAGATCACAAACCCGTTCGGGTCCCCGGCGTACCTGATTCCACCGCGGCCACCAAACGAGATTACATTGTTCTCAATGGTCACACCCGGAACGAGTCCGTCGACATTGGAGTCAGGAAAGTTTCTGACCGGGCCGGGATGGGGCGTATAGTCCGCCTCGACGAATTGAACATGGTCCAGGCGCGGGGAAAAAGTGTAGCTTGGCAAGTCGCGCACGCCATCCTCGACCACGATGCCAAATTCGGCGGAATGACTGATTCTGTTTGAGTGGATGAGGATTTGACCCTGATCACGGAGCCGGTTACCCGCCGACCTGTCACTCTGCACAAGCAGGTCAAGACCGGTTGGGGCTGGCAGCGCCCCGGTAGTGCCATTGGCGAACAGCGATACCAGATTGCTGGTACTCGAGCGACCCAGTGCCGTGCCGTCGGAAAGAGCAGCTACCACGGCCAGGGTTGCCTGTGCTTGTGGACCGTTAATAGCATCGCGGACATGCTGCGCCATTTGGCTCGAGCTGTCGGACCGCTCGAATGCGACAGCCACATGCCCGTTTACGATACCATTACTGACGGCGGTGTCTTCGTATTCGAAGACCAATTCATGGAGGCCGTCGCCGATGGTGAAGGTCTGGCCGTCGAGGACCGCGGAGCCGGGAGGGGCAACAATGGTGAAACCGCGTGCGAGTTGTTCGTTCGTGTCGATGGTCCGCAACAGGTTGAAATCGGGTGTCTGGTTGTTGAAGATAGGCAGAACGCGATTGCCCACACCCAGATCTGTATCGCGGCGAATCTCGAGTTGATAGCTGCCGGTCAGAATGTCAAGGTCCGATTGGGTGATGTTTTGTACAAACGTCGTCGACGGCGCTGCCACGATGTCCCCGATCGGCCCCACATCCGAACGTGAAATGATCTCGCCTCGTTCCGCGAACCCGATCACCAGGTCGTCGATGTAAACGCCTTCCCGGAATTGGTTGTCAAAGTCGGCCAGATGACCGAATCCACGCGGGCCTTGCGCGCGAGTATCGTTTGCAAAATCAAGGCTTCGAGTGATGCCAAAAGACCCCCAAACGTTGTTTATACTTCCGAAAATACCGTTACCCGTCGTCTCATCGGTCAGCCCAAGAGGCCCTCTGAAGTCGACGGTTTTGTTAAACAGCATGACTCGATTGTCGAAACGCTGTACCGACTCGCGGACACCGTTATTCAGCGCATCTGCGATGGCGTCGGCCACGGCGTCGGCTACTTGAGGGGCGTCCATCGAGGCGTCGACCACGACAGGATTGAACGTCGTTCCCGGGCTCCCCTCCAGCAAAATACTTGCGTTGCCGCTCTGCGTGATGCTCTGGGCTCCCGGCACACCAATCCGGCCGTCCGAAACGATGGGAACGACATTAAGGGATGTGGAAAGGATCGCCGTCTCGATGCTTCGGACCACCTCCGCGGGTGTGGAATCGTCGGAAAACCTAACGCGAATGTTTGACCCGTTGAAAGATCCGTCGCGGTCCATCTCGAACGTCACGGGCGGATTGTTCCCATCATCGATGGAGAATACTTCCCCGTCCTGAAGCAAGGCTCCACTCGGCGGCGCCAGCGTGAATCCAAGATCGAATTCAAAGAACGTTCCGTCAACAACGAAGATCTGGCGGTCGCTGAGCTCAGCCCCGGGAACGGTCCGCAACTCGATCCCGCCGGTGCCGCCGACGTCCGAGCTGCCCGCGGTGTCAAAATCGAACCTCAGCCGCAGACTATCGCTGCCAGCAAATTCCGCGAGCGAGATGCGGGCTTGTCGCCATGTGCCGGTTCCTTCGATCGTGTCCGGAAATCCATCATTATTGGCGTCAACACTGCCTCCATTTCCCGTGCGTTCGAGTACGTTATCGAACAGTTCCTGTATCGGGCCGCGTCGACGGAAGTTGTTATCCGGGTCATCGAACTCGGTAAGAAAGCGGGGGTCGAGGTTGCGGAAATCGTTATTCGTGGCCAGCAACTGCCACTCGCCGCGTTGCTGATTGTCGTCGCGAGTACTATCGTCCACAACGAACACGCGAAACGTGTCTCGCGCGAAAGTAGAGACCGGGTTGAAGTCGGTGCCTTCCGTGTCGAGAAAATAGCTGAAGTAGAGAACCGGTTCGTCCGCCGCCGAAGCGCCAGCGAGACTGAACTCGTTGCTGACCAGACTCCCGTGCGCACCGCCGGGGAAATCGTAGTCGAACTTGTTGGTGGAAAATCCGCCGAAATGGAAACTCGCGCCTCCTGTGTGGGCTCCTCCGACTGCCGTCTGCTCGACGCGGCTACCGGTGATGGGAACATTCAGCCCGTGGCCCAGGTCGAGTGAGCGGGCGCCGGAGATGTGCCACAGGTTCTTATCAAGCGTGGAAAATGCCAGCCCGACAAGCCCACCGACACCGGTGTTGACGTGCGATGTTCCCCCTGCCAGGATCGGCAGTGGGTCGCCGGAATTGGCATCCAGCGCGTAGATGTCGCCGCTCAGGGTAGTCGCGAATACCGTGTTTGCGTAGAAACCGTCTTTGACATTGGGCGGACCCAGCGTAAGCCCGCTGAAGGGGACGGGACTTCCTTGATCGTCCAGGACGCGGTTTAGAAACTGCACGCCTCCACCTGGATTCACGAGAAAGACACTTCCACCGCCATCGCCCGAATCATTTGGACCGGTCACCGCGACTATCTGGCCGTCGAGTCGCATGGCAATCCCAGTGACCTTGCCGCCGGCCCCACCTCCAGTGTTCGTATTAATCACCAGGAGCGGTTCCGCATCAATTAGCGGCGGATCCGGCAACTCGCCGTCTTCGACGGTGGGCGTTTCGCGGCCGCCGGGCACGATCAATCCCGTATCGGCATCGAAAGCGAAGAGCAGATTGTACGGCTGCGTTTCACCGTTGGGTGGAGCACCCGCGTCAGACCGGCTTCCCACAACAAAACCGCTCTGGCGCGTTCCGTCCGACGAGCCGAATCTCGGATCGAACGTGATTGCGTCATAAACGATTCCCACATCACTCTCAAGAACCATGGGGTCTTGAGGTTCTTCGTCCGGTTCAGGCGGCTCGAGTTCCTCGATCTCGAACGTTTTGACCTGATCGTCTTCGAAAACCTCTAAGTCGCCGGTTTGCACATCGATACGGAGGTAGGTGCCAATGCTGTTGTCCGTCACGGCTTGGCCTGGAAGTGGAGCCGTCGAATAGGCAAACAGACTGCCGTCGACGGGGGCTGAATTGCCAAAACTTGCGAATCCGTCCAGTCGCATGGCGATGTCGCCCACGCCGCGCGGATTTGTGCGTGCGAACGCATCATCGAACAAGCTGCCGATAACGGTTTCGACACCTCCCGTAAAGCCGTCAATTGCCAGCAGCGAGCGGCTTGTGGCAGCGTATAACGTCACATCACCCAGTAGAAATGGGGCCGGTTCCAGCACCGTGGTCGGGCCCTCGAAACCGTCTTCGACAACCCGATTGACAGAATCGAGAGGCTCGAAACGCGCAAGCGGGTCGACCGGCAGCGCGTCTTTATTCGTCGCATCTGGCGGTGACGGTGGTGGAAGTACGAATTGCTGGATATCTTCCGGAATCATGGCGCTGGAAGAAACTGCGACGAAATAGGTTCCCTCCGGCAGATTGATGGGACCGATATAGGGGTCGAGCTCGCCGTTGGAGCCCCGTAAAAGATCGTCGACGTCGGCGCCGTTCAGCGGGGCTGGCTGATCGGTGGCAACGTTGGATTGATCAGCGGTCGCGATGAGCCGAGCGCCAGTGATCACGCCAGCGGGTCCGCGCTGCGCTTCGAAAATCGACACCCGCGTATTTGGGCCACCGAACCCATCTGCGTAGTCGATATCGAATACGAGACCGGCGAATTGGTCTGGATCAAGTTCCGATCGCGGTTCCTTCGAATCATAGCGGACCTCGATCTGGTACCAGTCGACGTCGGTCGGCTCTTCAATCGAACCGGCCAGCGAAACGGCGCTCCTGTCAGTTTGCAGAACATTGCCGAGCCGTTGCGCGTTGATTTGTACAATCGCGCCATCCTCGTCCCGAGTGAACAACTCGTCATTGGGCGACTCGTCCTCAGCCGCTTCGCCCGCCAGTGGGCTGTGGATCGGACCGCCGCGGACGACGATTCCATTCTCGGCGTAGCGGATATCCGCGAAGCGTACCGTTGTACCCGGAATCTCATCTACTTCCTGCAACCGCAGCTGCAATTGGTAGACACCCGACGTGAGTCCGCCGGTAAGAACCTCGTCCAGATCGGGACCACTGCTGCGGACACGAACGTGATACGTTTCCGACGCTCCGATCGTTCCGGGCAGCACGACGCGCATGCCGGCGTCCTTCAGATTCACGGTCCACCGGTCAACCGGCTCAAATGCCGACGACTGTAGCACGTTGACCAAGGTATCTTGACCGGCTGCCAGCGCCTCCGTACCTTCTGTTTCGAATGTCGAATTGTCCGATCTGGCAAGTAATCGACCGTTTGTGTCGATGAGTTCAACGACCGTGTCGAGTGCGGTACTGGTACGGTCGATATCAAACCATACCTCGGTTCCCGCTGCGGCATCAAAACTGAAAACATCGACATCAGCAGGGTCCCTCAAGAACCCGAGGACTTCAAACCCCAGCCTTAGGTTGTCGTCGCCGGCCTTCAAATGAGGAGCGAGCGCACCGAGGAATTCGGCGCTCTCGGGAGACGCGTTGGTTCCCGGGGCTGCCGCGTTCCGGGACTCCAATTCCGTGACCACTTCAACATTCCGGTCGTGCGTGTATTGTTCGAGCAGAATTCCTTGCCAGTCATCCGGCTGTGGAGCGGCGGCTTCGCTCGACTCGCCATTGTCGACATCGCTCAAGCCATCGTTGTTGGTATCGTTTTGTGTGCGACCATTGATGTCCGTTCCCGCCCCTACGCTGTCATCGGCCAGTGAAGTCATAATCACCGGGTGCCCGGGTTGACCAATCACGTGCAGCGTGCCGCCGATGCGGTCGCTAATGTCCAGCGGTCGGCCCGTTGTCGTCAAACCAGCATCAGGACCGAAGAATTTGACAACCAGGCTCTCGGTTGGACTGCTCTCCAAGCGCAGACCTCCGAATGTATGGAAGTCCGGGACGACGATCTCATCGAGAACCACATGAACAATATCCTGGTCGTCGAAGACGCCTTGCCCGGTCAGCGTTTCGCCGCGAACTACCAATCCGTTGATGCTGTTGTCCTCCAAACGGTTGCCGCGGATCAACGCGCCCTGGTTATCGGCAAATCTCGTCAACCGGTCGATGTGGCCCGTCGAGCGGCCGGGGTCGGCAAGAAGTCTTTGGTTGAGTGCACTGGCGTTAATACTGATCGCGGCCGCATCCTGCCCGAACGTGTTGTGAATGATGTTGTCGACAAGGACCGGCTGTGCACCACGGACAAACAATGCAGCGGCGGCATTGGGACCCCGTCCAAACCGGTTGGGGGACGTTTGGATTTCGACGCCGCTTGCGTTGTCGACCAGCTCGCTATGCGCAATACGCGCTTCGGCCTGGAGAATCTCGACGGCGTTAAAGCTGGCGAACGAACCGGCGATGCTGGACACGCCCCCGCCGTAGGCAATGAAGGCATGGTCGATGCTCAGCCGGGAAACGGGCAGAGCGGACAGCCCGCTCCAGTCACCCGGAGCTGGCTGGTTCCTGCTCCCATCCCCGCTGGTGTCGAAGGTTCCACCCGCACCATACCGGTCGTCGAACAGTGATGTGAAGATCACTTGTTGTCCATCGAGCCCTTCCGCGATCAATTGGGCACCGATCTGGGCCGAGATTCCCGCTCCGTCGAGCTTTACCACCAGCCCCGGGTCGATGGACAGGCGTGCGTCCAGCCGGGCTTCGAGGCGATTGCTGAGTTCGTCCTGAACGGGGCCCCCGGGCGTTCCCGCGATCGACAAATTCTCCGCGACGACGTGCACGACGTCCGTGTCATCCCACCGCGCGGCCACCGTAAGCGACCTCAATCCACCACCGGCCGGTCTTGCAACACGGATAAACAAGCCGTTGATCGAATTCTCGACCAGGCGATTGCCATGGATGTCTGGTCCCGCGCGGGTGTAGTCCAGGGTGCCGGTGGGTAGGCCTACCGGAGTACCTCGGAAATTGGTCTCCGCGAAACTGTCGGGATCGGCCGACATGGCGGCATCGGCGCTCAAGGAGATCGTATTGAACGAAATCGTCGGTCGTGCACCAATCATGTGGATCGGAGCGACAACACGTTCCACCGAGTTGATGACGACGTTGCCGCCCCCATATCGCATATCCGCGTGATTGACGTAGTCGAGAAATACTCCCTGGCCCTCAAACATCAGCCGCCCGTCGGCACGGTCTAGATCTCGTCGGAAAAGAATTCCTCCCCATTCACCGGCATCGGGCTGTTGGGGCAACGGATCGGTATCGGTGCCGAGTGTCTCGTCGTCATAAGACGTAAAGAACACACTCGTTGTGGGTGTGCCGAGGACCTGCAACGCGCCGCCGCTGCGATCGACGGCGGGAGCTGAACTGCCCACTTCGATGCTGGCCCGTCGGAGCTTGAAGATGGCTCCCGCGTCGATCATCACGGTAACGCCGCGCGGCACACGCATCGTTTCGCCATCGGACAGGGCGGCCCCCAGGCTATTGACACCGATTTCGTAAGCCAGGTTGTCATCTTGCGTGACCAGGTCGCCGTCGCCGCCACCGTTGCCGACGATCCTCACAATGTCGCCTTCGCGGGCCGCGTTGAAAGCGAGTGCGATATTGTTGTACGGCGCTTCCGGCGAGCCGATACCGCCCGGCAGCGCCGATTTGTCAACGATCAAGGTGTGCGGGCCATCCGTGTCTTCCTGCCCGGCCGGCGCCGCGGCACGAAACCAGAAATTGAAATCGCCGCCAGGAACGCCGTCTGCATCGCCGTCGATGGCCGTTCCCGAAGCATCGTCAAAACTGCTGTTGGGGTCACTCCGAAAATTGAGTTGCAGGGCGTAGATACCCTCGCTCGTGCCGCCGAGACCGCTGTCTTCCGTCACGGGATTGTAGTTGGAATTGCCGCTTGCACTGACACCTATGAAATACGTGCCCGGCTGCAGCGCCAGTTGAAGGAATGAGTCTTCGCTGAAATAGTCATCGTTGCGGGCCAGGAGTGTATGCGTCCCATTTGGATTGGCACGGTACAGCGTGATCACGGTGTCGAGCAGACTTGCATCTGGAAGCCGCTCGGCGATCGTTTCGGCTGTAAAGACGCCGGCATCCTGAAGTACAAATTTGTAGAGGTCGATGTCGTGACTTTCGGGCCGATGGAGGTGCTGTCCATGCACGATGACGGCGTCGGATGGGAAAAAGGGCTCAGAACTCTGACCAAAGCTCAGCTCCGGTTCGCTGCCTGTAACCGTCGGCGGGGGTAGCTCAAAAGTCGGTCCCGCGCCCAAGAGATTGGCAATTCCTCGCGACAGAGCTTCGAACGAACTTATCTGCTGCGGATCATCGCTCGCACCAAATCCAACGAACCATTGTTCACTTCCGTCCAAGACGACGGTCGGAACTGAGATACCCAGTGACTGGTCGGCGACCAAACCGGCCGCGACAAAAATTCCGTCGTCAGCTTGAGTGTCGATAAACTTGTTAACCGCTCGCATGTCGCCCTTGGCAATCGTGAAAGGAACTGGATCGCCGGGCCTCAGCGGACTCTCGCGAGAAGTCTCCACAAACGTCACGCCTGTCAGCGTACCGTAGATTTCCAGAGCCTCTCGTGCGCGTTGCTTTTCCGCCTCGGTGATGGTGTTCTTCAGGACGACTCCGTCGGGATCGACACCGTAAAAGTTGCGAAAATTGTAGGGCTGCACTTCGATGCCTGACATGTTGTCCGCCAAATCGACCTGCTCTGTGTCGACTCCAAGCGGAACCGGAATCAAATGCGACTGATCCGGCAAATGGCGGTGCCCCGGTTCGTCATTCGGACCGGGAAACTCCAAGGGGTACGGAAGAGGATCCGTTGCGGCGAAGACGGATTGTCCCTGCAGACCGAGCACGCCGAGATCAGTGGCCGAGCCAAAGCTGGAGTTCTCGTCGTCCCGTTCCGCTGGTTCGCTGAATTTCAGATCCAGCCGGTACGAGCCGGTCGTACTGCCGCCATCCGCACCGCTGCCGGTCACCGGGGAATAGGATGCGTTTCCGCTACTGGATACACCGATGTAATACGTTCCGGGTTGGTCGATCGAGAAGGCCAGCGTATCCTCTTCTCCCGTGATTCCCGTATCGGCTGTCGCCTGCAGGATACCGTTGACGTCGAAGATCCGGATCAGCGTGTCGAGCCCCGATGTGGGCGCCAGCAGCGTGCTCAGCGTACCCGCCTGTTCAAACTCGAAGCGAAACAGATCAACATCATTGGCCAGTTGGCCGGCCGGCAAACTGAAGTTGTCGCCAAGGTACGCGGTAGCCGTAAAGTCTGCCGGTGTGTCTTGCGAGTTATTGATGATCAGCGACCAGCCGTTGAGCGTTCCCGTGTCCCCCGTTGCCGTGTCCTCGACCTCCAGGATCCAGTCACCGCGCGCCGACCGGTCGTCGAAGTCGCTTAAAGCATGCAGGGGTCGGAATCTTCCAGTGAAGGGTCCTTCGCCTTCCGTGATGGCCATGCCGGCTTCGTCGTCAATGATGGTACCGCTGAGCGGCTGGAAGTTGCCGCCCCGCGCCCTCGCGATGCCTCCTCCGCCGTCGCCTCCCAGTGCCGTGATACCAAGACCCGTCGAAAAGGAGCTGCCCGGCAAGCCCGTATCGGGATCGACCTCGGTGACCACACCTGAATTGTCTCCCACCAACAGTTCGCCACGAGCGAAGGCCAGTCCGACAATCGGACCAGTTGGGGCAGCGAAATCATTCACAACGCTGCCCGTTTCGGGGTCCAGTTCCACGACGTCGCCAAAAATATTGGTGCCAAACAACGTACCGCGGGATCCGCTGCCTGCTAATGCGCCGCCGAGCGGCACTGTCGGCGCGATCGACTGCTCGACCTGGTCATTCATGGGGTTGATAAAGTGCAGTTGACCCGTCACCGTATCCTGGACGACAACCCGGCCGTTGAGATAAGCCAGTCCGGCGGTACTGTCGTCAATGCCCAGTCCGGCAAGGGCATCGGCGTCCACGATCGCTCCCGTGTCGGGGGCCAGTTCGTACAACGTGCCACTGCCCGACACGTAAAACAGGCTGCTCCCCGAAAAGGCGAGACCCGTGTCATTGCCTGCTACGGGCTCGGGAGCGGGGATGGCACCCACGAATACGCCCGTTTCCGGATCCAATTCGCGGATCAGGTCGCTTCCGCCATCGACAGCAAACACGCGCTGCGTTGCGATGGGCCCGACCGAAATCCGGGTGCTCCGTCCCGAGCCGACCAAGGGAGTAAATCCGCCGTCGACTGAGACCTGCAGCAGATTGCCAACGGCCATCTGCGGACCGGCATCTTTAATACCAACCGATACGACTTCCGTCTGGAAGCGTTGTGCGAACACGCCGGCGTTTGCCTGGCCGCCGTCGAACCAGGTGACGACGAAATCGCCACCATCTCCCGCCGCGATCGACGGACTGAATTGACTGCCTAACGTGTTTGTATTGACGACAAATTCTTCTCCGATGGTAGCCCCCGACGCCGTAAACCGCTGGGCTACGACGCCATTGCCGCTTCCGTCCTGATCAGGACTCCTCCAGACGACGACAAAGCCACCGGCGGCATCCATCGAGATCTGCGGATCATCCTGGGAACCGGCGGTGAACGCATTGACCTGGAATTCACTCCCTTCGGCCACACCTTCCGAGTTGTATCTTTGCGCAAAGATTCCCGACCCGTCACCATCCTGGCCATCGCTCCACCAGGCGACGACGAAGTTACCGGCCGAGTCCATGGCGACGACGGGGTCATCCTGTCGGCCGACGAAAAACGTGTTGATCTGGAACTCGTCGCCGTCGACGGTACCGTCGGCCCGATATCGCCGGCCAACAATTTCGTTACTATTACCGCCCTCCTGGCCAGCGCTCTCCCAGACCACGACGAAGTTCCCTGCTTCATCCATGGCCACGCTGGCGGTATCTTGTGGTCCTTCCGTCGTGGTATTGACCAGGAACGCTGCACCTAGTGCGTTTGCCTGGCTGCTGAAACGTCGAGCGAAAACGCCGTTATTATCCCCGTCACTGACGTTGTCTTGCCACGCCACGACGAACGCCCCCGCGCCATCGATCGCAACGGTCGGAAACACCTGGAATCCCGTCGTGAAATCCTCTACCAGCACTTCATTTCCGATGGGCGTTCCGTCAGCAAGAAACTTCCGCGCGTAGATGTCTTGCCGGAATTGTCCGCCAGGTGTTACAAAATCGCTGACCCACGCAACGACAAACTCGCCGTTGGAATTCATGACCACAGCGGGCGAGAATTGATTGCCGTCGACCGTTGTGTTGACCTGGAATTCTGCGGTGACCGGTGCCCCCTGGGAGTCAAACAACTGTGCAAAGATGCCTTGGCTGAGTTCATCTTTTTCCTGGCCGAAGCTTTCCCAGACCACGACGAAATTGCCGGCGGCGTCCTTGGCAACTACCGGATTGCCCTGATCACGCAAGCCAAACACCGACACCTGTGCTTCGTCTCCCACGGGATTTCGCCCCGCGTCGAACCGCTGGGCGCGGATGCCACCGGCGTTCACCTCAGACGTCCATGTAGCCACGGCTTCCCCGCCAGGGGCGATGGCCACCGCGGCGTCCCGCTGGTCGCCAGCAGTCTCCGTATTGATGCGGCGCTGGCCGGTCAGAGCCGTTCCGTCTCCCGCGAAATACCGAACCGCCGTGCCCAGTCCATCGTCGTCCAAACCATCGCTTTGCCACACGACAACGAAGTCGCCGTTGGCATCGAGCGCGACCTGTGGGTCTGTCTGATTGCCTTGCGTTGTGGTATTGACGACAATCTCACCGGTATTGGCAAACTGTCGGGCGACGATACCAAAACCGTCGCCATCCTGGCCTTCGCTCTGCCAGACGACCACGAAGTTTGCGTCGAGGAAGCCGGCGTCGAGTTTCTTTGCAATGGAGGGATTGATCTGATTGCCAGCCGTGGTCGTGCTGATGCGAAACGATGCGCTATTGCCTTTCGTGACTTCCTCGATGGTCAGCGCGACGACCCCGCCCGTCATGTCACCCAGCTGCAACAACGGTTGGTCTCGCCCGCCATCCGAGCCCAGGAATTCGACAAGAAATGTCGTATCGCTTGGAGCTGTGTCGTTGATCGTGGTAACCGTACTGCCCGGCCGGTCCAGATTGGTGTCGTCAACAAATATTAAACCGGGATCTGTCCCCAGCGCAAACGTGATTTCGAATTCCGTAGGGCTTACGGCGCGAACGGTTGCTCCCACGATGCCCAGCTCGGGCAGGGCTGCTTGAATATTCGCAGCGGTCAGTTCTGCGGGCGTCTGGTTGCCGACCCCCATGTTTTCAAAGGTGATATCCGACGTGACCGCCTCGGGAGTCATCGTCAGTAGCGTGAACGTGCCCTGGGTTGGCCCGCCAGTAAAACGAATAATTTGAATTTCATTAGAGTCTGATACGTCGGGATCCGGGAGAACGACCAATGCGTTTCCCGTGTTCGTCAATGCGCGAAGTGCGGTTTGGATAGCACCGGCGGTTGCAAGTCCGTTATTTGCTCCGCCGTATGTGATCGGACCGGTAGTCAGCCCGTCGTGAATCAGCGAGAACATGCTCCCACCGAACGGGATTGGCTCAAAGATAATCCGCTGCTTTTCGTTCCGGTCGATGCCGCCCAGCGGCGTGCCATCCTCCAAGAAAAACCTTCCAAAGATCCCATTGCCGTCACCATCCGACTTCTCAAATGCGACAACAACCTGTCCGAAGTTATCGATGCCGACTGCCGGATCGGCCCCCGCGTCAGCCGTTGTCTCTCCACTGTCACCGGAGACCTCCCGCGAGACCTGCAATCCTGTAACATCGAGCGGCGGAAGTGTGAGTTTCAGAAGTGGCTGGCCACGGCTGCCATCCACTCCCGTGAAGGTAACATCGAACTCGAAATCCTCGTTTCCCGGTACGGGCGTGACGGTCAACGTGTCTCCCGTATTTGGCAGTAACCGTAATGCCACTTCGATACCGACCGCCGTCAGGTCACCCCCTCCCGTCCCTCCAAACGCAATCGGCCCGGTTGTAAAACCGTCGAAATTGAGCGAGAAGAAGTCATTCTTAACAGGCGCTGCCGCCTCGAAGTTAAGTCTCTGTACCTCGTCACGAGCGCCAAACACCGAACCGTCCAAGGCGAAAGTCTTGACAGTCACGAACCCATTGCGCTCGAATGTGACGACAAACAAGCTGTTCGAATTGGCAGCTACGTCTGGGCTTTGAACGCCGCCCTCGATCGAAATAGGTAGTTCATCGACCAGGGGCGTCCCAGCCGCATCGAACAGCCGTCCGGACACACCGTCGGGACCTTCCCAGACAACCATGAAATTCCCCGCTGGGTCCATCGCCACAGCCGGATTCCGCTGGTCGCCAGTGGTCATCTCGTTGACCTGCAACTCGTCGCTCAGAGCGGTTCCACCCGAGTCGTAAAGACGAGCAAAAATTCCCGAGCCGTCTTCGTCCTGACCTGGGCTCTCCCAGACAACGACATAGTTGCCCGAAGCATCCGAGGCGACGACGGAATTCTGTTGCATTCCGCGTGTGAAACTGCCGACTGGAAACTCGAGACCGCGCTGCGGCAATCGGTTTTCGAGGTTTTGATAATTGAATTGAATGCTGTTGTCGCTTTCGCGGAGGACAACCTGGAAGGTGAGCGGATCGAGGCCAGTGGTCCCTTCGCCCATCAGTCGGACATTGTGCCATTGGATGATCAGTTGTCGGTCGCCATTGGCTGACAGCAGGTCCCAAAAAACGCCGTCCTGATCTCCCACAGAAACAAACAGGTCGTCCCAGAAGGGAGCAATCACAGCCTCCGGGGGCAGATCCGTAAAATCCGTATTTTGTGAGCTATCATTCGGCGAAACGAAACTGATCAAGCCGTTGCTGCTAACAAAAAGTTCCGAGTAGGTCTGGCCGTAGTATTCGAACTCAAACCCTCTTAAATTCGCGGACGGCAGCAGGGCAAAACCGTCATCAACGGGACCTGGAACGACCAGTTTGGAGAGAAAAGCATCCGCCGCACCCGCGCTGTTCAGCGCGACGACGCCGCTTCCGACGTCAAAGGTTGCCGTGTTTCGGAAGAACCCAGTCGTGTAGACATTGTTGTCCCCGTCCAGCGCAAGATTGCCAACCCCATCGTCGGTCGATCCACCCATCTGGCGGACGAGGCCGAATCCACCGGCTTCGTCCAGCCGCAATACAAACAGATCAGTGCCCCCCGCGCTTTCCAGGATAACGCTGGACGACGTACCGAAATTCGCATTCAGGCGGAAGGTCCCGGTGACATAGACGTTGCCGAAGGAATCGACACCAATCCCTTCCCCCACATCCGTAGCGGAGCCACCGAAATTACGTGCCCAAAGCAGCGTGTTTTCTGAGTCTTGTTTGGCAACGAAAATATCGCTTCCTACGACACCCGTGCTGTAGACATTGCCTGCCGGGTCGATCGCGATCGATTTTCCAGCGTCGTTTCCCGAGCTTCCTTGGGATCGGGCCCAGACAAATACACCGTCCGCGTCCAGCTTCGATACGAATAAGTCCGTACCGCCGATGCTTGTGAGTCGAAACGCATCTGCAGGATCCGTGTTGGGGTCCGGATCGAAGATGGCGACTCCTGAAAAAGAGCCGACTGTGTGAACATTGTCTTCGGCGTCCAGAGCCACGTCCTGTCCGGCGTCGGCCCCCGCGCCTCCCATGCGCCGCGCCCAGATCAGATCGCTCGACGCGTCCAACTTCAGTACGAAAATGTCTGTTTCGCCGGCGCTGGTCAGTTCAAGCGTACCACCACCGGGATCGAAGTCAGCCGTGTCGGAAAACCAACCGGTAAGGAGCACGTTGCCACTGTCATCGACGTCGACACCCCGTCCTTCGTCGGCCTTTACGCCCCCTATACTTCGCGCCCACACCAGATTGCCTGATGAGTCCAACTTTATTGCGAAGATGTCTGTTTCACCCTCACTGGTCAGATCGACCGTCCCCGGCCCCGGATCGAAATCAATGGTTTCGGTGAACGAACCCGTTACATGGACGTTGTTACTCGTATCGAGGGCGATGGCATGGCCGACGCTTCTCCCCGTGCCGCCCATCTGCCGCACCCACACAAGCGATCCGTCGGGCGTATATTTGGCGACGAACATGTCCTCGACACCAATACTGGTAAGAACTGTCTCACCGGGGCCGGGATCGAAATCGACCGTACCTTCAAACGAGCCCGCGACGTACGCATTTCCTTCCGCGTCAACGGTCACGGCGTTGCCTTGTTCGCTGGCGGTCCCGCTCGTGCTAACGGCAAAACCAGAACCACTTAACGTTTCGAAAACAGGGTTGCCCGTCTCCGAAATATCCTGAAACACCGATGGCAGCTCGAACGCTTGATAGCCGAAGGCGTCGGGTCCCAATGAGTCTCGGACGCTGCCGAAATTCACATTTTTTCTGATCAGTCGGTGCGGAGGCACATCCGCCACGACGAACGAATAGGCGCCACGACCGACCAGCACCGCGACATCGTCGACGTACCATCCTTCATCTATGACAAATCCGTCACTGTCGAAGTTGAACTCTAAGCGAATCTTCTGACCGGTGAACTGCGAGATGTCCACGGTGGCCGTTTCAAAACCGTTGGTGTCTTCTGATGTTTCGAACACGAGAGCGGATTGGACTTCCCCCACCACATTAACGCGGGCGAAGTCGAAATTTGACTCGGTTTGAAGAAAGTGGTTGAACTGCAGGAAAACAGGACCCGTGATCGTTGGGTCATTGAGATCGATGATCGGAGAAACGAGAGTGCCGTCCGCCTGATTGGCGTAGAGGCCTCCTCCCTGGGGGCCTTCACCCGCGCCGAAGTAAAAACTGTCCAGCCCGGTATGGCCCTCGTTCGTTCCGCGACCGACAGAGAGATGCCACTGATTGGCATTGCCCGTTGACGTGAAACCTTCCGCATTGGCGTTCGTAGCGATGGTCACATTGCCATTATCCAAGAGATTTTCGACCACGCTCACAATGGGGTGATCCAGTGGTGTCCCGACGCCATTGAGCGTGAACACGGCCAAGAACTCGGAGTCGCCGCCGCCGACCGGGCTGACGTCCACGGCAACGCCGGGGTCTACCACTGCGGCAAGTGCATTCCGGATGTTGACGGCTGTCGCAGCACCTTCACCTGCTCCCGCGAACTCGATTTCCGCCGTCGTTCGCGCATTGACACCCAGTCGAAAGGTTCCCTCGGTGGGGCTGCCGGCGATCACAATGGTCTGCGTTGAGCCGTCGCTGAAGTCGGCGCCAAATCTTTTCTCGTTACTTCCATCGATCGGGACGGTCTGCACCCAGTGGGCCTGCGGCACTTCGGCGACGCGGTACGTTCTACCGGGCTCCAATGAGGTGAACGAGTACTTGCCGCTCGAGTCGGTGACGGTACTGACTTCACCGGCGTCGAGCGTCCCGTTACGATTGCCGTCCAGGAAAATCGTCCAGCCCTCCAGCCCCGGCTCGCCTTGATCCTGGATGCCATTCTGGTTGCTGTCTTCGAACTTGGTGCCATAGATCTGACCACCGAGTGCGTCGCTACCCAAATCGCCGACCAACTCGATGCGGTTTCCTTCCGGCCCGGTCAGAAAGACACGCAGGTCCGGCCCCCATGTGTGGTCGATATCAAGCTGGACTTCGAGATCGGAAATGCGCAGCGCATCCTCAACGGTAATCGTGGAACTTGTGGTCGACTCGTCGTTTATGGGCAACGGAACATCATTGCCTTCTTCGTCCTGCGGCAACTCAAAATCAAGCCTGGCAATCGGAGCTTCTTGAAAGACGGTTCCTTCAAGATTCGCCGTGTCCAGCGTATCGTTGGACTCTTCGGAACCGCCGATCCTCAAGCGGAATGTCCTTGAAGGTAAATCGTCCGCGAACACCAGAGTGGCCGAATTCTGATCCAATTCATATTCAACACTGTCGGGTATCAGGATTGTCCCGTCCGACTGGTCGATCAAGTGGTAGAACCCCGGATTTTGCGCTGCGGCCGGATCGAGTTCGTCATTGTTGAAATAAACGACGATCTGATCCGACGCTTGCGCAAGGTCGCCGTTGCCATTTCGCTCGATGGGTTGGGGTACCACGGCAATGATCTGAGCGCCCAGATCGAGCTCGAAATCGATCTTCGCATCGATTCCGTTGTTGAACGGATCACCGCTCACGTTCGCCAGTGCCGTCGCGCCAGGCGTATCGTCGGAGCCGAACACGTCGATTCGGTAATGGTCGTCGGGAAGAGTGTCACTAAAACGGATTACAACTTCGTTGGGCGCGTTTGAATTCACGCCGATGAAACCAGGGTCGACGCGCTCGTCCGACACGTCGCCAAACACTCCATCCAATCCACTGCGCGTAATTCGAATACCGTCGAGCGTGCTCGGATCGATCACCTGACTTTCATCGAAGCGAAAAGTCAGTTCGCGCGGCGCGACCGGGCGAACATCTCCATCCATGAGAAGCGCGCCGGCGTTTGGCTGTATACCGATAAGTTGTGGTCCCAGAGCCAATAGCATACGCTCCTCGAGCGGTTCCATCCGAAGCGATCGCTCGGATTTTCTCCGGACAGATTTCAGCGACGCTGAAGGTTTGTACCGGTATAAATTCTCAGTTGAGCGACAGTGCCATCTGGTCATGGTGAAGGTCTGGGGTTGGCGATTAGCCAGCCGGTGCCATCTGGGCACGCGATGAAGCAACCGCAGGGGTGTTGTGGATAGACCTTGGCAGCAGCGTTGGCCGGAATACAAAACGTGGGCCCGACATCGCGGACGTGCGACATTGTCCTTTCGCAATTATCAACGAACTCATCCAAAAGTGCCATTCCTTTCGCTACCATCGCGCCAGGCGAGGGCAATCTCTTCGGCAATTTCGGGTAACACTTCATTCAGGCATTCCAGGCACGCCGGTTCATCCGTCACTGACGATGTCAGGCTTGAATCAAGCCCCGATTGAAATTCGACCGACGCGCCGGAATCGGAGCTTGACCCCGCCCAATGCGCCCTTCGCAGCTGGTTTTCTTGGCCGACCAGACTCTCGATACGATGCGTGTCCTGGTAATCCTCGGCGCGGGCTAGGTCCGGCCGCTCGGAATTGAACGTCAGGGCGTCCGTGAACGGACTCACCATGAGAGTTCCGGAGGACCCTTGATCTTGCCTCGGTTCAGACATCTCGTCGTCGACCGAAGCTTGTACGCCAAGCGGCGCTCCATTAGGAGCGACGAGTACCTGGCTCGCGCCGACGGCCGTAGACAAATTCAGAAAGTTGATCACGATCAACGCGTCAACGGGGGCCACGAAACCATCGCCGTTGACATCCAGGAAGGGCGGAGGCGAGTTGGGCGGAATCGGTGGAACAGGCAGCTCGCGTGCACCCTTGCCGGGATTGTTCAGGTCGTTGAAGATCGTCAGCACGTCCTGGGCGTTGACATTGCCGTCGGCGTTAACGTCCAGAGGATTGGCGGGATTCTGCCATGGGGCGGCGCCGGCCTCGCCGACGAAATAGATGTAGTCCTCGACTTCACCGTCGGACGCCGAGCCGCCGGGCGCGAGGTTGGCTTGGGTGCTGAAACGGAACCGGGCGTAAGTGAAGCCTTCCACGGCGTCATCGGGCACCGCGACCGACAGCGTATTGACTCCCGGCGTCAGCGGCTGGTTGACGAACACCCGTTCGACGGGATTGTCACCCGAACCGGGCGATTCCCACTGGCCGTCCCCGTCGAAGTCGATCCAGGCATGGAGCAGCCCGCCCGCGCCGGTGGCGGTCACGCGAATCATGGTTTCGGAGCCGGGAACCAGCGCGTCGACCAGTTCCACGCCGTCGTCGAAATCGTCGCCAGTGGCGCCCTGGTTGGGTTGGCCGTCCGGGTCCGCGCTGACGCTCGCGCCCAGGAAGAACGCATCGACGATGTTGTGGCTGGCGCCTTCCGGGTTCTGGCCGGTGGGGACACGGCGGGTGGGGTAGGGCGGATCGGGCGCGTCGCCGAAATCGGACGTGCGGTCCAGGTCGATCGAAAAGCGTGTGGTGCCGTCGGCCTGGTTGGCCTTCAACGGGTTGCCGGCCATGTCCTCGATGCCGGACAGCGTGATCACATATTCCTGCCCCGGCGCCCAGATTCCGGACAGCGAAGACAGGCGGATGATGTCGTTGGTCTTGTCGTACGCGAAACGGTAGTCAACACCGTCCAGCAGCACCGCCCCGTCGCCGGTGACGACCACGGTACTGGAAGTGACCGTCAAGTCATTGGCCCCGGTCCCTTCGGAAGGATCGGCCGGGGCAATCCCGTCGACGAGTTGGATGGAGAAATTGCCGAGCGTCCTGCCGACCAGACGGACCACCGTTTCCGCCGGGTTCTTGTCCGCGCCCGCCGCGTCGTTGTCGACGGGGTTGACGAGCACCGCGGAGGGACCGGAGAAATCGACGCGGTCGAACGCTCCCCGATCCTTAAAAACGTTAGCTCCTAGACCCACCGGAGGCTCGACGCTCGGGTCATCTGTTCTGAACTGGCCTCGCTGGTCCGTATCGGGAGCCAGGATATCGGACTCGGCGATTCCCACAGCGCCCTTGATCGCCGCCAATCGGTCACGCTCCGTTAACCGCTCGATCGAACTGTCGATGGCCGAGGAGCCTTCGGCAAGCAAAAAGTTTCCGCTGGACGGATCGACAAACAGCGGATCGTCGTTTTGCAGCGTGATGGGAAAGTCACCAATGCCGACGAGTCGGCTATTGACCAGATTCCCTTGATAAACAGCGGCTCCCATCACCGATGGTCGTGACGCGACGTATTCCGTCGGATCAAGGTCGATATTCCTGGCCCATGGGAAGAGACGGTCGGTCACTTGCAACGATCCGCTCAGTCCCTGCTCCATAATAAACAGGCCCAGGGGATTGAGCTCTTCATCGTCAAAGATCATTCGCAGAATCGATGCACCGAACGGGGTCACTGTCCCACCGATCGCTTCCAGTTCGGCCAGATCAAAACTGGTTTGGCTCACCGGGCGTCTGCTGAGAAACGTGCGTCGGTCAATCGGTTCGTCGGTCGACGTGAGATCCGTCTGGAAGCCCGTATCAAAGTTGGCGACGATGTTGTTCAGAATAGTGGGACTCGCGTTGTCTTCCACCAAGATCCCGATGTCGCCGACACCCGATGCATCAAACAGATCTCCACCTCGCCCGACGACGGTGTTGTTGACGACTCTGGCAAAGGGAACGGAACCTTGCTGGACGATCTCCGCCGTGATGATGGGAAGTGGGGAATCGTCGGGAAAGAAGACATCTTCATGACTTGCGTTCCAGATATCCGGATGCCCGATTTCGATGGCGCCTTCGATGAAGAGCATGCCACTGTCGGGACCAAAGAAATTGGGACGGTAGACCTTGACGTCAAGATCAGAGGCTCGGATCGCATGTTCGATCTCTGACGCCACTGCTGCCGGAATCGTGGGGGGATTCACCCAGCGGTAATCCCCCGAGATCAACAAGTCGTCGTTGCCCGGGTCCAGATCAAATCGCAGGGGAACGTGCCCGGGATGTCTGACACCTCCACTACTGGTGAATTCGAATGTCACCGAGTGTCGCTGATGGTCCCAGATGGTGAACTCCGTGGCTTCGATATCTTCCTGTCCAAAGTCATCGAACAAGTCCGTCAGCGCCTTCAGATCGTACGTGTTGATAATGAATCCGCCGGGATCACCGTGGACTTGAATCCCGCCTTCCACGCCTCCGGTTACCAGATTGTTCTTCACGGTAACCCCGGGAACAACTCTTTCCTCATCCAATACGGGCAAGGCGCGTGCCGGCGCGCTGTGGGCCACGAAGTCGGCGTTCGTGAACTGCTGATGGGGTTGGCGATTGAACTGGCGGAAGAAGAATCTTGTGGATTGGTTTGGGGCGCCCGGGTTGAAAGCAAAAAAACTATCCAGCGGCATATCGCGGAGCGCGTCTTCAACGACAATCCCCCATTCGAGAGAGTCCCGGATGCTGTTCGAGTCAACAATTAGCTGTCCCTGGACTCGACTGCGGTTCTTGTCGCCCACCGTGGCGTTCGTTTCATCGAAGCCTCCTGCCGGAACGGGCACAAAGCGAATCTCGAGTTGATATTCCCCGGATTGGATTGGATCTTCAAGCGCCGAGTTGGGCTCAAAGATGAATTCCCCGCTTGCATTCGAGACAGTTTCACCGCGATCTGTCAGGCCCGGGATAATCGGCGTCAATGAGGCTGTCCCACGGGCGATGTCGGCCGGTACGAGGGCATTGGATGAGACGGCAACGAGCCAAGTTCCGGACAGGGTAATCGGACCCAGAAACGCGTCTTTCGTGCTGACCGATCCCCGCGAGAGATCGTCCAGGTCATTGGCACCTGTGCCGTTACCGCTGAAGAGCTCGGGAAGGTCGTCGGCGACGATACCATGGTCACTGAAATAGCGAAGATTCAGTCCAGGATCGAATACGGCCAGCGTCGTATCGGCTCGTCCCAATCCGGCCGCGTAGTCGATGTCGAACACGACTCCAGCGCTACCCGCGCCGTCGACTTCGAATTCATACCAATCGACGTCATTGAACGAGTCCAGGGAACCGGACACAGAGATCGAGGCACGATCGGTAGCTAGCAAATTGCCGAGGTCCTGTGCTCCCACCTCGAACGGGAGATCCGTGGGCGAGACGAACACCGCCGGATCGAAGGATGCACCTTCGTCGTCGAGTAGTTCAATGTCCCGTTCCCGGGGTGCGTCGTTGATTGAGTCGTCTTCGACCTGTTCACCCGCCAACGGCGAATGCATGGGCGGTCCGATGATCCTGATCCCTGCTTCTGCATAGCGGATGTCGGCAAACTGGACACTAGTGCCGGGAACAACGTCCTTGGACTGGAGGCGGACCTGCAACTGGTACTGGCCCGAAGTCAAGCCGCTGCTCACACGAATGAGATGGTTGCTCGGCGTGCCGGCAATACCGGGCAGCACGACACGCATTCCCGGATCGTGCGGATTGGACGTGAAGTAATCCAAACCGTCAAGTGGTTGTGGATTCAGGATTCCCGAGACGACATTATTCGATTCCGAACGGGCCAGCACGAGGCCGTTTGAATCAATCACTTCGATGGCGCTGTCCAAAGTTGTCGTTGTACGATCGATGTCAAACCATACCTCGGTGCCCGCCACAGCCGTGAAGCTGTAGATGTCCACATCGTCACGGCTATTCAGCAAACCGTGAACCTCGAAGGCCAGGCGTTGATTGTCGTCGCCTGATTGAAGGTCCGGGGCCAGCACGCCCAGGAATTGAGCGGTGTCCGGAGTCGCGTTGGTGCCCGGCGCCGCAACGTCCGAGCGTTCCTGCTCCAGGATTGTCGCCGCATTGGTGTCGTGCGTCGGCCGTTCCATGCGGATGCCCTGCCAGTCACCCGGGGTTCCACCCACAACGTCGAATCCGATGGCGTCGAAGGCTTCCCGATCCTGTTCGCTGATATCGACCAGCAAGCCGACCGTTTCCTGAAACGGGTCGCGCAGTTCGATCAACTCATCGCGCCAGACGGATACCGGGTCCATCACGCCTATGGGCGCGAACTCCACGATCTTATCGTTGCGATTGAATACATTGTCGAGCCAATGAGCTGCCCCGAAGTCGTTGAATTCATCGCCCAACTCTCGGCCTTTGGCCAGGGGGATCTCGCCTTCCATGATGCCCGCGATGGGCAGGCCCAAACTTTCGGGATCGAACGGACCGCCGGCGAAGAATACATGGTCCTCCATGAGCGGATTGAGCAGGCGTGTCGCGTCGGCAAAACTATCTTGGGCCTCACCGGGAGCAAAACGGAACAAATCCAGCGGTGCCATTTCGATCGTGCGTGCGATGGCTCCGTCATCCAGGGCTGCGCTAACGGTGTCCACGCTGCTCACGAATCCGAGGATCTCTCCCAGCTCACGGAGAAAAACGCTGACGAAGTCTTCACGGTAGGTAAACAGTCCATTCCGGCGCTGGTAGTCCCATAGATTGGGATCGCTGTTGACCGTGATGCGGCCGTCACGAATGATCTCGTCCGCCGGATTGGGCTGAAATTCGGACAGAGTGCCCGGCAGTGAATCCTCAGGAAAACTGAGGGCTTTCGCGTTGGCACGTGTCAACTGCATCGTCTCGGCAACGGTGAACGGATTCGTCGGATTGGCAGGCAGATTTACGTTGAGCTCTTCCATTGTCGGCAATTGGCTGACAAGGGGCTCGTGGGCCCCGGCGTCGCTCATCAGTGCCGTTCGAACCGCGTCGTAGCTGAGACTGACCCGCTCGGTTACGGTTTGCATCAAATCGAACGGACCTGACTGGTTGTGGGGGGCTTGACCGAGGTCGGCCATTTCCACATCCACGACGACCGTAACCGGATCCTGGAGTTGCAACTCCCAGATGCTTGCAGCGCGCTGAGCCGCTTCGAGCGCCTCGGGATTCTGTAAGATGAGCGGTCCGAAGTTGAGATCGATCTGGAATCCATCGTTGTCAGGGTCCGGAGTGCGGACGGGCCGGCCGCCATTGTTGGTGTCGGTCTGCGGCCGGCCGTCTTCGTCAAAACCCGCACCGACCGTGTCGTCGAACAGGGAAGTCAGTACGACGGGACGCCCGGGTTGTCCCACCACCTGAATCCGCCCGCCAATCCGATCGGGAATCTCCAGGAACGTGCCCGTGGTCGTGAATCCGGCGTCTTCTCCGAGGAGCTTTACGACCAGGCTTTCCGAAGAGCTACTCTCGAGTCTCAGACCACCATAGGTGTGGAAATTGGGAATCATAATGGTGTCGCGAAGAACGTGAACGATATCCGTGTCATCCCACACACTCTCGGTAGTGAGCGTATCCCCTCGCACTTCCATCCCGTTAATGGAGTTGTTACTGAGCAGGTTTCCGCGAATCAACGGCCCTTGATTACCCTGGTATTCTGAGATCAAGTCGATTGGCCCCGTGACCCTGCCTTGATCGACCAGGACGAAGTGGTTCAGCGCGTTGGCATTGATGTTGACGGCCGGGCTGTCGTTATTTCGAAAAACGTTCTGGACAATTACGGGCTGCGCACCCCGCACGAATATCGTGGCGGGCGCATTGAATTGACGACCGAAGCGTTGTTCCGGGGCGAGCCCGCCGGTGCCACGGGCGTTGTTTTCAAATACTGAGTTTGAAATCCTGGCGGTGGCTTGATGGACCTCAATGGGATTGATGCCGGCAAAGCTTCCTTCGAGCGGGCTGAGTCCTCCGCCGAAAGCGACGACTGCATGGTCGAAGCTTGCAATACTTGTGTGATTGATCAACACGCCGGCCCAGTCGCCTGCCACCGGAGCGTCGACATCGCCGTTGGTGTCAAATGTGCCGCCGGCACCAAAACGGTCGTCCTGCAGCGACGTGAGCACCACGCGCCGGCCGGCGGTGCCTTCAGCATAGAAATCGGCGCCCATCTGGGCTTCGATGCGCGCTCCATTCAGTTTGACGATCGTGCCGGGATCGATTCTCAGTCGAGCGTCGAGTCGGGCGACCAGGTTGTCCGAATCCTCGTCTTCCAGGGGGCCTCCAGGCTGGCCCTGCAGGATGAGATTCTCCTGCAATACATGGACGATGTCCGTGTCGTTCCACCGCCCCGATACCGTCATCGGCTTCAGAACATTTCCGGCCTGCTTCGCAACTCGCAGGAACAGCCCGTTGGTCGTATTGCCGACGAGCCGGTTGTGGTGAATATCGGGACCGACGCGGTCATAGTCGGACGTAAACGATTCTGTCTGAAACTCAGGAGCGTGGAAGTTCGTTTCCCGGAAGCTGTCGGGCGTGGCCGACATGGCGGCGTCGGCACTTTGAGTAATGCTATTGAATGATATGGTGGGGCGCGTGTTGATGACATGGATCGGATTGATCACTTGAGCCAGTGCGTCTACAACGACATTGCCGCCCCCGTACCGCATGTCGGCGTGGTTGATCGTATTGAGAAAAACACCATGCTGGTCGTACAGGAAGTTCCCTTCCGCTTGATCCACATCGCTTCGAATAATGATTCCGCCCCAATCTCCCGCTCGCGGAGTGGTGGGAACCGTTGTGACGTCATTCCCGATGGTCTCGTCGTTAAGCGAAGTGAAGTAAACGCTTTCCTCGGGCGTTCCCAGCACCTGAATCGAGCCGCCGCTACGGTTTACGGCTGGCGAGGAACTGCCCACGGTGATGACGCCGCGTCGCATCTTGAAAACCGCGCCCGCGTCGATCATGACCGTAACACCCTGGGAAACAGTCAACGTCCGACCGTCCGGTAGATCGGTCCCGGAGCTATTGACGCCAATCTGATACGGTACGTAGTCCGTTAACTCGGTGGCCTGGTTGTCGGTTCCACGGTTGCCGACAATCCGCACGATGTCCCCGGCTGAAGCGGCGGCCAGCGCCGTGTCGATGTCGACAAACGGATTCGTCAATGCACCAAGTGGATCGGTGGAAATGCCGTCGAAGGACTTGTCGACGAAGATTGTCCGGGGTTCGTCACCTGTCTGGCTGCCGGTCGGTGCTGCCGCGCGGAACCAAAAATCAAACACACCGCCCGGAATTCCATCGGCGTCGCCGTCAAGCACCGTTCCCGTCGTGTCAACAATTCCGTTGTTCACATCCGGTCGGAAGTCCATCCGCAGATCGTACGCGCCCTGACTCGTGCCTCCAAAGCCGGATGCTTCAATCGTCGGGTCGTATTGGTCATTGCCGCTGGCCGATACGCCGATGAAGTAGTCGCCCGCCGGCAGATGCATCAAAATATAGGAGTCGTTGCTGTAATAGTCGTCGTTCTGGGCGACGAGTTCCGGGCCGTTTTCCGTCTGGCGATACAACCGAAGGACCGTGTCCAGTAAACTCGAATTGGTGCTCCGTTCAGCAAATGTTTCCGCCGTGAACAGCCCGTCGTTAGCAACCGCGAACTGGTAGAGATCAATGTCGTTGCTCTCCGGACGATGCAGGTATTGTCCGTGAACAATGTCGTGATCTCCAGGAAACACCGGCTCGGCAAGTGGATCGATGTTGATCAGGTCCTGATCGGCACCCATGATGGTGCCCTGCGGCAAGTCGGGTGTATCTCCCAGGCCAAGCTGGGAACCGACCTGGCGCAAAGCTTCGCCGAACCAATTGTTGCCGAACTCGTCATTCCACTCCTGGGTCGCATCCAGGATAACCGTGGGGCCAAGCAGGATCGCGTCGGCGTCGCCGGTCGCAACGGTGAGTCCTTGATCCACCGTCTCGTAGAAGGTGACTCCGAGGTAGTTGCCCCAAAGTTCAAAGACTTCGCGGGCCCGGCGCTTTTGGCGTGCAGTGATTTGATTGATCTGGGCGCCGCCGCCTGCATCCTGACCGTAAATTGTTCGGAAATTGTACGGTACTTCCGTTATGCCCGGAAAGCTGTCCGAACCCTGGTCGGGCACATGCTGTGCACCCGAGGATGCAGTAACCTGGCGATGCCCCGGTTCGTTGTTGGCACCTACAAAAGCGAGTGGGAAGAGTTCGGGATCGACCGCCGAAGTGAGATGAACACTCTTGACTTGATTGCCAGCATCGGAATCGAAAGTGAATCCAAATTCGACCGCAAGATCGAGCGCGCTAGCGAAGCTCGAACCAGGATCCTCGGCGGGCACGAGGTCAGCTGGAGGAAGTGGCAACGGTTCCGCCGTTCCCACACGCAAACGAAAGGTGCCAATCTCCGACGGCAAATCGTCGAAGGTCAGTACGACAGTATCACTGTCCGCGTCATATATAGGGGGCGAAGCAGCGGAAGGCACGAGCACGGTGTCGTCAGTATTGGTGACCGTGTCTTCAGTGCGGATGAGCCTGTAGAAATCGGGGTTTGTAACGGAACTCGGATCCAGGTCGTCGTTGTTGAAGTAAACGACGATCTGGCTGCGTGCCTGGTTCAATACACCGCCGGGCCCGCGTGTTACGGGCTGAGGGACCGCGACTACGACTTGCGGACCGAGATCAAGAGTGAAGCGGAGACGAAAATCCTGGTTGCCCGACGCCGTCGGATTACCGTCAAACGACTCTCCATCCAGGTTGCGCAAGGGCAATGGCCCGCTGCCAAAAACGTCAATCTGATATCGATCGTCAGGCAACGCCTCCGTAAAACGCACGACAACTTCGCTGGGCGACTCCCCAATGCTGATAAATCCCGGCTCTACCGCGACATTCGTGGCAACGTCGTCAATATCGCCTTTACCTCGCGTGATCTGGATCCCGCTTAGGGAGTTGGGATCGATCTGTTGACCTTCATCGAATCGAAAGGTCAACTCCTGAGGTGGCGTATCGAGGACGGCTCCTTCGCGCAGCAACTCGCCCACGTTCGGATTGATCCCGATCAACTGAGGGCTGGCCAGCACGATGCGGTCCTCCAGCGTCTCGAGCCGAAGGTCGCGTCGCGACAAACGAAGACACGGCGCAGCGCGCCGAGCCTGTCGCAGTCCGCGCGACTTGTACCATCGCCGGATGGCCATTGCCCAACTCTCCAAATTGTTCTGTTCCGGAAGTAGACATCTGCGCGGGCGCGTCCGTGCACGCTACGGCGTCGGAGGGCCCGCATCGGCCGACCGTTGACCAGCACGGTCAACAACCTGTGTGTGACTCTCGCCCGCAAAGGCGGACCGCGCCCCCCCAGTCTTCACAGCCGCGGTCTCCCGGGCGTGATGGACCGGGGTCAAACATGAACTCGTCACCAGCGATACAAATCAGGATACTCTGAGCGGTAATTCCTTACGGTTGGTTTCATCCTGCCAGGCCGCCGATACGTCCGCGGCGACCTCATTCAACACCGACTCCATTTCCGCAGATGAAAGGCGGCCCGACGGTGTCGGGTAGGCGCTGTCCGCCGTGTCGCTCGCCACGGGCGAATCGAGCGGTTCGGCGCCGGCGGCCGAAGCGACGATGTCCGGCCTGGCAGACTCCGCGGACGTGCCGCCGGACGGAGCTTCCTGGTGCTGCGACACGGCGCCAAGTGTTCGGTCGCCGGTCAACGGCAATTTGGGCATGAAGGCACTGTGCGCCGTCGCGCCGTCTTTGACGTTGACATTGACGGACGCCGTGGCCGCCACCGGCGCGCTGGCCGTCACCGTACTGGCGCGGTTCAGCGCGTTGACGACGATCAGCGCGTCCAACGGAGTGATCGAACCGTCGGCATTGACGTCGACATAACCCGACGGCACCGCGCGCGATTCGGCGGACGCCGCCCTTGCGGCGGCTGGCTCGGCCGCGCCGGATAAGGCTCTCGTACCATTGCGGTTCAATTCATTAATGACGTGCAAGGCATCCAGCGCCGACACCATGCCATCGGCATTGACGTCGAGCGCGTTGGTCGGATTGGAGAAAGCCGGCAGAGCGGGCGTGGCCAGCACCACCGTGACCGGATCGCCATAGTCGATGTCGTTCAGCGCGACCGGATCATCCCGGCCAAACACGAGCACGTCGTTGCCCGCCACATCGGCCGGATTCCCCTGCAAGACCAGTTGTCCGTCCGCGACGGCACTAAAGGCGACGCTGAACAAGCGAAACTCGCCTCCGCCCAGCGGCGTCTGACCGTCGAACGCGCCGACTTCTCCCAGTACGCGTTCGCTGGCCGGACGTCCCGTTTCGGCCGGTTCGTCGGCCGCGCTGCGCCCGTTGACATATGGATCCTCAAACAGGAACGCCGACCGGAAAGCACCGGGATTGGCGGGATCGGCCGGAAACGTTTCCTCGATCGTGGCCGTGGCCGGGCCGCCGGATGTCGTCAAGGCCGACCCGTCGACCGACATCGTGGTGATGTCCTGGCCGGCTAGGTCTCCGGTAAACTGAATTTCGAAAATGAAGGGATTCAGGATGATTTCCGGATCGTCAGGATCCCTGAGCGGCGTGCTGATCACGCGTACGTTGTCCTGCCCGATACTGTTGAGGCCCTCCAGCGCCTGCTGCAGGTTGTCGGTCGCCTGCGAAAGATTGGTTCCCAGGCTGATGGGACCTGTTGTCTCGGAACCCTCGAACGTGACCGTATACGTGCCTCCCGTGACGTTGGGAGACAGCGTCAGCGTCCACGTCTCACCGACAATCAGCGACACGCTGGCGGCATTGTCGTAAAAGACGTCGAGATAGGCCGAAAAGACACCGGTCGCGGAAAATCCTCGCGTATCTTCCACGAAGCCGTGCACCATGAAGTCGTCGCCGACATTGACCTGGGGCTGGCCTTCCACCGTCGGCAGTGGATTGCCGTCGAGGTCGGTCACGTCCAGGCGAAAGCGGACCAGCGGTTGGGCGGCGGCCACGACGTTGATCGTAATGACTGCCGTATCGCTCAGCGCGGGCACTCCCGAATCAGTGACTTCGACAGTCAGTGAAAAAGTCGTCCCTTCCGTGAGCAGGGCTGGATTGGCTACCGTAATCAGTCCGCTGTCCGTGCCGATGGCGAATGTGTCGTTCGTGTTACCGTCAATGATTTCAAATGACAGCACGTCGCCCGTGTCCGGGTCGGTGGCCGCGACCGTGCCGACGAAGGCGCCCGCGCCGCTGTCCTCTTCGACGGTGAACGTGGCCGCGTCGACCGTCGGCCTGTCGTTGACGCCATCGATGGTGATCGACACGTCGGCGGTCGACGGTTCCCCGGCCAGATCTTCGATCGTGTAGCTGAACGTGTCGGTCGCCTCCTGATCGCTGCGCAGTGCGTTCAGTACGGCGGATGTCGTCGGATCGTACTGGAAAGAGCCGTCGCTGTTGACGAACAGCGTGGCGTCCGAGGCAAGCTGGATGGACGTGCCGACGCTCGCGACGCCGTTGACCTCGGTGACGGTCAGCGTGTCGGATGGGTCCGGGTCGGAATCCGCACCGTTGCCGGTGTTGTCCGTGATGACGTTGCCCGAAACGGATGTGTCTTCATCGGTGGTGTACGTATCGTCGGTGGCGGTCGGCGGATTGTTTACGATCTCGACAACATTGACGTCCGTCTTGTCGAAAAGAATATTGGCGACCGGGACCCTTTCACCGCTGCCGAAAAGCAGCACGTCGTGCTCGGGTAGCTGATCGGCGGCGTTTCCCTCAAAGGAGACGAGCCCCTGCTGAGCGCCTTCGAGGACTACTGAAAACAGGTCGAACGGTCCGCCACCCAGCGGTGTTTCTCCGTCGAAGGCACCGACTTCACTCAGTTCGTCCGGCAAGTTTTCCGCGCTCAATCCGTTGGGGTACGTATTGCTGAACACAAACGCGCGACGGAACGAACCGGCATTGCTGGCGTCCGCCGGGAATGAATTAGTCACCTGGGCGACGGGCGACGTGCCTCCCGTCAACGCGGAACCATCGGCGGTGATATCGTCCACATCGGTATCGGCCAGATTCTTCTGAAAGGTGATTTCGAAGACCAATGGATTGGGCGCCTCGTCGGTGGGCGGTACGCGGCGCACGCGTACATTGCCCGTGCCAATCGTGCTCAAGGCCTCCAGCGCCGTCTGGACGTTGCTGGCGTCAATGCCGAGCGGGATGGGCGTGGTGGTCTGGCCTTCGAAGCTCAACGTGTACGTTCCGCCCGTGGGATTGCCGAGGATCTCCAAGGTCTGCGTTTCCCCGACGACGACATGGACAATCGCGTCGTCATAGAGAATGTCGAGGTACGCCGCGAAGACGCCCGTGGCAAAGAAGCCGCGCGCGTCTTCGACCGTCCCCCGCAGTTCGAACCGTTCGCCCACGGCCACCGTCCCCCCGTCGGGAATCGGTGATCCGTCCATCGTGAACGTATCGAGTTGGAACGCGACAAGCGGCTCGGGAACGACCACGTTAATGGTCACATCTTCCGTATCCGTAGCCAGGGCCAGATCCGTCACTTCGACCCCCAGCACAAACGGGCCGCTGCCGGCTGGCAGAAAACCATCGCGGGCCACGGTGATCTGGCCCGACGCGGCATCGATGGCGAACACGCCGTCCGGGTTGCCGCTGACAATCGAAAAGCTGATGACATCACCCGCGTCCGGATCGGATGCCTGTACGGTTCCCACGTCCGTTCCCACATCGCTGTCACGAATGACGTCGAACTGCTGGCCCGGCTCGATAAACGGCGCATTGTTTGTAGCAGCAATTACGCTCAGAGCGAACGTATCCGAAGCGGCGGCCTGGGCCAGATCGGTGGCGATGACCGTTATGTTGAGCGTTCCCACATCGTTGCTTGTCGGTGTGCCGTTCATTTGGCCGGTGGTGCTGTTGATGCTGAGCCAACCGGGTAGCGCTCCGCCGCCCACCAGGGCCGCGCTGAAGGTCAATGCGTCGCCGGTGGCCACATCGACGTCGCTGAAAAAACTGCCCGCGTCAAACTGAAAGGCTTCGTTTTCCAGCACACTTTGATCTGGCAGCGGTTCGACCGTGGGAGGACTGTTGGTTCGATCGCGATTGCCGAAGTTGATCCCCGTCACGGATCGCCCGAACGGGAGCGGAACGATCCAAAAGTTCTGGTCCGTCGTGGCGGCGCCTGATGGTGACAGGACAGGTTGCCCCGTCTCGGGAAACGTTTGTTCAAATCCCGACGGAACGACTTCGCGAATGATGTAATCCCGCCCCGGCGGCAGGCCGGCCAACGTGTATTTGCCGTCCGCCGCGGTGAGCGTACCGGGTTCGTCGATGCCCGGGATGCCGTCGTCGTTGATGTCGGCGTAGATGTACACGCCCCCCAGGCCCGACTCGCCGGCGTTTGGTTCGTATTCGGCATCGCCGTCGGCGTCGTTCCATTTGATGCCGGAAACCGAGCCGGGACGGATCTCGCGCGTTCCAAAGTCGAGATTGTTGAACGTGTCGAGCGACGAACTGATGGTAACGGTGTGCGTGCCCTCGCCCAGAGGTGTCGTCAATTCCTGGTCGGCCGGCAACACGTGGGCCACCGAATAAGTTCCGGGGGTGACGTCGGGAACCAGCACATAATTGCCGCTGCTGGACGACGTGGTCGAGGGTTCACCGGAGTCGGGAGTCCCGTTGCCGTTAAGGTCGAGGAAAACGCGGCGACCGCCGATTCCGTCGTCATCGCCGTCTTGAGAACCGTCGCCGTCCTCGTCGTTAAACACCGTGCCTCGAATTATCGGCGCCGGCGCCTTGCCTGTCGCCAGCCCGAATGAGATCACCTGCAGCGTTTCCTCGGATCCGGTGAAAAATTCGAACGGCGTATAGGCCCCTTCAGTGAAATCGACATCGGTGTCGTCGTCGCTGCCGAAAATGCCGTCGGGACCTATTCCGATGGTGTTGGCGAGGTCTCCAGGGGAGTCCATGATGTTGGGCGTGGAATCCCCATTGAACGTATGCCAGGCGCCAAAGAAGTGCCCCGCTTCGTGGACGGTGATGTTCCCCACACCTTCGCCAATCAGGTCAAAAATGGTTGCTGAGGGATCCAACGGATACTGGTTGAGCGAATTGGGGTTGTCGTCCGACGCGCTGAGCAAATCGAGCAGAACGACGGCCGACTCCTGCGTGTCGAAATTGCCGACGTCGATCGACTGGGCGATACCGATCGTGCCGATGCCCAGCTCGCGGATCGTGCCGCCGACCACGACGCGGCTGACGTTAGGTTGTCCGAACGGATCCGCATGATCGCGGCTATTGAGGATTTCGATATCGAAGGCGCCGGGAATACCCGTTGCGGCGAAATCGCCATTGTTTCCGCGCTCCCGAATGTCCGAGGAGATGTTTTCTTCCACGACATCCAGGACCGCGTCGATAACTTTGTTCAAGTCGGACTCGTGGTGGGGCTGACCAGGACCGGCGAGCCCCCAATTGGGCAGAAAATCGGCCAGGGGGGAAAGCGTGGCTGTTCCGACAGCGCCGAAGATGGACGTGTTGAGCGTCGCGCCGTCGAAGTCCACAAACAGGGTCTGTCGCGTCGCGATCGGCTCGGATTCCAGGCCCGGCCGAAACAGGCGCAGGCCCAATTCGTACATATTCTCCTCGCCCGTGTCGTCGTCGGTTCCGTCGCCCCCGGTGTCGCCGTTCCCGGTGTCGCCATCGGGGTCCTCGAAGGTCACGGCCGAGACTTCGAAGAAGTACGTCCCCGGCGTATCGATGACGTAGGACAAGGAAGCGTTGCCGCCGCCCGGCAGCGGAGAAATCGGCGGCAACCCGAAAAGCGTATCGAAGAATGTGCCCACCAGCTCGAAGCCGCGGCTGTCGAGCAGCGACATGGCATTGGCCGCGCCGGTCAGATTGGCTCCCAGAATGTCGCCGGCTTGAAGCGTGAGCCGATAGAAGTCCGATTCGCCGGGATCCAGCGCGCCGGTGACGTCCACGGCGGGATCGTCGAGCGTGGAGAATTCTTCGGGGATCGGGGTCGCCGTGCCCAGCCGGTTATTCGGTTCCGTTTCCGATACGGCGATGAGGCTGGTCGGATTCAGTCCGAAGCGTGCCGGCGCGCGGGGGACCTGGGCTGCGATGTCCTCCAGCGAGACTCCCTGGGGGCGGTAGGTCGTCAGCGCCGAGGGATGAGCGCTGAAGTTCTCGGCAAAAGAACTCCCGACGGGATCGCCGTCCGGGGAAAAGGCGGTCGCCGCGAGCAAGCAACGCGCCTCGAGCGTTTCCATCAACGCCAGACGCCGCGTCCTGGTCGCCGGATGTCGTAATATAGTACGCCCTTTAGTGCGCCGCCGGGCGCTGCCAAAGACTGAAATCACAGCCGTACCCTTGTTTCTGTTCCGTCCACTCCGGCAGTCGCACTGAGGACGTCTTGTGCGCCGGCGCGGGTTACGCGGGAGCTGAGGAGTGTAAGTTTTATCCTAAGATGGCCCTACGATAGTGTCAACTTTCTTGCAAATGCGAGTTGTAGAGTGAAAACGGATGGTGCGCAGAGACTTAGCACGCGTGCGCGACGCCCGTTCCGGACCCTGCTTCGGGCCCTGGCACGCCTTTTTTGTGGATTCGTCTGGGAGAAGCATCGTGGCCGAACCGGGGCAGGCCGCACAAAGGTACGCATTTCGGCCTACCCGATCACAGCGGGCTGCCCTCCTGGGGACACCGGGGCCATCTATCGCCAAGCAGTTGGACTGCACCGCCCGGCGGCGCCCATCGTACCGTGGACAAAGGAGAGAGGTGGCAGATTAGGGAACGTCGCCCGACGGGTCGCCGGCAGGGCTTTTTTGCGAACAACCGGAAGAGATTTCTTGACCACGCCACGTTCTGATCTGGCGGCGAAATTACCGGATGCACTAGCGCGTCCAGCCCTTGGAAGCGAGCAACTCGGCGTCGGCACCAAAGGCCTCCACCTGCTGAATCCGTAGAAGGCGGCACGATGGCGCTCCGGGCTCGTGGAAGCTCGTGGAAGAAAGGCCGAGGAACGGCGGTGCGTTGATTCCCACGCGCATCACGGACACCGAAGCCGTACGAGCCGCGTAGTGGCGGCATCCTTTCGCCGTGGGCGTGGACGATTCGGGTTGTGATGTTCCCTCGCTTACGCTTCGGCTTATGATGTGTCCTCGTTTGCCGTCAATCGTAACCCGAAGCGTCAGCGAGGGATTCTCGACTACAGTTTCACCCTCGAGGGATTCTCCTCTGCCGTTTCACCCGCGCTTACGCTTCGCGTTGCCATGCGCACGCCTCGGCTCAACCGAAAGGATACAGACTATTTTCTCGAAAAGGGAATGAAAAACCAAGCAGCTTGGCGGGGCGATCGCCCGGCAATGCCGGGGGCTGCCCTGACCTTGGAAACGCACCAGCTCGCCGCCATCCGTGGCGGTCCGTGCGCCGCAGCCAGAGTCGGCCGACGAGTTCCCGGCACGCCAGAGACGGCGTGCCGTACAGCAGTACTGCTACCTATACGGATCCATCATCACCAACATCTCCGAGCCATGCTTCGGCGACTTCCACGGCGATGTCCGAGATGGCGTCGTCAAACAGGCTAGTCTCGGACAACGCCGCCCCGTCGCTGCCGCCCGTCACGAGCGTGTTGGCGTCCGATGCGGGCGCGGCTGGAGTGTCACCGTCCAGCAGGTCACTCGCCACAGGCACTGCAGCCTCGACGGAGACAGACTGCGACGACACGTCGGCGACCGACGCGGCGGCGGAGCTGCCGACAATCGATGTGGCAAATGTGGGCTCGTCGACATTCGCGCTCGCCGTGGCGGCGGTCAGGCTCGCACGGTTGATGGCATTGATCACGATCAACGCGTCCAGCGGCGTTACGCTCTGGTCACCGTTCACGTCTAGAAACGCGTCCGGTCCGTTCCAGGATGGCGGCAACGAGCGGGCGCCGTTGGTGTTCAGATCATTGAAAATCTGAAGCACATCGGCCGGCGTCACCAGCGAGTCCCCATTGACGTCGTAATGGTTTACCGCATTCTGGAAAAGTGCTACATCCGGGAGATCACCTGCCCCGGCCGCTACCGGCGGATCGAAGTTGCCGACGATCGGTATCGCGAATTCGTCACCGTACTGGGCAAAGAGGTCATTGCCAAACGGCTGGGGCGAAAATGCATGATTCAGTGCGCCGGCGTTCGGCACCATTGTCCCGGGTGCCTGGCCAGACACGAGCATATACCACTCGCCGGCATATCGGGGTGTCACACCGCCTCGATCCGGGACAAAAAGACCGATGTCGTCAATTCCATCCTGATCCATATCCGCAGCCACCGGATACTCACGTATCCCAGAGAATCCGAATTCAATGGTGGCTTCGGGTCCGCCGCCGAAGCCGGTGCCCACGCCCGTGGCAAAGTCGAACTCGAACCGGTCTTCCGTTTCGTTGTACGTCGCCAGGTCATCGAAACCATCGCCATTGAAGTCGCCCACGATCGGCAGGCCGCGCAACCCACTGTTAATCGGGGCAAAACCCGGCGCGAGATACCACGTGTTACCGTCAAACACGCCAACCTCGTCGCCCGGAGTGGCAGCGGAAAAATTGCCCGCCACGGGTAGCCCATTAAGCGGGCCGGGCATGATTACGGTCTCCGGCACGCCATCATTGTCGCCGTCCAACAGGAAGCGGAACGCGCCACCCACCCGGCCGTATGTTCCAAGCTTATCGAAGCCGTCCGCCGTGTCTCCGGAGGGAAAGTTGCCAGCGAAAATGTTGTCGGTAGCAAAGCCAGCCCCGACACTGGGTGGGAGGTTGTCGCTAAAGACGTAGATGATGTCTTCGTTGACGTCGTCATTGTCTTTTCCTTCCGGATCCAAGACAAAGTTTCCGTTCGTGTCGACATAAACGCTCTTGTCGCTCCAGACGCCGATCTCCGGCCGGCTGTCGACGGTAAAGCGCGCCACGAAGTCGCCGCCCGATACGCCGTCACCCGAAGGGAAGGTAGGCGTGGGGAAGGGCTCGTCAGCGTCGCTCTCGCCATCCAGTTTGTTCCATGCCGGGTCACGCACCGAATCATTGACGGTCAGCGTAAAGCGATCGTCGGGCAGCGGTTCGTCGAACGTCAGAATGACTCGGGCCGTGGCCGTCTGCAGGATTTCGAAGGCGTCCGTCGCCACCGGAGCCGCGGTAAACGCCGTGGTCGTAAACGTGGCGATGTCGGTCGCTTCGTTGAAACTGTAGTCCGTGATCGTCTGCGTCTGTCCAGCCAACGCGCCGGTTGTAAACCGCATCATCGAGCCGTTGTAGAAATCATCCAGCTCGGAAAATGCCTCCGCGAAATTGTTATTTTGCGCGGTGAAGTTCGTGGCTGACGTGCCGGTGACGACGGTACCGGTCAACGCATCGTTGATTACCGTAACAGTTTCGATGTCGATGATTCCGTTGTGGTCGCCTTTGATCTCGTAGTTGCCGACGGCGCCGGCGGTCATCGGATCCAGAGCCACGTACACGTCGCCCGGCGATCGCGGCATCGGCAAATCCCAGAAATTGATCGTCAGGCTGTTCACAAGGGGAGTGGGGCCGCCCACCGGTGGATCGGTCGTCGTCTCGCCCTTGAGGCCAAATAAGTTGTGGGCTGATTCTTCAAGCGGCGTTTCTGGATCCTCGGTGATATGGACTCCAGAAAGGGGGCCATCGCCATCCGGATCGATCACCTGGGGACCGAGGTCGTCGACACGGACAACCGTTACGTCGTAGACGTTGATGGCCGGCGAAGCGGACGTGACCGACAGATCTGCCTGCGTGCCGAGGACGCGGAGGAAGTAGCTCTCATCGGGCATCACGGTAATCGTGATCGATTCGTCGTCGGTCGCCGTGTTGCTCGTCGCGATTAACGCGCCGTTATCGTTGTACATCTGAATGTCGAGATTCCCCATTCCGGGCAGCCCCGTGCGGCCGTTAGCCAGCGGCCCAATCTGTTCGAACAAAACATTGAAGGCAAACGTCCCGGTCTTGGGTGCCCGGAACTCGTACCAGTCTTCGTCGCCAGCGACGGCGAAGGGGAACGGCGGCATCGCCGCCACACCGGGATCAATCGTGGGATTACGGTCGATCCTTGTCACATCGTTAACGTCGGTCGCGACGGTACGAATCTCGTTCAGCTCAAATGGATCCTGTTCAAATACGACAATCCGGCCAAAGCCATCAGTTCCGGTGCCCCGGTTGAGGATCGTGTTGGACGCGCTGACATCGGTGAGCGGCGCAATATCCAGGCGTTCGATCGCTGAGTAGACGATATCTCCGAAGAAACCGTTCAGCGTCGTGGTATTGACGGCCGGAGCAATTGTTACGCGACCACTTCGCTCATCAGGGGCCTGACGGACGAGTACCAGATCTCCGATCCCAAGATCCTGGACCACGAGCCGGTCGCTGGCGTTGGGGGCATCGCCAATCACATTGAAGCGTACCATTTGCATGGGATTCCCTGTCGCAGCCATGCCATCCGTGTACGCGTCGTCGTGGGCCACACGAATCAGATCGTTGCCCGCGCCTGCTTCGATACGGACCTCTTCGATCGTCGGACCGGTAGCTGCCAGACCGGAAGCTGCTCCAAACGGCTTTTGGATCAGCGTGTTGGCCTCGGTGACGCCACCATTGAAGGTGTAGTTCAGCGTGTAATGCAAAGCCGCGGCAGAAGGAGCAACCTGGAGCGCGTCCATGACGTCGTTGACCAGTGTGCCGCGAATGACGAGCGTATCGTACCCGGACGTCTGGGTGAGCGTGTCCGCGACGCCCGCAGCGCCGTTGGCGCCGTCGTACGTGTCGTTTCCCGGACTGTTTACCAGCGTGTCATTGCCCAGACCGCCGTTGAGAAAGTCCGCGGCCAATCCACCGACGAGCGTGTCGTTGCCCACGTTGCCGTTAAGAACGAGCGGTGTGGCGAGGGTGCTGGCGGAAGCATCGACCGTGTCGTCGTCCAGGCCGCCGTTCACGGTGATCAAGGTCAGCCCCGTAGGAACCGCCGCTCCCGTGTTCTGCAGGTTGACCGTGTCGTTGCCGGCGTTGCCGTTGATGGTCAGCGCGACCTTATTGGCGTACTCGATGGTTTCGTGGTTGTCGACTGAGACAATTCCCGTGTTGGCAACCAATCCGAGCACGTTGGGACCTTGGCTGTCGTTGATCGAGTTCGGTGCGTTGTTGCCATTGACAACCAGATTGGCGGTGGGAACGACGGTTACCACCGGCTGAAGGTTGCTGAATTCTATTTGCATCATGCCCGTAAGCGTGGCGCCACTCAGATCGGCCGGCACAAGAGCGGTACCGTAATCGATGCGTCCCGACGTAGGATCGGGGCCCGGCGTGTAAACCTCGTTAACGACGGGCGTTGCCGGAGTTCCAGCGACGTTGAGGATGTCACCGCCGGTGCCGCCGTCGTACACGATCCGCGTGTCGATCAGATCCACCCCGGCCAGTGCGCCGGGCAAGGGCAACGGCGCACCGGGGATCGGCCCTACCGGTCCTGCATGGACAAATACCTGGTCATCACCGGCCAGCGTGTTGAAGTTGATTTCGCCGGGTGTAAACAACGGGGCGGGTCCAACGGCACCGCCCGGAGTGAATACGTTGTTGACCACGACGCCCGTGTTGTGATCGAACACACTGATCGTGCGAGTCAGCGCCGCCGGGGCAAGTCCGGTGGGATTGGTCACCGAGTACAGGTCGGGGAACGTGTCGGCACCTTCAATGACCAGCTTGTCTTCGCTGTTGCCGTTGAGATTGTATACGGTCACTGGATCGAGACCCAAGGTGACGAACGTCGCTTCCACGGCCCCAGGACTGGCCAGCGGTCCGCCGGCAAAACCAAGCGGCGGCGCCGGGTTGCTGACGTGGAATGCGGTCGTGCCGCGGAACTGGATTTCGGGCATTGTCTGCGAGGTGACCTTGGCGTTGATCAGTCCCGCGGCGCCGGGCGCAAACGGCGGAGGCGCCGGTGCGCCGGGCGTGGCGGCTTGGGCTTCCACGCGAATCTGGTCGTCGGCACCCACGGGGTCGACGATCAAGGTATCGTTCGGCGCACCCAACGGAGCACCTCCGGTGTAAGCGATCAGCTCCATGCCGGTGACATCGATGGGAAGCGCGGCAGCCGCATAGCCAAACACGTCTTGCTGCGTCGGATCGACCGGATCGGGAATGATCTGCACGACCTGCACGGTGACCGCGATGCCGTTTGCTTCTGGATCAACCAGGTTCAGCACGTCGCTGCCACTGCCGGGATTGCCGCCGTTGACGTCGTAGGCGATCGCCGGGAAAACGGCCGACAGGACGTTCACGTTGTCGTCGCCGTCGCCTGCGTTGATGATGATCTGTGTCGTGCTGGTCGCGCCGGGAGCTAGAGTTGCCAAGACGTTTCCCAGCGGCAGCGGGAACGGGAATGGCGCGACCAGAGGATTCTCGCCGTTGATGTTCAAATACACGGCGTCATCGACCACTTGGAACACGTCATTCTCGGACGTGCCGTTGTAGATCACCGTATCGGCTCCGCCTTGCGTTGCCGGGTCGTCGTTGATGCCGACACCGATACCGAAAATGCCGATAGGCGGCACGGGACCCGGAGCAGGAGGCACAAACACGCCGCTGAACGTCACATTGGGCAGCGTAAAGGGTCCCACACCGGTGGTGTTCGTCTGGTCCATCGTGCCGCTGACGCTGCCTTCGCTGAGCGTATCGCCGGGTGTGTACTCGAAGGTGTCGATGCCGACCGTGCCACCGATTTGCACGGCGTCGCCGTCTACTGCCTGGCCGACAAGGTCAAGATCCTCAATGCCGACGTAATTGACCGGAGGCGATCCTCCGCCGGTATTGAGAACGGTGCCGGCCCCCTGACCTAGCGGAAGGGGCGGCAGCAGGGGCAGCACTGCCGCAGGAACGGTAGCGGCCGCCAGGCCCGGTTGCAAAGTAGAGAAGTCGACAACGCCTGCCACGTTGTTAACAATCAGCTTGTCACTGGCCGTAGGATCGCCGCCGTTGACGTTGATCGATGCCAAGCCGAGCGGCGCTACCGTAGCGCCTGCCGGGTCCTGGTAGTTGAGGTTGATCGTATCACTGCCGGCGCGCGCGTTGATAATCAGATTCGTTTTGTTATTGAATTCGTACGTCTCCAACGCATTGACCGACACCAGCCCTGTCGGTGTCGCCCCGAAGATGCCGCCTCCGGGACCCATCGTGTAATTGATCTCATCCGAGTCGTTCGTTGTCGTGGTTGGGAAGCTCAAGCCATTGATGACAAGGTTAACGGCAAGGATGTTGTCCTGAAACGGTTCGAGGTTGTCGAAATCGATCGTCATCAGGACGCCATTCGTCGCGTCCGCGTCGGCATCGTAGGTCGCGCGGCCTTCGGTCGTTTTCGGGCCAGGGGAGTAGGTGACCGTATCCACTGCTGTCGTGGGAGTCCCTGTCGCCTGCAACACGTCCGAACCGCCACCGCCATCCACGGTGATGGGCACCCCGATTACATCCGAGGCCGCACCATTGACGTCGACCAGCACCGTGTCGTCGCCGCCCAACGTGTTGAGCTGGACGCGTCCCAGATTGCCAGACGTTTCGGTGACCGTCACGTTCGTGCCGTTGTTGTCGGTCACTGCCACCGATCCGGCAGCCGGAAGCGTGAGCGTATGGCTGTCATCGCCCGCCAGCGCTCCGTCGACGCCCTCGATCACCAGACTGTCGGTGACGTCTCCCACCATCTGGTAATTGGTGTTGACCGCTCCAGCCAGGAACCAGGTCTTGAAGCTCACCGTATCAGACCCACTCGGCGCGGCGGAGTTGGCATCGGCAGTGAATGTTTGCAGACGAGCGAACTGAATCTCGGGCAGGCTGTCGGACGTAACGCGGTCGGCCGGCTGCGGCCCGACCGCATCCAGCGGATGATCCAGCGTGTTGGCATGGTCTACCCGGACGATGTTGTCGCCGGCACCCGGGTCGACCGTGAGCGTGTCATTCGCGGCTCCTGCGCCGTCTGGTGCGCCGATATACGTGATCAGCTCTTTTCCGGACACGTCGATGGGGGTTCCCAGTCCGGTCACATCCTGGTCTTCTGGATTGGCTGCGTCGGGCAGGATAGTGACGTTTTCGGCCGTAGCCGGATTGGGATCGCCAAGCAAGTGCAGCGTGTCGCTTCCCACCCCTGGTCCGCCGCCAAACACTGCGAAAGTCCCGGTGGCCTGAAGCGGGGCTACAAGGTTGGTAACGTCATCGCCTTCCAACGAGCGAAGTTCGTAGTTGTCGACATTCGTGGTCAACAGATCGACGTGGGTTCCGGCGGCACTGATTAGATCAATGTCAATAGCGTCGGCCGCAGTGAAGTCTGCCGTAATCGTGTCACTGCCGTCGGTACCCAGTGCGACCAGCGTGTCCGTGCCATCGATGCCATCGACGGTCACCGTGCCAGCAAGCCCCAGGTTCTCATAATCGACCGGCAGCAGTGTGCCGTCGGGCGTCGCGGCAGCATCTTCGTCGATGACCAGCACGGAGCCTGCGTCCGGGCCAGCGCCAGGCGTGTGCACGAACCGTTCGTTGTTGCCGGCTGTTCCGGATACTGTCAAGTCGATGGACGCCGCACTTGTTCCATCGATGACAAGCTGTTCGGCGGTGTCTACGTTGATCGTGAGAGCGTTCGCGACGGTGTCCAAACCCGTCCCTGTAACGGTCGCAGCGCCCACCGCCGTAACGGCTACATTGACGTTGTTGGGATCGGCTTCCGGACCTGCGTCAAAGGCGTTGACGATCACCTTGTCGCTGGCGGTCGGATCTTGTCCGCGGACTGTGATCGATTGCAACGTAGTGCCGGCTCCGCCCATGCCGGTGGGCAGGACGGGGTTGTTGAGGTTGATCACGTCGTCGCCCGCGCCGGCGTTGATCACCAGGTTGTCTTTGTGTGCGAATTCCACGGTTTCGAAGTCATCGAACGAGACGAGCCCCGTCACATCCGCCGCGGCAAAAACACCACCGCCGGGCCCCTGGACGTAGTTGATGGCGTTGCTGCTGTCGATCAACGGAATGGGAAACACACCGCCGACGGTAAGCGCATTGGCCGCCACGTTGTCTTGAACCGGCTCCAGATTCAGGAAATCGATCGTCATCAGCGTGACGTTCGCGGCGTCCTCATACAGAAGGCGACCTGCGGTGATGTTGGGACCGGGCGTGTAAATGACTTCGTCGACTGCGGTCGTGGGAGTGCCTGAGACCTGCAACACGTCCGAACCGCCACCGCCATCCACGGTGATGGGCACCCCGATTACATCCGAGGCCGCACCATTGACGTCGACCAGCACCGTGTCGTCGCCGCCCAACGTGTTGAGCTGGACGCGTCCCAGATTGCCAGACGTTTCGGTGACCGTCACGTTCGTGCCGTTGTTGTCGGTCACTGCCACCGATCCGGCAGCCGGAAGCGTGAGCGTATGGCTGTCATCGCCCGCCAGCGCTCCGTCGACGCCCTCGATCACCAGACTGTCGGTGACGTCTCCCACCATCTGGTAATTGGTGTTGACCGCTCCAGCCAGGAACCAGGTCTTGAAGCTCACCGTATCAGACCCACTCGGCGCGGCGGAGTTGGCATCGGCAGTGAATGTTTGCAGACGAGCGAACTGAATCTCGGGCAGGCTGTCGGACGTAACGCGGTCGGCCGGCTGCGGCCCGACCGCATCCAGCGGATGATCCAGCGTGTTGGCATGGTCTACCCGGACGATGTTGTCGCCGGCACCCGGGTCGACCGTGAGCGTGTCATTCGCGGCTCCTGCGCCGTCTGGTGCGCCGATATACGTGATCAGCTCTTTTCCGGACACGTCGATGGGGGTTCCCAGTCCGGTCACATCCTGGTCTTCTGGATTGGCTGCGTCGGGCAGGATAGTGACGTTTTCGGCCGTAGCCGGATTGGGATCGCCAAGCAAGTGCAGCGTGTCGCTTCCCACCCCTGGTCCGCCGCCAAACACTGCGAAAGTCCCGGTGGCCTGAAGCGGGGCTACAAGGTTGGTAACGTCATCGCCTTCCAACGAGCGAAGTTCGTAGTTGTCGACATTCGTGGTCAACAGATCGACGTGGGTTCCGGCGGCACTGATTAGATCAATGTCAATAGCGTCGGCCGCAGTGAAGTCTGCCGTAATCGTGTCACTGCCGTCGGTACCCAGTGCGACCAGCGTGTCCGTGCCATCGATGCCATCGACGGTCACCGTGCCAGCAAGCCCCAGGTTCTCATAATCGACCGGCAGCAGTGTGCCGTCGGGCGTCGCGGCAGCATCTTCGTCGATGACCAGCACGGAGCCTGCGTCCGGGCCAGCGCCAGGCGTGTGCACGAACCGTTCGTTGTTGCCGGCTGTTCCGGATACTGTCAAGTCGATGGACGCCGCACTTGTTCCATCGATGACAAGCTGTTCGGCGGTGTCTACGTTGATCGTGAGAGCGTTCGCGACGGTGTCCAAACCCGTCCCTGTAACGGTCGCAGCGCCCACCGCCGTAACGGCTACATTGACGTTGTTGGGATCGGCTTCCGGACCTGCGTCAAAGGCGTTGACGATCACCTTGTCGCTGGCGGTCGGATCTTGTCCGCGGACTGTGATCGATTGCAACGTAGTGCCGGCTCCACCCATGCCGGTGGGCAGGACGGGATTGTTGAGATTGATCACATCGTCGCCCGCGTCCGCATCGATAATCAAATTGTCCTTATTTATGAAGTTGATGGGTTCACTGTTGTCCACCGTGACGCGACCCCATAGAGGGAACCCTGGCCTTTGGACGTAGTTGATTTGGTTGTCGTCCTGCAGCAGGCTCGCCAAACCTGGAAACACGTTGATGTTCAAGTTGGGGACCGCCGCGTTGGAAAAGAAGGGTTCCAAGCCCGTGAACTCGGTTATCTGGTCGACAAGCGAATGGCGTCCAGATCCCGGCGTGGCTCCCAAGCTCAACGTCTCATCTGTGCGGGTGTTTGAGTCGACGATTTCCAAGGAGTCGAATCCGTCCCCGCCCAGGAAGCGAACGTCCGCATCCGTCCCCGAGGAAAGGCTGATCAGGCCGTCGGAGCTATCTACGACGAGGCTGTCGTTGTCACTGGAACCCATCACAGTGATACTGTCCAGGGCCGCGATTTTCCACGTTCGAGCGACGGCCCCGTTGATTTCCACTTCAACTAATGTATCGTCCGCGGCGTTTCGCCGAATGACGAAATTGTCGGGTGTTCCATCATCGGTGGCGCCTACGCCGTCATTGGCGTCAACCACAACATTGGTCGGCAAAAAGTGGATCGCCTGACTATTAGAAATATTGGCTGCATCAAAGGAGATCTGAAGCACTTCGCCGTTGGCGGGTGCCGGCGGATTGGCGTTGCGGATACCTACGGTCGCGCTGGCGCCGTTATCAACGGAGGCGTCGACGCCGGTTACATCGTTGTAGCGAAACTCGAACTCTCCCGTCTCGAACAGCACGGCTTGGAAGTCCACGGTTCCGGCGAGAGGAAAGTCGTTGTGTTCGACATCATTCCATTGGGCAACAAAGCGTTGATCAACGCTGGGCGTTCCCAAGGTCTGAACGTATACGTCGTCCGATCCAATTTGACCGGGATCCCAATCGTCCCACAGGGCTGCCATTACTGGCTGCGTGATATTCGTACTGGCGGGATCAGTGAGGTCTTGATTCGAAAACGAATTGTCGCCACTCCCAAAAGTCAGGTATCCGTTGGAGCCAACAAAGACATCCGCATACGTCGTGCCGTAAAAGTCGAAGTTGAAACCAAGGGCCACCATGTCGTTGTCGTCGTCGCCCTGCCCGAGCGCCGTGCCGGTTCCGCTGATGTCTTCGTAACTGAACGTGGCGTCGTCGTCCGCGACGTAACCAAAGCTGTCCGGCCCAAGAATTGCGAGAAGCGTCCGTTCCTCAAGCAATTCGCATAAACGTCGTAAGTTTGAGACGCGGCGTGCGGGCCGCCGATTACCTGTGGACCGGAGTGCGCGTTCACCGCGACGTCGGGCGTTGCGAAGAGAGTGATGCGGTCTGCGGAAAATCATGACGAGCCCTTCCGAAGCAAGTTCGTAGGTCTCGACGTCAAGAGCTCAACTTCTCATCAGCGCAGGTCCGTCCGCAGGCTCTTTGGGATGCCACCGTGCTCGTCGAGAAAAAAACAGAGGTCGGGATTGCTAAGTCGATAAGTACGATAATATAGGTATTTATGGTAAATAGGAGATTTTAGGACGTCAATTCCTTGTCGCCCGTGTTTGGCGGTTTCATCGCCTGTTAAAGACAGAGAATCGCGGCCGACTGTGCTGCCGAGCATCAGCCTAGCAACGGGCGGAGAGAGGGGCAAGAAATTTCGATTGGCGCGGACGCCTGGGTCGCGGCCCGCGGGCCGCTCGCGAAACGCCGGACGCATTTGCCGGACGGAGCAGGCCTCGGCGGGTGGAATTTGGGTCTTGTCGGCCCGAGACTACAGGCTGTGCGTCAGGAGGGAGTCGAGCAATGGACCTCAACGTGGCCAGAAACTGAGCCTGTAACA
>CAZNKT010000022.1:0-4922 GCA_964573605.1 uncultured Pirellulales bacterium
CGCTACCGGGGCTGGCCCGCGCGACGGATTTCTTTTGTGGATGCTCGGTCACCTGCCGTACGCCACTACAGACTTAAACTGCGTGACCCCCAGCGGCGCGTGATGATCAACACGATCAAAGCCATCATCACCATCAGCACCGAAACCGCCACCGCCGCCTGCAGATCACCGATGCTCAATTCAAGAAAAACCGTCGTCGACAACACTTCCGTCTTGTTCCGCGTCGCGCCGGCGAACACCAGGAGCGGGCCGAATTCTCCCAGCGCGCGGGCCCATGCCAGGGTGCCCGCCGTCAGCACTCCAGGCCATGCCTGCGGAATCACGACGCGTCCGAATGCCGCGGCTCGCGAACAGCCCAGCGTCAACGCCACATCCTCGGGTCGTGTATCGATCTGGTCGAACGTGGCCCGCATCGTGCGGACGGCGAACGCACAGGCCACCATGAATTGGGCAAGAATGACCGCCGGGATTTCGTAGACAACCGCATCCCGCAGGCCGCGAGGCAGATACTGGAACACGATCAGCAGGCTGATGCCCACGACCAGCGGCGGAAGCACGATGGGAATATCCAGGATCGCATCCAGCAACTCGCGACCCGCAAATCGGTGGCGCGAGAACAAGTAGCCCAGCGGCACGGCCACCCACAGCGAGGCGATGGCGGTCACCGTGCATGAGATGAGGCTCAGCTTGATGGAATACCGGATGGCCGGTTTGCGGAGGGCGGCCACAATAGGGTTTCCATCGCGGCGGTCCCCGCCGTTGTCCCGGTCGGCCGCGGCGTCCCGCGCGGCCTGGCGATCCGATCCGGAAGGCGGCGGCGGGCCGAAGATATACGCGCAATCGGCCGCCAGCAGCGCCAGGATCAAGAAAATGTACGCGCCGCCGATCGCCGAAAACACAAGATAGAACGCGCAGTCCGATCGCATGCGGCGATTCAATCCTTACCCGCGCCCGAGGGCTCGGCCGACGGCCCGAGTCGGAAGCGGAATCCGTTCTGCTCAAACCGTTCACGTGCGTCGGCAATCGCCCGAAACAAGCGGCGCGCGAGGTACTTGTGGTCACTGATCCGTGCGATTCCAAAGGGTTGCACGGCCCGGGCCAGGGAAGAATCCATCGGAACCACGTCGACGCGATTCGCTTCGGCCAGTGTGTCACTGAGGTAGGCGAAAACCACGTCGGCCGATCCGGTGATGACGGCCGGCACCAGCATGGCCGACGTGGGGACTTCCGCCACGATCTTGCCGGACTGTCGCAAACGCTCGTAGACATTCTGTTCGGAGAGCAGTCGTCGCGTGAGCACTCCGATCGTACACTGGTCGGGCTGTCCGACCGCCACCCGCACGTCCTGGTCCAGCAGGTCGTCCAGGGACGTCAACCTCTTCGGATTGCCCTCGGGAACCACCATCACGATATCTGTTTCGGACACATTCCGCGCTTCTTGAAACCAGTCGTTCACCGTCTGCAGGTAGTAGACGTCACAGGCCATGTAGGCGTCGGGAAATCCCTTGCCCTGCTGGTCAACGATGGAACGCATCTGGGCCGTCAAGATGCCGCACCCGTTGTACACGGTGTGGACGCGCACCCCTTCTCGCTGTTCGAACTGTTTGACGGTGGGCTCCAGCACACGGCGATTCACCGCACCGGCATAGAAGGTAATGGTCGGACGCGAAGCCCACACGTCGCCGTCCACCGGCTCGTACCCCATGCGTTCAAAAACCGTCAAACCGCGGTCCCGCGCGGCGATGAAACGAGCCAGGTGCAGGGCGGAGGCCGGATCCGTCGTGGGGTGCAATACGCCAATTTCGATCAGCGACGGGTCGGCCGCCAGCGACGGATCTTCAATCGCGCGCAGGCCCGGATACTGCGGCAGGATGGAAGTCCACACGATGCCCGCATCCACGCTTCCGAGTGCCACGTCGTTGGCGACATCATTGACGGTGGGTTTGAACACGCCACGTTGCGTGACGTGCGCTTCGAGCCGTTGCCACCGGCCCGACGCAAGCAGGGCCGCCCGCACGCTGCGGCCCACGGCCGTGGCATCCGGATTGCCCAGCGCGACGCGCACGCGGCCCTGCACCAGATCGTCCAATCCGCCAATGTTCAGGGGGTTGGCTTTCGCGACGACAATCACCGGGCGCAATCGGGCCAGCGGAATGGATTCATCCACCAGCCCCTTGGCTATGGCGGTTTCGATGAAGCTGCTGTCCCCGGCGACAAACAAGTCGCCCACGGGGTTGACCTCGATCTGGTTGAGCAGCGTATTGGATCCACCGTATTGGATCTGAACGGCTGCCGGGAATTGTTCCGTGTAGTCGTCGATGATTTTTTCGATCGGGAATCGAATGCCCGCCGCGCAATAGACGAGCATTTCCCGATTGCCGTCCACCGCGGTGGACCGCGTGCCGGCCCATAGCACGTACAGCAGCGCCACCACCAGGGCTAGCGAGCCCACGGCGATGGGCCCGAGCGGGTTGATTGTCCCGGAGCGGGAGCGGGCGCCCAGCATTACGTCGTCCTTCCCATTTCCGAGTGCCGGTCGTTCGGCGCGCCGGGGGCGAACAAGTCCGCGCATTGCGCACACTCCGGATCTCGCCGCAAGCGAATACGCCGAAAGGACATCTCTCGCAAATCGCAGACGAGCAGCTGGCCCGCCAGCAGTTCTCCGAATCCCGCGATGAGCTTGACGGCCTCCATGGCCCCGATACAGCCTACCGTGCCGGACACCGCGCCGAACACGGGAAAGTGCCGTTTCCAGTTGGCGGGAGCCTGGGGATAGATGCACCGCAGGCAGGGCGTCGAGCCGGGCAAAATGGTCGTGCAATGCGCCTCCAGGTCGTACATAGCGCACTCGACCATGGCCTTGTTTTGTCGCACGACTTCGCGATTAAGCAGATAACGTTCCTCGAATAACGGCGCACAATCCATAACGACGTCGGCTTGCCCGACAAGCCGCTCGGCGTTCTGCTCGTTGATGTTCTCGGCAACGGCCTCCACGCACAGCCCCGGATTGAACTCCAGCAGCCGCCGCTTGGCCTGGGTCACCCGCGGGTTGCCCAGGTCATCGTGACTCATCAAAATTTGCCGATTCAGGTCGTCCGCCCGCAGATTGCCGGCATGGGCCAGAATCAAACGCCCCACGCCGGCGGCCGCCAGTTCATAGGCCACGACACCACCTAGCCCGCCGCAGCGCGACACGAGCACCGTTGCGTTCTTCAAGCGCTGCTGTCCCTGCTCGCCAAAATCCGGGACCCAGATTTGCCACTGGTATCGCTGCCGGTCTTCGTCGGTCAGCGTGGTATTGGGGGCCATGGCTTATCCGCCGCTGATCGCAGAAAGAAGAGTTATGTCGTCGCCTTCGTTGAGCCTGGTCCGAATGTCTGGTTCCGTCTGCGCGTCCCCAATACAGACTAGCACCGAAGGGAGCAGGCGGCCCGAGCCGTCCAGAATCATATCGCGAAACTCGCCGCCGTGGCGGCGGGTGAGTTGCTCCAGCAAGGTTCCCAAGGTGGCCGTGTCCCCAAGTTCGACTTCGTCGGTCGTGCGACCGACGGCCGTCTTGAGCTGGGTCGTGTAATGGACACGCACTTTCATTGTCCGCTCCCGCCACCGGCAATCGCCTGGTCCCTGAACGCAGCACCTTCAGTATACGGTTTCACGCGGCCCTCATGCAGCTGGTAAACGCGGTCGCCCAAATGATCCGCTTCTTCGCGGCTGTGGGTGACATGCAATGCCGTGAGTCTCGTGGCTCTCTGCACATCCTTGAGCAGCGTGTACATTTGCCGCCGCGTATCGTCGTCCAGAGCGCTGAGAGGTTCGTCGAGCAACAGGACCTGGGGATGGAACGACAGGGCGCGTCCCAAAGCCACGCGCTGCGCCTCGCCACCGCTCAATCCGGCGGGCCGGCGGTCCAACAGGTGCTCGATCGACAGCAACGTTGCCAATTCAGCAATCCGCCTTTGCTGCTCGGATCGCGGCCACTTGCGAATCGCCAGGGCGAATCCCAGGTGATCGCGGACCGACATGGTTGGAAATAGCGCCCCGTCTTGCGGGACGTAGCCCACCGACCGTTTGGCCGGCGGCCACGGCGTCACGTCACGACCCGCGAGAAAAATGCTTCCGGACTCGACGGTTCGCAGACCGCAGATACATTCCAGCAGCGTCGTTTTGCCGCTTCCTGTCTTGCCCATCAGCACGGAGTATTGGCCGGCCGGCAGATCCAGGGACAGATTGCGGAGCCGGAACCGGCCCACCGTAACGTCGATTTTCTCGATCCGAATCATGAAGACCACGAACGAATTGTCGGGGGCTTGCGGGCGAAAACCGCGGCATCGATGGCCGCCATACAATCCGAGCATCCTGTGGGCCCGGTGACCACCCTCACTATTATGCGGGCTCGGGCGTCTCCGCAAAAACCCGGCTCGCCGATGATCACGCAGGCGTCGGAGCGGAGGATCGCGCCATGCGTCGGGAAAGGGAGTGCCGCCACGGAGCCCGGTTCACCGGGAATCCCTATGAGACCCTACCCCGTACGTGGCACCGCCACGAGACAAGCTGTAATAGTCGGCGTAGACCCGGCGGCACGCGTCCCGCAACCGGTCCCGGTCTTCGGCCAGGCCGGCACTCACTATGTAGGCTTGCGTAATTCTGGGAATATTGCAGAGGATCGACATACGCCACCCTTTCGGCGGGAATCGCGCGCGGCAGTCATTTTTTTACGGGACATGATGAGGAACGAACGTGCCAGGCGGGCGCTCAAGGAGTGGGCAGGCTCGGTTAGACGCGTCGGACCCTCATCGTCTTGCCGTGCGGGTGAGCCCGGAGAACTTCACGGACACGACGAACGCTGATGGACATCGAGAACATACCCACCGCGCAGCGGCGACAGCATTTAGCCGCCGGCGTCAGCCGACGGGCACCGGGCA
>CAZNKT010000022.1:5022-60276 GCA_964573605.1 uncultured Pirellulales bacterium
GGGCACCGGGCATTGTGCCATTCGATGTATTCAGCAGCACGCCGGTTACGGCCTTTGCTCCGCGGCCGGTGCGGGTTGCCCAACCTTGCTGCGCGGGACCAACGCCATCGACGTTTGAATCGCGTCGTCGCACGAGCATCCGGCACTCGACTCGGGAACCAGCAGCAAACCGCCGGCGGGGATGGTTCCCAGCCAGCAACTGCTCCGCACCGCGCGGTACTCCCGCCGCTCGTCCGATTGCAGATCCCACGACCCGTGGTAATGGTGCCGGTAGAAGATCACGCGGTTGGATCCGGCCATGGTGCCGCAACCGCGGCGTTCCAGTAGATCGGTTTGCAGTACGTTGCCGGTCGCCGTATCCAGCACCATTCGGTTGATAAAAAGTTTCTTGCCGATCAGCACCGGATGACTGAGATGCCCGCTGTGATGGGTCTTTTGTGCGCGTGCCTGGTGTTCCCAGAGGAGTTCGCCGTTTTTCGCATCGAGCGCATACGTGTGGAAAACCTTGTTCCGATCGGCGCCGGTCGCGATCAGGTTGTCGTCACCGTGGCACAGGTAGATCGAATACTCGCATTTACTGAAGTCGAATGGTTTTTTCCAAAGCACAGAACCGGACCGCCTGTCGACGGCAACCAATTGCTGATCCCGCTGGACTTCGTCAAACAATCTTCCGGTGGGCGCATCGGCGGCGGCGGAGTTCGTTGACTCGACAAACCAGATCGTACCATCGGCCATCGTAATCGTGGAATTGATGATCGTGCCGCCGTCGTATGTCCACCGCAGCGACGACTGATCGCGGTCGACGGCAAACAGGCGGTCGCTTGTGACCCGCGCCACATTCGGTTCGCCGAAGTCCTCATACCACTCGCCATCGTCCCCCAAGTAATGGGTGCCCTTCTTGACACAACTTCCTACGAGCGTATCTTCCGCGGAGGCCAGGTAGCCCCAATCGTGGGTGGCCGGTGACGCCGGATGCGGCAGGGAAAGTCGATGTTTGCGGCGCCCCGTGGCGGCATCCAGCCCGACACAATAACCGCCCAGGGCCAGATACAGCGTGTCATCCGCGGCCACCATATTGGAACAGTCACGCGGCATGTTCGCTCGCCTCAACTGCGGAACCTGCAAACTCCAAAGAACGGTTCCGTTGTAGGCATCCATGCCGAACAATACGCGATCTCCCTGAGAGAACAGATAACCGTTCGCAGAAACGGGGGCGGGGTTGCGAGGACCGCGGTCGGGCATGGGCCGCGAACCGGGTCGGCCCCACCATTGGACGGTCAGATCGGCCTCCACGACTTCGTCGCGGCTGCACGCCGTGTTGTCGGCCCGTCCGTACTGGTGTGTCCACCGGCCGGCACCTTCCAGCTCCGGGCGACGATGCACTAAAAACAGACCGTCCTCGACGACGGTTCGCGCTTCGCCGCCCGGCGCGGCGGACGACAGCCACTGGCGCGCGGCATCCAACGACGGGGGCGCGCCCGCCGCTTCATCGAATTGACCCACATACAGCAACCCACCCGCCGGGCGCAGGTACGGGTACAGCGCGGACACCTCCGCAGGCCACTGTCCGGTGGTGAGCATCGTGTCCGAGGTAATCAGATTGGCGAAATAGGGCCCAAACGCCGCCTCTGGCAGGCTGGCCTGGCGGACCGTCACTCGGGAGCCATAGATTCCGGCCTGGTCGAGCGTTTCGCGAGCCGCCCGGACGCGTTGTGGATCTTCGTCGATGGCAACGATCGTCAAGTCACTGCGGCGAGCCAGATGGTAGGCCAGCCGGCCATCGCCGACCCCGACAATCAGGCAATAGCCCTTGCGCGTCCCCAGCGCGTCGACCATCCGTCGCGCGACGGAATCATACGCATCGGATAAGGCGTCCGGAGGGAACGGATCCGTCGTGGGAGCCGGAGAAGGAAGCACGTAGTCGAACGCCGTATCCAGGCGGTACGCGGGCGTCACGTTGCGCGTACCCTGCGTTTCGGAATGGACCAGTCGGTATTCATAGACGGCCGCCCGATCGAGATCATCGATCGTAACCGCGTGGCGTCTCATGGGCGTTGGATCTTCCGACCGCCGCCATAGGTCCGATTCCGCCGCACGCCACTGCACAATGGAAGGTAGCGCCGCGTCGGTTTCCCATTCAATGTTTGCCGCGCTGGGCGAGACCATCCTCGCGAAAGGGCCCAGGACGTGGTCCGTGGATGGCCGCTCGCGCCCCGAGGCGGAACCTACCAGACAAACAACAGCGGCCAGAACGAGACTATTGCGCATCATGGATTCTCCTCCGCGGCCACACGCGCTGTCTGCGCTGGTGTACCAAAACAATGAAGCGATCCCGCATCCGTACTGACGATCAGCCGGCCATGTGCCGCGGCAAGTCCGTACGCCCGACCGTCCACGGTATCCTGCCAGAGGTGCCGGCCCGACTCGCAATCCCAGGCGTCCACACGCCCCGCGCCGCCCGCCAGCAGGATCTGGTCCGCCAGGATCATCGAGAAGGCCCCGTCGACATCGGTTTTCCACAGCGCGCACGATTTCATCTGCTGTTTTCGATCGGCCATTTGCCTGTCCACATCGGCCGATTGGGCCTGAAGCCGCTGCACGGCCGGCTTGTCGCCGTTCTGCTTGCCTTCGTGGATCTCTTTCTGCAAGACTTCGTGCCGGGCGGCGAGATCGTTATGCTGCCGGACAAGTTCCAGGTACCGTGACCGGTGGAGAGCCATCAAATGGTTCTTGGCTTGCAGGTAGGCGATTCCATGCTCCGCGATCATGTGGTTCCCGGCGAAGAACGCCAGTTGTTCACCTCCCTCGTCGGCCGTGGCAATCAGGTGCCGTCCGTCTCGGCCGGCGTTCGTAAACAATGTGCCTTGGCTCAACAACGCAAACGTGCCGCGACCTTCATCGAGTGTTCGCACGCGCCGTCCATCGGCTCGATCGAAGACGACCGGTCCGCCCCGCCCCGTCGGCACGAACAGATAGCGCGTTGAGGCCAGGATGTACCCCTGCAAGGGCAGGTCCTCCTGGGACTGGCGCCACAACACGTCGCCACTATCGGCGTCCACCGCGCACAGATAAATTCCTTCCGTGGGAAAGATTCCCGCGCCGCAAAAGACCACGTCCTGATCGACGGCCACGCCGGCACGCACGGGCCACAGCGATACCATCCATCCGTCGGCGGGCAACCTCCGGTCCGCGGGCGCGATCCGCTGTTTCCACGACAGACTTCCATCGTCGGCATTGAGACAATACAAGTAGCCGTCGTCGCTGCCGGCGAAGACACGGCCGCTATACAATGTTGGCGCGAGGCGTATCGGGGCCTCGGTGAAGAACGCCCACCGCGCCTGGCCAGTCGAGGCATCCAGGCAGTAGACTCTGCCGTCCACCGACGATCCAAAGTACACGCTGTCGGCGGTGACGGCCACATGCATGGCTTTGTCGAAGTCAACCCGGTTGCGCAGGTCGTGTACCTTATTCCATCCGTCCCACGTCGCGGGCTCGTCCCACGCCGGGCGGGGCCGGACGCGCGACCGATACTGCCAGGCTCTTGTCAGCGGCAGACGAAGCGCGCCCGATGTCACGGCACTCCGCGCGTTGTCATGCGCGTAGGTGGACCAGTCGTCGCATCGGACATTGCGCCGGCCACACAGCAGGAGACCGGGCACGGCCAGAGGAACCATGGCGAGAACCATTCGAAGAACAGCTCTCCGCCGACAACCGCTTGGCGTTCGAACCATGAGGAGAAACCCTGTTTAGACCGGCGGTGCGAGGCGTCGGATGGAACCGATCGGGTCGTTTCACCAACCGAATAGGAAAAAGGGGGACCGAATAGATGGTAATCATACCAGCGCGGCGCAGCAACCGACGCGCGATCCCAGTGACAAGCCGCGGAACCTTTGTGATGATTTGCGCACGGCTGCCGACGCCGGTCGAACACGCCGCCTGCTTGCCAAGGCTCGCAACCGTGCCCTATCCTATGCGTTGCCATGAAGCATCGACCCGCATACGACCGCCTTTTGCTCACGCCAGGGCCGCTGACGACCCACTCCGCTGTCCGAAACGCCATGCTCCAGGACGTGGGCTCGCGGGATCCCGAATTCATTGCAGTCATCCGCGAGATCCGAGACGGTCTCCTGGATGTTGCCGGAGTCGGCCAACACGGCGGGTTTGAAGCCGTGCTGATGCAGGGCAGCGGCACGTTTACGGTCGAATCGGTGATTTCGTCGATCGTTCCGCCCGGCGGCAAGCTGGCGGTTCTGGTCAACGGCGCCTACGGCGATCGCATGGTCCAGATCGCGCGGAGACACCGGATCGACACCGTGGTTTTCCGAGCGGCGGAAAACGAGCCCGTGGACGTCGATGTCATCGATCGCGCCCTGTGCGAGGACGATGCCGTGACGCACGTGGCAATCGTCCATTGCGAAACGACATCGGGGGTGATGAATCCCGTGCAGGCCGTCGGTCAGGTCGTCCACCGGCACGGCAAGTGCTATCTGGTCGATTCCATGAGTGCCTTCGGGGCGGTGCCGGTCGATCTGGACGGCAGCCGTATCGACGTTCTGGTGGCGTCCGCCAACAAGTGCCTGGAAGGCGTTCCCGGGTTCGCATTTGCGATTTGTCGCCGCTCGACGCTGGAGGCGTCCCGCAATACGGCACGCACCGTCAGCCTCGATCTGCACGCGCAGTGGGAAGGTCTGGAATCCAACGGGCAGTTTCGGTTCACGCCGCCAACTCACGTGCTGATGGCTTTCCGCGAAGCTCTCCGGGGGTTGCACGCGGAGGGCGGCATCGATGCGCGCGCCGCGCGGTATCGAGCGAACCACGCAGCGTTGGTCAAGGGCATGCGGCAATTGGGTTTTGAGGAATACGTGCAGCCCGTGCACCAGGGCTATATCATCACGTCTTTTCTCTATCCGCGCGACACGAATTTTCATTTTCCATCGTTCTACGATTCGCTGCGGGAACGCGGATTCGTGATCTACCCGGGCAAGTTGACGGGAGTGGACTGCTTTCGCATCGGCAATATCGGTCAAGTTTTTCCCGCGGACATCGAGAAACTAATCGACGCAGTCCGTGAAGTGCTCGATGAAATGGGCGTTCGTAGCGGGCGCGTCGTGCATGAAGCGTAACTGCATCCCTATCGCCCCGCGGCGCCGCGCCCACCGGGCAGGCCGCCGCACGATCGGTCGCCGGCTGCTCTGCCATCTGTCGGGACTGGTGCTGTGCGTCGCCCCGGCGCAATCCGCCGAACCGCCGGATCCAGCCAGTCAAAAGTGGGAACCGGCCATTCGGCAATTCGAGCTGTCGGATCGGAAGAACGCGCCTCCGAAAGACGCGGTGCTGTTCGTGGGAAGCTCGAGCATCCGGCTATGGCCGACTCGCCAGGCATTTGCCGGTCTGCCCGTCATCAATCGCGGTTTCGGCGGATCCCAGATCGCTGACGTCAACGACTATCTGCAGCGTATCGTAGTCCCCTACGCGCCGCGCGCTGTCGTCCTGTACGCCGGGGATAACGACGTGGCGGCCGGTAAGTCGGCCGTCCAGGTCGCAAAGGACTTTCGCTCGTTCGCCGGACGCGTGCACGGCCACCTGCCGCGGACGGCCATCGTTTTTGTTTCCATCAAGCCGAGTATCGCGCGCTGGAACCTGTGGCCCGAAATGCGCGACGCAAACCGACGCATCCGTCAGTTCATCCGGCAAGACGAGCGGCTGCATTTCGCCGACATTGCTTCGCCGATGCTGGCCGGGAACGGGCGGCCGAATCCGCAGCTGTTTCTTGACGATGGCCTGCACTTGAACGACCGGGGCTACGCGATCTGGAACCGCGTTGTGGGAGCCTGTCTCAAGGAGTTGGGCCTGACAACAACAGACGACGCGACGGTCCGTTGAATATGCCAGACGATGCACGCCTTGATGGTTCCACAGCCCCCGTGCGGTCGGAGCCCTTCGGCACGACGCAGTCCGGGGAGCCCGTGGAAGAATACACACTGACGAACCGCCGGGGCTGCGTGGCGCGCGTGATTACGTACGGCGCCACATTGACGCAATGGATCGTGCCGGACCGCCACGGAACGTGCACGGACATCGTGCTGGGCTTCGATACGCTGGAAGGATACACATCGCCCGAAAACCAGCATTTCGGCTGCACGACCGGACGTGTGGCCAACCGCACAGCCGGTGCGTGCTTCACGCTGGAAGGGCGTGAATATCGTCTGGCCGCCAATGTCCCGCCCAATCACCTGCACGGGGGAACGACGCGAAGCCTGGACAAGGTCGTGTGGAACGCCCGGCCGCGCGAGCAAGCGACGGGAATCATACTGACGTATCGCAGCCCGGACGGCGAAGAGGGCTATCCAGGCAACCTCGATATCCAGGTCATCTACACGCTCACCGACGACGACGCCCTACGCATCGACTATCAGTGCACGAGCGACCAGCCCACACCGATCAACCTCACGAACCACACCTACTTTAATCTGGCCGGCGCGGGCGCCCAGACGGTGCTCGACCACGAATTGCGGCTCAACGCGGACCACTACACGCCCGTCGGCCCGGGCATGATTCCCACAGGGGAAGTTCGGTCCGTCCATGGAACCCCTCTCGACTTCACGACGCCGCACATCATCGGGGAACGTATTGAGGAACTACTGGATTCCGAAACGATAGGGTACGACCATAATATGATCATCAACCATGCCGAAGGCCGGATTACGCTTGCCGCGGAGGTCCGTGAATCCCGCAGTGGACGCCGGCTGACCGTGGAAACATCGGAACCCGCTGTGCAGTTTTATACCGGTAATTCCCTGCATGGCCAGCAAGGCAAGCAGGGACGATTCTATCCCACTCGAAGCGGGCTCTGTCTGGAAACCCAGCGCTACCCGAATGCTGTGAACGAACCCCGTTTTCCGTCCATCATCCTCCGACCCGGCCAGCGGTATACGCAATCGACAATCTATCGAATCGAGGTCGCCTGAAATGATGTTGCCATCGCGATGCGCCATAGCCCGGCAAGGACCGGTAAATCCAACAGCCAGGACGCTCCGAGGCGGGTGGTGGATGATCGCCTGGTGGGTTGTGGGCCTGTCGTTCGGATGCGGCACGTCCAGCGACGGCCAGCCCCGCGCATCGGCGCCGTCGAGCGACGCGCGGCGCACTGTGGCGGTGATCCCCAAAGGTACGACGCATGTGTTCTGGAAATCCGTCGAGGCGGGCGCCCTGCAGGCGGCACGCGAACTGGATGTCGACGTGATCTGGAAAGGGCCGCTGAAAGAAAACGATCGGGCCCAACAAATTCAGGTGGTCCAGCAGTTCATCGCCGACCACGTCGACGGAATCGTACTTGCCCCGCTCGATTCCAAAGCATTACTGGGACCGGTCCGCTCGGCGGTGCACCAGGGCATTCCCGTTGTCGTCTGCGATTCGGCGCTCGAGGGTCAGCCGGGTCGCGACTTTGTCAGCTTTGTGGCCACGAATAATAAGACCGGCGGCATCCTGGCTGGAAAAGAATTGGCGAAACTGCTCGGGGACCGGGGAAGGGTCGTGCTGCTGCGGTACATGGTCGGCTCGGCCAGCACGCAAAATCGCGAGATGGGCTTTGAAGAGGCTTTGTCCTCTTGCCCGAGTGTTGAGATCATATCGGACAATCGATACGCGGGTGCGACCGCCGGCGAAGCCCAAACGACCGCGCTGAACATGGTCGACCAGCTGCGCGATGCAGACGGCGTTTTTTGTCCCAATGAATCGTCGACCAACGGAATGCTTCAGGCGCTTCGGAAGGAGAATCTGGCCGGCCAAATCAAGTTCGTCGGTTTCGATGCCTCCCCGCCGCTTGTCGAAGCGCTGCGCGCCGGCGAAATCGACGCGCTTGTCGTGCAGAATCCCCGGCGCATGGGGTATCTGGGAGTGAAAACCCTGATTCGGCATCTCGATGGCGAGCCCGTGGAGCTCACGATCGATACGGGCGTCAAGTTGGTCACCCGCGACAACCTGGACGATCCCGAAGTTCAGCGAATGATCCAATAGAGCCTTTCCCACGTCACGACCGCGTTCAGCCCCCGGCTCCGCCGGGGGATTCCCCCACGGAGTTTCTCCGCGGCTCCGCCGGGGGGATTGCCCTGCCGCGTTGCTACCATCGGTGTTGAAACCGGCTCCAGGTAATTCATCCCCGGGCGGCGCCCGGAGCCGACCAGGCGCTGCGCGAATCTCGAACATGTTATAGTTGTCGCGTTGCGGGCGTGGGAACGTACCATCCGCGGAGCTGCAGCGCCGGGGGAACTGGGCATGAGTGGCGCGATTTTGGACGATGCACGGAAACTGCCGCTGCGCATGGAGGGAATTCGCAAATCCTTTGGTCCAACCGTTGCGTTGGACGGGGTGGACCTCGACGTCCGTGCGGGCGAAGTGGTCGCGCTGGTCGGTGAAAACGGTGCTGGCAAGAGCACGCTCATGAAGGTCTTGTCGGGCGCGGTCCGTCCCGACGCGGGCCGCATGTGGCTGGATGGTCGTCGCTACCGGCCGCGGGATCCCGCCGCCGGACGCGCCGCCGGCGTGGCCATGATCTATCAGGAGCTTTCGCTCGCACCGCATCTGTCCGTGATGGAAAACATTCTGCTGGGCATCGAACCCACGGCGGGGCCTTTTCTCCGCCGCCGCCAGATGCAGGACCGGGCCCGCGCCGCCCTGCAGGCTCTCGACCGCCCCGAGATCGAGACTGACACGCCGGTACACCGCCTGTCCATCGCGGACCGGCAACTCGTGGAAATTGCCCGCGCACTGGCTGCCGGATCGCGTGTGCTGGTTTTCGACGAGCCCACCAGTTCGCTCACGCAAGCCGACGCGGACAGCCTGTTCGCCTTGATCCAGCGTCTGAAATCGGAAGGACACGCCGTCGTCTACATTTCGCATTTCCTGGAAGAGGTGCAGGAGATCTCCGATCGCTTCTGTGTACTGCGCGACGGTCGTATGGTCGATACGGGCCGTACCGCAACCTGCCATACCGACCAAATCGTGGCGATGATGGTGGGTCGTAACGTCCAGCAGCTTTATCCGAGGTCGGATCGTCGCCCGGGAGAAACGCTGCTTCACCTGCAAGGGCTTTCGGGAGTCACCAAGCCCCGCGAAGCGTCGCTGACGCTGCGCCGCGGCGAGGTGATCGGCATCGCGGGACTCGTCGGCGCGGGGCGCACCGAATTGATCCGCCTCATCTTCGGTCTCGATCCGGTACGCAGTGGTTCGCTCCGCATCGGCATGTTGGCCGGTCCTCACAGCCCTCACCAGCGATGGCGCCAGGGCGTGGGCATGGTAAGCGAAGATCGCAAGGAAGAAGGACTGGCCTCGAACCTAACGCTCGCCGAAAACTTGACGTTGCCCCGCCTGACCGGCATGGGTCCGTGCGGACTGGTGATGCGCCGGCGCCAGGAACAAGCGTGCGCGCGGTGGATCGAAACGATTCCCATCAAGTGCCAGTCCGCTGCCCAGCCTGTCCGGGAACTGTCGGGAGGCAACCAGCAGAAAGTCGCGCTGGCGAGGCTGTTGCACGCCGACGTCGACGTGCTGTTGCTGGACGAACCGACGCGCGGCATCGACGTGGGTTCCAAGGCACACGTTTACCGATTGATAGACCAGTTGGCGGTGGGCACACCGTCCGAAGGCAGACAACCCCGGGCCATTCTGATGATCAGCAGTTACCTGCCGGAGCTGTTCGGCGTATGCGACCGCGTGGCCGTGATGTGCCGCGGACGACTCGGCGCAACGGTTCCCATCGACAAGATCGATGCACACGGCGTGATGCGGCAAGCGACCATCGGTCCGGAAACGGAGCCGTAAGGAACCCTCTGGGCCCCACGGAATGAAACGGATACGATTCAACCACGCCGTGATGGGACCGTTGATTGGTTTGATCTTCGCCTGGGTCTTGTTTGCCGCTGCCGCTTCGTCCAGCGGTAAAGATTTTGTGGGATGGGGCAATCAGCGGTTAATGCTGTTGCAGACCACCGTCGTGGCCACGGCGGCAGTCGGTGCGACACTCGTCATTATTTCCGGCGGCATCGACCTGTCGGTCGGGTCGGCGATCGCCTTGGGCACGATGGTCGTCGCAAAACTATTGACCTGGGGCGTTCCACCCCTGTTGGCCGCAGTGGGTGGCGTTGGCGGCGGAGCGCTGATCGGGACGGCGATCGGCGCCATGGTCGTTGGGCATGTGGGCCGGGTGGCCGGCGTGTTGGGCGGCCTGGCGGTCGTCATGGGCTCGTGGCACGTTGTCTCTCCCGCGCTGGCCATGATGGCCGGCCTGCTGGCCGGAGCCATCCTGATCTTCGTGAACGAAAGGCTCGTAGGGCGCATTCCGCTGTCGCCCTTTATTGTCACGCTTGGCATGTGGGGCGCGCTTCGTGGTCTGGCCAAGGGTCTGGGCGACAACCAGCCGATCTATCCCGATCAGACGATATTGACACCGCTCATGCAGCCGGCCGACACGGGCCTGGGATCCGTTCTGGCTCCCGGTGCCTGGCTGATGCTGGCGTTGGCCGCGGCGATGGCCGCGGCACTGAGCACCACGCGGTTGGGCCGGCACGTCTTTGCTCTGGGTTCCAACGAACAGACGGCACGATTGTGCGGTGTTGATGTGGCCTACACGAAGGTGATGGTCTACTTGGTGGCGGGCGCCTGCGCGGGGCTGGCGGCGGTTTTTCAGTTTTCGTTCCTGTACGGGCAGGGGGATCCGACCACGGCGGAAGGCTACGAACTGAAGGTCATCGCGGCGGTGGTCATTGGCGGTGCGTCGCTCTCCGGTGGCGAAGGTTCCATCGTGGGAACGTTGCTGGGAGCATTGATCATGGCCGTCGTTGACAACGGCTGCACGAAGCTGGCTCTGGACAACTGGGTACAAGAGGTCGTCACGGGCGTCATCATCGTGGCCGCCGTGGCCATGGACCGACTGCGTCACCGGCAGCGCACCGGCTCGCTATCCTGAAAGCCCGACATTCATAGCTGTGGAACCTGCCGTGGTCGAGAGGGAGGGACCAACCCGCACCTTAACCCAATTTCCAACAAAAACGGGGCGTGTCCCGCTCAAGAGACACGCCCCGCGTAAATCCGATGAGGCTAATTCACAACTACCGCCGACGCCGCGCGACGACCAACAGTCCCATCACACCCAGCACCGCGAGCATCGCGCTTGACGGTTCAGGAACGTTCGCGCCCGCGCTGGCCGAGCCCGACAGGATGGTAACGAACACTCCGATGTCGTCAAAGTCCTGGTCACCATCGTTGTCCGTGTCGCCCATCATCACCGGCGGGACTCCCTTTTCGGTCTCATAGCCGCCGGGGCTGTTCAGGCCTTGAACGAAATCGTCGATGTCATCGAAGTCGACGTCGCCGTCCAGGTCCATGTCGCCGTCGATGAGCTTCTGCTGCAATGCCTTGGCCCACCGGTAAATGCCCGAACTGGTATCCGTTTCATCGGGCGAGTCCTCGTTGTACACCAACGAACCGTCGCCAGAGGCGAATGTATTGCTGACGCCAACCAGAAACGGCTCGGGCTGCGGATCACCGGGTCTCCAAAACGTGGCCGAAAGGGTGGAGCCAAACACGTCAAACTGCACGACAACATCCGTCAAGGAATCGATGAAATTCGGTCCGTCGTCCGGAGGGTCGTACTCGGCGACCAATTCCGTGACTTCGCCACCTTGCGCGCCGAGGACTTGAAGGAGACCTCCATGGTCGATGTTGATCACGTACCCGCTGATGGTATTGAAATCGAACCGCCCGCCGATGAGTATGTTTCCCTCTGATGCGGTGAGCACGCCGCGGGTGCGAATGGACATGTCGGTGAAAGTAGATACACCCGGGTTGTTGGCGGGGAGCACCGCCGTCACCATGGTTTCGTCCTGATCACCGGGCGTGGGAGGCGTCAACTCATAATCACCGCTGGACGCGTCGTAGGTGCCCGGCGTGAAAGGATGCGGAGTCCACGTAAGCGGCGATCCGTCGGTGGCGTTGCCGTCGTTGAAATCGTCAAACCAAAAATTAACCGCCGGCACGCCGGCAAACGCCGCGCTGGCGGCAAGCGTCACAGCCACCGCGCTAAGCGCTATCAGCCCCGAGGGTCGGAACCCTCCCCCACAGATTGTGCCTCTTCCCTGCCGATGTTGAAACCGACCTTTCATGTTCATTCTCCAGTAGCCATTCGAGTCACTTGGAATCATCGCTTCTTCCCCGGTCCGCATCTTCCCGCGACCCGGGTGGCACGCTGGCGTGCCGCCCGGGCGGGGAAGACTAGTTAGTTTCGCGAAGCGTCGTCAGGACCGCGCGCGAGATGACCGCGACGAACGACGCGAGTAACCCAGCACGGCCAGCACTCCGATGCCGGCCAGCACGAAGGTCGACGGCTCGGGCACGCCGATGCCCGCACTGGACGAACCCGACAGGATCGTGACGAAGTTGCCAATATCGTCGAAGTCCTGGTCGCCGTCGTTGTCCGTGTCGCCCATCATCAACGGCGGCACACCTTTTTCAGTCTCGTAGCCTGCCGAATCATTCAAACCCTGAACAAAATCGTCGATGTCGTCAAAGTCCACGTCGCCGTCCAGGTCCATGTCGCCGTCGATGAGCTTCTGGTCCAAGGCCTTGGCCCACCGGTAGATGCCTGAACTATGACCAGTATCAGGGGGGTCAACCGCGTCTTCGTTGTATACCAACCCACCGTCACCCGACGCAAAGACTGTAAGGGGAACACCGACCAGTATCGGGTCCGGTTGCGGCTCACCAGGTCTCCAGAATGTGGCCGAAACGGCGGAGCCAATTGCATCCAGTTGAAGGACAACGTCCGTCAGGGCGTCGACGATGACTGGCCCGTCATCAGGGGGATCATAAATTGCAATCTCTTCGGTCGGCACGCCTTGCACGCCAAGAAGCGCCATCTGACCGCCATGATCAACATAGGTCACGAATCCGCTTACGGTGTTGAAGTCGAGACGTGCACCTACGAGCAGATTTCCTGCTGATGCGGAAAGCACGCCCCGAGTGCGAATGGACATGTCCGAAAATGTCGACACGCTTGGATTGGACTCGGGCCGCACGATGCTGATGAGGCTTTCATCCTGATCGCCCGGCGTAGTAGTTGCCATTTCGTAATCGCCAGTGGATGCGTCATAGCTGCCCGGAGTGGCCGGATGCGGCGTCCACACCAGCGGCGATCCGTCGGTGGCGTTGCCGTCGTTGAAGTCATCAAACCAGAAGTTGACCGCCGGCACACCGGCGAACGCTGAACTGGCGGCCAGCATCATGACCACCGCCGCCCAGGTCACGAGCCCCCGAGGTTGGAAACCCCCTCCACAGTTTGCCCCTCTTCCCTGCCGATGTTGAAACCGACCTTTCATTTTCATTCTCCGGTAGCCATGCGAGTCGTACGAAACCGTGCCTTCTTCGCCGGTCCGCATCCTCCCGCGACCCGGGTGGCACGCTGGCGTGCCGCCCGGGCGGGGAAGACTAGTTAGTTTCGCGAAGCGTCGTCAGGACCGCGCGCGAGATGACCGCGACGAACGACGCGAGTAACCCAGCACGGCCAGCACTCCGATGCCGGCCAGCACGAAGGTCGACGGCTCGGGCACGCCGATGCCCGCACTGGACGAACCCGACAGGATCGTGACGAAGTTGCCAATATCGTCGAAGTCCTGGTCGCCGTCGTTGTCCGTGTCGCCCATCATCAACGGCGGCACACCTTTTTCAGTCTCGTAGCCTGCCGAATCATTCAAACCCTGAACAAAATCGTCGATGTCGTCAAAGTCCACGTCGCCGTCCAGGTCCATGTCGCCGTCGATGAGCTTCTGGTCCAAGGCCTTGGCGAAGCGGACGGTTACGTTGCCTGAATTCGGGCCCGGAAACTGCTCGGAATCAAAATCGTCCTCGTTGAAAACAAGCCCCGTGGTTCCCGTGCTGTACGTCGCGTCCGCCACCGGAGAACTCGCCACCGCTGTCGGCTGGGCATCGCCTGCCCTCCAATAAGTGACTTGCAAGATGCCCCCGATGTAATCCAACTGCACGACGACGTCCTCGGGCGCCACAACCGGAAATGCTGTCCCGCCCGCGTCGTCCTCCTGAAAATTGCTTTCCGCTCCGCCGGCGAAAACGGACAATTCGATCACGCCCGTGTCGACCGGAACTCCCGGGTCGTTGGGATCTTCAATACCCTCGATGTGCGCTGAACCATAGTACGTGCTGAGGGTCGTAACGTCGTTGTGAACCAGCAGGCCGATGTTGCCGAAACGCGTCAGCTGAGCGCGGGTACGCACCGAAACGTCACCCGTGAAAACAAAGTCTTTCGCGTGCGCGATCAACACCTCGTCGTCGTCGTCAAACACCCCAAACGCGCCCTGCAGATCCTGGCCTTCCATGAACAGATCGCCGCTCGATGCGTCGTAGGTCCCCGGGAAAATCGGTCCAAACCCCGTAGAAGGATTGAGATCCCACTCCATCGGACTGCCGTCGGTGGCATTCCCGTCGTTGAAGTCATCGAAATAAAAGGTTTGACCGCCGCCGCCAAGGGTGATTCCAGAGATGCCGCATGTCAGCAAACCCACGGCGACAAGACTCGCCAGGCTCCAGCGGCAGAGCGAATGCATTCCACCCGATTGAAAAGATTGTTTTGTCCGTCGTGTCACGAGACTGTCTCCCTGAATTGCTGATAGGACCGAATAGACGCGACACAAGGCGCCGGCCAGTCAACGCGTACACCGGCCCTGCATCTTCCTTTAAATGCCTGTAACCCAGAATAACAGGAAAGGTGGACCACTTCTAGGATTTTGCAGAAAATATCTAGAATGGGCTTACCGAAGCGATCTCGGTGATCTCGCATGTTTTTGACATCGACGCCTGAACGGCGCCGATCACGGCAACTCAACGCCCGGCATCCGCGCGGCCAACCCGAGGCCGCGACTCTTCGACACCCCACTTGAGAGGTATGCAAGTAGCGACGGCCCATGGGGGGCCGAATCCTATTTTTCTTTCTCCCAACGCCCCAACGGAACCAGAACCGTTGTACTAGCCTGATGCCTCGCAGGTGCCGAACTGGCAAGAAGTCCCGCTATCGCGAACGGAGGCAACGTGTGGCGACTTCGGCCCCGGAAATGTTCCGCGGCGATGCGTTGGTCTCCGAGCACCGATGGCGGCGAGTGTTCGCCGATTCACTGTCCGGCACCAGGCGGTGCGCATATCATCTCAGTGCCAGGCCGTCCCGCGTCGTTCCCGACGCAGGAGCAACCGTCGGCGATGCGCGCCCATCGAACTACCCCAGGTGAACCATGCCGGACCACGCATCCGCAAAGCGTCACGGCGTTCGATCCTGCACCGCAGTTTTCGTCGCCGAATGTATTCTCCACATGGCGGTGGCAGCGCTTTTCGCCAACGTTTCGTGGGCCGTTGATGTGGCCGATGGCCGGGAGGTAGCGGCGGGCAGTTACAACAAGCCGTGGGGAGAAAATCGAGGGTTTGCCGTCGGCCAGACGCTGCCCGACATCCCACTGATCGATCTCGATGGCAACGAAGTCCGCTTTTCCGCCTTTTTGGGCAAGCGCTACGTGCTGTTTTGCTGGGCCAGTTGGTGATTCTGCCGCGAAGAGCTGCCCGTGTGGCAGAAACGATTCGAACAGTACGCGAACGACGGATTCACCGTCGTGGGGATCGCCCTGGAAGCAGAAGGCATCGAACCGGCCCGGATCTACTACGAGAAACATGCTGTCCGTTTTCCGAGCCTGGTGGACCCGAACTACGCGACCCGATTCAAGGGTGTGCCCAAGCGCTTCTTCGTCAATGAACTGGGCGTCGTACAGCCGTTCAAGCATTGGGAATCCCGACTGACAGGGCAGCGCTCGGACGTCACCGAATCGGCGCGGCGACACTGGACCGATCCGCAGACCCGACTGGATGCCGCGCGGATCGCTCGGCAGATGAAGGCCCATGAAAACGATCCGGCGGACCTTCGCGTGGCGGTCGATCTGGGTTCACGACTGATCGATCGAGGGCGGCTCGGCGAAGCCCGGCGCGTGCTCGACGCATCGACAGCCGGCCACGGGCCCCGCGCCGTCGCGCGATCGGGCGATGACGCCACACGCAAACTGCTCGGGCAGGCCTACTTCCAGCTTTCCCGCGCGGCGACCGGCGACCGGCCGCGGCAGGTCGAGTTCGCCACGCTGGCCTTTTATCTTGATCCATCCGTGGGCCTGGGCAAGCAAATCGCGCGCATCATCGCGCCGGAAAAGTTTGACCATCGTCCCGGAGGCGGATTTGACAATGCGTTCCGCGAGGGCACGTTGGTGCGGCTGCGGGAGCAGCGAGAAGAATGGCTCGACACAGAGAATTAGAATGACCGTGCCTGACCCTCCCTTCGGCGTTACGGTCACGGGCTCACAGCGGCGGCTGTCTCGCCCCGCGCGGCGATGATCTGGGCCACGTCGCCGGGTCCCGACATGCGTCGACGGTTCCCGGCTGAGACGGGTCGTACCGCTGCCTGGCCCGGAAGTGGCAAAACACGGGACATTTCATCACATTCTCGGTAGAATATGTTGGGCATTTCCCCACAACTGAACATTAGCGGCGGGTGGATCTCAGGCGCGCGCGAGACGCTATCGCGAAAAGATGGCGGACGGCGGGGCGTTGCCGCGCGTCTTCGTAGGGGCAATGCGTGCGCAGCGCGGGGTACCCCCAGATTGTGCCAGCCTATTTTGTGCCAGCCTTGACCAGTTGCTGCAACGTGGATCCGCGATCGGCTGACTAACGTCTGTACGAATAGAGACAGAACTCGATGATTCGCATCTCATCATTTGCTCGTCGCCTCAGGAAGCATTTCACGGCTCAAAAATCGCATCGATCACGCAATGGCGTGAGGCGATTCGAACCGCTGGAAGCCCGTGAAATGTTGGCGACCGATCTGGTGATTACCGAGTTCATGGCGTCCAACGACATGACGTTGCTGGACGAAGACGGGGCGTCGAGCGACTGGATCGAGATTCACAACCCCACGGCTTCGGATGTCGCTCTGAGCGGGTGGCATCTGACCGATGACCGTGGCGAACTGGATAAGTGGACGTTTCCGGAATTCACGCTGCAAGGCGGCGGGTACGCCGTCATCTTTGCCTCGGGCAACAACCGCAGACCGGACAGCCTCCAACTGAGAACGGACTTTGTCTCCATCTCGGACAACACGTTTCTGGTCGATCTGCCTGACGGTCAATACGACGTCGAGATCCTTTCGGGCGACACTCAGGTTGCCCGCGACCAGGCGGATGTTTACCTCCAGGGCGTTCAGGTGGATACGTTGCAAACGGCGGCCGGCCAGTTTGTGGCTCGCAGTTTCACGACGGAAGTCAATGCGGCCGCGGGCGGGCAACTCGCCGTGCGGATCGTCGACACGGGCGGAGCCACGGGCAAGTCGGTGATCAACGCTCTGGTGGTCACTCCCACCGCGGGCGGCGACGCGCATCGATTTGATTTCGGTGTCGACGGCTCGCCGGTCGAACCCGGATTCACGGCCGTCACGCCCGACGACGTGTACGCTGCGGCCACCGGCTACGGCTGGCAGTCCACCGAAACGCTGGGTGGCCAGCAGCGGAATCTGAATCTGCACACCAGCTATAAGTTGAGCGCGAGCGGCGAATACGTGGGGCTCGTGCAGCCGGACATGACCATCGTCAGCGAGTACAGCCCTTCGTATCCTCCGCAGATTACCGACGTCTCTTATGGCATTCCGGCGGGAGGCACGGAGCCGAGCTTCCTGGAAACGCCCACGCCCGGAGCGGCCAACTCGCTGGCCCGCGCGGCCGAGGTTGAATTCGACCGCGAAAGCGGCCTGTTCAGTGACGCGTTTGCGCTGACGCTATCCACATCCACGGACCTGCCCGGGGCGACCATTCATTTCACCACCGACCGCAGTGAGCCGACCGCCGAATCGCCCGTGTACACCGAGCCTCTGCAGATCGACGAGACGACCTACGTGCAGGCCATCGCCGTGGCGCCGGGTTTTGCCACCAGCACGATCCGAGACGCGTGGTTCATGAAAATCGGGGACGATGTGCAGGGATTCAGTTCGGACCTGCCCGTCGTCGTCCTCGACAATTTCGGCGTCGGCTTCGTGCCGGGAACCGATTCGCAGATCTTTCAGTTTCACGGCATGACGCTCTTCGAACCGGACGAGACGTCGGGTCGAACGTCCCTGGCCGGCGATGCGGCGCTGACCACGCGCGCCGGATTGAGGGTTCGCGGTTCCAGCACTGGTGGTGCGCAGAAACAGTCGTTTCGTCTAGAAACCTGGGACGAAGACCACGACGACAAGGACATTGCGCCGCTTGGGCTTCCCTCCGAATCCGATTGGATACTCTATGCGCCGTTCGACTATGATCGAGCCCTGATCAACAACCCGTTCATTTACGAAATCAGCAACCAGGTGGGACGCTATGCAGTGCGTACGCGATTTGTCGAGGTCTTCCACAACAAGGACGGTGGTGACGTATCGGCAGACGATTACGTGGGACTGTATAGCTTTATGGAGAGTATTAAGGTCGGTCCGGACCGTGTGGACATTGCCGCGCTGGATCCCAGTGACAATACCGAACCGGACATCTCGGGCGGCTGGCTGGTGAAGCGCGACCGAAATGATCCCGGGGATCGGGGCTTTCCTACCGACGCCGGCACGATGTTGTTTGCGGACCCCGACGAAGACGACGTCACCCCCGAGCAGCAGGAATGGGTGCGGAACGAATTTAACGCGATGTACGCGTCGACCAGCGATTTCGATCCGGACACGGGCTACCAGCAGTATATCGACGTCGATTCGTGGATCGACCACCATATTCTGAACGTGTTGCCGATGAACGTCGACGCGTTTCGGCTGAGCGGATATCTGTTTAAGGACCGTGGGGAAAAGTGGGAGTACGGCCCGATCTGGGATTTCGACCGGGCCATGGGCTCGACGGACAGTCGCGATGACGACCCGTTCCGGTGGGAGGGGCCACCCGATTCGACGATCTACTTTGACCACGACAGCCGCCATCCGTGGTGGGGCAGGTTGTTCGAGGATCCCAATTTCATGCAGCGGTGGACCGACCGCTGGTTCGAACTGCGCCAGGACATACTGTCGGACGAGAATCTCTTCCACGTCATCGATTCCATGGCCGCCGAAATATCCGAGGCGGCGTCGAGGAATTTCGAACAGTGGACGGCCAAACGGCCGCGGAGTTTCGCTCAGGAGGGTTTCAAATCAGGCCAGCTCGACAGCACGTTTCAGGGGGAGATCAATCACCTGAAGGCGTGGCTGGCCGCCCGCACCGAGTGGATCGACAGCCAATTCTTGCAACCGCCGGACATTGAGCCGAACCAGACGTACGTGCCTCAGGGACAGCCCATCATCATGTCGGCCGACGTGGGCACCGTGTACTACACGACCGACCAGTCCGATCCGCGACTGCCCGACGGATCGATCAGTCCCAACGCCATTGCGTACAACCCCACCGTCGTATTTTCCGACAGCGACGATCCCGCGACCTATCTCGTGCCCACCGGAGCAGCAGCCGAAGACGGCTGGCAAAATCCCGGTTTCGACGACAGCGCGTGGAATGCCGGGCAGGCCAGTCTGGGATTCGAGACCGGCGTGGCCGATCTGTCGCTCGACGTCCCCGGCGGCTTCACGGTGTACCAGGCCCATGCGACGTCGCCCATCACCACGCTGGCGGCCGCCAAGGCGATTCTGCTGGGCAACAATATCGCCAGTGACATCACCGTGACCGGTGTGCCGGTGATCAATTATCTGGACGGCGGCGACGACGGCCACTTCGATGGCAGCGTGCAGTTCCCCAACGGCGGCGGAGACAACTTCGCGATCAAGGCCACGGCCACTTTGATGGTAAACGCGACCGGCGATTATACGTTCGGCATTAACAGCGACGAGGGGTCGGAACTCACAATTGACGGCAACTCCATCATCATCGATCCCGCACGCCACTTACCGCGAGATCGTTTCGTGACAACCTTTCTGACGGAAGGCACGCACGATCTTGAATTCATCATGTGGGAAAACTCGGAAGGCTCCACCGCGGAATTGTTCGTCGCTCCCGGCACTTACGAGGAATTCAACGATCAATTTCAGTTGCTGGGCAATGTTGCTCCCGTTGATTACACGGCGCAGTTTGCGACGGATGTCCAGTCCGACATGCACGGGGCCAGCAGTTCCGTCTACCTGCGGATTCCGTTCGACCTTCCCGACGCGGCTGAAGTCCAGCGACTGTTCTTGAACGTGCAATACGACGACGGTTTTGTGGCCTACATCAACGGTGTGGAAGTGGCCCGCCGCAACGCGCCGGAAACGCTCTCCTTCGATGCGTCTTCCACCGCGGCGCACCCCGACGAAGCTGCGATTCTGTTTGAGACGATCGACGCGTCCGCGGGCCGTGACGCACTGATGGACACCGGGAACATTCTGGCAATTCACGGGTTGAACCGTGCGATCGACAATCCCGATTTTCTGATGGGGGTCCGGCTGGATGCCGCCATCGTGGAGGAGCCACTCCGGTTCACCGAGCCAGTCCACTACGTGGCGCGGGTACTGGCGGGAGACCAGTGGAGCGCGCCGTCCCATGCGATGTTCATCGGCGAAAGTTCCCCGGACGATGCTCGCCAGCTGGTCATTACCGAAATCAACTTCAACCCGCACGATCCCACGGCCGCCGAACGGGCGGTCAATTCGGGATTCGACAATGACGATTTCGAGTTTATCGAAATCTTAAACCAGGGCAGCCATACGGTAGATCTGGACGGCATTCATTTCGCCGACGGCGTCGACTTCACGTTCCCTGACGGGCCTTCTTCGATTTTGGATCCCGGCCATTACATTCTGGTGGCCCGCAACGAACAAGCCTTCGAAGCCCGCTACGGCGCGGGACTTCCCGTGGCCGGGGAATTCGCCAGCGGTAACCTCAGCAACAGCGGCGAACCCATCGAACTGCGCGATGCCTTCGATCAGCGGATCCAGCGATTCGAGTATCGCGACTCCGGCGTTTGGCCCGCGCGGGCCGACGGCCAGGGCAGTTCGCTGGAAGTTCTCCATACGGCAGGCGACTACAACGACGGCGCCAACTGGCGGGCGTCCACCGACGTGGGCGGATCTCCCGGCAGAGCCGGCGACGGTCCCACATTCGATATCGTGATCAACGAAGTGCTCACCAGCGGCGTAGGTGCCGATGCCGATCGCGTGGAACTTCACAACACCACGCAGAATAGTATCGATGTCGGCGGTTGGTTCGTCACCGACAACCCCGAATTGCTGTTCAAGTCACAAATCGACGCGGGCATCTCGATTCCGGCCGGCGGCTACCTGGTGCTCACCCAATCCCACCTAGGATTTGGACTGGACGGGGATTCGGCAGGCACGTTGCTGCTGATCAGCGGCGGCGCCACACCGCGGTTTGCCGATCAGGTGGTGTTCGACGCGGCCAACGACGACGTGTCGCTCGCGCGCTGGCCCAACGGCGGCGGGCAGGAACTGCTCGTGCCGATGGTCAGCCAGTCCTTTGGGGCGGCCAACACAGGTCCGATAATCGGACCAGCCATCCTGTCGGAAGTCCACTACAATCCGGCCGCTCTGCCGACGTTTAGTGAAGACTTCGACGACGGCTTGGCGGACAGCTTCGAGCCTCGTCTGGCGACCTGGGAGATTTCCGAGGGGCAATATATGGTGACGCCGGGCACCGAACAGCCCGACGACACGCTGGCGCTCGTCCCCTCCGTGTCGGTCCTCTCCAACCGCTTCACCATCGACGCATCCGTGCGGACCGACAGCACGTCGCCGTTCAAGAAGAACGCGGCCATCATCTTCGACTATCAGTCCGATACCGATTTCAAATTCGTCTCAATCCACGCAAATGTCAACAAGCTGCGAATCGGGCACCGCGACGCCAGCAATTGGAATTTTTTGGCCGAGGTCCAACCGAGCCCCGAGCTGGATCCGGACGCCGAGCTGGAAGTCTCCGTGCAGATCGACGGCTCGCGCGTCACGCTGTTTACCGACGGCAAGCAACGAGCACTGTTTAACTTCAGCGATCCGCTCAACGACGGCCAGGTGGGCCTGGGCAGCAAGGGCGGCCAGGCTTGGTTCGACAACTTCGTGGTCACTCCGCTGGACGATGAGGCGTTCGAGTTCGTCGAGATCCTGAACACGACCGCCGGCCCGCTTGATCTGTCCGAATGGCAGTTGACCGGTGGAATCGAAATAACACTGCCCGCGGGGACGGTGTTGCCCGCGGACGGAATACTGGTGGCCGTGGGTTTCGACCCTGCCGATTCGACGGCTGCCGCCAATTTCCGCGAACTGTTTAGCGCCGACAACTCGGTGGTGCTCGTCGGTCCCTATACGGGCCGACTGAACAATGCCGGCGAAACGGTCAAGCTCGTAAAACCGAAGAATCCCTCCAGTTCGACCGGGGGATTGATCCTCGTCGATTTCCTCAATTACGCCGGCAGTTCACCGTGGCCGGCGGACGCCAACGGCAACGGCCGGTCGCTGGGACGTCGCATGATCGATTCGTTCGGTGGTCTGCCGGGCAACTGGGCGGCGCAGACACCATCACCCGGGTCGGTCGTGTTCGCTCGGCCCGGCGATATGGACGGCGACGGCAGCATCGATACGGATGACATCGAGGCACTGGTTTTGGCATTGCGCAACCGAGCGCTGTACGAACAAACCTACGGAATGTCGCCCACGCTGGCCGGAGATATCGACCGGGACGGCGATCTTGACTTTGACGACATCGATGCCTTCCTGCCGCTGATCACCGCCGGCGGCGCTACGCAGCCCGTATCAGCGGCCGGGATCGATCCGGACGCCGGCGCGGAAGGCGCCGCGGCGCAACCGCTCATCACGGAGTTCATGGCCTCCAACCAAACGACGCTCGATGACGAAGACGGCGACTCGAGCGACTGGATCGAGGTCCACAATCCGAACGTGGTACCCATGTCCCTGGACGGTTGGTATCTGACCGACGATCTGGACGAACTGGACCGGTGGCGACTGCCGGACGTTGTTCTCGATCCCGACGAGTACCTCGTGGTGTTCGCCTCCGGCAAGAATCGCGCTCCAGAGCAGGTAGCTTTGCGAAGCGATTTCCATTCTATCATTGATGGCACGTTTCTGGTTGATTTGCCGGATGGCGACTATAACGTCGAACTGACCCTGGGGGATATCGATCAGCTTCGCGACGACCTTGAGATTTATGTCCAGGGTTCGCTGGTCGACGCACTGTCGCTCGGCGCCGGCCAGTTTCATGTGGATACATACAGTGCCCAGGTCAGCGCCGCAACGGGCGGCCAGCTCTCCGTCCGGATCGTGGATACCGGCGGAAGCACCGCCAAGGCGGTTATCAATGGCATGGTGATCACGCCCGCCGGCGCGGGCGACACGATGCAGTTCGACTTTGGGCTGGAAGGGTCGCCCGTCGAGCCCGGCTTCACGGCCGTGCAGAAGACCGATACGTACTCGACGGAAACAGGGTACGGCTGGCAGGAGGGTGTAGAGCCCGGCGGCCAGGACCGAGGCCCCGAGCGGTTCCAGCTCCATACGAACTTCAAACTCGGCGCCGGGGGTGAACATGTCGCGCTGGTTTCGCCGGCGATGGAAATCGTCTCCCAATACGGACCTGCCGGCGCCGAATACCCACCGCAAATGGGGGATATGTCCTATGGCATCACCGCGGCCGGCGAGCGGTTTTTTATCGAGCCGACACCGGGGGCGGCCAACGGCCAGGGAGTGCTGGGGCTGGTCGAAGATACGGCGTTCAGTGTGGATCGCGGCATCTTTTACGAACCGTTCGACGTGGCCATCACCACCGATACCGACGGGGCCACGATCCGCTACACCACCGACGGCAGCCTGCCGACGCTGGAAAACGGCACGGTGTACGACGGCCCCGTGGCCATCACCACCACCACCACGCTCCGCGCCGCGGCGTTCAAGGACGACTTCGCCCCAACGGACGTCGATACCCAGACCTATGTCTTCCCCGAGCACGTTCTGCTGCAGAACGGCGAGGGACTGGGCGGCGCGCCGTGGGGACATTCCGCGTCAATCCCCGGCGGTGCCGATGCCGATTGGGCCATGGATCCAGCCATCGTCAATCATCCGGATCCGGAAACCCGGGCGTTGGCCAGCGATCTGCTCACGCTGCCCACGATGTCGCTGTCATTGAATTTTGACGACATGTTCGGCACGGGAGGAATCTACATTGCCGGCGAGGGAGTAGAAAAGCCCACGTCCGTGGAATTGATTTACCCCGATGGGTCCGAGGGTTTTCAGATTGACGCCACGGTGCAGATCGTGGGCGGCAGTAGTACCGGGCGATGGAAAGTCGACAAGCTCTCCATGCGCCTGAAGTTCAATAACGAAATGGGAGACGGCGATCTTATCTTTCCGCTGTTCGGCGAGGATGCCACCGATAGCTTCGACACGCTCGTGCTCGACGCTCGATTGAACAACGTATGGCACTACGGGAACAACAGCAGCCAGCGCGTGCGAGGTCAGTACGTACGCGATCAGTTTGTCGCCGATCTGCAGAACGCCACGGAAGGACACGCACCGCACGGCCAACCGATGTTCCTGTACATCAACGGGCTGCTGTGGGGCATTCACATGGTGCACGAACGCCCGGACGACAATTTCGCGGCGGCCTATTTCGGTGGCGACAACGAGGACTATGACGTTCTAAAGCACAATTCCACGTCCGTGCTCCAGGGAACGAATGAAAACTATGCAACGTTGTTCGATCTTGTCAACAAGGACCTGACCATCGCCGAGAATTACGAGGCGGTGGCCGACATACTGGATATCGAAGAATTCATCGACTACATGCTTGTCAACTACTATGTTGGCAACACCGATTGGGCCCACCAGAACTGGTATGCTTCGTTCAATCGCGAAGATCCGAACGGCAAGTGGCGCTACCATTCGTGGGACGCGGAACATGTCCTGGAAAGTGTCCGGGACAACGCCGCATTTCGCAACGACAACGGCGGACCTACCTACCTGCACCACAAACTCAAATTCAATGAAGAGTATCAGTTGCTATTCGCCGACCACGTGCAGCGCCATTTCTTCAACGGCGGCCTCCTGACACCGGAGGGCGCCACCGAGATGTACTTGAACCGGTTGAACCAGGTCGATCGGGCGGTCGCTATCGAATCGGCCCGCTGGGGGGACAACCGGCTGGACCAGGAACTGAGCCGCACCGAAGCCTACGCCCGCGGCACGGATTGGATGCTCGAACGTGACCGACTGCTGACGAATTATTTCCCGCAGCGATCCGACATCGTGCTGGAACAACTCGGGTTCTTCGACTTGATTTCGTCCACCGAGGCGGCCCAATTCAACCAGCATGGCGGCGAAGTGCGGCGTAGTTTTAATATCGAACTGTCCGCTCCGGAAGGCACGATCTATTACACGACCGACGGAACCGACCCCCGCGTCACCGGAGGCGACGTTGCTCCGGCGGCAGTGCTGTACGCCGGCGCGATCAACCTCGACACGCACGCGACCGTCAAGGCCCGCGTGCTGCACGAAGGGGTTTGGTCGGCGCTTACCGAAGCCAATTTTACCGTTCTGTCCGACATGCCCCTGCGGATAACGGAGATCAATTACGCGCCGCACGACGCGAACCCGGTGACGGGACTGGGCGAAGAGAATGCCGATGCCGAGCAGTTTGAATTCGTGGAATTGCTCAACGCGGGCGCGGAGACGATCCATCTGGACGGCGTGAAACTGGTCGAAACAAATGTGGACGGCGACAACCAGGGCATCGCGTTCCACTTTGCCGACCAGACGCTCGATCCCGGTGAACGTCTCGTGGTCGTTGGCGATCGCTCGGCGTTCCGATCCCGGTACGGAACCGAGGTGCGACTGGCGGACGGAGACGACGGAAACGGCGGCGATCCCAGCGAATTCGGCGGCAGACTCTCTAACACCGGCGAACAGCTCATGCTGGTTGATGCCGGAAATGCCATCATCTCGCAGTTCACCTACGGCAAGGGAGACGCCTGGCCGGATCGTACCAACGGCCTGGGCAGCAGCGCGGAAATCGTGGATTCCGCCGCCGATCCCGGCAGCGCGGATCATTGGCGTCCCAGCAGCGAGTTCGGAGGGTCGCCCGGAGCCGAGGGCGCGGGGCCTGATGATCGCGTCATCGTTAACGAAATTCTGGCACACTCCGAGGCGCCGCAGGAAGACCAGGTGGAATTGTTCAACACGACCTCGGAAGGCATTGACGTCCATCAATGGTATCTAAGCAATTCCCAAGACGATTACTTCAAGTTCCGCGTCGACCAGTCTACCGTCATCCCGGCGGGAGGTTACGCCCCGTTCGCCGAATCGCAACTAGGTTTCGGTCTGGACGGTTTGCTGGGCGGCGAGCTGTGGGTCATCGAGGGCGACGCGGCGGGCCGCCCGTCTCGCTTCGTCGACATGGTCGCATTTCAAGGCAGCGACCCGGGCGTCTCGTTGGGACGCTGGCCGAATGGAGACCCGCACGCGGCGCTGGTTCCCATGCTCCTCCCCACGATCGGTGCCGCCAATAACGGTCCGGTCCCCGGAGATGTGATCATTTCCGAGATCCATTACAACCCAGCCGCCCTGGCCGACTTGCGCGAAAACTTCGACAAGGGAACCGCCCCAGCGTTTGATCCGAGGGCCGGCAGCTGGAACTTCGTCAACGGGCAATACCGGGCGCTGCCTCCGGAACCCGACGCCGAGGACACGATCAGCCTGCTCCCGTCGGTCACGCCGCTCAGCAACATGAGCATTGCGGTCACGGTCAACACACCCAGCGATACGCCTCACAAAAAGAACGCAGCCGTCATTTTCGATTACCAGGGCGAAGAGGATTTTAAATTCGCCCTGTTCAATGTGGGTGCCAACCGGTGGCGGATTGGACAGCGCGATGCGAGCGGATGGAACTTCCTGGCGGAGAACATCGCGCTGCCGCTGGTCCAGACCGGTGTGGACATCGACATCGTCGTGAAGCTCCGCGGTCAGGTCGTGACGGTATTTGCGGACGGCGTGCAGCGAGTCTCCCACCCGTTCGCCACGCCTTTCGAGGGCGGCATGATCGGATTGGGAGCCAAGGGGGGCGAGGCTTTCTTCGACAACGTCGTCGTCACGCCCTTGAATGATCCGCAGATGTTTGAATTTGTCGAGGTCGTCAATACGGCACCGGCCTCCGTGGCTATCGACGGATGGCAGCTCCGAGGCGGCGTCGCATTCACGTTCGATGCGGGCCTCACGCTGGAACCCGGACAGGCGCTGGCGGTCGTCGGTTTCGATCCGGGCGAAGGCCGGCAAGGCGCCGATTTTCGTGCCTTGCACAACCTGAACGATGCCGTTGTGCTGGTGGGACCGTACGCCGGCGCGTTGTCCAACGACGGTGCCGCCGTCACGCTGCTCAAACCGCAGAATGCCGCCGCGGCCGCCGGCGGTGGTGGCCTGGTGCTGGTGGACCGTGTGGAGTTCGACGCCCTTCCCCCGTGGGCCGCCACGGCCGACGGGCTCGGCCACGCGCTGCATCGACGTGCCGTAACAGCGTTCGGCAGCGATGCGTCGAGCTGGGTGGGCGGAAGGCCAACGCCCGGCACCGCCGTTTTCGTGTCGCCGGGCGACCTGGACGGCAACGGGCTGGTGGATTTCGAGGACGTCGACGCGATGGTGCTGGCCCTCCGCAACAACGCACGGTACGAGACAACCTACGGTATACCCGCGGCGCTGGCCGGCGATCTGGACGGCGACGGCGATGCGGACTACGACGACATCGACGAACTGGTGGCGCTGGTAGAATCCGAGGCGAGGGCAGCGGCACGGGCCGCCGGCGAATCGGTTACGCCGGACAATTGGAGCGGCCTGGCCGATCACGTACTGGAAGCGGAGACGCGCTGGACGCGATAACCCGCTGCTGACGCATGGGCACGCTGTTACTGTTGTTTCTGCTGGGCCAGGCTGCCGATGGGCCGTACGCACCCGCGGATGCCTACGAAATCGGTTCGCGCCTGGCCTATTACGGCAGCGTGGATGAATGGAACCGCAGGTTTTTCTATGAACACCTGCAGAGTCCTAAGTTTCGGCCCGGGCGACTCGGGCAGCGACAAATGCTCGACATCGTCGAGGGCCGGCCCCGAGAGACCGTCCGCTTGTGCCGGCAGGCACTGCACGAAGAACCCCACGACCTGGAATCGTTGTTCAACCTGGCCGTCGCCTGGGTGCAGCTCGGTGAGCTGGACAAAGCGCTGCAATCTGCCGAACGTGCTGTGGACGCGGGCCTTCCCCCGGAACGCTTCCTGGCCGGTCCGCGCGACCTGCTGCAGCGCTTGACGGCATCCGACGCCTTCCACCGCTCGATCGCGATCGCCCATCCGCCACTGCTTCACGGCCCGTTGCTGGGGTCGGTTACCGAATCAAGCGCGAGATTCTGGATACGAACCACCCACGAAGTACCCGTCCAGGTTGTCGTCGGCCTTGGTGAGACGCTGAGCAATCCGGTTCGATCGCAGCCGGCAACCACGCGGGCCGCGCGGGACTACACCGCCGTGGTGGTCGTCGATGGCCTGCAGCCGGAAACGGAATACCATTACGCGCTTCTGGCCGACGGCCAACAAGTTCTGCCGGCGGGTGTATGGAAGTTCCACACGTATCCCCGCGCGGGCACTTCGTCTCGGTTTCGCGTCGGATTCGGTGGCGGAGCGGGCTATGTACCGGAGAATGAACGGATGTGGGACGTCCTGAATGCACAGCGGCTGGCCGCGTTTCTGTTCTTGGGGGACAACGTTTACATCGATCTTCCCCAGGAGGTCTGTGGGCTCCATCACTACACCTACTACCGCCGCCAATCGCGGCCCGAGTTTCGCCGCCTGGTGGCGTCCACGGCGATCTATGCCATCTGGGACGACCACGACTGCGCGATAGACGATGTCTTCTGCGGACCGTACGTCGACAAGCCGTCCTGGAAACCGTCTATGTGGGAGCTGTTCCGCAACAATTGGAACAATCCGTCCTACGGCGACGCGCCCCAGCAGCCCGGGTGCTGGTTCCGATTCTCAATCGCCGACGTCGACTTCTTCATGCTCGACGGCAGATACTACCGCACGAATTTCCGGCTCGCCAAACCCACGATGCTCGGCCCGACACAGAAAGCATGGCTCTTCAAACAACTCACACAGTCGGACGCCACCTTCAAGGTGCTCGTCTCTCCGGTGCCCTGGGCCTTCGACGCCAAGGACACTGCCGACACGTGGCGAGGTTATCCCGAGGAGCGGGACGAGATCTTCAACTTCTTGTCGAACAACCGCATTGACGGCGTGTTTCTGCTTTCGGCCGATCGACATCGTTCCGACGCCCGCCGGATCGAGCGCCGGAATGGGTATCCCCTGTACGAATTCGAAAGCTCCCGACTGACCAACGGCCATATGCACGAGCCGCATGGAGAGACGCTGTTCGTTTATACCGACAAATGCTCGTTCGGCAGGCTCACCTTCAATACCCGGGCGGCCGACCCGGAAGCGACATTTCAGATTGTCAACATTGACGGTCACGTCGTGGACGGCATCACGCTCAAAAAGAGCCAGTTGATGCACGCATCGAGGCCGTAGCCCGGTCAGCGGGAGGCGTTCCGACGCGTCGCCATGACTCCCAGCAGGCAGCACGCGACGGCTGCCAACGCCCACGTTGATGGCTCCGGCACGCCGCGCGACCCTTCGGCGATCCCGGGCAGGAGAATACCGACAAACGGGTCGATATCGTCGAAATCTTGATCGCCGTCGTGGTCCGTATCGCCGTGCATGACCGGCGGAAGCCCGATCGCGGCCTGGTAACCTGCCGGGCTGTTGAGTCCCAAAACGAAATCGTCGATGTCGTCGAAATCGACGTCGCCGTCGAGATCCATGTCGCCGTCGAGCAATCGGATCGCCGACGCTTTCGCCCACCGGAAGTCCGCCGAGCCGTTGCCCATCGGATCTTCTTCACCTTCCAAAAGGCCAACCCCGCCGACGCCCGACGTATAAAGCAATGCGCCGGACGCAGGAGGCTGGCTGAGGTTGACTTCCGCTTGAGGTGTCTGGGGCTGAGCTTCTCCTTCCTGCCAGTACGAAAGAGACAGAATGATATCCCCCTGGTCGTCCTCGAAATAATCCATCTGGAAAATGACATCATCGGTAAACGGTTCCAGGTCTTCCATGCCCGCCGACGTGTTATCGTTGCCGTTGCCGACGTCCACGCTGCCCACCAGGAACAGGCCCCTCACCTGTCCGTCGTTGGGACTGTTCGGGTCGTCCAGCACCTCGTTCCCAATGATGGCCAGGTAGCCGGACGCGACGAACGTGGTCATGTTGGCCATTAGCGCCATGCCGCCCAGTTGCCGCGGAGTTTCTTCGCTGTTTTCGTTGACGCGACCTCGAGTGCGAATCGACATGCCGTCGGAAAAGACCGTGGATTCGACCGACGCCAGAAGAATCTCTTCGTCATTGTCGAAAAAGCCAAAGAAGCCCTGCTGGTTCTGCCCCTCCAGATGGTAATCACCACTGGACGCGTCATAATCGCCAAACCAAATGGGCCCTTCGACCGTGTTGGGATTGGGGGTCCACATTGCAGGGTTTCCGTCCGTCGCATTGCCATCGTTGAAGTCATCGAACCAGTGTTCGACGGCAATTCCTGCATGGGCAGTGACGCAGCACAGCAACGTTGCAGTGACCGCAAGCATGACCCAGACAGGTATCGACGAATAACACAAGCGACTGGCATGCATTTGCACGCGAAGAGACCGTCGGAGTTTCATCGAATTACCTCGGATTACCGGGAGAGAGCGGGCGGATCGAGCAGGCCAAATCGCGTGCCGAGCGATCGGGCGTCCCCTTAAGAATAGTCGCCCAGGACGCGACGCATCAAGCGTTTGGACATTTTGGCCCCCGACCGAGCGCTCAAGCCAGCGGGGGGGGACGCGCGAGGCCCGGCGCGCCGGCAGGAGGCCGCCGGCCAGCCCTGGAGGGGCGGACGGGAACGACCACGGAAGCCCGCCATGAGACGCCTCCGGCGGACGCCGGCACAGGCGTTATTTGGCAAAATGTTTGACATGGGCGAATAGGTCGCCTAGGGTAACGCTTGCCGTCGGCGGGTCGCCGCGACGCATGGTTTGTTCCGCTGATCAGCCGGGAGGTAGAGCTAATGACCAGATCATTAACGCTGTTGACTTTTCTTTGCGCGCTCGCCGCCATGGCGACTTCTCTGCACGGCGCGCCGGTACCCATCGCCGGCGACGTTTTCCTCGGACAGGGAATAAACTTTCCCAACGCCTACGGACCTTCGCCGCTGGTTTACGACGGAACCTCCGAATTGCTCGGGGGACCTTCTCCGGAAGGAATGAACTGGAACGAAAGCGATGCGCTGCTTCCCGCGGGCACCTGGCCCGGCGGCTTGCCAACGACCAATGGCCCCTCACCGACGCTCACCGAGTTTTCAGGTGAAGGCACCATCCTGGAGTTCGCTTGGTCCACGGAAGACGGCGATTCGTACAACAACAGCAGCAGCGACGTATGGGCTGTGGCCGTGGCGGACCTGGACTTTGGCCGCCCCATACGAGCTCTGGACAATACGACCTACGCGTACTGGACCATCGACGGCACTCCCCAAGTTATTCAACCTGCGCTGCTGGCGCTTCTGGGGCTCGAATTCGGTCCGCATCCGTCGAATCCGGCGGTACCGCAGGTGATCTTTTTCCGGCAGGGCGATGATAAGGTAAACAAATCGACGTCATTTCCCGATGGAAAATTCCTGTTTGGATTCGCCGACGACGAGGGTGGTGCAAGGTCGGAAGTTCTGGAGGGGCTCTTGAGCGTGCCTACTGTCAACGACATCCATTTGGGCGTGATGATCGTGCCCGAGCCGTCCGCCGCCTGTCTGCTGCTGGTGGGCGGACTGCTGTTGCTGCGAGAACGCCGCCGACGGTCGGCTCAGCCGATCTAAGGAGCTCTGCATTGTCATTGGCGAAAGGCGACCAGCGGGAGCCGGTCAATACCGGATCCAACTGGGTGTCTCATCGCCTTTTTCGATACAGTCCTCAATAGGGCATGAAAACCGGTTCGCCGCCAGCCATGGTGGAAAGCCCCCGGTACACGCCCATCTCGATGCCTTCGTCCAGAAAGCGCACCGAACCGTCGGCCGCCAGGAAATTCGCGCCGCCCGGGTGATTGCTCCGAAAATTGCTCGTGCTCTGCTTTCCACCGTCGGCGCTGGTCGTGCAATCGGACAGCGCAAGCAGCGTGGCAAACGTGTCGGTAACCGGGTACTTGTTCAACGGCTCCATCGTACACGCAAAGATGCTGGATGCCACCGGAAGCTGGGAGCGAAAAGGCGTGCTGTTGGGCTCCCCGATCATCCATCCGGCCCAGGCCGGAGATCGGTGGCCGTGGGAGTCAACGTAGGGCTCGCTACACCCCGTCCCCTGACATAACGGCCACGCCTCGCCGCCGGTCCCCTCGCCCATGGCAATAGTGTTGCTGGTTCCATCCTGGATATGCCGGATGGCGATCTTCAGGTTCAGATCGAACATCCCCCGTTCGCGCGACGGCACGTTGCCGGCAATTCTCTTTCCGCCGACGTATTCGGTGCACCACGCGTCGGTGACCCCTTTACAGTAAGCATAATCCGTCCGCCCGTGCGTGATATGCGTGACAACGCCGGTCAGCCTGGGGTCGGTTACCGGATTGCGCGCCGACGACGACGGGCAGACAAAGATGGGAATCACGGTCGCGGAAACTTCCGCCGTCTGTCCTTCCCACGGCCGGTTCATATCATAAAGATTGGCCAGGTTCACCTGCTCGAAATACGGCAACAGCATCGTATTGGCACACGCGTACACATCCAACCACCCGGTATCGTCGGAGATTCCGCCCGGCGGAAACAAGCGATGGGAAGTGTGGTAGTTGTGCAAAGCAACGCCAAACTGTTTAAGATGGCTGGTGCATTGCATGCGGCGAGCGGCTTCCCGAGCCGCCTGCATGGCGGGCAACAACAGGCTGATCAGGATGCCGATAATCGCTATGACGACCAACAACTCGACCAACGTGAACGCGTATCGACGGCGCTGGGACATGCGAGGCAGCCGACGGTGTAGATACGGAGAAGTGAATTCAACTCATGCGAGGCGTCAATTTGTACCTTATCAAAGCTACCGGCGTCAGTAAAGCAATTCGGCGGCGATGCGCCGCGCGACGAGGGGCGTGCCTCAGGCCGCATCAAGCCCATCCACAGCCTTCCGCTGATTGCCCGCCGTTAGGCAGCTCGAAGTGCAGGATGCGCTGCAATACGCTTATGGTTCTGGCCGTTTTCACTTCGGCAATCGTGCCGGTCCTTGTCTCGGAATCCCGGGCGGCAAAACGCGAATCAGGAAACGATCCGCCGCTTGATTACGCTGTTCGATCCGGCAGGTTCGCTGCCGAGGTTCGCCACACGTATACCGACGATGACGGTCTGCCTGCCAACGATATTCGCGGGATTGTCGTCGATCGAACAGGAATCGTGTGGGCGGCAACCGCGAACGGACTGGCGTCATTTCAGGACTCCGCGTGGAAGCCTCTCGAACAAATGACGCAACCTGTGGCGCACATCGTTGCCCACGGCGCTGGCGTCGTCGTGGCCTTGAAGGACGGATTGTATTGTGTCACGGCCGACGGCCTGGAACCGTTGGCAAAATTCCGCTCCGATGCGCCGGATGCCTGCGAGCCGACTTGCCTGGCCGCGGCGGACAGCGTTCTGCTGGGCACGACCCGCGGGCTGTTCGCCGTCGACAACGGCCGCCTGGTGCCGTGCGAAACGCTCAATGCGATGCTGGGCAACCGGGCGTTGATCCGCCAGATTGCCAGCTGCGCGGATGGACGGCTTGCCATCGCCGCCGAACAGGGCCTTTACGTTCGATCCCGGGAAACGTCCTGGGAGTCGGTGACACCACGGCACGATGCGCGACGGTGGGCACCTTACGATGTCCGCGGCGTTGTCTTTGACGACCGGGGGCGGTTGTGGTTTGCCAGCCCGCAAGGCGCGGGCGTACGGAACAAGACACAGTGGAGGTTGTACACCGGATACGAGGGGCTGCCCTACAACGACTTCACCACGCTGGCCGCCGGCCGGGACGGCGCTGTCTGGATGGGCACATCGATGGGAGCGATCCGATGGGACGGCGGCCGGTGGGAGTATCGCATGGCGCCGCGGTGGCTGCCCGACAACCACGTCCGTCAGATTGCCGTTGCGGCCGGCGGCGATGCATGGTTCGCCACGCCCCGGGGAGTGGGGCGGATCGAACGCCGCCGCATGACGCTGGCCCGGAAGGCACAATTTTTCGAGCGTGAAATCGATAGCTACCATCGGCGGACACCGTTCGGTTTCGTGGACGCCGTCCGATTGCCGCGCGCCGGAGACAAATCGTCGTGGAAACAGCATGACAGCGACAACGACGGCTTGTGGACCGCCATGTACGGTGCCGGAGAATGTTTCGCGTATGGTGCCTCCGGCTGTCCCGCTGCCCGACGCCGCGCGGAAGCGGCCTTCCAGGCGTTGCGTTTCTTGAGCGAGGTCACACAGGGAGGATCGCATCCAGCACCCGCCGGGTTTCCCGCCCGCAGTATCCTTCCGACCAGCGGGCCAAACCCCAACGCGGTGCACTACACGCCCGAACTCGACAGGCGCAAACAACAGAAAGATCCGCTGTGGAAGGTCATCACGCCTCGATGGCCAACGAGTGCCGACAACGAATGGTACTGGAAATGCGATACCAGTTCGGATGAACTCGACGGACATTACTTTTTGTACGCCCTGTACTACGACCTCGTGGCGGAGACCCCCGAACAGAGGGAACAGGTGCGCGCCGTCGTCCGACGGATCACGGACCATTTGATCGACCATGGATTTGAGCTCGTCGACCATGACGGAAGACCCACGCGATGGGCCCGCTACAGCCCCCAAGTCCTCAACGGGGACATTCTGGAGAATGGTCGCGGACTAAATTCGCTCAGCATGCTCTCGTATCTGAAGGTCGCCGAACATCTGACCGGGGACCGCAAATACCGTGAAGCGTACAACGAGCTGGTCGATGAGCATTTTTACGCCACGAATGTCCTCCATCCGAAACAGTGCGACGGGCCGGGCACCGGCAATCAATCCGATGACGAAATGGCGTTCATGTGCTATTACAATTTATTGACTTATGAAACCGATCCTGAACTGCGTGCCAAGTACCTGCGGTCGCTGCGATGGTATTGGAGGGTCGTCGAGCGGGAATGCAATCCGATGTTTACTTTCATTTATGTGCATAGCGATCGCTCTGTGCTTGAAGCGCCCGAACGAACGGAGCGCTTGCAGGCATACCTTGCCGAGGCCGTGGATTCTCTCCAGCGGCTGCCGCTGGACCGTGCGATGTGGCCTTATCAACACAGCCATCGCATCGATATCCAACGGATCCCGGCGGGATTGGCTCGCGCCGGGAGTCGGCGCGGCTGCCTGCGTAGTGGAAAGGTGATCCCGGTCGACGAACGATCCTTCGAGCACTGGAATCACGACCCGTGGCGGCTCGACGGCGGCGGAGACGGACGCACGCTGGGAGACGGCGCCGTCTTCCTGCTGCCCTACTGGATGGGCAGATTCCACGGATTCATTGAGGAGCAGCAAGATACCGAGGAGGATGCGCGATCTGCGGCCGGGAATTGAGTGTCTCTTTCGAGCGCACCACGCGGGCTGATCTGGATCTGTAAAATGCGAGAGGCAGACATGATACATGTGTGGCAGACAATCCGATGGACGACAGCGGTGGCCCTGTTGCTGGGACCGGTTTTGCCCGATGGATACGCCGAGGGCGGCGAGAAACGGTATGTGATTATCCACGCCGACGACGCGGGCATGTGCCACTCGGTCAATCGTGCGACGGTCGATGCCCTGGAACGAGGCACGGTGTCTTCGGCCAGCATCATGGTCCCGTGTCCCTGGTTCTCGGAATTCGCGGCTTACGCCGCCGCGCACCCCGAAGCCGACTTCGGTATCCATTTGACGTTGAACGCCGAATGGAATCATTATCGCTGGGGGCCTGTTTCGCCACGAGACAAAGTTCCCAGCCTGGTGGATGAACATGGCTATCTGTGGAGCAATGTCGGGCAGGTGGTGGCGCACGCCAAGGCGGAGGAAGTTGAGTTGGAACTCAGGGCCCAGATCGAACGGGCCTTGAGCTTTGGCGTGCCTGTCACGCACCTTGATCCGCACATGGGCGCTGTAGTCAGCCGCCCCGACCTGGCAAGGATTTATATCAAACTAGGGTTGGAGTACAAGATCCCTGTGCTGTTCGTGCGCGCCAAACCCGGCGATGAAATCGCCCGCAGATATCCGGGGGTTATTAAAATGGCAAAACAACTGGAACAACAAGGTATGCCGGTGCTGGATGCAATGTACCAGTTTTATACGCGAGGGACGCTGCAGAGTCGCCGGGAAAAGTATCTGGATACGTTGAGAAGTCTTCCACCGGGTGTCAGCGAAATTATCATCCACTGCGGCTACAACGATGAAGAACTGCGGGCCGTAACTTCCAGCGCGCCGATTCGGGATACCGATCGGGCGATATTCATGGACCCCGACGTGGTCAAAGAAATCAAAGAGATGAATATCGAGGTCATCGGCTGGAAGGATTTCCAACAGTTGCGGTTCGACCGGGACCCGTCTGGTATCCCGGCCTCCGACGGCAAGCCGTGATCGTGCCGTGGATGCGAGTCGGGGACACACAGTCGCAATGATTTCAATGAAAGGAGACACATACAATGCAGGCATTGAATCGTCGAACGTTGCTGAAGGCCGGCGCGGCCGTGGCCGCCTCGGGAAGCCGATCTTTGAGGGCCGCGGCGCCCAGTGAGCAATTGCACGTCGCACTGATCGGCGCGGGGGGTCAGGGCCGCCATGTCACGAGCAGGCTGCTCGAAGTGCCCGGAACCCGGCTCGTGGCCGTTTGCGAGATCAATCCGCTACACGTCACCGAAGCCCGGAAAATGTCCAGCGACGTGCGCGTCTACGAGGACTGGGGCGACATGCTGGCCAGCGAGACGGATGTGCAGGCAGTCGTCATTGGACTTCCTGAAGACACGCACGCGCCGGCTTCCATCGCCTGCATGGAAGCGGGAAAGGACGTCTTCTGCGAAAAGCCGATGGCCTACGCTCCCGAGCAGGCCCGGGACATGATCGCTGCCCGCAATCGAACGGGACGCGTACTGCAGATCGGCCAACAGCGCCGCAGCAATCCCCTGTACTACCTGGCCCACCGGATGATCCAGAAAGAAGGCGTGCTCGGAGAGATCCTGCGCATCGACGCTTTCTGGGACCGGTGGAGCGACTGGAAGCGACCATTACCGAATATTGAAAAGGACTTCAGCGCATGGGGATATCCCACCCTGAATCACTTGATCAACTGGCGACTCTATCGGCAGTATGGCCACGGCCTGATGACGGAAAATGGTACTCATCAGATGGACGCGGCAAGCTGGTTGTTGGGAAATAAACGTCCCATGCGCGTCTGCGGAATGGGAGCCACAAGGTACCGCGACGGCCGCGAAACCCATGACATTGTCTCCGCCGAGTACATGTTCGAGGGTGACGTGATTGTGCGCTTCACCCAGGATTTCCACCAGGGGCTGAATTACGGCTGGAGTTACGGCGAACTGCTGCTGGGTTCGGAAGCCGCGCTGCGGATTACGGCCGAGCAGGAGATCGTCGTGTACGACAGGCAGCGCCGGGCGACACGCGTCTCCATTGAACGCATCGGCGACATCGAACTGGGTGGAATCGTATCGACGGTGGACGCTTTGCGGGAGGCCGAGTCGAATCGTGCGGGCGGGGGACTGCGGACTTATTCCTACGGCAACGAAATGCGAATTTTCGCCCATGCGGTCCGCAACCGCACCACGCCCACGTGTACGGGAGAAATCGGGCACAATTCGATTGTGTATACCGTTACCGGCACCGAAGCGCAGTTTGCCGAGGAGAACCGGACGTTCGACGGCGACATGTTTGTCTAAATGGCCTTGCGTGATTCCGGGAATATTGCAGCGGATCGGCGTACGGCACGCTTTCGGCAGGGATCGCGCGTGGCAGGCAGTTTTCTACGGTGCATGATGAGGGCTCACGGTGGAATGTTGCCACCGCCGAGCAGCCATTGCCCGAAGCACGAAGTGCAAAAGTGTATCCAGGATCACGAAATCCTATACAGGAGCGGTTTCAAACGCCCCGCAATCGCTCCCTGACCGGGAAATGTCACCGCAAAATCAGGTTTTGAAATCGGCTCCAAGATCCAGGTTGATCCCTCGGCGCAGGGCCTTACAATCTAAGAGCTGCTAACGCAACCACGGGTTCGACTGCAAACTCGCGATTTTGAGAAACTCATCCCCGATGTTTTGTTAGTCGCTTAAAGTCGTCGATCGCTCTTTTAGCGGCGGCTACCCATACGTCGCGGATGTTTATTCGAAACACGGATTGACGGGCGCAACGGCGGTTTTGTTCGAGGCTCGATGAAGGCCATGCAGCGTCTCCATTGTAAAGGTCCGATAAAGCGCCGGGAATTTCTGCGGGCGGGTGGGCTGCTGTTGGGTGGACTGACCCTGTCCGACATACTCGCCGGGCGCGCCGCCGCCGGCCGCCCGAAGCACGATACTTCCGTGATCTTGTTGTACTTGCACGGAGGACCGTCTCATCTGGAAACGTATGATCTAAAGCCTCACGCGCCGACGGAGTACCGGAGTATCTTCAAGCCGATCCGGACATCCGTTCCGGGCATGCAGATCTGCGAGCTGTTTCCGCTTCAGGCGGAGTTGGCGGACAAATTCTCTCTGGTTCGATCCCTGCACCATGATGTCGGCATTCACAGCGACGGAGGCATCGTGGTGCTCACCGGCAAGCGCCCGCGGCGACTTGATCCTACGTCCCAGTCGGTCAGCGAGCACCCTGATTTCGGGTCCATCGCGGGTCATTGCCGCGCGAACCACCAGGCAGGGGCGCCGCCCTACGTGGCAATACCGCGTAAGCCCTACATGACTCGGCCGTCCTACCTGGGCGTGCAGCACGGCGCGTTTGAGGTCGGCGATCCTTCGGCCGACAGCTTTCGTCCTCCCAACATGCACCTCGTCGCCGGCGTCGATGGCACCCGGCTCGGCGACCGGCGTTCCCTGCTCGCGCAGCTCGATACGCTTCGCCGCGGGGTTGACCATACGATGTCGGCGGGGCCCATCAATGCGTTTCACGAACAGGCTTTTCAGCTGCTCACGAGCCGCCAAACGGCCGAGGCATTTGCTATCGACAAGGAGGGCGGCGATCTCCGCGACCGGTATGGTAGACACTTGTGGGGGCAATCATGCCTGTTGGCCCGTCGCCTGGCGGAAGCCGGTACGGTTGTCGTCAGCTTGTTCATCAACACGCCCAAGTCCGGCAAGGAGTTCACCAACTGGGACGATCACGTCCTTAATGCCGGACGGCCGGGTCACTTCGGAAAATACATGCAGCGGCGGCTGCCGTATCTCGATCAGGCGCTTTCCGCATTGATCCAAGACATTTACGCTCGTGGTATCGATCAGAAGATTCTGGTCGTCGTGGTAGGTGAATTCGGGCGCACTCCGCGGCTGCGGGAAAACAGCAACGGCGTGGGGCGGGATCATTGGCCCCAGGCCTACTCGGCACTCGTCTCCGGCGGTGATCTTCGCATGGGGCAGGTCGTCGGCGCCACGAATGGCCGCGGCGAGTTTCCGGTCGAGCGACCGTATTCTCCGCAGGACCTGCTGGCTACCATCTATCGCCATCTGGGAATCGATCATCATGCGACACTTACTGATTTCTCCGGCCGCCCCGTGCCCATCCTTCACGACGGTGCGCCGATCGCCGAGTTGATTTGAGTCTTCCGAATCAACAAGCCCCGCACACGGTCGGTCGTCGCATCGATGCAGCGCCTCCCGGCTTCGCTTAGAAAGGACGCTCCGCATGCAACTTGAATTGATCGACTGGGCGGTGGTGTGCCTGTTTTTCGTCATCGCTCTGACCGTGGGGGCGATCGTCAGTCGGCAGGCAGGGTCCAGCGCCTCGGAATTCTTCCTTTCAGGAAGACATATGCCTTGGTGGCTGCTGGGCTTTTCCATGGTCGCCACGACGTTTGCCGCGGACACACCTCTGCTGGTAACCAATATCGTTCGCCAGGACGGGGTAGCGGGGAACTGGACGTGGTGGGCATTTCTGCTCACCGGAATGCTCACCGTGTTCGTCTACGCCAAGCTGTGGCGCAGGTCGGGCATTCTGACCGATCTTGAATTTTATGAATTGAGGTACAGCGGCAAAGCCGCGGCGTTCCTGCGCGGATTTCGCGCGGTCTATTTGGGCGTGTTCTTTAACGTCCTGGTAATGGCCAACGTCACGCTGGCGGCAATCAAGATCGGGCACGTCATGCTCGGCTTCTCACCACTGGAGACGATCCTCGTTGCGTCGCTGGTCACGGTGTGCTTCAGCGCCATGGGCGGCTTGCGCGGCGTGGTGCTCACGGATTTTCTGCTGTTCATCGTGGCCATGATCGGAGCGGTGGGCGCGGCGATCGTGGCGCTTGGCCACGCAAAGGTGGGCGGCCTGCCGGCCCTGTTGGAGCACGCTGCCGTGCGGCCCCATTTGGCCATGGTTCCGCCGCTTGACTTCACGACCCGCGATGCCGCGAATCTGGCGATGAGCATCCTGGTGGTGCCGCTGGCCGTCCAGTGGTGGAGCGTATGGTATCCCGGCGCGGAGCCGGGCGGCGGGGGCTATATCGCGCAGCGGATGCTGGCTGCCAAGAACGAAAAACATGCCACGGGCGCCACGCTGTTCTTCAACTGCGCCCATTACGCCCTCCGCCCTTGGCCGTGGATTATTGTCGCCCTGGCATCCCTGATCGTGTTTCCCGACCTGGAATCGCTCCGGCAGGCGTATCCGGATTTGCCAAGCGACAAAGTGCAGCACGACCTGGCCTATCCCGCCATGTTGACGTTCCTGCCGGTGGGGCTGCGCGGCATTGTCGTGGCATCGCTGATCGCCGCCTATATGTCCACCATCTCCACGCATCTCAACTGGGGATCCTCTTACGTGGTGAACGACGTGTGGAAACGCTTTTTGCGTCCGGAGGCGAGCGAGCGGTCGCTCGTTCGAATCGGGCGCCTGTCAACCGCCGCGATGATGATTCTGGCCGCCGGGCTCGCTTTGATGCTGGAAGATGCGCTGCAAGGATTTTACATCTTATTGCAAGTCGGTGCCGGGACGGGGCTGTTGTTCATCCTGCGATGGTTCTGGTGGCGCGTCAATCCGTTCAGTGAGCTGACTGCGATGGTGGTATCTTTTCTTGTGGCCCTGGCGTTTCTGGCCCACGACCAGTGGGTAGCGTGGCTGGCAGAACACGGGCAGACGACATGGTACGTCGAGCGTCTGACGCAGTACGGCATGGATTCGTCAACCGGCGCCTTGCTGGCCGGTGGTTTCGAGGGTTGGCACAAGATTGTCCTGGGCGTCGCGCTCACGACGGCCTGCTGGCTGGCAGCCACATTTTTGACACGCCCGGACGACCCGCTGACCCTTCGCGCATTTTACCGGCAGATCCACCCCGGAGGTCCCGGATGGCAACACGTCGTACGGGACGCCGCACAGGACGGTGACGCCATTGAAAATCCCGCAGCAAGGTCCAGCCTGGGGGTCGGTGTGGCCTGCATGGTCGTGGGGTGCATAGCCGTTTATGCCGCGCTGTTCGCCACGGGATATCTAATTTACGGCTACGGGCTGGCCGCCGTGGTGCTCGGATTGATCTCGCTGGGCGCCACACTATTCCTGGCCGCCATGTGGAATCGCGTGCACGAGTAGCCGCTTAGGCGCCACAGATTCGCCCCACGGAGATTCGTACTGCACGCCCCATTAGGCCGCGGCATCAGACCTTGATGTAAATGTCGCGCTTTTCAAGTGACCGTACCAGCAGATAGGTGATCAGCATGAACGTGAAGCACGCGGCCCACATGTACCATGCCGCCGCATCGCGGGGCGCGAAGGGCGATACCGCGGAGTCGACAATCATATGCAGCACGTAGGCAGCCAGAGCATTCATGCCAAATGTTCGAAATATGCCGACACGCCATCCCAGGATATCGCAGAGCACGTAAAACAACACATAGACGGCCAGCGAGAACCCCGCCGAGAACGTCTGGTAGGAAATGCTGCCCGAGCGCTGGCTCATCATCCAGTAATTCCACTTGCGAAAAAGGTAGCTTCGACCAACGTGCCCTTCCGGATGAGGCGGGGGAGTGAATGGGGGTTCCGCGAGCAACGTGCCGATGCCCTCTTCCGATACGCGCTGCATGGCATCTGCCCATTGTGATTCCCCGGGGATCACGGGATGTTCGGCGTAGCGCTGTTCCGCCCGCGCCTCGACCTGGCCGACCGGTACATCATACAGGCGCGTGGCGCAAGACATGATGTAGCCTAAACCCATCAACAGCACTGCCCACGCCACCAGGCGGTCGAGCCGCGGTCGCCCTCGAGCATCCGCGATGGCATCGCACGCCAGCGTGCCGACGATTGTGGGAATGCACCACGTCAAAAAACCTAGCGGCCCGCCGTCAATCGCAGAACTCCCGTCGATGAGGCCATTGACCCAACGGAAATAAAAAATGTAAGACAGCACAACGTGCAAGGCGGCCGACCCCAGCAAGTACGCAATTCGTACCCGGGCCGACGCGCGGATCACGGGCAGGATCCACAGGGATGTGACGGCGATGTGCATCAGCGTCTGGAACCAGTCTCGCTTGAGCGGCACCTTGATCGCGTCCCAGATGCCGGTCTCCACGAGTTCATTCCAGCTCTTGGCAACGGGATCGACCCGGTATACGACCAGCGCCACCAGAATCAGGCCCAGCAATCGCTTGACGATACGCAGGTAGGCCGCGTGGATCCCTTCCGTACGCACTCGCCTGCCAAAGGTCAGTCTAAAAGCGAATCCCACCGCAAACAGAAACTGCGGCATGATCGTGTCGGCATAGCTGCAAAACGTATTATGGTGCTGGAGAACATAATGGCAGGCGGCAAAACCGCCCACGAAGTTGACCAGAAACATGCCGACGACGGTGTAACCGCGAAATTGGTCGAGCGAGATGATGCGCTGTGTTTTGCGAGCTTCAGCCTGCGACGGCTGCGGCCCCAGACTGACCTCCGAGCTTGAATTCATTCCGGCGATTCCTCGCGCAGCCAGGTACCAAAAACACGTCGGCGATACGCCGATTTAGGCGTCCCGCGGCCGGAAATATTATAGTGTCATGGTAACAGTCGTGCCTATGCGGCACCGGTCGAGAATCGCCAGCAGGTTTAACGATGCTCCCTCGTCTCATACAATGACGTGTTGCCATGCCATTGACATCCCATGATGTGCCGATCCCTCAAGTCAGCCTGCAAGAATATGAAACTCGTTTCGCAGATCGACATCTTCTGCACGGCGCGATCGAAACATGGGCTTCGCGGCGCGGCGGGCACCCGGCACTTGTGGAATTCAACACGGGTCGCCGACTCACCTACCGGCAACTCCACGACCAGACCACGGCGATCGCCGTTGAACTGGTGGATGTGGGATTCCGCCCGGGGGATTTCTTGGCAACCTCATTGCCCTTGCTCGCAGAACACGTGCTGCTGGAATACGCGTGCTTCAAGATCGGTGTCATCCATGCCCCGCTCGATCTACGCATCAAGACTCCAGAAATCTTAAGATTGCTGCATCTGATCCAGCCCAGAGGCTACGTCTTCGGACCCACGACGTCCGCAGTGAACGCTGTCGACATTGGGCGGGTCGTTCATGCCCAAGGGCCGCCACTGGAGTTTCTTATCCAGTTCGATCCGCCGCCCATTACGATCCCGGGAGCGATTACCGCGGAAGCGTTTTTCTCGCGTGCCGAGAAACGAGCGCAAGCAATCGCCACGCATGCCGCCGCGGTACCCGCCTGGAAACGCTACCAAGAGATCCATCGCGCGATCACGCCATCGGATGGGGCGCAAGTGATCTTTACAACGGGTTCGACCGGCCTGCCCAAGCCCGCCCTACTGTCGCATCGAAATATCACCTGCCAGAACCTGTGCCTGACGCATGGGTTCCAGTTTACGGAAGCCACCCGGATGCTCGTTAATTTACCACCGTCGCATGTGGGATGTCAGGGTGAAGAGCTGATGAGCACGCTGTTTGCCGGCGGCACTGCCGTCCTGTTGCATGTTTTCGATCCCGAGATGTCTCTGCGGGCAATTCAAGATTTGCAGATCAATTGTTTCGGACAGATTCCCTCCATGTTCAACATGCAGTGGCGTCTGCCCAATTTCCCTGAGTTCGACTTGTCTTCATTGGATAAGGTGCTGTTCGGAGGGCAACAAGTAACCCACCAATTCCTGAATCGACTCACCCAGATGTGTCCGCGCGTCGGCACTGGACTCGGCCTGACGGAAATGGCCGGCTTCGTTACCTATACAGGTATCACCGACAATCCCAACGAGCTGATCGACAACGTGGGCTGGCCCATGCCGGTCACGCCGCTGTCGATCCGCGAACCAATGCGGCCGGACGGCACAGCCGGTGATCGTCTGCCGGACGGGAAGACGGGAGAAATCTGCTTCAGCGGGCCGCAAGTATTCATCGGCTACGTGAATAATGACGATGCCTATCGGCATACGGTCACCCGCGACAGCGTATGTTACACGGGCGACCTGGGATCGATCGGCCCGCGGGGATTGATCTTCAAAGGCCGCTCGAAGCTCGTGATCAAACCCAAGGGATATCAAGTCCATCCGGCGGAAATAGAGAACCATTTCGCCGCGCTGCGGAAAGATGTCGCCGCGTGCGGGGCTGTCGGTGCCGAGCACGACGTTTTCGGCGAAGCTGTCGTTCTGTTTCTGGAAAGACATACCGGATCGGCTCTGCATAACGATGATCTTCTGCGGCACGCGAAGGGAATCGCATCGTACATGCGGCCGCTGCACTACGTGATTCTCCCGGAAGGGGGCTTACCGCTGAATCGTGTCAACAAGACCGATTACGTACGCCTGCGAGACATGGCAGCCGAGGAGGTGATCCGGCTCAGGGAGCTGGGCGAATGGGATCGATCCTGACACCGAATGCGGTCTCACGCGGTGCACCATTACCGGGGCGGCGCTCTCGCGCGGGGATGGGGCGTACGGGCCGGCAACCTGCGGGAAATTCAAATTATCGGAGGAGCGATCACGGGGTGCCTGGCACACGCAGCAGACGGATGATTCGACCGGCCGCACGCCACGTTGACCGGCGCGGGTGGCCCGGGATCGTTGGGTTGCTCGCGGCGGCGGCATGGCTGACCGCCTCGCCGATACGCGGCAACGAGCCCACAACGGGCGATCGTGGCAACGAGCCCGTCGTTTTTCGAATATCTGTGACGGTCGATTTTGGAAAGGACCTCGGTCAGAACTGGGGATCTCTCTTCGAGTTGCATAACGACCAGGGGCGGGTCGTCGCCGGTGCGGGGTTCCTGGGCGCGTACAACACGCAGCCTCGCAGCAATCGACGCCAGTTGAACTGCTTCGTGCGGAATCCCGACCGTCCATGGACGGTGGCATCGCAGGTGTTGCCGCGTGTGAACCGCGATGCGGGCGTTTACCTGTGGAATGTGGACGGTGAATTGATGGCCGCGAGCCGCTCCGGGGGCGACGACCCGCGCCCGCGCCGCTGGTCTCCGGCCGGCCAGCACTGGGTTCTGGACGAACAAATGGTGCTCACGTCCACGCCCGTAGCCGGCGGCATTCTGCGAGTCGATGATCGGCGCATCACCTACGATGACCGAATACTGTTCCGCCCGCATGACGACCACCTGCGGCTGGGCGCCTATTACTACGCCGCCGGCCAGTTGATCTTTCGCATGTACAGTACCGACGCGGCTCGGCCCCACAACCAACTGGTCGCCGTGCCCTGGCAGGCGGATTGGAGCGGCGCGCCGCCACTGGACGCAGCCCGCCGGATGGAACTGCGATCGCCGCGCGAATTCGTGTATGCATTCGGGCAATTGGCCGGCAGTGTGCTGGCCGCCACCAATACCGGTGGCGTGTATGTGCTCGATCAGGATGGCTGGACGGTGCTCGTGGAACCGGACCTGCAGGTGAGTTACCAGGTTTATTCCATGATCAACTACTATGACGTGCTCCTGCTCGGCCACTATCCAACCGGTGAACTGTTCGAGTTTACGCAGCAAGGTCTGACGCGTCTTTCCGGGTGGCCGCCGGTGATGCCGGGCGTCGCGCGCCGGGCTCGAGAAGCGCAGACGCTGTCTATCTATGCCGGCGATCTTTTGACCGGCGTCTGGCCATGGGCTGAAGTGTGGCGATACGACCGTGACCGCGATAAATGGTTTTTCGTGCGACGCATGTTCTCACATCCGGAGCCGACCGATTCGGTCGTGCATCCGTACGATGAGCAAACGCGACAAATCGCCAACGTGCACAATCTCTGGGGACAGCGGGTCACCAGTATGGTACCGTTTGGGAACTCGCTGTATGTATCCACTTCCGCGAAATCGTCGGCTCCGTACGGCCCGCGCGTCGCTTTTCTTGCCGACGGCAAATGGCGAGATTACGGCAAAGTCTATCGTTGGACACGACCGGGCCAGTTGGCTGTCCACACGCGTTGGCGCGACGGTCCGACGTGCTTCGACATTTCTCTGACCAAGGAGCACTTCCGGATCCTGCAGGATGGACACTGCCTGGGTACAACGCGCGTCAGCGGAACGGCCGCTTCCAGTATCGAACCGCGGACCATCGCGTGGGGCCACGGCATATACGGACCGCTGGCCGCCCGCATTCAAGAGACAACCGTCGTCCCCGTGTCTCTGGAGAAACCGTAGACCGGGGGATGCCGAACCCGTCCGCATAGCGTGCGTCGCCCGCCACCGGCGACATGACCAACTTCTGGCCGACGATCATTGGGCCGAACTCTACTCGCATACCGCACGCTCCCGTTGGCGTTGCCCGGGCGAACAAACCATCCACTGTAATCGCGACCTTACACTGCCTCAGACGACAGCCCCAGCCTCGGAGCGGCGGGACCTGCGTCTCGCGTGGGATCCTCGACGTTCAAACCGCGCATACCGGAACCGACTGTGCTAGACTACCGGTTCGCGTGGATGGGTGAGCCAAGCGAACCATTTGTATCTACGGAAACTGGCAATGCGAACAACGTTGCGAACAACGTGCTGTATACGAATGCCAACGTTGTGGTTGATCGTCGCTTCGTCGGCGGCAGCCGCCGGGACGAGCATTACCATCCATCGGGATGAGTTCGGGGTGCCGCATATCTTCGCTGATACCGACGAGGACGCCTGTTACGCGATGGGGTACGCGCAGGCGGAAGACCGGCTGGAAGAATTGATGCGCCAGTATCGCCGAGCGACGGGAACGATGAGCGAGGCGTTTGGAGCAGGTCACGTAGAGGACGACTATCGGCAGCGCATGTGGCGGCACGCGGAAGTAGCACGCGAAAAATACGGCGAACTTGATGTGAAAGTACGACGCATGCTGGAAGCGTTTCAGCAGGGCGTCAAGCACTACGCCCGAGAACACCCCGATGAAGTGCCGGATTGGGCGCCGGACATGGAACCGTGGATGTGCGTGGCGCTGGCACGGTATGTCATCTGGAACTGGCCGGAAGGCGACGCCGCTGGAGACTTGCAACGCGCGGGAGTCCAACTCGATCCACTGCCGTACCGTGGGTCCAATCAATGGCTGGTCGCCCCGGAACGAACCGCCTACGGAGCGCCGTTGGCGCTGGTCGATCCTCATCTGGGATGGTACGGCGCGATGCGGTTCTACGAAGCGCGGATTTATGGCGACGAGCTGGCCGTTTCTGGCGTGGCGATCGTGGGGCTCCCGCTGCCGTCTCTGGGTCACAACAAATACTGCTCGGTGGCCATGACCACAGGCGGCCCGGACGCGGCCGACTGCTACGCGGTCGATGTGAACCCCGACCATCCGGACCAGTACCGGTACGACGGCCAGTGGCGGGATATGGTCGTCAAGCACGACGTCATTCGGGTCAAGGACGGCGACTCCGTCCGTGAACAGCCGATTGTCCTGCGTGCCACCTGTCACGGACCGGTTGTCGCTGAACACGAGGGAAAGGCTTATTCCCTGAAAATCCCCTATGCGGACGAGGTCCGGCTGGCCGAACAGACGTACCGCATGATGACCGCCAGGAACCTCGCCGAAATGAAGCGGGCGCTGGCCATGCTGCAACTGATGGAACAGAATGTCATGGTGGCTACCGTGGACGGCGATATCTTCTACATCCGCAACGGACGCGTACCCGTTCGAGCGCCGGGTCACGATTATAAACTGCCCGTGCCCGGCGGCACGCCGGAGACCGAATGGCGTGGAATTCATCCCTTGAATGATCTGGTGCAACTGCACAACCCCCCGCAGGGCTACATGCATAATTGCAATGTCAGCCCGCAGTTCATGATCAAAGGCTGCCCTCTCCAGCCGGAAGGCTGGTCGGATCGCCCTTATCTGTTCAACGGCTTTTACAGTCTCGAACGAATGTACGACAACCCGCTGCACCAACGCGCGGCGATGTGCTTGGAGTTACTCGATTCGGCCATGCGGATGACCGTCGACGACGCCATCGCTCTGGCAAACAATACGGAAGTTTTCGGAGCCGGCGTGTGGCAGCAGAAACTGGGCGATGCGTGGGCCGAGGCCGGTAGCGCGCTGCGCCAGCAGCAGCGCTATGCCACGATGGTGCGCTTGATCAAGTCCTGGGATCGGCATTGCGACGCGGACTCGACGGCCGCCATCGCTTACCATTATTGGAAAGAGCAGTTCGGCCCCGATGTCATCCGCGCGGACCGCGCGGGATTTCCACCGCCGGACGACGTCACTAAGGACCAGATTTTGGATACGCTCAAGCGCGGCGCCGACGCGCTCATGGAAGACTTCGGGCGTCTGGAAGTTCCGTACGGAGAGGTTTTTCGCGTAGGACGCCGAGGTACGAACAAGTCCTGGCCGGTAAGCGGCGGTTCCGTACACGGGATTGCGACGTGCCGCGCCATTAGTTTCGATCCCGTCGAGGGCACGCACCAAATGCTGGGCCGAGGAGGCCAGACGTCCACGCAGATCGTTCTATTGACCACGCCGCCCAAATCGTGGACCGTTGTGCCTCTGGGTCAGAGCGATCATCCGGACAGCCCGCACTACGACGACCAGGCGGAAGAGCTGTTCAGCAAAGGAAAAATGAAGCCGACATACTTCCTGGACAAGAACGAACTCCGCAAACACATCACGGCGACCAAGATACTCACACGCGGGACGGCCGCGGACCGCCCCGCGCCGCGCCGCGCCGACCATCAATGAAACACCAGGCATCCCGCGCGGCCGGGCCGCGGACCCCCGTGGCCCGAGGATTCCGGCTCGGCGGCCGGGCAGCGAACCACCGGACCTGTCGCCCGCCCCATGAGCTTCTGCCAACGAGGATCAGAAATACGATGAGCAAGACGTGGCCGTTGTGGCTCGTAAGCCTATTGCTGATTCTTTCCCGGCCGGCCAGCAGCCTCGAGCCCGTTCCGGACAAGCTGGTCGTCCTCACGTTTGACGATTCCGTGAAATCGCATTTCACCGTCGTGCGGCCGATCTTGTTGCGTTTCGGATTCGGGGCGACTTTCTATGTTACCGAGGGCTTCGACTTTCACGAGAATAAAAAGGAATACATGACGTGGGACGAAATCGCGCAGCTCAACCGCGACGGTTTCGAAATTGGCAACCACACGCGAGACCATCGGGGTGTTACACGCGATGCACTGGATCAACTGCCCCAGCAACTCCGTGCCATCGATCGGCGCTGCGCGGAACACGGTATCCCGCGGCCTGTCAGCTTCGCGTACCCCGGAAATGGTTTTGTCGGCGAAGCGCTGCCCATTCTGGAGGACCTCGGAATCCGCCTTGCGCGGCGTGGTGGATCGCCCGAATTCTCCTACGACAAGGACCGCGGCAGGGGGTTCGCGTATGAACCGGGGCTGGACCACCCGTTGCTGATCCCGTCGGCGGGCGACGCACGACCCGACTGGGAACTGAAAGACTTTGTGCTTGCGGTCGAACAGGCGCGGCATGGTCGCATCGCCGTATTGCAGTTCCACGGCGTGCCGGACAACGAACACCCGTGGGTGCACACGCCTCCCGAGACGTTTGTGGCCTACATGGAGTATCTTCGCGACAACGAATACCGCGTTATCGCGATCCGCGACCTGTTGAGGTATATCGATCCCGAAATCAAACCGCAGGACTACCGGGGCGTGATCAACGATCGCAAACAGGCCTTGGCCGACGACACGTCGCGAGACAACTTCCGCCGGCCCCAATCCGACGAGGTGCTGCGCTATTGGCTGGACAACATGCTGACCCATCACAAGTTCACGGTTCCAGAGATCGGCGCGGCCACGGGTTTGACTTCCGCTGAGATTCAGGATGCGCTGGCGCGATTCGACATCTCCGCGGAACGTGAGCCAGCATCACGGGACACGCTCCGCGTGCTGCCATACCCGGGCGGGAGGCATCCGCGGATCGGATTCCGCGACGGCGCAATTCGTCCACAGCGAGAAACGAAGGCCAGCGTGTTCTGTCCGTGGTCAGGCGGCGGGTACGTCGTCGTCGACGTGCCCGAAGCGATCTGGCACGAACACGAGGGAAAAAGCGAACTGCTGTACCTGGCCCACACGCATGTGCCAACCCGATGGACTCAGGAAAACGTCCCACTTCCGCCTGTCGAGTGGACTCGCGACGCGCGCGGCAACCTGAACGTCGAACGAACCTTGCCCAATGATGTGACGTTCGGTGCCCGTCTGTCACCGATGGCCGATCACGTGATCATGGAACTCTGGATAACGAACAGCTCGCCGCACCGGCTGACCGGCCTGCGCGTTCAGAATTGCGTGATGCTGGGCAGTGCCACGGGGTTCGCCAGGCTGACGAACGACAACAAGCATTTTGCGGCTCCGTACGTGGCATGCCGCCATGAAGCCGGCGACCGGTGGGTAATTACCGCCTGGCAGCATTGCAGCCGCGCGTGGGGCAACGTGCATTGCCCGTGCATGCACGCCGATCCCACGTTTCCGGACTGCGACCCAGGAGCGACGCACCGGCTGCGAGGCCGGCTTTCTTTCTACGAAGGAGGCGACATCGACGAGGAACTTCGCCGCATTGAAGCCACGGCCTGGAGGGAATAGTCCGGCGTACGCATGATCGGCGTACCGCGACGACTCGCCACGGACATCAACGCTGCTGCCGGCCCGCCAGTGATTTCACGCTATCCAAGGCGCCTTGCGTAATGGCGTCGCCCAGTCCGGCTCCGTAAAAACTTACACTGGCCTCGTATCCGCCGCGCTCGTATTCCTCTTGCGAGAGAATGTAACTGACCCACTCGTTTGCCAGTCCGCCGATCGTTGCGTAAGGAACATCTGCGATGCCGGCAGCCTGGCGCTTGATATCCAGGCCAAGTCCGGCGGCCAACTCGCCGGGAATGCCGACGATGAGCAGGTCTCCCAGGCGAAGGCATCCGCTGGACGTGTCGCGGGCGATGACCAGCGACAGAATACGCTGCATGATGGAGTCCGTGATTCCGTACTCGGCGCCGCCCGTCAGCCTGAAGTCAGCGTGGGCGGCTGGTTCGGGAAGATCGATCGCTTCCAGGTTCCATGCGACGGGAGCATCGCCGCGTGTTTCGATCGAAGGCCAAAGACCGTAGACCTCCAGAGCCAGTTCCCGTCCGTATCGCTCCGCACGCTCCCACCGACTGGGCCCCGAATCAGGCCGAGCGACCGGCCGTTGGTCCCCCTGCGCGCCGTTGTAATACATGACGGTCACATCGTGGCCGATCAGTGCTTCCAGCGTGCGCTGCAAGTGGCCCGGCCAGCCGCCCGAGAACAGCATGTCCTCCGCCGCCATGATCGTTGGATGCGCAGTCCAGTTGACCAGCACGGCAAGCGGCGTCCCGTCGGCCTTGTCGATACGCGTTACCGTCAAATGAGGGTCGACCACGACGCCACCACGACGCCGGTTGGCATTCCAACCCGACAATGATTTGCGGCTGGTTCCTGTCGACGCCGGTTCCAGCTGTCCGGCGGCGTCCTCGATGACCTGCGCGATTTTCCTCACCGTCCACGCATACACTTCCTGATTGAATATCCCAATCTGGGGTATGGGCAACTTGTTGTCGGGATTGATCTGCATCATGTCGATGCTCGTGTGCGAATGGCTCGGCAGCAGCATGATGCGGTCCGCGGTCCATCCTTGGTCAGAGAGCCGCGTCACCACGGCCTTCTTTACGGGCGGTGGAAATCCCAGGACATCGGCCGTCACCAACGCGAACGATCCCTCGCCGCCGGCCACGACCAGAGCCTTGGCATATACCCGGTCGTGGATCCCCTCTGCCGGCCGGCTCATGCGATCACCGTATCCGCCCAGGGAAGCTTGCATCTCGCGAGGCGGCGTGATGTCCTGCCGAGCGACGCCCGCGCGGAATTCGCGCGCCAGCACCACGTGGCCCACGATCGACACTCCCACAACGAAGAACAGGCACCAGATAATACGCATCCCTTTTGTAACCCCCTAAGAACCTCTAACAAAACCGCCGGTTCGTCTGCAAACTCGCGTTTTTGGTAGTGCATCCATGATGTTTTGTAAGACGCTATAAATGTTGGCTCGGTGTGCCGCTGCCAGTCTGCATCGCGACACGGCCGCAAGCTCTCGAAAGGCTCCGCACCTTTCTCCGCTGCGGCCCATCACAAAACGGTCGAAACGGGCTGCCGGCAACGACGAAAGAATGACTCGCCTCATTCTACCTCGCGACGCGGCAGCGCACGACCGCACTCTAGATTGCCGAGGCTCCGGGGGGATGCATGCGCTGATTTGCAATACCATCGGCGGGCAGTTACGATTCCGCAGAATGGACCCGTGTGCACCGGGAGGCATTCATGCCGGAGCCCGAAGTCTTGCGTCACCGCATCAAGGCCTTTTATGGCGATACAGCACGGACCTCCGGTTGGATCGATGTGGACCAGCGGTTGATCGATCAGTTCGCGGAGTCGACGCGGGATTGGGATTGGCTGCACATCGATCCGGAGCGGGCTCGACAAGACAGCCCATTCGGCGGCACGATTGCCCACGGGTTCTGGACCTTGTCGATGCTGACGTGCCTGCACCGGCAAATGGCGGGTCGTGATTACCCGGAAGGAGCCCTTTACGGCCTCAACTACGGTTTCGATAAAGTCCGCTTGATCGCACCGGTCCGTGTCGGCTCGCGCATCCGCTGCCACGTCCGGCTGTTGGACGTGAGCGATCGCGGGCCGGGACGTTTTCTGGTGAAGACCGAAAATGAAGTGGAAGTCGAGCGGGAGGAAAAGCCCGCGCTGGTGGCGGAATGGTTGTTTTTGCTGGTCTTCGGCGAGTCGGAGCGCTAGGCCAGCGCCCGCAGCCACGGACGAGCCGCGGTCGCTTTGCCGTCAGGTTCGCGCGACAGTTCTTTTACCGAGAGGATGCCCTCCAATGACACGGCTCAGCAGGCTGGCCCGTGCCGCGTTTTGTTCTTTTGTTCTGTTCAGCAGCGCGGCAAGCGCCCGGGAGCGTTGGACCGTCGATCGGGCGAACCAGTGGTACGCCAGCCAGCCGTGGCTGGTCGGCTGTAACTTTACGCCGAGCACGGCTGTCAATCAGCTCGAAATGTGGCAGGCCGATACATTCGACGGCGATACGATCGATCGGGAACTTGCGTGGGCCGCGGAGCTTGGGTTCAACAGCATTCGCGTGTTCATGCATAATCTGCTGTGGAAACAGGATCCCGAAGGCTACCTGGGTCGCGCCGATGAGTTTTTGACCATCGCCCACAAGCATGGGATCGGCGTGATGTTTGTGCTCCTTGACGGCGTTTGGGATCCGCACCCCGAGTTGGGCAAACAGCGCGCGCCGCGCCCGCATGTTCACAACTCAGCATGGCTGCAGGCTCCGGGAGCGGAAATCCTGGGCAACGAGGCACGACACGACGAACTGCGACCCTACATCACGGGCGTGATTCGCGAGTTCCGCCGTGACCCTCGCGTTCAAGCCTGGGATGTTTTCAATGAACCCGACAATTCAAACACGCATTCCTACGGAGTTCGCGGCACCAAGACGGAGCTGTCCGACAAGGCGAAGATGGCCACGATACTACTGCAAAACGTTTTTCAGTGGGCCCGCGCAGCCAACCCATCGCAACCGCTCACAGCCGCCCTTTGGCTTGGTCCGTGGCCGGATCACGATGCCTGCTCGTCCATCGAAGCCATGATGCTGGACGAATCGGATGTCGTCAGCTTTCACAACTATGGCGACCTGGCCCAGGTCCGGGTGCGCGTCGAGCAATTGCGACGCTACCATCGCCCCATTTTCTGCACCGAATATATGGCCCGTCCCAACGGCAGCCGCTTCGATCCCCTCCTGGGCTACTTCCAAACTCAAAAAATCGCCGCGTACAGTTGGGGGTTTGTGGCCGGAAAAACCCAGACGCAGTATCCTTGGGATTCGTGGCGGAAAAAGTACACGGAAGAACCCGACCTGTGGTTTCACGACATATTCCGGCGTAACGGCACGCCGTACGATGTCGACGAAGTGAAGTACATCCGGCGCCTGACCGGCAGGCCGTGACGAAGACTACAGCGTTTCCAATGTCCGTATACCGGCAATCCCCCGCCAAATCGCTGGGTTATTTATCCCCGGGCAAAGCCCGTGTCCAGCCCGCCGGTACGCAAACTTCAGAAACGCCATACCGAGCGTGCCGCCGGCGCTGCCATCGCGCGGGCACCGGAAGCCGCGCGGCGGCGCCATGGTGTAACCGAGGACGTGATCCCACGGAGAGCCTAGCGTTTTTCGCGGAGTTTCATGCCGGCCACCAGCTCTTCGAGCGTCACCACGTCGTCACGGTTCTTATCCAGAAAGACGAACACTCTCTTGAATTTTCCCGAGACTTCCTCGCCGCTCACCACGCCGTCTTCATCCTTGTCCAAACGGACCAGCAACTGCCGGGCCCTGTCCTCCACGCCGGGACGGAGATCCACGGGAGGACGGTCGATGTCGGGTCCCGCGCCCTTGGGTACGGCCACGTCGAAAAAGCCGATCATCATCTCATCCCA